>CAJUIP010000110.1 GCA_910586315.1 uncultured Lachnospiraceae bacterium | reverse complement strand
TAAGAGAAATGAAGTGGACCTGAATACCGGGGAGCTGCGTATCATTGAAACGAAGAAGCATAAAAGCCGCAACATCGTCATGTCGGATGAGATGAATTCCCTGGCAAAATCCTATGCGGCTGTCCGTGATGCGGCGTTTCCTGAAAGCGAATTTTTCTTCCCCTCGCCATCCGGCGGCCCCTACTCCGCCGGATGGATGCAGGGAAAGTTTAAGAGATTTTTTGCCTTATCGAAACCGGATGTTCCAAAAGACCTTCTTCCCTCAGTAAGAGTATACGATCTCAGGCACCGATTTGCCACTGCTGTTTTGAACCGGTGGCTTGACGAAAAGAAAGACCTCGGTTCCCGTTTGCCTTACTTACAGACATACATGGGACACAGGGATCTGGAAGCGACGGCTTATTACATCCATCTTCTCCCGGAAAATCTGATAAAATCGGCAGGGATTGACTGGGAAGGCATGAACCATCTGATTCCACGGGTGGAACTATGGGAAAAGTAAAAGACGAGCAGTTATTCACACTTTTGCGTGATTTCCTGTTGGTCTACCTGCCGAACCAACGGAAAGCGAGCAGTAATACCGTAAAGGCTTACAGGACAACCCTGAACCAGTTCCTTAAATATACAGCCGAGCAAAAAAATATCTCTGTACTGTCCGTCACCTCCGGGATGGTCACATATGAAATGGTGAACTCGTATCTTGACTGGCTTTCAGCAGAGAAGAACGCCGCTCCGGCTACGCGCAACAACAGGCTGGCGGCCATCCGGGCATTTATTTCCTATGCCGCAGCCTGCCGCCCGGAATATATCAGCATTGCAAGCGGGCTGGCAGCTATCGGAATCCAAAAAAATGACCGGTTTGCGAAAGTGGATTATATGTCGGAAGAAGCAGTAAAAACGCTTCTTGCAGAGCCGGACACCAGGACGGAGATCGGAGTGCGGGATCAGTTCCTGATGATCTTTCTGTATGATACCGGGGCGCGTATCCAGGAAGTTCTGGATGTGAAAATCTGCGACATTAAAGTTGACAGGACGCCGACTGTGACGCTTCATGGGAAAGGGAAGAAAACCAGGATAGTCCCCTTGATGAAAGATACTGTAAAACATCTGCAGAATTATATGAAGGTGTTCCATCCGGGCGAAACATGGATGTCATCGGAATGGCTCTTTTATGTGGAGCGCAAAGGAATCCGTAACGCCATGTGCGATGATACGGCAAGGCTCCGGATTCAGAAATACGCCGCATCTGCAAGGGAGAAATGCCCGGATGTCCCCCTGAATGTCCACCCTCATTTGTGGAGACATACGAGGGCCATGCATTTATACCAACACGGCATGGATTTAACTTTAATCTCGCAATGGCTTGGACACAAACAGCTTGAAACCACGCTGATTTACGCACACGCAGATACAGAAGCGAAAAGGAAAGCAATCACGGAGGCAATGGCTTCTGATCCTTTCCTTGAAGCGGAGCCTGTTAATTATACCGTCAGTGATGAGGAAATCCTCAAACGTCTTTACGGTCTATGATGGACCTAAGATTATCCCGAATTATTCTCCCTAAGCGAGAGATTTAGGAAAGCTGACCGTGTAAATGACTAAAAAGTTATCCCGAATATTTCTC
>CAJUIP010000109.1 GCA_910586315.1 uncultured Lachnospiraceae bacterium | reverse complement strand
CGGAAATAACCTGTCTGCCGTTCCAATGTCCCTCATTCAAATATAACTGCCCTAATTTAGCCATATCCATAGTTGTAAGGGATAATCCCCAGCCAGCCGTATTCGTTCCCTTCGGGTCAGCAACCCAGCCGTTTGCACCCTTTGATTGATAAAAATCCAGTTGTTCTTCTTTGCTTTGAAAATAGATGTTTTTATCCACCGAAATTCCCAACGGAGAAAAAAGATTGTCCTGTGCAAATTCTAATACGGATTTCCCTGTAGCATTGACAAGTATGCCCGATAAAATATCAATTCCGATGACAGGAGCATATTTGAAATTCCCAATTTTTCCGTTTCCGCCCAAAAGATCAAGAGAGGATATTACCCAATCATCACTGGAAAAATATTTCCACCTGTGCGGTTAGATTTTATAGTCATACCACAAAATTAGGCACACAGATCCAATGGATTTGTTCCTTTTTGGGGCATTATAAAAGAAATCTGTCCCTGTCGGAACCAGATATCCTCATAGTTATTCTGATAGACCATTTCGATAGCAGCAAGGGCACTGCTTCCATGCTTTGACCACGACATGCCATTATGTTTCTGGCGCTGCGCCACCAACATGTCATTTTCTTTTTCCACGGGATTGCTGGAATTGCGCAGGCCAAGCCCTGCCCTCACAGCATAACAGGTTATGCTGCTTTCCTTCCGTTTCAGATAGTTTATCTGTTCATCAAGCCATTTCTGGTTCTTTATCACAGGAGACGGCAGGGATTCCAGGTAACTTACTGCGTTTTTTACATCCCCCACCCACAGAATCCGCAGCAGCTTTTCAAGGGTCTTATTCCGCATGTCCTTCCCTTTTACCGCCATGCTCAGCAGCTCCTGGCATTTTTTCTTTAAATGGTACCAGTCCAGGATCACAGTATATGGATGGAACAGGAACATTTCCTCAATGCTGCTTTTGATGTTTTTTGCGCCATCCGTAAAAAAAACCAGCCTGTTCTGCAGCAGCCCATTGAAGGCCAGGAAGGCCAGCATTGCCTTCATTGCGTTTTTCATGCCGCACGCTGTCAGGGCATATGTGTCCTGCCCATGCTGGATATGGACCACTGTATTTTCCACATACTTTGCATCCTTTTGCGCTTCCTGGCTGCGGGAGTCCTTCTGATGTTTTACCCCGACATCGTCTATGGATACATACACACATCCCAATGGTGAGGGTTCCATATCCAGCTCCTGCGCCGTGAACGGTATCTTCTCATCACGGGAGGCGTTGACTGAACCGATGATGCTGGCCACTGCCCGTATGTCAGCCTCCGTCTTTTCCGGGATGGCAGGGGAGGTGATGTTGGCAGAAAGGCAGGCCCCTTCCATGGGCCTGCCGGTTCCGCTGTCAAACCCGTACATTTTAAGGACCCTTTGCGTCGTCTCTTCCAGCCTGGCGGATATCTGTTCCCCGACACGCTCCACACTGTCGGAAAGGGTGCGCAGCTTTACGGCCTCACCGGCATCACGGTGCTGAAAAAGATTGAGCATTTCTGTCGCATTCCGGTAACTGAGCTTTGTGCAGAGCCTGCAGGACAATTCCATATAACCGGTACTGCAGACCCTTTCCTTTGGCCGCAGGGACTGCGCCATATCATCCATGAGACAGACGGGGATTCTGCCCAGTTCGGACTCTACAGCTGTCTCTCTTTCCCGGTTCCGGAATCCGCTGTTTTTTT
>CAJUIP010000108.1 GCA_910586315.1 uncultured Lachnospiraceae bacterium | reverse complement strand
AAACGCCTTTCGGAACAGATATTTTTCAAAGCTTTCTGTAACATAGACGCCTTCCCGGTCTGTGACCATTGGATTATCGTCCGCAGCAGATAATTTCATATAAAACCCGGCATCCGCCCAATGATCAGAAAACAGAAAAAAACCTTTTTCTAATTCTTTTCTGAAATAAGAGTCCTTGTCAGACAGAAATTTTAAAACCGTACCAATATCTACCTCACAGCCATCCCATTCATTCTCCAGCAAGCCGCCGTCATTCTGCCCCATTCTTCTTAAATAATAGAGGTAGGCAGCCGGTATCGTATAGTTGTATTCCGCCAAAATATCCTGTAACTGCTGAATCTGTTCTTCTGTTGCAGGTACGCAGCGCGTTACCCATTCCGGGTCAAAACCGGATATGCTGCTGCATAACCGCTCCATCAGGATATCCAGTGTTCCTTCCTGAAATTCTGCCATATCAAATCCTCCTATTGCTTTTTATATGAGCCATCATGTCCCCATCTTGATATATGGAAGTCCATGCGCCCGCCCGACAAAGTTCTTCAAGCGAAATCCTCTTTATGCTTCTCCAATATGTCCACATAAAAATCCCAAATCACCTGCTCATGAGTTTCAATCCAGTCGTCCGGCAAAAGGTCAATTTTATCCTCCGGATATTGATACTGCTCACAATCTGCCGCCGCCAAACCATAGGGCTCTGCAATTTCGTCATATCCGTTTTCCCGCAAAAATGCTGCCACTCTGGTAATTGTTACATAGTCGGAATCTCCATACTCATTGCTGTAATAAGCCTCTGCCCCCTCGTGCAAGGTCTGAAACTGCCAGCTGAAAACCTGCATAAATGCCTCCGCCCAAGGCGGCATGGAATCCTCATATTTTTCCACCACATAGTCAAAAAAGTCGCCCAGAACATCGCGGTCCTCATCCACCGTTCCACACCCACCATAGGCGTTTCCTGTTTCTCCCCGATTCTGTATCCGCCTTAAGCCGCTATACAATTCTCTGATATCCATTCATCATTTCCTCCCATTCCGCTTTTTTTACATCATTTTTTCGCAAATATGGTTCAATCTTGTATCTGCCTAAGTTGTTTTGCAAACGCTCTAGGTCTTCTCCAAAAACAAATTTACTTACATCCCGGCGCCGAATTCCTCGATTATGGTGCTCCAAAACCCTTCCACATCCGCAATCGCAGTAGGGTCAATGTCCATAACCACTTGCCGCAAAAACTGTTCTGCATTTTTACGACATTCCTCAAATTCCTCCTCCAACATCTGTTGCCACAAAACCTGTTCTTCCCTTTCACAGTGCTCCTCGAATCCCTCACAATCGGCTTTCTCGGGGTAAGGTGTCGTTTCAACGGCTTCTTGGTATGCTTCCATAATCATCTTAAATTTAGGGAAACTCGCAGTACAATAATCGACCAGACAATACCCATCCAGATCGCCAACATAAACACGGCCATCCTCCAACACCATCAAAAACATTCCGCCGTCCGGCCACCGGTCTTCTGCCACGGCGACAAAAGAAAGACCATTGTCCAGTGTTCCGCCCCAGAGTGCATCCGGGGATAAAAATGTAAATTCCCCTACCATTGTTCCTGGTGCCGGAAGAAATTCCCTGACCATTTGAATAATTGGTTTCCACTTTTTTTTACCCAATCCTGCAGCCCTCCTTATTTTTCGTTTTACAGATGCAGTACGCATCATCGCCTTTCAT
>CAJUIP010000107.1 GCA_910586315.1 uncultured Lachnospiraceae bacterium | reverse complement strand
AAAATTTCCCCCTTTTTTGTCCGAAGTGTAAACAGGAAACACTAATCAATGTAACATAATTTAATATTTCAGTTATCAAAGAGCTAGACGCAGAGCCGATAACACGCATAAGTTAAAAATGCGGTTATCGGTTCTTTTTTGTAACCAATAATCAAAGGGGCGACAGCAAGCAATGCCGCTGCCCCTCTGAATTATAAGTAAGTAGGTAATCATCCGTATCTGTTATTCCCTGTTGTTCTTTGATACAATACCATCAAAACGTTGGAGGTATTGTAATTTATGAACAAAGAGGAAAAGGCCAGGCTCTGGTCTGAACGGATTCGGGAGTTCCGATCCAGCGGACAGACCTGTCGGGACTGGTGTAGAGAACATCAGATACCTGTTTCGACAATGACCTACTGGATCCGCAGATTGAAAAAAGAGCTTCCTATATGTGTGTCTGAAAATGATCAGGAGCCCGTTTTTGCAAAGCTCCCTTCTGCATCTGGAATCGTGATGCGGGATACCGTGGATGGAACCGCAGCAGTCCGCATCCTTATTTCGGGATACATCCGGATTGAGGCGGCCCCGTCCTGTCCTCCGGAGTTATTCCAGGTGCTGATAAGGACTTTAAAAGAAAATGCTTGACCTGGCGGGCGGGACAACGGTATATCTTGCCTGCGGGGCAACGGATCTGAGGAAAAGCTACAATGGTCTGGCGGCCGTCATCAAACTTAAATTTCAACTCGACCCATACTCGCGCTGTATGTTTGCATTCTGCAACCGCCGGCGTACCCTCATCAAGATTCTCCAATGGGACGGATCCGGATTCTGGATTCTGATGAAACGCCTTGACCGTGATGCTTTTCACTGGCCGGACACCCCGGATGAACTCCGCCAGGTGACACTGAAAGAAATGCACTGGCTGTGTGACGGGCTTTCCCTGGACCAGAAAGATGCTTTCAAGGAACACCATCCCAAAATTGTGGTGTAAAACCAGGTGTCAATTCGCAGAAAATACGAAAAGCATGCTGTTTACAAGCCATATTTCTACATGCCGCCAGCGCTTTTTTCCTCGAAAAAAAGCCGGTTTTATGGTATACTTTTTACAGACAAAGAGAACCGGGAGAGGCGCAAATGGAATCGTTTTTTTCAGAGGAACAGCTGAATAACATGAGCCGTGAAAACCTGATTGAGCTTATGAAGATCATGAAGGCCCAGGCTGTCAAAAAGGACATGGAGATCCAGCTGCTGAAGGATAAATATAAAGAGCTGGAATTCATGAATGCGCTGCTTTCCGACCGTCTGGCACTTGCACAGAGGAAACAGTTCGGTTCCTCCAGTGAAAAATATGCGGAAGGGTACGAACAGCTGGAGCTGTTCAATGAGGCAGAAACATCCGCTGACCCGGAGACAGCTGAGCCTTCATTTGAGGAAATCCATCCATCTTCGTACAAGCGGAAAAAACGCACAGGAAAGAAGGAAGAGGATCTTTCAGGCTTTGAAATCACGGAGACGGCCGAATACGCGCTGGCCGGGGAAGACCGTTACTGCCCGGATTGTGGCAAGAAGTACAAGGTTGTTACCAAAGAAACCGTAAAGCGCCTGAAGTTTGTTCCCGCAAGATTCGAGGTTGTGGAAGAAGTGACCTATGTATACAGCTGTCCGGAATGCGGTTCCATGAAGCGTCCGGAAAAGATACCGCCTCTGATTAAGGGAAGTATTGCAACACCGTCCCTGATAGCCGGAATTATGAA
>CAJUIP010000106.1 GCA_910586315.1 uncultured Lachnospiraceae bacterium | reverse complement strand
GCCGCTACACAGATACCATGCGCGACCTGGGCGCGATTGAAGAAACAGAAGTCCGTTGCAGAGAAGTGGAACTTCCTGACTTTTTACAGCACATGGCGGATTCTCTATCTATCCTGTTTCAGAATACCGAGGTGCGTTTTTCCTGTGACCTCCATGTGCCGAAGGGGAGGGCCGTCCTTGACGGGGAGCTGTTGTACCGCGTTCTGGAAAATCTGATCTCCAATGCCCTCCGTTTTGCGGAGCGGGAAATTGAGCTGGCTTTTTGTCTGGAGCATGGAATCCTGTTGGCCACCGTGACCGACGACGGGCCGGGCTTTTCGGACAAGCTGCTGCAAAAGAAAACCGCCCTGTTTTACTCCGAGGATACCTCCGGCAAGCACTTGGGGCTGGGGCTGGCGGTGAGCCGGGTGCTGTGCCAGAAACATGGGGGAACCATAGAGCTGTCAAACAGATCGCCGCATGGGGCCTGTGTGAAAGCCTCTATTACGATCAAGCAGTAGCGAGGGGTAAGAAGTTCCTATGCGGATATACCCGACATACAAAAAAATCAACAAAAGGGCTTGCTCATGACGCAACGTAATGGACTATACTATCCGCAGGGGGTATTTTAAGCATGGGGAAATATAGGGCTATCCCACCGGGGTATATGACCGTAGGCGAGGTTGCAAAAAAGATGGATGTGACAGTCCGAACACTACAGCATTACGATAAAGAAGGGCTGCTCTCACCCTCCGCCACGAGTGGTGGAGGGCGCAGGCTTTATACGGATAAAGATATTATTAAGCTGCACCAGATCCTGACCCTGAAGCATTTGGGGTTTTCTTTGGACGACATCAGGAACAGGCTGATTCCGCTGAACGATCCGGCTGATGTGGTGCAAATTCTTTCAGAGCAAGCCGCTGCTATACGTGAAAAGATAGCGGATTTAATAGAATCGCTGTCAGAAATTGAGGCATTGAAAACAGAAGTGATTGAAATGCAGTCCGTTGACTTCAAAAAATATGCGGATATTATTATCAATCTGGAAATGAAAAACGATTTTTATTTTCTCATCAAGTACTTTGACAGCGAAACGCTGGATCGTATCCGCAGCCGGTTTGACAAGGAAAGCAGTATCATATTCCTGCAAAAATTTTTGCATATCCAGGACGAAGCAATTCGGCTTCAGGATGCGGGTGTATCGGCAGGAAGTCCAGAGGGACTGCAACTTGCAAAAGCCTATTGGGACTTGATTTTGGAGTTCACAGGCGGGGATGCTGCCATGCTCCCTACACTCATGCGGATAGGAGAAAACGATGAAGGCAATCAAGAGCGGCGACAGAAGCACGCCAAAGCAAAGGCTTTTATTGAACCGGCATTGGGCGCTTATTTTTTAGATGCGGGCATCCATCCGTTTCAATAATTTGCGAGAAATAACTGGTAAGGAGGTCAAGGCGAAGTATGCGTGTAAAACTGAAATTTATTGCCAAGGTGACTGTTGCCCATTTTGTCACATATTTTATATGCGGTATGCTATTTTCAAGATTGTTTGACTATGAGACATTGTTTGAATTAGGGAACGCAAAATATTTCATGAGAGATTTTTATGGCGTTTCCAGCCTGCTGGGGCCATTTGTGCAGATCATAAGAGGGATGCTGATTGGCTGCATTCTACTGGTTTTGAAGGATACGCTCCTAAAAGAAAAGGGAGCTGGGCTGAAGCTTTGGCTTGTATTTGCGGGATTGGGCATCATATGTGCCCCCAGCGCCGCACCGGTATCTATTGAAGGTATTGTTTATACGCAACTGCCGTTGGAATTTCATTTAAGAGGAGCGC
>CAJUIP010000105.1 GCA_910586315.1 uncultured Lachnospiraceae bacterium | reverse complement strand
GACAGAGAAACAGCGTGCCTGATATTGTGGCGGAGTTTATCAATAGAGGGCATGACTTTAAGACCTCCCTTATGGCAGGTTTTTGAAAAATACAGATAGAAATGGAAAGCAGATTTATGCAGCCAGTTTCTGCCGTTTCTTCAGCCGGGCATCCAGATGGATGTTGATGCAGATGACCATGGTGAAAAAAGAATACCGTTTTCTGGTATGGATTCCCATATCATGGAGATGGTAGTCATTCAGAACCCGGTTGTTTACCCTTTCGCAGGAAGTCCGGTTGTTGTAAATCTTTTGGTATTCATCCGTGCCCCGCGCGACGGGGGGATAAAGGCGGATATCCCATTCCGGCTTCGTGTAGACGCATCGGCCATAAGCAGAAGGAGAACATTTTTCTTTACATGGACAGGAATCCACCTTGCCACAGGCAAAAGGGCAGCGCCATTTCCGGGAATGTTTTTGTTTGATGTATCCCCAGTTGACCATGCGGTAGCCAGCCATGCATAGGGGCGTGCCATCCTGGTCAATCGAGAGGGAGTCCGGAATGGAAGTCGGCCTGCCGCGGTTTGTGTTCAGGTCAATGAAAGGCCGGATGTCCCATTCCTGGCAGAGGCCATAGGTGGCATAGTTGTCATGTGCGGAATCCAGGCAGAGATCCCGGATGGGGATATCCGGATTGACCGTTTTAAATTCACGGAGGGAAACAATGGCGCTTACACTGTCGTGCCGCCTGGCATTCAGGAAACGGATATGCAGGGGCAGGTCAATGCCAATGTCCGGATTATGGGAACAGAGCATGTAAAGGGTGTGGCCGAAATAAAAGACCTCTTCATCGCTGTCCCAGCCCCAGTCAGCATCGGGATCAGAGAAATGGCGCCTGCAGGAGCAGTGCTGGATTCCATTCTCCCTACATTTGCAGACTTTATGCCCGTAAGGGGAGGAATGGGAATGGACACAGGTGCCATCGCCGGAAAGGGTAACGCCGTCAGCGGGGAAAAGCCCGTCCCGTAAGGAAGGGATGAGGGCCGCAAGCCGGAAAAACTGTTGGAGCCGTTCTTCATAATGAAAAGGGAACGAATCATGGTCCAGGGCATAAGTGGCCAGGGTATCGGTAATCCCAGAATGCTTATTAGGAAGCTTTTTCCCTTTGCCGGGTTTCCTGGAAGGCTTTTTATTCTTGTGTGCGGGAAAGAGATCTTTGCGTCCCGTCTTCTGCAAAGCTGTTGGCTGAGACCAGAGCCTGTCCATCAGGCCGAAGTAAGAACCCAGCGGGGCGAGGGATGCGGGGGCAAAGCCAGCCAGGACAGCAAGGAGGCTGTCGGCTTTGAGTTTTTCAACCCAGGCGGTAAGGCTGGTAAAGCGAAGCATCACCATGAGGATAAGGGAGCGAATGATCTGCACCTGGTTGATAGCGGGCCGTCCGGTGTGGGAATAGAACTGGGAGAGATCCTCCATAACCGGATCCAGATTAAGAATCCGCAGTTTTTCCCGGACAGCGGCAAATTCAGAATGAAGCCTTATGCGTTGGGAAGAGTCAAGATGTACTTTTGTCTCATGCAGGAAAGCCAGATATTCCTGATGGGACTGCCAGTGAATTAACATAATATGTGTCCTCCTTTGGTATGGTTGAAAAGTGGATAGTTCTTCTTAACCAAAGGGCCGCGTTATTCATTGCATTTTTTGGCAATGAATAACGCGGCCGCACAAACTGGCAGATTTGTCAATAGGAATTTGGGAATTTTTTGATAAAAATATAAAAAATGTAAGCCCCCCTGAAAAGTGGAGGTGAAGAAAAATAAGGGAACTCTGGAAACGCAGTGATTTCAAGGGCTGTGAGTTTCCGAGAGTACTCAAGGAAGAAAAAGAGGTGGAAGTCACCAGCCATGAAGATATCACGGCAGAAAGCCAGACCATAAAATTGACCGAGGTACCGGAAGAGCCAGAAACGCCAACGCCGCCAAGCGTGGAAACGCCGCCCACACCGAAAACCGGAGATACGACTAACTTGTGGATTCCGATTGTGATATTATTAGCAGCTTTGGCAGGGATTGTGGCTGTTGTAATCCGGATTTATCGGAAAAGAAGGTGATGATCGGGTAAATTTATAAAAGTAGCAAAGTAATAGAAGGCTGCCGTACTGACGAAACAAGCGTTGGTATGGCAGTCTTTTTTATT
>CAJUIP010000104.1 GCA_910586315.1 uncultured Lachnospiraceae bacterium | reverse complement strand
GGACGAAATCGGGGCTGAACTGGGGGCAGAGAAGCAGGCGGAATAAGAATGAGGCATACATACCGCTTCCTGCTCCGATGGTCCGGACGGGCTTTTTCCCGTTGAATAAACAGCATTTTACGGTTGTTACGGATGACGGCCATCAGCTGATATTGAGGGTGGAACAGCAGGGGAATAAGGCGATTACTACGCCGCTTAGTAATGCACAGCTTGGGGAGTATTTCAGGAACCGTCTGGGGCTGGCGAATGGCGCTTATATTTGGAGAAGTGATCTGGAGGCATATGGACGTACAGATGTTACGTTTTATAAGCTGGATGATGAACAGTTTTATATGGATTTTTCAGTGTAGTAAAACCGGGGCCGAAGCTCCGGTTTTATGATATGGTTATTCATTGATGTTTGGTTCAATGCTGGGGTATTCAATGCCGGCGAAGCTTTTCAGGATAGCTTCAAAAATAATCTTTGCCCCTCTGCATGGAACGGCCATGCCGATCTGCTTTCTGACGCTTTCTTTGCTCCCTATAAATTTATAGGTATCGGGGAAAGTCTGCAGGCGGGCGCGTTCCCGGTTTGTCAGGGCCCTGGATTCTTTCCAGTGGTAAATATGGGTTCCGCCGCCGCCGCTTCCGGTGACGGTGTATGCAGGTTTATCAGGGTCCAGCCGTTTGTATATCTGGCTGATTTTCGCGCCGTGGACATTCAGTTTCAGTTCGTCCGGCAGGTCGGCAGTAAATGCATTCTGTCCGGGAAGGATATGATCCAGCCTTTCAATGACGGTTTTAGACTGTTTTGTCAGTTCGTTATTAAAGGCGTCTGCCGGAATGGGCGGCTCTTCTATTGCTTTCCGGCAGGTATTGTCAATGTCCGCATATGGTTCCGGGGAAGGGACATGGTATGCAACATCAATATCTTTCCGGATGCCTACTATGATGATCCGGTGGCGGGCCTGGGGGATTCCGTATTCCTCAAATTTATATAAATGTGGGACTACGGTATATCCGCCGTGGGTTCCTGCTTTTTTCAGTTCGTCTATGATTTTGGTAAAGGCTTTTCCGTCATTGGCATTTCGGAGCCCGCCTACATTTTCTGCAACGAACCATATAGGGTTGTATATATTTAATACTTTTACTCCGTAGGAATAGAGGGGGCCGAAGACGCCGTTCATGCCCTTCTGTTCTCCGACTACGCTGTAATCGTTGCACGGGAATCCAAAAGCCAGGGCGTCTATTTCCGGCAGGTTTTCCAGGTTAAATTCACGGATGTCTTTGTGGTAAACGCTTTTTGGATTGTCGCTGCAGATGTTATACCGGTATGTTTCACATGTGTCTTTGTCATAGTCATTTGCCCATTGGTGGACGATTTTATAGTTATCGTCTCCGATATCGGCGTTAAGGGCTCCCCAAGCAATCCCGCCGGGGCCGCAGAACAGTTCTCCTAATCTATATATCATTTCTGTCCTCTCTTTCTTTTTCATGCTGAAAAATCAAATAGTCAATCTGGCTCTGTATCTGTTTCTTGTCTTCCTGGTTTAGTTTTTCGATGCCTTTGAAACAGGATTCCATATAAGAATCTACATCTTTGGAATCCAGATATCCGGCTTTTTGGAACAGGTCTATTAGTCTTATGTTATATAATAGAGCCAGCTTTTTTAATGCGATGGGAGACGGATTGCGTGTGAGGCTACATTCTAAGCGGCTTAACTGTGAGGTTGTTATGCCGGTCTCTTTCTCCACATCTCTTGTGCTTAATTTATTTTGTTCCCGTATTGCCCTTAGATATTGTCCAAGTGTTTCTGCCATATCATCACCTCTATTTTGGAAGTATAGCACATCTGCTGCGAAAATGCAACAAAAATATAAAATTCGCTGCGATAGAGCAGCAAGTATTATGAAATAAAATGCTGTGGAATTGTTCATAATTTGGTGGAATCTGTACGGTTTTGTGATATACTGGATAAAACGTAAGAAAAAGTGTGCAGTATAGGTAAACTGTAAGAAATAAGAGACATGGCATGGACATATGGGCGGGCGGTGGAAAAGTTTTTATCTGCCGGACCGGATAGAATCTGGC
Organism: uncultured Lachnospiraceae bacterium; assembly: GCA_910586315.1. Taxonomy (GTDB): domain Bacteria; phylum Bacillota; class Clostridia; order Lachnospirales; family Lachnospiraceae; genus CANRXD01. Next base: position 240 of record CAJUIP010000104.1, on the reverse strand, counting down.
CGCATAGAATGTATGCCGGGAAGAGAGGTGGCGGAATTGCGCGGAATTAAAGACCTGCCGTGGTTTGGCTGGGGTTTTAAGGCGTGCTGGCAGCTGCGGCGGTCTGCTGTTAATGGATATGGCCGTGTTTGTGATAGATACGGAAGAGATAGATAAAGGAACATTGGAAGAAGGCTTTCCTGACTGGAGAGCGCTAAGAGAGATCAGACAGGAGGTAGACAATGAGACAATCGCCAGGTT
>CAJUIP010000103.1 GCA_910586315.1 uncultured Lachnospiraceae bacterium | reverse complement strand
TATTGCGATTTTGTTGATTTAGCTCAGCCTTTGCTATTTTTCAAACAAGGCCTAGGATCAACCGCAGCTTTGGGCAGCTCTCCCGCAGGCGCAGGACGGTCTCAGCCGCTAGAGTGTCGAAACCAAGAGCGCCTCCCGCACCATAGTAAACGATACCTCTATTATACAATTTTATGATGGTCTGTTCCAGCTTTTCCTTTACTCGCTGGTAATCTTCTTCTGGTATGTGCCTGTGGCCCGTGAAACAACAGGTTCGAGTTTTCATAAATTTGAATACCTCCTGTATTGCAATATTACCCTTATATAAGGATAACCTTTAATAAGGGAAATGTCAACAGAAAACCCCTATGTTAGAATAAACGCAGAAGGGGAGTATACCATGAAAGAGCCGAAGAGTATTATCAGCTATCAGACCGTTGCATATGGTCATGTGCGTGTTAAGCTGGCTGACGTGCTGAATGCCCGAGGGATAACACGCAACCGCTTACGCACTTTGACCGGCGTAAAATATGAAGTGATTGACCGTTATTATAAGGCGCAAAGTGTTGAAATGGCAGACTTGGATTTTCTTGCTAAAGTATGCTATGTTCTGGACTGCAAAATAGAGGACTTGTTGGAATACGAACATCCTGTCTAAATTAAAAGCGCCAGCTTTCTGGCGCTTTTTGTCTGCGGACTTATCTGCAAGTATATTTCTGCGGACATGGTTACAGATGAAGGCAGATCAGCCTCTATCCTTTTTCACTGTTCTTTTTGGTCATGCGGGTTTGTTCTCTGGATAGGCGAGCGCCGAAACGTCAGTTTCAAGGACCTCGGCCATTTTCCTCAAGGTCAGCGCATCCGGGCAGATTTTTCCCAGCTCATAATACGCATAGCTGGTACGGGACATGCCCAGCTTTTCTGCGGCTTCGGGCTGGCTGAGACCTAACTTTTCGCGTTGTTGACGAATTACCTGCCCCAACTGTTCCTGGTATTCTATCATTTCATTGTCCATGATGTACCTCTTTTCTGAAATATAATCTGAAAACTTTTTCGCCTAGCATATCGTGTCGTTCCTAGAAAGGATCTTCATAGTCTTTCCTAAATTAAGGAGCTGCGCTCCTGCACGGTCTGCGGCGCAGGCCAGTTCTTTCCCGGAGCTATATCCTTCCGGCAGGAAAGATATCCAATAATCGGTCTGTACCCAGGGACCCTGTGCCTCCGCCAGTTTCAAAACTTTATCCAGGTCAGGGGGGATATTGTCGTCAACAACGGTTTCTAAGCTATGTACGCTCCCTTTTCGCTCCACTGCAAACCGGTATGCTGACTCCCAATATGTACCCGGCACAACAATCTTCTGTAGGTTGATTTTCGTGGTTATAAACTGCATTGCGTAGCTCAGCGCGGTCAGTGTGAGGTAAGATGGCGGCGGGAAACATAGCAGTGTACAAGCCGATTTCCCCATTGGCTGGAAGAACTTTTCCATCGCACTCCAGGAACCCTCGTGGAAAATTGCGTCGATACGGTTTGCTGAAACCCCAAGCTCCGCACCAATATTCTTATTGGCTTCTCCCCGGAGCTTTTGCTCCATTACATATCGGGTGCGCTCTGGAAGCCCGGAAAACGACGCAGTGATCTTTTCGAGCGCAGTTCGATCTGTTACATCCACTATGGTCTTCCCTTTTTTCTTCGCATACTCCACATACTGCCGCTCTGATTCGAAAACGCAGGAGTACAGGTAGGCGATAACATAATCCGCCTGGTCTATCAGCCACCTCTCCATTCGGCCCTTTCCCGCTGAATTGTTCCACAAGGACGGAGGGGGAGTGATGGTATCGTCTACCATATACGATGGCAGGGTGCAGCCGCCCCCACATATTTCCTCAAAGTCCTGCTTATATGCTATGCCGGATAAACGGATATCCTTTTCGGGCGCCGTGCATTTTGCGTGATATGCCGCGGCTTGGCAGAGTGTGAGAAAGTTATTCGTTCCAGGGGAGGTGGTTCTCCCCCAAAGTACGAACCGGACCGATTGGTTATCCTGGACTATTTTCATTGCCGCTTTGGTAAGATTCTTTGCCAACTCAGCGTCCAGGGACCTGCTGTGTCCAAAAAAAACACATATTGCCATACATCTCTCCCTAGATAGTGTCTACACAAGGTAGAGGAATTGTGATAGAATGGAAGCATCAAAAAAGACAGGAGAGGAAAAGATGGATGCTTCCTATCACAGACACGACATAAGCGATCAAGTGTGGTCGTTGCTGGAACCCCATTTACCAGGACAACGAGGCCAGTGGGGAGGGATCGCCCAGGATAACCGTCGATTTATCAATGCGGTGTTTTGGGTATTGCGAACCGGAGCGCCCTGGCGAGATTTGCCTCCCGATTATGGGAAGTGGGGCAGCGTTCATCAGCGGTTCAT
>CAJUIP010000102.1 GCA_910586315.1 uncultured Lachnospiraceae bacterium | reverse complement strand
TGAAATCAACACCACCGATACCGCCGAGGCGGGCTGACCCCCGCCAAAAGCAAAAAACCTTTTGACAGTGTGTTTTCCTAATAGGAGTTAATCATAGGTTCGTTGTAATACTGAAATCCTACCATGCCTCGAAACCCCAGCTTTATAGCATCATGTATAACTACTATAATATCTTCTATTGTTAGTGCCCCATATTCTTTATTATGTTTTCTAATGGAAATAGGACATTTCATATGTTCTCCCGCCAAATTACACTGGTCACCAATTTCAATAGAAAGCAATTTTGTATTCCCTAAACTCACCATTTCAATCTACCTACACCTTATTATCACTCATTTATACAGCGAATAAAAGTCAGATTCCATGTTTTCCATGTTATGACTAAACCAAACCTTCGTATCATCTAATGCTTTATTATAAATTTGTTCTCCTAGCTCATTGACAAAAAAATCATATAACTTTTCTGTTGCCAAAAAACCAATTTCCTCCTCTCTCTCCTCTAGAAAAAAAGTCTAATTTCTTCCAGTATTCTTTTTTTTCTTCACTTGAAAACTTTATCTTGTTAAAATCTCTTTTACTACTTTTCATTATCTTCTCACCTTTTAAATTGTTTATGTCCAACAACAAATTTCGAATCAAAAACTTATTTTCTATATGCGGTCGATCCATTTGCGAAGTAATGACCATAATCATTTCCTGTTCTGGAATAACACAAAGATATTGTCCTCCAAATCCACTCGCAAAAAACGTCTTATATCCAGCCAATTCTTGAATCCACCATAAGTAACCGCATTCCGTATTCTCGTGAGTCATCGCAATAATTTTTTCACTGGTTGCCGCTTTCCAATATTCCTCACTGAATAATTGTTTATCTTCCCATTTCCCTTTCTTGAGAAATAAGTATCCTAACTTGGCAACGTCTCTTGCTGTTATCTCCAAATTCTCTATAGCATCCATATTTGTATTCCAGTAATAATCTGTTATATTTAACTTTTTAAACAAACGCTCATCACAATACTTTATGAAGTTTTCTCCTGTAATTTGTTCAATAGCACACACAGCAATTTGAGGATCTGGTTTGTATTCAAATACCTCCCCTGGAATATTTGTGATTTCAAGCTCGTAAAATCTTTCTAAATCACTAAGATTACTATTCTTTTTATAGTATTCTGGTTCTTTCCACTTCAATCGGCAAAGGCCTGGAGATGACGCTGTGCCCGGACAGGAACGGGGATATCACAAGGCTTCTCTGCAACGGAACCAATTTGAGCTACTTTTCTCCCTGCGGCTATGTGGCTCCGGCTTATTATGACAAGACGGGAAACAACTGGCTGCAGAGCTTCACGGCGGGATTTCTGACCACCTGCGGCCTGCAGGCGGTGGGCAGCCCCTGTGTGGATGAGGGGGAGGAGCTGCCGCTTCATGGCTCCATCGCAAACCTGCCTGCGGAGAGAAGTTATTGGGAAGAGGACGATGCGTCCATCCGCATCCATACCCTCACCCGGGATGAGGTGATTTTCGGGAGGAAGCTGACATTGAAGCGCGTGATTGAGGTTTCCAAAGAGGAAAATTCCTTTACCATATCGGATGAAATCCAAAATACCGGGGACAGAAGAGAGCCGGTGGAGATTCTTTACCATATGAATATGGGATATCCGCTGTTGGATGAGGAAAGCGTTGTCTCTATTCCGTCTGCGGAAGTTGTTGTCAGGGATGACCATGCGGCGGAGGATATCGCTCACTGGATGCATATGGAAAAGCCCGATTACTTTCGATGCGAAGGAACTGGACGGCTTTGTGGAGTGGAAGATGATGGGCATCCGGGATTATGTGCTGGGACTGGAATGCGGCAACTGTTACCCGGACGGGCGGGACGTGATGCGCAGGACGGGGATGCTGAAATACCTGGAGCCGGGGGAGAGGAAGCAGTACAGGGTGCATGTGGCGGTGCAGTCGTAGCAGTTCCGAATTAAGCCGGATCAGTCTTATAATTTGTAAGCAAACCGGAGCAGCTGACTTCGGATGAAAGGAAACCAGAGCAGGATGGAAGAATAACAGCAAATTAATCACGAAAGAAAAACAAATTAGGACAGGAATAAATCCGGATTTTCTGATAGAATGGAAGAAAGGCATTCCATAGAGAAAATAAACCATTCAGGAATGGGAGGAAAGATACTATGTTAGTCACGTTAAAAGAAATTCTGAAAATTGCGGAGGAGCGGAAGATGGCGGTGGGTTCCTTTAACGCCCCCAATCTGGAGAGCCTGACGGCGATCGTAAGCGCTTCGGAGGAGCTGGACGTGCCGGTCATCATCCAGTTTGCCCAGTGCCACGAGCCCTGGATTCCCCTTTCGGTGATTGGACCCATCATCGTAGAGCATGCGAAAGCGGCAAAGGTTCCCGTGTGCGTCCACCTGGATCATGGCGAGACATTGGAATACCTGCAGCAGGCCCTTGACCTGGGCTTCACGGGCATCATGTACGACGGCTCCGTATTGCCCTATGAGGAGAATCTGAAAAATACGAAGCTGGCGGTGGCCATGGCCGCAAAATACGGGGCAAGCGTGGAAGCGGAGCTGGGCTCCATGGGAAAGCGGGAAT
>CAJUIP010000101.1 GCA_910586315.1 uncultured Lachnospiraceae bacterium | reverse complement strand
TTTAAATTTTTTGGAAACCTTATCAATCAGCAGTTCCATGTGAAAACTCCTTTCCGCACAGACAAAAGTGCCTATGCCTTAGTACGCTCATTGTACCAAAAACAAAAGCACCATTTTCTTGTTTGTTCACACGGTATTCCACTCTTTTTCTACGGATTTTCTTACGATTTTCCTATAAAACAGGAAGCGTTACAGTAAAAACCGTCCGCTCATTTTCACTTTCCGCTGTGATTGCCCCCTTATGAAGTGTAACGATCTGTCTGGCAATGGCCAGTCCCAGCCCGGTTCCGCCAGATCTGCGCTCCGTATCCAGTCTGTAAAACTGTTCAAAGATCCGCTCCAGCCGTTCTTTTGGAATGGTCCCGCCATGATTGGAAAATCTCAGTACCAGGCTGTCTTTGCCCTGTTCGACTTCGATGATAATTTCGGTTCCGTCATAGCTGTAAAGCACGGCATTGCGCAAAAGATTGTCAAACACCCGCTGCATCTTATCAGCATCACATTTCAGCAGAATATCATCCGCAGCCGCAAGGCGGCAGGTCAGCCCCTTTCTGTCCAGTATCGGCTGAAACTCATATACAAGCTGCTCCAACAGGCGGGTAAGGTTGATCTCCTTATATTGCAGTGTTATGTTTGACAGGCTGTATCTCGCAATTTCCAGGAATTCGTTGATTAAGTCCTCCAGCCGTTCTGATTTGGCAAGGGAGATGGAAAGGTACTTCTCCCGCAGCTCCTCGGAAATCTGTTTTTCATCCCGGAGTAAATTCAGATAGCTGATGGTGGAAGCAAGCGGCGTTTTCAAGTCGTGGGCCAGGTACATAATCAGATCATTTTTCCGCTGTTCTGCCACGAGCATATCACTTTTCTGCAGGAGCATTGTGTGCTTTGCCAGGTTCATTTTCCTCTCAATGGAGAACAACTCCGGGGGAAGGGAAATCTCTCCTGGGGCATCCGCAAGCAGGAGATCCATTCCTTCACTGACCGTCTCAAAGTACCGTGTAAGCCAACGGAGATAAAAATAGAACAATACGGCGAATATCAGCAGAATGGAAAACAGAATCATGGCATCCATATGGCTGCGAAATATCCGCTCATACAGTTGGAGAGCCGCATCGTATTTTATTCCAAGGGCAGTCTGAAAAAACGCCACCATCCCATCAGCGAAGCGGCCGCGCAGTAAAACAGAATATGTGATATAGATGACAGAAACGGCCACTACCAGCGCGGCAATCGTCCGGAGGAAAATCTTTATACGGATCTGGCGAAAATCTTTTCTATTTTTCAATGGTATAACCAATCCCCCATACTGTTTTAATAAACCTGGGATTTCTGGCAGGCTCTTCCATCTTTTCCCGCAGCCGCCCGATATGGGCCATGACGGTATTATTATTCTGCAGGAACTTCTCGCCCCATACCGCCTCAAAAAGCTCCTCGGAAGGGACTACAACGCCCTGCCGCTCACAGAGATACCAGAGGATGGCAAACTCAATGGGAGTCAGCTGCAGCTCATTTCCAAACAGAAAGCACTTATGACTGTCCCTGTTGATTACCAGTCCCCTTATATCATACTCGCGGGCCGGCTCCCCCTGCTTCGCTGCAGAATGATTGTAAAGCCGGTACCGCCGCAGCTGGGTTTTTACACGGGCAGCCACCTCCAGCGGGTTAAAGGGTTTTGTAATATAATCATCCGCTCCAATGGTCAGACCCATGATCTTATCCACGTCCGTCCCTTTTGCTGTGAGCATAATGACAGGATACCAGAACTTCTCCCGGATTTTTTTACATATTTGAAAGCCGTCCACATCAGGGAGCATCACATCCAGAATTGCCAGATCCAGGTCTGTATGCGCGATGCACTCCAGAGCTTCTTTGCCCGTGTAACATTTATGAACCGTGCAGCCGTCTGCTGTGAGATAAAGCTCAATCACATCGGCCAGTTCTTTTTCATCATCTACTACTAATATATTGTAACTCATTTGACTCCTGATTGTATCTCATATGAAACCAATATGATTTTTCTGATTCTTTTTATACGGAAACAGAGAGATTTGCGCCAGGTTCAGGTCCGGCTGATTCCCCGGTTTTCGTATAGATTACAGATTCTGTCTTAACAGCATCCGCTGTTTCTTCGGTAGATACACCGTTGTCTGCACCGATCTGAGCCGAATCCGTCTTCTTGTCCAATGCGGCCTTTCCACTTTCACTGATGCTTACGGTATCTGTATCCTCATTCCGGCTTTCCGCTATCCTCTTTTCCAGCTCCTCGCGCTCTTCCCTGCGTTTCCTGATGGCGTTTTCCTGCTCCGTTTTCGCCTTTTCCCTTGCTTCCTTTGCCTCCTCATTCATTCCCTTTTCGGTTGTCTTCCGGTAATCCTCTGCCTTATCCGCAAAGTCACCGGCATACCCCATTGCCCGTTCCATGACGGCTGTATCTCCTCTGCGCTCTGCTTCCTTATAGACACGCATGGGTGTATTCATCAGTTTCATGCTCATGCTTGCCCCTGCAAGGCCTTCCATCGTTTTCGCATGCATAATTGTCCCTCCGTCTGCATCTTTCCGTACATCATCCTTTTGAAAAGTCCAGCTGCCGCTATGATTTCAACAATACCGGAAAACAGCTCGCATTTGCCGCCATCTCCCGGTATTGGTACTACACTG
>CAJUIP010000100.1 GCA_910586315.1 uncultured Lachnospiraceae bacterium | reverse complement strand
GGATGGAATGGATGAAGAAATCCAGGGCGAGGCGGAAAGGATATGCAGCGCTTATTTGGGCAGCAGTGATTTTATGACTTCAAGCAAGACGGAGCGCATGAGGAACCGAGGGAGGATGACAGGGGCGACAATGTTTGTCGTGTGCAGCCTTGCGGCGCTGTTCGGGATTGTGGGCATTTCCTCGGTGCTTTCGGCAATCCTGAACAGCTTAGGCCAGAGGAGGAAGGAATTTGCCATGCTCCGCTCGGTAGGTGTGGATGAAAAGGGAATCCGGCGGCTGCTTGGGATGGAAGGGTTTCTGCTGTCAGTCCGGCCGATACTGATCGGGCTTCCGATGCTTATCATTATATGTGCGGCACAGTGCTATATGATGGGAGTGTCTATAGTGGAGTTCCTGTGCGCTTTCCCGGTGTGGGTGCTGTTGATGTACATTGTCATGGTGCTGCTTGTGATCAATGGGATTTATATGCTGGCTTCTAAGAAAATCAGGGATGATGTCATTGTAGAAGCAATCAAGGACGATACAGTATAGGAATCATTGCAGTGATAGAAAACAGTCCGGGAGGCATATCAGCAAAGCACGGAAAATCTGAAATCCTATATGCAGCGCCAGTGGAGCCTTGTGGGAGGAATGGCTGGCACGTTCAGGGAGATGGGGTAATAAGGTTGGAATTGTAAAGGGACAGAGAAGTGCATTGATGGCAGAACAAAGCAGGGAAGGAAAAAGAAAAAATGAAATTATTTATCATCGAGGATGAAGTTCCTATTCGGCAAGAGTTAACACAGTTTCTTGAAAAATATGGCTTTCAATGTGAGAGCAGTGACGATTTTCATGGCATAGCACAGCTTGCACTTGCTTCCGGGGCAGACCTGATTCTGCTGGACATCAATCTGCCCTATCAGGACGGCTTTCAGGTATGCCGGGAAATCCGGCAAAGCTCAAGCGTTCCGATTATTGTGCTTACCAGTAGGAACACCGACTTTGACGAACTGATGAGCCTGAACATCGGTGCGGATGATTTTGTATCCAAGCCATATAATGCACAAGTGTTGCTGGCACGAATACAAAAACTTCTTTCAAGAGCCAGTGAAGCACAGGACAGTGTGGTGCTTACCCATAAGGGGCTGACCTTGAATTTACTAAAGGCAGAAATCAGTTATAACGGCCAGAATAAGAAACTTACCAAAAACGAAATGGGGATTTTGCGGCTGCTGATGGTAAACAAAGGGAACATCATTCCAAGGGAAGCCATTATTGACGATCTTTGGCAGAGCGAAGAATTCATTGATGAAAATACCCTTAATGTAAATATCGTCCGCTTACGGAAAGCGCTGGCAGAAATCGGGCTTCCCGATTATCTGGAGACAAAGCGTGGATTGGGGTACCTTGTATGAAAGTGAAAGATTATGCGGCAGACCATATTTTTTCTTTTATTTGTCTGATAGTGTCAGGGCTGCTTGTTTTTGGGTTACTCTGGCTGATTGAAATACCAATCGTTTTTATCTTCTTTGTGGAGGGCATTTTGTTTATGGCGTTTTTATGCGCTTTTCTGTATGATTACTTACGTAGGCGCAAGTTTTATAATCAGTTATGGGAAATCTTGGAGCGGCTAGAGGAAAAAACTTTGATTGGGGAAATCCTTGTACAGCCCGTTTTTTTAGATGGGCAGATATTGGATGAGATACTGCGGCGCTGTAACAAGTACCAAAATGACCGGGTGGCAGATGCCAAGCAGGACAGCCAGGAGTACCGTGAATACCTTGATTCATGGGTACATGAGATCAAGACGCCGATCGCTGCAGCCCGCCTGATCGTGGAGAACAATAAAAACCCGGCCACCCTGCGGATTGACGATGAACTGCGCAGGATAGACGGTTTTGTGGAACAGGTATTATATTATGCCCGCTCTGCGGCAGTGGAAAAGGACTTCAAGGTGGAAAGAACGACCTTGCAGGCACTTGTAAATTCTGCCCTGAAGACTTACTCAAAGCCGCTGATCCAGGCGGGAGGCAGGCCTGTTTTTAACGGGCTGGACGTTCCTGTCTGTGCAGATACGAAAAGCTGCGCTTTTGTCATTGGCCAGATCATATCAAATTCGATTAAATACCATGCTGAGAATTTACAAGTCTCATTTTCGGCATACACAGAACAGAATGCTGTCCGGCTACTCATTTCGGACAATGGGATTGGCATTTCCTCTTCAGACCTACCCCGTGTTTTTGATAAAGGCTTTACCGGGGATAACGGCCGAAAGTATTCCAAATCTACGGGAATCGGTCTGTACCTTTGTAAAAAGCTCTGCAATAAAATGAACATGGAAATTACCATTCAAAGTGATCTGGGACAGGGGACGACAGTCATTTTGTCTTTCCCACAGGAAAGCTACTTGCAGGAGGCGGGATTATGACCCGCCTTTTTGCTTAACATAAAGATGTCTGGCGAAGCCTGGCATCTGTTGTTTCCTTACATTTTGGTAATGAAAATGTAATCTAAAATAATGGCAGGTTTCAAGGCGGTATGGTAGATTAGGGCTGCAATAGGGATTACCCTTTTGGAAAGGAGACAAACATACGATGAACGATGCAGTCTTACAAGTAGATGATATCCAAAAGTATTATGGCAACAAGGGCAGCCTGACAAAAGCCGTAGACCATATTTCCTTTCAGGTCTGCAAAGGTGAGTTTT
>CAJUIP010000099.1 GCA_910586315.1 uncultured Lachnospiraceae bacterium | reverse complement strand
GGATTTATATGCTTAAAATCAGGATGCAGGGGACAAAGAAAGACCTTCACTGGTTTCGGCGGCTTTTGGAGCGGCATGAAGGTGTGGATGTGAAAGAAGTATCGGAGCCGTTTGCAAACAAAGGGACGAATAAGTATTTCCGTATGTATGCGGAAGTGGAGAAAACAGAAAAGTAGATTAGCGAATTGGAGGAAAGTATATATGTGCAGAGTGATCGCAGTGGCAAACCAGAAAGGCGGAGTGGGCAAGACAACAACTTGCGTGAATTTAGGGATTGGGCTTGCAAGGGCAGGTAAAAAAGTATTATTAGTGGAGGCGGATGCGCAGGGCAGCATGGCGGTCAGCTTAGGTGTTGCGGAACCGGACGAGCTGGATGTAACGCTGGTGAACATCATGGAAAAAGTGATCAATGACGAGGACTTAGAGCCGGGAGAGGGCATCATCCGCCATGAAGAGGGGATTGATTTCATCCCGGCAAATATCGAACTGGCAGGCTTGGAAACGGCTCTGGTAAATGTTATGAGCAGGGAAACGATACTGCGGCAGTATCTGAACAGCGTAAAAGGGCAGTATGACTTTGCAATCATTGATTGTATGCCTTCGCTTGGCATGATTACGATAAATGCCCTTGTAGCTGCAGACAGCGTACTGATTCCGGTAGAAGCGGCATACCTTCCGGTCAAGGGGTTACAGCAATTAATTAAGACGATTGGGCGAGTACGCAGAAAGCTGAATCCAGCGCTTGGAATCATGGGGATTCTGCTGACAAAGGTAGACCGCAGGACAAACTTTGCAAAGGACATTTCAGCGCAAATCCGGGAGGTATATGGGAACCGGGTACATATTTTTGAGAACTGCATCCCATTGTCCGTAAAGGCTGCGGAAACCACGGCAGAGGGGAAAAGCATTTATCTCCATGACCCGAAGGGGATCGTGGCGGGCGGCTACCGTTCACTGACACAGGAGGTGCTTGCGGATGAAGAGTAAGAGTGCAGGGAAAGTAAGGCTGACATCTTTTGATGATCTGTTCGGTGCAAATGAGGCGGCAGGGGAAACGGTGACATCCGTTCCCCTCAGCCAGTTACATACCTTCAAAGGCCATCCGTTCCGGGTACTGGATGATGAAAAAATGCAGGAAACGGTAGAGAGCGTAAAGCAGTATGGCGTGTTGGTGCCGGGGATTGTGCGGCCGCATCCGGAAAGCGGCTATGAGGTCATTGCAGGGCATAGAAGATGGCGGGCGTGTGAGCTTGCCGGACTTGAGGAAATGCCTGTGATTATCCGGAAAATGGATGATGATACAGCCGTAGTGCTTATGGTGGATACGAACATCCAGAGGGAGGACATCCTGCCGAGTGAAAAGGCGAAGGCATACCGGATGAAATATGAGGCGATGAAACACCAGGGCAGTAAAGGTGGCAAATATACTGCAGATGTGATCGGGGAAGCTGCCGGGGACAGCGGGAGGACAGTGCAGCGTTATATCCGGCTGTCGGAGCTTGTGACGGAATTACTGGATTTCGTAGACGAAAATAAAATCCCAATGGTGGCTGGAGAAAAGCTGTCTTATCTGAAAACAGAGGAACAGGAATGGATTGTGGACGCTATCGGCAACAGTGGGATATTCCCATCGAAAGCACAGGCGGAGCAGCTAAAAGAAAGCAGCGAGGCAGGGGAATTGACGGAAGGAAAGGTGTATGCGGTTTTAGTCCGGAAAGAGAAAGAAAATGTGAATGTGACGATTTCCGCAAAGAAAATCCGTAATTATTTCCCCGTGGAATATTCCAAAGAACAGATTGAGGATGTGATCTACACGCTTCTGGAGGAATGGAAGCAGAAGGAGGGAGGGACTTTAGATGCAGGAAATACAGTTTGATTATTACCGGGGGATGGAAGCGGAGCAGTACACGTTTTACCGGATACCGAAGGTGCTGTTCACTGCGGAATGTTTCAAGTCCCTTTCCTGTGAAGCGAAGGTTTTATACGGTCTTTTATTAGACCGTATGAGCCTTAGCATTAAGAACCGCTGGTTTGACGAAGAGGACAGGGTATATATTATTTTTACCGTAGAAGATGTGATGGAGCTGCTGAACTGCAGCCGGCAGAAAGCAATTAAAAATCTAGCGGAACTCGATTCAGAAAAAGGAATCGGGTTGATAGAAAAAAAGCGTTTGGGTTTAGGTAAGCCAAATGTAATCTATGTTAAGAATTTCATTATAAAGGAAAACTCGGAACAGGAAGAAAAAGAGCCGGAAAATGCCGGAAATACACAGAAGTATGAAAATCATACTTCAAGAAGTATGAAAATCATACTTCAAGAAGTATGAAAAACGAACTTCAAGAAGTTCCAAAATCAAACTTCAAGGAGTATGAAAAACAGATTTCAAGAAGTTCCAGAATCAAACTTTAAGGAGTATGAAAATCAAACTTCAAGGAGTATGGAAAATAGACTTCAAGAAGTTCCAAAAGCATACTCTAATGATACTGATATTAACAAAACTGAATTTAGTGAGACAGAGTATAGCAAGACTGACTTTAACGATACGGAATCTGGTGTGTTTGCTCCTATCTATCCCAATCCTATCACATCCTCTCCATCCATCCCCGACACAAAGCCGGGTGTGATGGAAGAGATGGAAACATACCGTGACCTTATCCGGGAACACATTTCTTACGAGTGTTTTCAGGATGGCCGTTTCTGCCGGAGAGAGGATGTGGACGAACTGGTGGAACTGATGGTGGAAGTGATGTTACTGCCGGACAATAGTACAGTGCGGATTGCAGGGGTGGAAAAGCCAGTGGCGATTGTCAAGAACCGCTTTATGAAGCTGAACCATGAACACATAGAGTATA
>CAJUIP010000098.1 GCA_910586315.1 uncultured Lachnospiraceae bacterium | reverse complement strand
TATACCGCAAAGTGGGGCGTGCAGATGACGGGAATGAATTTTCAGACACGCTCTAGTATAATATCTGCCGATATTGTACCATGATAAGCCTGATGCGGCTAACCACTATAAAAACAGGTGTTATCGTATCGTTTAAGAAAGCTGCAAATGCCGCATAATATTCATGTATTTGAGTGTGGTTTTTTAATCAAAATTAAAAAAGGCTAAGATTTTTACTCTTAGCCTAACATATATATTATCCCAATCAGCCTGCCGTTACTTCTTTTTTACCGGAAAGCAGACTTCCGTAATCAGATCTTTGGGGTCAGATGTCTGTCCGGGACTCACATGATAGATGCAGAATGATTTTCCGTCAAAATCATACCCATTCTCAACCACCCAGTTTGCAACAGCCGCATTTACCCTGGACATCTGCTCATAGCTTCCTTTATATATGGCAGATGCAATCTGAATCGGCGGCACAGTCTTAAATTTCACATGCTCTGTGTCCTGATATGTTCCTGTCACTGCACTCTGAATTTCCACATCCGGATCATGCTCCTTATAACCTTCATCGTGAAAAATCGCCATCCCGTAACACGGAACTGCCTGCTGCACATTCTGCGGTTTCAGTTCCCGGCACATGATCTCCCATAGCATTCCTTCACAGTCATAAGCAGGAATTACCTGACGTACACTTGCAACATAGCGTTCTGGTACTGTCTTTAATGTTACATTGTAATCCATAAGATTCCCATCCTTTCTCAGCCATTTCAACGTACTGTCAAGAAACTGCAGTTTTTGCCGGACCTCCATGGATTTCTCCTCCAGCTCCTTCCGCTTCGCAAGCAGAAACTGTTCCATTTCCCCTGTATCCTCATACCTGGCCAGCATTTCTTTTATTACCGAAAGCCCAAATCCCAGGTTCCTTAGTGTCTGTATCCTTCCGGCCAGAAGAAGCTGGGATTCGCTGTAATAACGGTATCCGGTAATATCATCCACGCATTCCGGATGGAGAATTCCAATCTCATCATAATGCCGGAGCATACGGATGCTGATTCTTGACAGCTTTGAAAAGTCTCCTATTTTTAACATTCGTTCCACCTCACATATATGTGCATTCCTGAGCTCAATACTACTTTAAAGCATACCATAGTGTGAGAGTCAAGTACCAGACTCCTGTTTTTTTAATTAAACCTGTCTTGTAACAGTACATTGAATATTATCCCTCTTGGGAACCACCGGTTTCTCGCTTGGGAGCCACCCGGAAATTTCTTTCAGAGCCACACCAGACACAAGATATAGTGGTACTGCCCCTGTCAGTTTAAACTATAGCAGAGGCAGCATTTAATGTAATGATGATTATGCCTCTATCTCATCTACAAGTTTTTCAGCTTCCTTGAATCATACGGCTTTCTTAAATTTGTTTTATTGGCAGGAATTTCATAGGCGTTATGAATAATCCTGTCCATAATGGAATCCGCCTGCGTTCCACCGCCCAGTCTGTTATGTTATTCCTCCACAAGATACTTCATTTGTCGGTTCTCCTTTTCTGTAGTAATCCGCACCGAGAAACCGGCGGCTCCCAAGAGGGATAATATTTATTTGATTGCAGATTGCCTCTATTTTAGCCATTCCTCTCATTTTGACCTCCTTCTATGTTCATAGAATGAAAACAGGACTAAACCAGCGTGCCCCTTGCTGTGGGGTGTTTCTGATTTAGTCCTATTTTAACAGGCCCATCACAATATATTCCCGCAATAATCATACCCTCATAGTCGGCCCGTTTTTTCGGCCAATCCTTCTGGGCCTCAAGGCTGTATCCATCTACCTGCATTAGTGTTGATACCTGCAGATAAAAATAACACCTTTTACCTCCTTTACTGCAAACAACTCCCATTGACAGCGCTTATTTATCTGTATATTTATTGATATAACATTAAATTATCTATTATTTTAACTCTTAATAGCGAATATTGCAACGGCTAAAGAGAGCCACTCGCTCTCTTTTTTAGCCGCCTCCTGACGCTCCCTCTCCTCAATTGCTTCCAGCAACCCAGGCCCTTATTTCTGTAAAATCCCAATCAGCGCTTTGGCAAAACGTTCTACATTAAAATCCCTATCCATAGACAGACTCCTCCTGAAAATTTGATAGGACTAGTGCTCCATCCAGACAGTAATCGTAGTTGTGAACTGCCTGTCACGCACCATTGCGTCGTTAAAATTTCTAGTCGATGGCCCCACATCGCCGTCGAAATTTTGCCTAGCACTGTCACGCATCAGACAGTCCACAACTTCACTTTCCGTCTGGATGGAGCACTAAAGTGTGCCTGAAAATTGCTTTCTGGTAGCTGTGCGCTCCACTTCGTGGGAGATTTGGCCCAAATGAACGCGGCGTAGTGGGCTACGTTAAGTGAATTTGGGCCAAATATACCGCGAAGTGGGGCGTGCACACCGAAGGCGTCCCTTGTGGAGATGCCGGGAATGAATTTTCAGACACGCTCTAGCCTTCTGACTGTCCTGTATTAAAAGCATCTGCTTTTTTCGTTTCACATGGAAAGGCTTTTCAGCAATGCCACAGCCCCTTCCACACTTCCGTCATCTGCATACTCACCGGAAGGCTTCAGATTCTCCAGACGCTGCAGGAATTTCTTTTCTTCCTTTATGATCTTCACAGCCGGGTCCAAGCGGCTGGCTATAAACAGATTGCCCAGAGCTTTCTCTGCCTTGGCCGCGTCCAGCTTCTGTTTCGGACAGAAGGCGGTCACCCCATTAGGATGAACTGCGACAGCATCCAGGGGCAGGATCTGCTCTTTGGTAGTCACCACCAGATCATAGAGGATGACACATTTTGTCTCATAGCCCCGGATCCTTTCATAAAATCCACGGTCCGGTGTCCGGCAGCTCCAGGAAGCCAGCAGCGGA
>CAJUIP010000097.1 GCA_910586315.1 uncultured Lachnospiraceae bacterium | reverse complement strand
CCGGAAGGCTTCTCCTTCTTGTTTGCCAACGGGTATATTGGTCTTCCACTCTTCAACATCTCCTTTATCCAATATTTTTAATCCATATTACATTGATAGCTTTCGCCATTTATAATTTCCGCACACCCAACTACGCAAGCCAGCTCTGCAGGTTCTTTACCGGAAAGCCTTTGATGTTTTCCAATGGCAGATCCATATCCAATGCAGGCCAAGTCCCTGCCGGTAAAAGGCCAGTGGCTGCTCCGCGCTGTATTCTTGTTTAATATGACAATCTGCACTCCTACTGTTTTAACTAATTTTCCTCCGCCTGCTCACCGCAATAGTCCAAATCATACCATTTACGCAGAATATCCACCACGTCGCCCTCGTCTTTTTCTTCCCATTCTTCGCGGCACACCTCTGCCATGTGCCCATCCATCAAATCTTTCACCACAATCATTTTGGTAAAGTCAATATCTATCTCCCGCACAAGAACCAGTTCTCCATCCATCCAACGATAAAAAGAATGGGTTCCGCCTGCCGCCCAACTGCGGGCCCAGCCAGTCACGATTTGGCGGTCTGCGTCGAATCCAGGTGACGAAACGCTGCCTAAAGGTGCATAATATATAAACTGTGCCTGTTCTTCGTCCCAAAGCCAGTAACGCCAGTAATTTGGCTGGTTCCCCGCATGAAAGAGATAACCGAAATCCTGAAAACCATCAAAATCAGCGTCAACTACATTATGAAACTCCGGTGCAATGCCCATCATAAATTCCTCGGAAAATGTCTGGATAGGCTGCTCCATTTCCACCGGGTTCCAGACGGAAAAAGTGATGTCCCGAGCACCAAACTCATCTTTGCGTTCCTTTGCCAGCTCTGCCGTCACCAGCAGTGTTCCCAGTCTGCCGCCAGTGCTCACCAGAAATGCATCGTGGGTATCATCTACAGGCTGCTGCTGAAAAATGTCATAGATTCCACCCGGCTCGCCGTGATAGTCCAGATTGTACCATATCATTTCCGCATCCAGCCATCCGCCGGATTCCGAAGGAAAATCTTCATGGTATATCTCAGCCAGCCCACCGGCAACGCGATCCTGGATGGACATGCGGATCGTATCCCCCTGATCGATCCCATAAATATCAATCCGCCGCATACAGAGCAGCTTTCCCTCTACCCATTGATAAAAGCTATGTTCTCCTGTCCCGCCGGCGCTGCTGCGGTTGAATCCGTAAACCGTCTCTGTTTCCTCGTCCAACGTGGGTACGGAGATCTTGTCATATTCCGGAATGCTGTCAAACCGTTTGTCATATTCGTTCCAAATCCAAAGATGATCATAATAAGGCTGGTTTCCCCGTAGATAGGTGCAGGCAAAATCCATATATCCGTCAAAATTGGCGTCTATGATGCTCCAATCCAGGAAAATATCCGTACCCGCTGTCAGGGTTTGAAGAGGTTCGTCCATGGAGTACGGGTCCCAAACAGTAAACTGTATGGTGGCGCGGCAATCCTCTGTCGGGGTTTCCTCATCCAATTCTGCCGTCACCAGCAGCGTCCCCAGTTCTCCCCCTGTATCTACCAGAAAAGCATCGTGGGTATCGTCAACGAGCTGTTCCAAAAGCACTTGTTCCGGTTTTTTTGCTGTCTCCTCAGGCAGCATATCGGGTTCTTCCGACTGAGCGGCATACTCTGGTGTGACGGTTTCAGGATCATCTGCTCGACAGGCACAGAGGAGCAGGCATAGTGATGTTATGAGGGCTGATTGGAAAATCATCTTAAACTTTATCATGCACATCATAAATTCCTCCTGTCATCCACATCCATGAAACGCTCATCCCTGTGACACTTCCTAAAATGCCCTACAGAATACTTCTCTGTGATTCAGAGCTGGCTTCATTGTGAAGTGTATTGTAATAGTTTGACATATAGCCGCCCTCTTAGTTCTCTTGATAGTACACTATGGAAATACCTACATTATCCCGCCCCCAGGTACAGTATCCTTTATAAACCTCATCCTCATATTCCGGGTCTTCTCCGGGGTAGAGAGCAGGAAAAACGGAAACACTGGAAACGCCAACATCCGCCGGGGCTCTGCTTTCCAGCACCTCCCGGATATCACAGCGGTACAGCCCGTTGTCCGTATGCAGATAGAAGAACATTTCCCGTGTTGTAGCCTTTTCCCCATCTAACATTTCTATATTCTCCGTCCAGGTGTAATACTCCCAGGAAGCCATCCGCTCACGCAGAAACCCCGCCAGCTCCTGCACTTTCTCCGGCATGTCCTCTGCGATTCCCTTGGCCGACAGGGAAAAGCACTCACAGAGGCCGTACGTGTCTTCCGCCTGTGCAAATTCCACCAATCTTTCCATGGTATACGGTCCTCCGTTGGCTCCCTGTGGCTGATCCGCCATCCGGTATACAATGTAAATGCCCAATGGCTTTTTGGGCGCGTATTCCCAGGATAACTCGTCGGGATAAACCGTTATATCCGAAAAGCCCACTAAGTCCGGCTGTACCGTGTCTTTTAGCACCTCGCCGATGTCGCAGCGATAGATCCCGCTGTCTGTGCTGAACTCACAGAACGAGGCCCGTGTCATAGTAACACTGCCACCGCTACGGTTGCCATTGCCATAGCCCGATAAAAAATCCCAGGAGGTTACATCTTCTTCTATAAAGCGTATAAATTCCTGAACCTGCCCATAAAGTCCCTCTGCATTTTCCCTTACTTCCGGTGAAAATACTTCATAGATGGTATTGGCATCCTTTGCCTCTACCAGCTTCATTAGCGCCTCCATCGTATTCCTTGGAACATTGAACGGCTTATATTCCCCATCCACAAGCAGCTCTGTGTGTTCAGATGCCATAAGGTTCCCGATGATATTTCCATGGCAGCCGCAGAGCAGCAGGCAAAGGAACAGCAAGGGAATCATTATATATCTTTTTTTGAAGTTTGCCGTATCCATGAAACTGCCTCCTCGGTTGTTCTATAGAATCCGTTGCCCTATTTTTGTCCATTTATCCTCTTATATTTGAAAAACATCTATGTCGTATACAGATTCTCTCTTTTTAACAC
>CAJUIP010000096.1 GCA_910586315.1 uncultured Lachnospiraceae bacterium | reverse complement strand
AAAACTGGGTTTAAAAGCCGCAGAAAATAAGGGCTGGAGAATCCGAGAGGCTATTTCAATACAAAGGAGGAAGCCATTGAGTATTTGATGAATGAAACTAATCTTCCATATGAAGAATGTTCCAGAGCCTACGATTTCTATATCCGTCTAAATCAGAAAAGGTAATTGATAAATTCCCGTTGTGGGACAAAGGAGGAGAAATTCAATGGACGCTTTAAAAGAATTAGGGAAACTGATGAAAGAGCATCCTATCATAATTGTTGTAACATTGGCGGGGATGGCTGTAGGCGCAATTTTTGGAGCGGTTGCGTTTTATCAGGGGTGGTTAGGTTGAAGGAAGCGGCAAGTAGCGGAAAAGAAAAAATGCTCCTGATTTCAGCCGGCATAGAAATCATGCTGATTATCTGCATTACGGCAGCGAATCTCAATCCAACGCCCATGCTATATTTTATTTTTTACAATCTCCTGTATGGGTTGGTATTCAGCCTTTTGATTCCGCTGTACTGTTTGTATAAGGAAAATGGAGTATCAGTTTCCGGTAGCGTGTTGGCAGAAGTCGGTTTCAAAAAGCCGGGCATACGGCAATGGGGTGTTTTGGTGACCTTTGTGGTATTTTCCGTTGGAGGGCAGCTTATCCCGAAGATGGCTGCTGGTGAGCAGATCCCCTGGCACTTGCTGCCTATGGGAATTGTGCCGCTGATCATGACCACGTTTTTTGAGGAATTGTTCTCCCTTTACCATTTGGGCTATCCGGGATTCCGCACCTGGGCGGACATTCTTCTGCTGTTTGCAGTAGGGGTTGGATTTGCGGCTGCATACAAGCTATCTGGTAATAACCTGATTGTATCCTTCTTTGTGAACCTGCCGAATGCTTTTGTTACTTACATATTGAAATATGAGCAGTTCCCCGTTATGCGTGTCAGTTCCACCATAGCGGCGGCTGTCACATTGGTGTTGATTGGCTTTGCTACGGAAATGCTGCGGCAATTATTAGAGGTTGCCAAAAATGCGGGGATGAACGAACTGTATCTTTCTGTAGAAAAGAAGAATGAACCTTCGGTAAAAACAATCACCCGGAACGGTGGCGTCTATGAGCGCAGCTTTGAAATTGATGGAGAACAGGCGGATATTTATAGAATCGCTCTGTTGGAATAGCCATACTGGTACAACGGGTATGGCAGAGTCGGGAACTGCTTTGGTAAGCAGAGAAAAGATTAAGGAGGTAAGAGCATGCGTCATATTTATATTAGAGGAATCATCGGACTAATCTGGCTGGTTGCAGCTATTGTATGCGGACTATCGGGGAACTTCCCGATGATGGGGCTTTATATAGTTTTAGCAGGCGCCTTCTTGTATTCCGCATATACCATATGGAAAAAAGAAAAGGACGGCAAAGGGGGGAGGTAAGATGGGAGAAGCGCTCCTGACTGTGAAAAGCTTAAGGGCATGGTACAGTAACGAGAAAATGATACTTTCGGATTTTTCTTTTGCGCTGGCCGAGCATGAAGTGGCGGGATTGATCGGGCTGAACGGAGCCGGAAAAACCACATTTCTGAAGGTACTTTCTGGACTGCTCCCTACCTTCCGTTCAGAGGGTATCTGCTTTTGCGGCTTCCCTGTGGACTTTCGGGAACGGGATTTTAAGCTCTGCCGCTATACGGTGTTTGCCGAGGACAATTCTTTCTCGTATTTTACTTTCCGGGAATACCTGGCCTATGTATGCGCCGCCTATGGGAAAGCGGTGCCGGATGTGTCGGAGCTGATACAGGGCTTCCATTTTGAAGAGTATACAGATACCCTGTTAAGGGAGCTGTCAACCGGAAACCGGAAAAAGGCATTCCTGATTACGGCTTTTGCCCTGAAACCCAGACTGCTCCTTCTGGATGAGCCGGTCAACGGGCTTGACTTCCAGAGCATGGAACTGTGCTGTTTTCCTCCCACATCCTGGAGAGCATCACGCTGACTTCTGACCGGGTATTTGTCCTGGAGGACGGCAGGATCCGGCAGACATTTGAACACGGGCAGATCAATGCCGAAGATATCCGGGAGGCTCTGCATGATGAAAATGACAGGTAAAGCCTTTGCCAAAAAGCTGTTTGGGGCAAAATATGAGCGGCTGCCCCAGACTCTTTTCATGGATGTAATTGTATTTTGGGGACTGTACATTGCCGGCTTTCAGATGCAGATTGCATCGTTTGTCCGGGTCCTGATGATCAGCGCCTTTACTGCCAGCGTGATGTGGCAGGCTCTTTCTTCCAGAGATAACGCGGTGGAGCTTACTGCTATGCTGATGCTGCCGTTTCGCCGTCGGGAGTTTGTTTTCTCCTATGTGGGAATGCTGGGTGCCTATTCGGTTCTTACAAAGACAGGGCTGCTTTTCGCGGTCCTGCTGGCCGTTTCTGCCTGGAAGCCAGTAGAACTCGTGGGAATGATCCTCTGCATGATCCATGCAGTCCTTATGGCTGCCACGGTTTATTCCGTGAGAAAATATTGGTATGCGGGTGGCATCTGGGTCGCTGCCATAGTGTCCGCCATTCTGTTTTTAAGAAGCGAGCTTTTGCTTGACTTGTTGCTGCTTGTGAATGGTTTATTCGCTATTCTGATTTTGTGGAAGGCAGATGGATTCGTTTTTTATCAGAAGGAGAGTAAGAAAAGCCATACGGTCCGGCAGAGAAAGAGGGCTTCCTTGTGGCGGTATTTTTTCCGGTATCTGAGCTGCCATAAGAATTATCAGCTTAATACCGCTGTGATGTGGTGCGTAGCCCTTGTACTGCCCTATTTCTTAAAAGAAATGGCAGGTCTGTCCGTGATTCCGGTGGGTTTTGTGATTCTATCCTTAAATACGCCCATCTGTATCCTGCTGTCCTGTGACCCTGATCTGGAGCAGGCAGTCCGTTTCCTGCCTGGGCAGAAACGACGCTTTTGCATCCCATACTGTCTGTTTATCTTTCTTTGTAATATGGCTGCAGATGTGATATTCCTGTGCAGCTGGCAGATACAAAACGGCAGCGTCACTGTCCATATGATTGCAGGGGCTGTTTTCTTTGCCCTGCAGAGTGCGGTGTTGTCTGTGCTGCTGGA
>CAJUIP010000095.1 GCA_910586315.1 uncultured Lachnospiraceae bacterium | reverse complement strand
CAAGGGTTGCGGCACAGATGATCCATGGATTGACAGGCGGGGATGTATTCCGCATTGAAACGGAGAAATCATATCCGGATGAACATATGGAAACCGTAGAGCTGGCAAAATCCGAGCAGAATGCAAAAGTGCGCCCGGTATTGAAAGCGGATGCCCTGAAAATGGATGACTATGATACTGTGATCTTGGGTTACCCAAACTGGTGGGGCGATATGCCGATGATCGTTTACAATTTTTTGGAAAGCTATGATTTTTCCGAAAAAACGGTAATTCCATTCTGTACACATGGCGGCAGTGGATTGTCTGGCACGGAAAGCACCATTGAGGATATTACGGGAGCCGAGATGATGGATGGCTTTGACATTGCCGGTGCAACGGCGCAGAATCGGAGGGACAAAGCAAATGAGGCGGTGTCAGAGTGGCTGCGGGAAGGTGGATTTATTGAGTGAAGGAGGACGGATGCAGAAATGTATCACTTGTATACTGATTATGTTGGTGGCGTTTTTGACGTTCTCCGCTTGCGGTAATCCGGAAAATCAGGATATGCAGGAGCTGGTAACTGGCACGGCAGAGATTTCCGATACAAGAACTGCCGAAGAGGGAATATCGGAATCTGAACATAAACCTTCTGATACCACAGAAATCAAGCTGAGAATTCCAGTCAGGGCGGCCTGATCCGTATGGGGAAGATTACTTCGGATTTAAGTGTATTTGAGACAATGGAAGACAATGTATCCGTGACGGTTGAAATCGTAGACAGGCAGGAAGGAGAAGGTTCCTGCTTTTTATCCTGCACCATGTACTGAATTTTTCGTGGTACAGAAATCTGTTTCGGGGGCATTATTCCGTTTCACGCATATTGAAGACGATATCCGCTCTGCTTTTGATCCCGGTTATGCTGGCTTTGCCGGTCAGTGGAATCATGATGTCCCGTCATATATTTCCGGGTTTGGGCAGCAGTTTATCTCTTGTGCGGATAGTGCATCTTTTCGCCTCCTATTGGGGATTTGTACTTATGTCGCTGCATATAGGGCTTCACTGGAGGATGGCTGTCGGTATGGCAGGTAATTTATGTGGCAGGAAGAAAATGGGCAGCACTGCTGGAGAAAAGGAGAAAAAGGGCATGAAAAGAATACTTGCTTTAAGCATGGCTATGCTGGCGGTACTTTTATTTACAGGGTGTGCGGGTGGAAATGGTGCAGATTCGCATATGGAAGGAACACAGCAGATGGAATCGTCAGCCTCGGAAACGCCGGGCGTGGATTCTGATGATACAGAATCCTCACAAAATGAGCCGGAAACGGATGGAGCAGACCGGGCGGTTTTGCTTTATCAGGGACAGGCAAGCATCCGTATTGTTACGGCGGAGGGAAGGGTTATTTATGTTGATCCTTATGCGGGGGATGATTATGAACTTTCTGCGGATTTGATTCTGGTAACACACCCGCATTATGATCACAACATGGTTGATAAAGTGCAGAACCGGAATCCAGGCTGTGAGATCATCACGCAGGACGAGGCAATCCAGAATGGAGAACACCAGATATTTGACCTGGGCTATGTGACAGTGGAGGCGGTAGAAGCAGGCTATAATTCCCTGCATGATGTGAGTAATTGCGTAGGCTACATACTGACTTTTTCTGATGGAAAGTCTGTCTATGTGACAGGCGATACATCAACCACAGAGCAGATGCCGCTGCTGGCAGAAAAAAACATTGATTATGCTTTTTTCTGTTGTGATGGAATTTATAATATGGGACTTGAGGAAGCTGCGGAATGTGCGGAATTGGTTGGGGCAAAGCATAATATTCCCTACCATGTGACAGCTAAGGAGGGCGTTGTGTTTGACAGGGAACTGGCGGAGCAGTTTGAAGCGCCAGACCGTTTGATTGTGGAAGCTGGGGAAGAAATTGTAATTGAATAAAACTTATGGAACGAATGGAGGAAACGTAATGAAAAAATTTGGTTTTGGATTAATGAGGCTGCCTGTGGTAAATGGAAATTACAGTGAGGTGGATATTCCGAAAATGAAGGAAATGGTGGATACTTTTCTCGAAGCAGGCGGCACATACTTTGACACGGCATATCCGTATCATGGCGGCAGCAGCGAGAAAGCGTTCCGGGAAACCGTGGTAAAACGGTATCCGAGGGAGCGTTTTACCATTACGGATAAGATGCCGGTTTACATGGTACAGAAAACGGAACAGATGCAGGGGATATTTGAAGAACAGCTAAACCGGTGCGGTGTGGAGTATTTTGATTATTACTGGCTCCATGCACTGGCTGGCACCAACTACGAGAATGTCCAGAAAGTAGGGGCATTTGATTTTCTGGTACAGAAAAAAGAAGAAGGGAGAATCCGTCACATCGGTTTTTCTTTTCATGATTCGCCGGAACTTCTGGAGCGCATATTGAAGGATCATCCGGAAACAGAATATGTGCAGCTTCAGTTGAATTATCTGGATTGGGACGATGCCGCACTCCGGGCGAAGGAATGCTATGAGATTGCCACACGGCATGGCAAGCCGGTGATCGTGATGGAACCGATCAAAGGGGGCGCGCTTGCGAATATCCCGGCGAAAGCAGACGAGATACTGAAGGCAGAGACACCGGGACTTTCTACGGCATCGTGGGCGATCCGTTTTGCAGCCACTCATGAAAATGTGATGATGGTGCTTTCAGGGATGAGCAATATGGAACAGGTTGCGGATAACTTAAGCTACATGAAGGATTTTAAACCTTTGAGCGAAGCAGAAATGAAAGCATTGAAACAGGCTGCAGATATTATCCGTTCCGGGATTGCGATTCCTTGTACGGCTTGCAGATATTGCATCAGTGAGAGTGAATGCCCGAAGAATATTGCGATTCCGGATTATTTCGCATTATACAACGATAATAAAAATTTTAAGGGGATGGTATCATCCATCTATTATAACAATCTGGCATTAACACACGGAAAAGCGTCGGAGTGCATCGGCTGTGGAAAATGCGAAAAACATTGTCCGCAGCATTTGCCGATCCGGGAATATTTAAAGGATGTAGCAGAAGTGTTTGGCTGATAATAGCTAAATAAACAGGATTATAAAAATGTAATTATGCTTTGGTATGTTCTGAATGGAGGAGGTGGTAACATCAGCCGTGTATTAATTATTGAGTCCAATGAAGGAA
>CAJUIP010000094.1 GCA_910586315.1 uncultured Lachnospiraceae bacterium | reverse complement strand
ATCGCCACGACCAATGTTTTTAAGATTCCGATTGCTGATGTAAAAAATGCCATATCAATACCTGAAACCAAAATCAGAAAAAGATGATTTTTTCATCCTGCACAAACAAAAAACCGCCAGTATCTCTACTGACGGCCCACCCTTTCCAATTTGGTTTATCCTTTCTCTTTATTTTTATTTTTTAAAGTTGTGCAATGGGCTGTCTTATCCGCTCCAAAGGCTCTGCCCGGATTGGCGGCAGGACATGTCCCCATATCACTGTCTTAATAATAAAAGCCATTATCTCCCCTTTCTGACTTTACGACACGGTGTCGCAAACTTTTTTTCCTGCCAGATTTCAAAAATCTATTCTGCATAAATCCGGCTTTGCGACATCGTGTCGTAAACTTTTCTCCTATATCCTTTTAAAAATCTATCCTACATGAATCCCACTTTGCGACATCGTGTCGCAAAGTCCTGACCTGACATGCAGTAAAAAGAACGGTCTCTTTCCCCATTCCCCCTACTGCTCCCCGCCTGCCGGCTCTGCTGTTCCGTCCGTATTTTCCTCACTTCCGTCTATTTCATATAAATCAAATTCCTCCTTCATCCTAATTTTCAACTGATGTTTCATATAAGCCTCCACATCAAAGGCATTCTTCTTGTCATAGTCCGATAATTCCTTGTACCGTTTATGCCTGGTAATATCAAACTTGTCACTCAGGAACGGACGCACCCCACGAAGCTGCAGGATACACTTATTCCCGTCCATGACCGCCAGCTCATCCCGGCTCATCAATTCCTTCCCGGTTTTCTGATAATTCAACCCATAAGAACGGCTCTGCCCACGGGTATCCGATGTATTGTAAAGGTCTATCGTCTCCTTCCCTAAATTTTCAGATATTTCTTTTAAGGTAGAGCCTTCCTTGCCCCCAAGGAATAACATGGTGTCACAATTGCCCAGTATCGTCTCGGCTGCATCTTTATAGATGGTTTTCAACTGGCTCTGCGACTGTAAAATAATAGACGCTGATATT
Organism: uncultured Lachnospiraceae bacterium; assembly: GCA_910586315.1. GTDB lineage: Bacteria > Bacillota > Clostridia > Lachnospirales > Lachnospiraceae > CANRXD01. Next base: position 2,215 of record CAJUIP010000094.1, on the reverse strand, counting down.
TCCCGGCTCCGTATCGTGGCGATCAGCTTGTCAAACTTCGGGATCTGCCCGATATTGCTGAACTCGTCCAGCAACAGCCTTACATGGTAAGGAAGTCTGCCTCCATGCACATCGTCCGCCCGGTCACACAATAAATTGAATAGCTGGATGAGGTAGGTTGGTTGCGCCTTGCCGGATTACTCCGGTAGGTTTCAACCTTCCCCCTCCCGAACCGGACGGACACCTCTCGGCGTATCCGGCTCTCCATCTACTAACTAAACTTGGATTTTTATTACTTTGAAGCATTCCGGGCATACTGCAAGGGATTTTCTTCTGATTTCTATCATTTTCCTTTCCCATCCCGTATCGCCTCTCAGCTCTTTTAATTTCCTGACGTGGTGCATGATAACCTCGTCGGTCTTTCTCCCACAGAGTTCACACTGTCCAGCCTGTAGCCTATGGATAAGGCTGTTCTTTTTCGTATACTTCCGGTAATGCGGCATGACATCCACAAATTCCGGGGCTGGCTTCATATTCTTTCTAAAACCTTCATGGTAGAATACTGTTTCCTTCATTCCATTTTTGGTCTTGTACTTGACTATAAATTCACCGTTGCGCTTATATTTCTTACAGATATGCTTGTACGTTGTGCGGTATTTACAGCCGAAAGTTTTATATAGGCTTGCTTTCATGATGGTGTAAAATTTATCCAGCACCGACACGTTCCCTGCGAGGCGGTAATAATTATATATGCCCCTGATTTCAGCATTGAATTGGCTGACAATCTGCGCATCCGGCATGTTGATGAATTTCCCTCTGTAGGTTGGTTTCCACATTTCCTGTCCGTTTTTGCATTTCTTGATATACATTGCCTGATATTCCATCAGCTTACTGGACCATTTTTCCTTTGGCACGTATAGTTTGACCTGTCCGTACCATGCCCGTTTTAGGTTGCCGTTCTTGTCACGCATGCAGTCTTTGCTTCTTGACACAGAAAGGTCGTAGCCCAGGAAGCGTATCAATTCCGCAGAGTGTGTGATTTTTGTCTTTTCATCTGACATGATTAGGTTCAGTTCCCCTTTCAGGAAATCACCAACCCTCTTTTTTATCTCCTCTGCGTCCGCTTTTGAGCCGATAACACCAATCACAAAATCATCTGCATAGCGTGAATACTGGATTTTCTTAAATCTTTCATCAATGGCTTCGTAGCATGGAGTTACTCTTAGCTTCGCATAGAGTTCTTTAATTCTCCCTTTTGCCTTTGCCATCCCTGCTTCATCATTTTCTGATTTGGCAGTTTTCAGCTTCTTCTTCCAATATCCCAGCAAACCCAGCGTCTGGGAGTATGCCTTCTGTGGCTTCCTATAGGATTCCTGCCTGTCAAACTCCTTTTTTAGATTTTCAACGAATATGTCCAATTCGTTGAGATAGATATTGGCAAGTATGGGACTGACACCCGAACCCTGCGGCGCACCGCTGTAGGTGGTGTTGTACTCCCATTCCTCAAGGTAGCCTGCCCTTAAAAATTTCCAGAGCAGCTCCACAAAACTTTCATCCTTGATTCTTTTCCTGATAATGTTAATCAGTATATGGTGGTCGATGTTATCAAAACAGCCTTTGATGTCCCCTTCCACAAACCATTTCGTCCCTGTGAAGGTTCTTTTTATCTCACCCAGACAGGTGTGACAGCTGCGGTCTGGCCTGAACCCGTGGGAATGTTCGGAAAAATTGGGTTCATAGATAGCCTCCAACAATACCCTTACAACCTCCTGCACGATCTTGTCGTCGGTTGACGGTATGCCGAGCGGCCGTTTCTTGTCGCTGTTTTTCTTTGCAATGTACGTTCTCCGTACTGGCTGTGGCTGGTATGAGTGGTCTTTCAGCGATTCAATGATTCTGTTGATTCTCGCCATACCCATACCGTCCAGGGTGTTCCCGTCGGTTCCAGCAGTCATGCTCCCTTCAGAAGCGGCAATCTTCTGGTATGCCAACAGGTAAAACTCCGGGTTGTACAGGTTCCGGTAGAGCCTTTCAAACCTGTACGATTTGTCTTTTGTTTTTGATTCCAAGTTTTTCAATATAATTTCTGGACTTCTCATAGTGTCTCCCACACCTTTCCTTATTTTATATTGAGTAGTAGACTGCTCCACTTCGCCATGTGAGCGGCTTTCCCGCATCCGGTTTACGGCATTCCCTGTCATTTCAGGGTTCTCAGACTACTATTGGAGCTGTGTTA
>CAJUIP010000093.1 GCA_910586315.1 uncultured Lachnospiraceae bacterium | reverse complement strand
TGGCAATTTTCGTTTCCTCTAATGTCGAGGGCTGCTGAAATTCCTCAACAAACAGGCGAATTAATTCTTCCATAACCGTATTCTCTCCTTTTCCTGTCAGAATCCATATTGAAATAGTTTTTTAATACTCCCACATCCACGCGGCATACTGCTCCGGAATGATCGTATATTGTGCGTATTCCTTCCGCAGCGCCTCATACTCCGCCGGCGCAGCCAAAAGAGCCGTCTGCAGATCGTTCTGAACATACATGACAATTTCCCAAGCTAACGAATTGTGTACCTGTGTCATCGACTTTTCCAAATCAACTCCCCTGTTTGATGCAACAATTGCACTGGCAAGCCGTTCACAGACAGCCACCAGTATTATCTCAAGCACATACGGCACCCAATCTAAATCAAGCTTTCCGCACTCCTCAAAATTCTCGTAATCCACACGTCCGCCCAAATAATCTCGGAGAAGTCAAAATCCATCAAGTATTCATTTGCCTGCGGTACCTTCAATGCCGCAAAATTCTTCCATTGCGCACAGGCTGCCATAACCGATCCATGACAGCATCCAGTGTTCCCTGATAAAACTCTATGATTCGAATCATCCTTCATAGTAACTCAGCATATGCTCGTATATGTCTCTGGTCTGTTTTTCATCTCCCCATGATAAAGGGTCATCGGCATAACATAGAGTCCAAAACGGTTCTATATTCTGAATATTTACAGGAAGGCTTTCCCATAAGCGATACATATGACTTGCAAAATATTTTATATTCGGACAATTTTTATAAACTACCTTTAATTTACTCATCAAAATCCTTCCAAACTGTTCAAGGTTAAGATTTTTGTAGTCAATATGTGTCCTTACATAAATAATCGCTTTACTGATGTCTGTTTCCCATTCCAAATAGAGCAAATCATCATTTTCAGGAGTAGTGAGAAATAATTCGTCAAGCCGTTTATTGTACTCGTTTTCTGTTACTAATCCCTCATAAAGCAAAATAGCAGAAACCAATAATTCTTCCATGATATCACTCCATTCTGATTGAAATACTTGAAAATCCCGCATCAGGAAATGAATCATCTGTCGCTCCTAAAAGCATATCATCCGCCGCACCATCCATATCCGATGAACTTCGCCAGCCAATCCCAGTAAGCCGCTCTTTTTCCGCAGTCGGGGCAGACGCACGTTCCGTATGCAAAAGGCAGAAACCGGATCGTTTCTTCATCTCCCATCCGGTGAAGCAAGCCCTGAAACCACACAGGCTCGTCCTCTATGGATTTGTCGTCCCATGGAACAATCGAAACCGGTTCCATGCAAAAATAATCCTTGTCTGTGCGAAAAGAGATAACTTCCTCTTCCCAGCCGCATAAGCAGGCGCCGATGCAATCTTCCCAATCATTGCCAAATACATTCCACATCCCATATGCATGCGTCCGGTTTCCAAGGGTTCCGTTTTCCGGTCATGCAAAACAGTTGTGCATGACCAATCGTCTATCTGCAGCTCCTTACCACCGGAAAGCTATAATCCTGTTTTTTCCGATATGATCTGCAGCCATTTCTTTCTTTTCCCCAGCGAGATCTTCTCTGTCACGATTTCCCCGCTTTCCCTGTTTTCATAAGTAATTACCATCCCTATCGGAAAAAATCCCTGATTACATTTTCCCAGTTCCTTAATACAACTGTAAGGAATATGGATGTATTCGCATGAAAATCCCTTGGTGAGAATGACCTTCCGGTCCGTAAAGATTGCCACGCCGCCCTGCTTCCATGTCTCGATTCTTCCGACCAGCTTCTCCGTATAATTGATCGTAGCTGAGCCATATAATTTTTCATCCGGCGATAACACGCCCCTGTCCACAAGATTCCGCCTCTGCTTTTCCAGCTTTTGTTCATTCATTTCCTGAATCCTCCATATCTGCATAATCGCCCGGAATCTCCCTTGAGACTCCGGGCACCTATATGCCTGATTATAACACAGACAGACTGCCACGCAAAAGCACCCCGTCCAAATCGGCACGTAAATCGGCATTTCGGGGCGGTCATTGTCATCTCACGTGTCATTTCGCATCGCTGTATATCTGTGTATCCTGTCCACGGAACTGTTTTCGTTATTATTCTACAGTTCCATTGTATCTGGCAAGACAGGATTTTGCGATGGTAAGTATTGCGGTAAAACGGTTCCCGTTCTGCTCTATATAAAGCAGCCCTCCATATTTTTGCGCGGTATCCCGCACGTTTGCAATCCCAAAACCATGATTCCCGGCATCCGGCTTTGTAGAAGCAGGCAGGATATGTTTTACTTTTCCATGGGCAGCAGGTGTGCTGATACATGTGTTCTCCACCTCCATTACCAGAAAATGATCCTGCGCGTGCAGCGCCGCATGGACGCTGCCATGGGCGCACTGCCTTGCCGCCTCAATGGCATTGTCCAGAAGATTGCCTGCCATGACGATCAGATCCTTCCCCGGAATACATGCCCATCCGGGATTTTCCTCCGCCATGATATCCATCCGGACGCCCTGTCTGTCAGCCAGCACGGACTTTTCCCAGAGAATGGCGTTCAGGACAGGATTGGATATATAGCGCTTTCCGGTCAGGGTATCCAGTTCCACTTCCATATCCCCCAGCAGGCTTAAAATCTCCTCGTTTCCGCCGTCGGCGGCCAGCGCGGCTATGGAAACCATGCAGTTTTTCAGGTCGTGGGCATACCGCCTGTGTCCCAGGTCGATTTCTTCCAGATGCTTATAGTACCTTTGCTGCAGCGCGGCCTGCTGCCTGGCAAGCTGCTGCTCCCTGCTTTTCTCGCTGACAAAAAACAGTTTGTTGATCGTGTAAAAAAGCAGTACATTTGCCAGCGGCAGAATGAAAAGCCCGAATTTCAGACTGTACTGCGCCCATACGGCGCCATCATTTCCAAAGGCAATCCCAGAATAGATCAGCGCCGTGGAAAACGGCAGAATCACAAAAGACAGCGGAAAATGCTCCCGCATCTTATACTGTGTGCCGAGGAAACAGATTTTCAGTCCATGCAGCACAAACCAGCACAGTATGCAGGAAAGGGTTCCCATCGTATATTTTTCCGCTTCCCGTGTATAATGAAGCTCTTCCCTGATCAGCTGCCAGAACGGGATTTTGGCAAAGAAAAGCTCAATTACAAGCTCTGAGAACAATGCTACCGCCGATCAGGAGCAGAAATGCCTCTTTCCTGTGGTCGTCCTTAAAAATCAACAAAACCGGCATCAACAGAATCGGCAATCCAAAGAGCAGGTTTATCAGCCTGCTGTCAAAGACTTTTGCCGGCTTCTACGGTGAGCCGGCTTCCCCTCTTTGTCTTTTCAATGTAAAGAATA
>CAJUIP010000092.1 GCA_910586315.1 uncultured Lachnospiraceae bacterium | reverse complement strand
CCCGGAAACGCCCATTTTATCAGCATTTCCGGGATTTTATCCGTTACTCGAACTCAATCGTCGCCGGCGGCTTCCCCGTACAATCATACAACACCCGGTTCACATGCTTCACCTCATTGACGATCCGGTTTGCAACTTTCCCAAGCACCTCCCATGGTATCTCTGCTGCCTCTGCGGTCATAAAATCAATCGTATTCACCGCCCGCAATGCAATTGCGTAGTCATAAGTTCTCTCATCACCCATAACGCCAACGGAACGCATGTTGGTCAAGGCCGCAAAATATTGTCCAATTTCACGATCCAGTCCGGCCTTTGCGACTTCCTCACGATAAATCGCATCCGCCTCCTGAACCATCACCACCTTTTCTGGTGTCACTTCACCGATAATCCGGATTCCAAGACCCGGGCCCGGGAACGGTTGTCTGTATACTAGTTTTTCCGGAATCCCAAGCTCCAAACCAGCTTTTCTCACTTCATCTTTAAATAAATTCCGTAAAGGTTCAATAATCTCCTTAAAATCAACATAATCCGGAAGACCGCCCACATTGTGATGAGATTTGATCACAGCGGATTCTCCGCCAAGTCCGCTTTCTACCACATCCGGATAAATTGTACCCTGTACCAAAAAATCAACAGCTCCGATTTTCTTTGCTTCCTCCTCAAATACGCGGATAAATTCTTCGCCGATGATCTTTCTTTTTCTCTCAGGTTCCTCGACGCCTTTCAGCTTATTGTAAAATCTCTGCTGCGCGTTCACGCGGATAAAATTCAGGCTGTACGGACCATTCGGGCCGAATACTTCTTCAACCTCATCGCCCTCATTTTTCCGAAGCAGACCATGGTCCACAAACACACAGGTGAGCTGATCGCCGACCGCCTTTGCCAGCATAACTGCAGCAACAGAAGAATCCACACCACCAGACAGAGCACAGAGCACTTTGCCACTTCCTACCTTCTCACGTATTGCCTTAATGCTGTTTTCAACAAACGCATCCATCTTCCAGGTTCCGGCACAGCCGCATACCTCATAAATGAAGTTATGAAGCATCTTGGTTCCTTCCTGTGTATGAAGGACCTCCGGATGGAACTGAGTTGCATACAGCTTCTTTTCTTCACACTCCATCGCTGCAGCCGGACAGTCTGCAGTCCTTCCCACAATCCTGAAGCCTGGAGCTTCTTTCTCAATATAATCGTTGTGGCTCATCCAGCAGATAGTCTTCTCCGACACATTTCTGAATAACTTGCTGCTCTTGTCCACAGTCACTTCAATCTTTCCATACTCACGCACAGGAGCCTTGCACACATGGCCGCCCAGTACATGCATCATAAGCTGTGCGCCATAGCACAAACCCAACACAGGAATTCCCAGCTCAAACAGCTCTCTGCTGCAGGATGCTGCGCCTTCCTCATAACAGCTATTGGGACCGCCCGTAAGGATAATCCCCTTGGGATTCATGGCTTTAATCTGTTCCATGTCTGTCCGGTAAGAATAAATCTCGCAGTACACGTTACATTCACGAACACGGCGGGCAACCAGCTGGTTATACTGTCCGCCGAAGTCAATAACGATAATTTTCTCCTGATTCATTGGGAGCCTCCTGTTAATTTTGATTGTTATATATATTCATTCTCCGCCAAATTGTCAAAAAACGGTACAATATGTAATTTTCCTGGTTACAGTTCCCAGGGCGGGGAAAAACGGACAAAAGCAGACGTCAATCTAACTTGTAAGGCGATTTTCGTCCGTTTTTCCACATCGGGCGGACACCCGATGCTTCTTGTCCATCTAAGACAGACAAGAAGGTGTCGCCCCAGAACAGTAACTTTCCTTGCAACCGTTTAGAGGCTATATGAGCTGTTACATTTCCTTTTATGCCTCGTAAGTTCCTTTTTTACAGATAATACCATCCTTCATCATCACAGTTCCGTTGGCTACGACTGTGTTGATGGACAGATCTCCATTGAGAAGCAGAACATCCCCATCGCTGCCTTCCTGTACCGCGCCTTTTTTCGGATAGAGCTCCAGAGCCTTTGCAACATTGCTCGTACCGAAAATAAGCGCCTGTTCCAGGTCCATGTTCTCTTCCTTTACCTCATATACAATCTGACGGTAAATCGTATTTACATCGGATACCCCCATCTCTGTAAGGTTTCCGGCCTCATCATAATTAGACCAGCTTCCCTGACCGTCAGAGCTCAGTGTAATCTTATCAAGCGGTACCTGTTCCTCAATGGCCGCCTTTAAAGATTCGGCAACAGATTTAAATTTCTCCTCAAACTGACCGCAGGTAAAATCAATGGTACCTCCCATTTTTGCAAATTTGAATGCATCCGCCTGAAGCTCTTCGGACCGTCCCACGTGAGTCGGATGGAAGGTCTTAATGGGGATAGAAGTATTTTCCAGTGTCTCAAATACCGGACCCAGACACTTCTTGTCGCTGCCCATATGCAGACAAACAAATCCGGCTTTTCCGCTTAACATTCCAGCAGTACGCACATCACTGGCCAGACGGGTCAGTCCATCTACCGAAACATTGGGAGCACGGTGGTCAGAAATTGCCAGCTTCAGTCCCAAAATTTCATCCACAAACATAATATCTTTGCGAATATCTCCGGTGACTGTCGGGCTGGGATATCCGTATGCACCACAGCAGCAATATGCAGAAATTCCCTCTTCCTTCAGGGATTTTGCTTTAGCCACCAGATTCTCTGCACTTCTGCTGATTCCATCAGTTCCAAGAACACCCACTACCGTAGTAACGCCGCCTTCCACCAGTTTGGAAAGCTGTACCGGCGGTGCCTGGGTATGGAAACTTCCCTCTCCGCCGCCACCGGTTATATGGACATGACGGTCGATGATTCCGGGAATAAGGATTTTTCCGGCTCCGTCAATTACCTGACATCCCTCATATTCCAAAAGTCCGTCCCCTATCCTTTCAATCTCTCCTCCGGCAATTAAAACATCTTTCTTTCCAAGATGTTCCGGTGCATATACATCTGCGCCTTTGATTAATAACATGACAAATCCTCCTGTTTTATGTTTCCCTTTCCTGCCGATACAAATTTCTCCGGCATTGATAGCCTCAGTATATCACAACTCTACTTCTTTTCCAAATATTTCTTTACGTATTGGCCTGTGTAGGAGATGGAATTCTGACAAATTTCCTCCGGTGTCCCCTGTGCAATAACCGTACCTCCCCGGTCTCCGCCTTCTGGTCCCATATCAATAATATAATCGGCAGTCTTAATCACATCCAGGTTATGCTCAATCACAACCACCGTGTTGCCTCCCTCAGACAGCCGTCCCGAGTTTGCCACTTGAATAAGCCAGCTTCATAAAAAATTTCCTTATTTTGCA
>CAJUIP010000091.1 GCA_910586315.1 uncultured Lachnospiraceae bacterium | reverse complement strand
AAATGCAGGAAGTTCCTTTGCCCAAATGGGAAGCAGAACATAACCGGCTGTTTAAATCGGTAGTTCAAGGAGAACCGCCAGCTCAGGATATGGAAACTCTGATCTGCCAGGTTCGGGACGCTATGATAGAATTGGAGCTGTCTAAAAAGGCAAAGCAAAATTATCTTTACTGTGGTCTTGGTGCAGTATTGAAGTATTTCGATTCTCAGGGTATGACAACATACTCCAGAGACCTTCTGGATGATTTTTTAGCTGATGCACAAAGAAAGTATTTATCTGGAGAACTGAAACGAGCTGCCTGGCAAAATGTGCGTAAATCCGTCCTGTGGATAGCAGAATACCAGGAAACAGGAATTATTTCACATTGCAGACTTACAGATACACTGTTTGAATATGCCAGTCCCGACTATGAACGGTTAATTCGAGAATACGATTCCTACATACGTGCTGATGGCTATCTCAAAGAGAACACCTGCTATGCTTATACCACCGCAGTACGGGAATTTTTTCGAAGGATGGGGTCGCTTGGACCGGATAAGTACAGCCAACTCACACTGCTCCATGTTACAAACTGCATCAGCAAGACGGCAGAGCAGGTCCCGCTTGGCATTTTTAATATCCTCACTGCTCTGCGCTCCTTTGTCCGCTTTATTGCAGAAGTCCACCCAGAGCTGCCGGATCTCTCAGCAGCCATGATTTGCAGCCCGGCCAAGCGCAGACGCGTTTATGTGGGATATTCTGATGAGGAGGCCCAGAAAATTCTGAATGAAATTGATACAAGCAGTGCCCAGGGGAAACGAAACTATGCCATGGTGATGCTTGCATACGGTACGGGGCTGCGCGGCTGCGATATTGTGAATCTCAAATTTGAAAATATTGATTGGCAGGCCAGCGAAATCCGGCTAACCCAAGAGAAAACCAATATTCCGTTGGCGCTCCCCCTTGATGTGACCACGGGAAACGCAATTGCTGAATACATCCTACATGGGCGTCCTGCGTGTGATTCAGAGTACATTTTTGTGAGGTTATACCGCCCTTACACAAAGATGTGCAGCCTTTGGGGTGTTGTTGCAGGATACGCTCATGCAGCATTGGGTGAGTCCCGAAAAATGAACGGACCTCATGCATTCCGCCGTGGTATGGGGCGGCGCTTGTTGGAGGCCGGGGTGCCCTCACCCATGATTTGTGATGTGTTGGGTCATGCATCTGCAGACTCTTTGCGGCAGTACACCGCATCTTCCTTGGAATGCCTGAAGCAATGCGCCAGGACAATGGAGGACATTCTGGTGATGCAGGAGGAACTGCTATGATGAAATATCCCCTCAGCAGCAGCTTTGCAAGCAGAATTGCTGCCTTTGTAGATTACAAGAACAGCTTAGGCCATAGTTATGAGGAAAGCTGCCGTATCTTATGGAAGTTTGACACCTTCTGCTGTGACAAATTTCCAGAGAAGAACCATTTTGACCGCGATATTGCTATGGCCTGGCTGGAAATGCGCGAAACGGAAGGCCGGGCCGGGCACAGAAACCGCATCATGGTTTTACGGGAGTTTGCCAGATATCTCAACGCCGTTGGCGAGAAGGCCTATTTGATTCCCATTGCTATGACCACGAAGGGTCCGAGATATATTCCTCACATATTCACAACATCTGAAATTACAGCATTTTTCTATGGTGCCGACCATTTTGTTCCCCATGAGAAAGCACCAGCTCGACATCTGGTTATCCCTGTATTTTACAGGCTGCTTTATTGCTGCGGACTGCGCCCTTCCGAAGCGAGGCTGCTTCGAAAAGAAAACGTAGAGCTTGTGCGAGGAGTCCTCTATATTGAAGAATCCAAGGGGCATAAAGACCGGGCAGTCGTGGTTGCTGACGATTTGCTTCGCCTAATGCGAAACTATCTTCTGAAAGTGACATCTATCTACCCCAATTGCCCGTTCTTCTTTCCAAGATATGATGGAATGGGCGCGTATTCCAAACTGTGGACAGAGGAAATGTTTTGGCTTTGTTTCCAAATGGGTGGGATAACTCGGTTTGACGGCCCTAAGCCCAGAGTTTATGACTTCAGGCACACTTTTGCCACAGAATGCATCTGCCGGTGGATGCGGGAGGGAAAAGATGTAGATGCGATGCTTCCGTTTTTATCTGCATATATGGGGCATGCACGTTTTGAGGACACTGCTTACTACATCCATATGATTCCAGATTTTTACCAACGCACCGGAACGATTGATATTGCCGCCTATGAATCGCTGTTGCCGGAGGTATATGATGAAAATAAAGGATGAACAGTTTTTCCGCACAATTCGCTCTTTTTTTGAAATCTACCTGGTAAAAAACCGGAGCTGCAGCCCCAATACAGTCAAGTCCTACAAGGATGCATTGAATCTGTACCTTGATTTCCTGGAGGCTGAAAAAGGCATCCCCGCAGCAAAGACGAATTGGAATTGCTTTAACCGGCAATTTGTGCAGGAATTCTTAATCTGGCTGGAAGAAACACGTGGCTGCAGCAAGCAAACCCAGCGACAGCGCCTGGCTGCCATCCGCTCATTTATCCAATACGGCGGTATCCTGGATGTCTGCACTGTTGCCATACAAGCTGATGCGGAAAAAATTAAATTCCGGAAACCGCCCCAAAAACTTGTCCACTGGCTTACAAAAGAGGAACTTGCAGCATTTTTGTCCCAACCGGACGGCTCAAAAAGAACCGGCCTGCGCGACATGGTCTTCTTGACTGTGATGTACGATACTGCTGCACGCTGCCAGGAATTGATTGATTTGAAAATCCAGGACCTGTGTTTGATACAAGCAGCCCCTTGCGTATATTTGACTGGGAAAGGAGACAAAACCAGAGCTGTTCCGCTTCTCCCCAAAACTACGCAACATCTGAGAAATTATCTGGACAAATTTCATCCTGCAAACCAGCGGAAGCCGACAGACTATGTGTTTTATACCCACAGCGGCCCCCAGAAGCGGATGTCTGAAGATACGGTTGCCGCCTTTGTGAAAAAGTATGGTACTTATGCCAGACAGAGCTGCCCTTCTATCCCTGAACGGGTTCATCCTCATATGCTTCGTCATACCAGAGCGATGCACTTATACCAGGATGGGGTGCCCCTGGCTTTAGTTTCTGAATTCCTGGGCCATTCCCAAATTGAAACGACTAAGGTATACGCTTACGCAGATACAGAAATGAAACGTAAGGCTATTCAGAAAGCAAATAGTACGATACCCGATACTGTTCCAGAACCTATCTGGAAAACGAATGATAAGGAGATGATTCGAAAATTAGCTGGTCTCAAATAGCTAATGTTATCCCGAAGTTTTTACTGGAAAACTCTTGCGCTGCAAGCCTTTCCTCTAAAACTTCGGGATATTCTTTTCTTCGGGATAA
>CAJUIP010000090.1 GCA_910586315.1 uncultured Lachnospiraceae bacterium | reverse complement strand
GAATGACAGCGAGGGGATGGGGATTGCCGACCTGAACACAGACGAGCGGAACGGACTGCTCACTGTCATGACTGAGGACGGGAATGTATTTGAAATCGTATGCCGGCAGGCAGAGGGAAAGGGGGACAGATGGATGACCGCAAGCTGACTGTATGTTATGGGCGTGGCAATTATAAGCAGGCTCCGCCGCAAATTCTTTTACAAGGCATATGGCTGGAAAAGGCCGGTTTTTCTGCCGGGGACAAAATCACCGTGAAATGCCAGGAGGGGCAGCTTATTATCACAAAGGACGGAACAAGGAAAGGTTCAGAAATCTCCTGACGGCGCATTTTGCGCCGCCCCTCTCCTGCGCGAATGTGCAGGAGGAAGCGACCGCATGGGAGCAAACTCAAACTGCGTTTGAGTTATAAAGTCACGCCGAAAGGCGTGTTCGACCAGACGCACAAGCGGTCGGTCTGGGGCTTGGGGGAACCCCAACAAGCGAGCTGGAATATCCCCAAAGGATATTCCGGCTCATTGCTTGCCTACGATAGAGAAATATCAGAATTTCGTTTCAGAATTTACGCATATATGCAGTCTTGTATTTGTTCGCTTTTGCGTATATAATACTAATAAGGAAAACGGGAGGTGGCAAAAATGCTTGACTATATTTCCGTCAAAGAAGCAGCAGAAAAATGGGGAATCTCTGAACGCCGCGTTCAGAAGCTATGTGAAGGCAGCCGGATTGAAGGGATGGTGCGCTTTGGCCACGCATGGATGATTCCCAAAAGTGCTGAAAAGCCCGCGGATCAAAGACGGATGCGGGCAGCAAAAAGGAAAGAGAGATGATATTTTATGTATAATCCCCAACTGGAAACTTTTATCCGCGTGGCAGACGCAGGGAGCTTTAATAAGGCTGCGGAAGAATTATATATAACGCCTCCGGCAATTATGAAACAGATTAAACTTTTGGAAGAAAAGCTGGATGTTACGCTCTTTATAAGGACGCACAGAGGTCTTTCCCTGACGGAAGCCGGGAAATCGTTGTATAACGATACAAAGTATATCATGCAATACTGCAAAGATTCGGTTGTCCGGGCAAAGAACGCCATGCAGAAGGACACGCACATTATCCGCATAGGAACCTCGCCCATGACGCCGCCGCAGATTTTGCTGGAACTGTGGCCGAAGATACATGAGAGCTGCCCGGACATTAAATTTCAGTTAGTACCCTTTGACAATACGCCGGAAAACGCAAGGGAAATCCTGAAAAACCTCGGAAAAAATATTGACCTTGTGGCAGGGCTTTTTGACGATACGCTTTTGGAAATGCGGGAGTGCGCCGGACTTGAGCTGATGCGGGAGCCGCTCTGCTGTGCGGTATCCGTCAACCACAGGCTGGCGAACAAAAGAAAATTGAACGTAAAAGATTTATACGGTGAAAACCTGATGCTCCTGCACCGGGGGTGGAGCCATTATGTAGATAAGCTGCGGGATGACCTGTGGGCGAACCATCCGAAGATACATATTGTGGATTTTGAATTTTACAGCGTGAATGTGTTTAACCAGTGTGAGATCAGCAATGACATTTTAATGGCAATCGGGAGTTGGGAGGGCGTACATCCCCTTTTGAAAATCATTCCCGTAAAATGGGAGCATGAGGTTCCTTATGGACTGCTGTATTCTCCGGCTCCGTCCGAAGTCGTAAAGAGGGTGCTTACGGCGGCGCAGACAGCCTTTCAGGAGCAAAACCAGTTATAATCTTTCGGTAAATACCATATAAAAAACAGAAACTTCACAGGAGGTTTCTGTTTTTTTATAATGTAAATAGTGAAAAAAGAAAGGTCGGTGGAGCGATTGAAAAAACTGCTTGTATTATGGTGGCGCTCTGTCTGTTAAGCAGCCTTGCCGGATGCGGTACTCATGTAGAGCCGGAAGAAACTGTTGACATGGGAGCCGCTCCCGTGAAGGTAACAGAAAGCACGCAGCAGAGCAGTCCGGGAGGTGAAGAACCTGTGCAGGCAGACCAGAGAAAGGGAGAACCCTACGGGGCAGATACAGGAAGTAATCAATGATCCGGTTTTTGGGATTACGGAAGGATGATTTTCCGTGTTGACAGCGGATATTACAGCGGGGATACATTGGGAAATCTAAGGCTGACATGGTACAGCAATATTGACCTGAATATGACGGTGGAGATTGCGAATTACATGAAAATTCATGCAGAGGGAACCGGTGGAACCGTACAGTACGGATGACCTGAACTGGCGGAACAACAACAGTCGGGTATCCAGAGAGCATGACAACGAGGATGAGAGAAACGTGGAGCTTACAGCAGACACAGTGGCAGATAGGGATTCTTACGACACGGTATATGTGGGCTATCACGTTTGGTGGGATCAGGCTCCGGCAAACAGGAGGGACTGATTAGCGGCTGGGGTGTTTCATAGATCGATATTGATTTGCTGAAAAAGATGCACGAAACCACGCCTGTCAGCGCAGTCCAGAATCTCTATAATATGCTGGAATGGGACTGTGAAAAAGATGTACTGCCATATTGTGCAGAACATGGAATAGGCGTTGTTCCGTTTTCTCCGATTGCAAGCGGGTTTCTTTCCGGAAAAGTGACAGCGTATATTAAATTTGAAGGGGATGATGTGCGAAAGTTTGTTCCGCAGTTACAAAAGGATAATCTATTTGCCAATCAGCCTGTTTTGGATATACTGAATCAGTATGCTGCAGAGAACGAAGCAACCAATGCACAAGTTTCACTGGTATGGATGCTGAAAAAATATCCCAATATTGTGCCTCTTGTCCTCTGGATACCTTGTATGCTGGCAGCAGTAGGATGCATGTATTTATTCTTATATTGCTGTTGCAAGATTACAATGCAGCAGGCATTGTATATTTGTGCGGCGGCTTTTGTGATTGCGGAATTCGGAGCATCGCTGGAGTGGAATCTTTTTGTTTATCTGGATCAGGCGGGGATTGGATTCACAATTGTAAGAAACCTTGTTTTAGTGTTGACATGCGGTTTGATCTTCATGATCACATTCCGGTTAGAAAGTGGTTTGTTAAAAAAGGAGCTTTTGAATCATCTTTCAAAATGGGAACTGATCTCGACAGTGGTACTTGTGATAGTAACATTTGCATTCAGCAATATTAGTTTTTTAATATCGGATGCGTCCGAGAATCTTTCTGCCTGCTTGAATATTTTAAAAATGCGTACCTTAGTAGATTTTTCAGGGCTGGCTGTTTTGTATGCGTTCCAAAGCAGGGTCAGCGAATACTTATCTGAAAAAGAGGCAGAAGCAATCCGCATCATGCTGAAAAGCCAGTATGATCAATACCGAAGCTATCAGGAAAGCATGGAACTGATACGGATACAGAGACATGACTTGAAGCATCATATTGCTGTACTAAGGGCGGAAACAGATAGAAAGAAGCGCGAGGAATGGCTGGAACTTCTGGAAGAAGACTTGAATCAGAATGAGATGGCAGCGCCAACCGGGAACCGGGTGCTGGATATTATGCTGACTGCGAAGCAAGGGGTAATAAAAAAGAATGACATCCATTTTACATGGGTGGCGGATGGAGCTTTGCTTGATTTTATACATGTGACAGATATTTGTACGATTATCGGAAATGCAATGGATAATGCCATAGAAAGTGTTGCAGTTCTGGATAACCGGGAGAAACGTCTGATCCATTTATCGATAGCTTCCAAAAAGAATTTTATTTTTATTCAAATGTGCAATTATTGTAAAAATGAACCGGATTGGGATGGAAAAGCAATTTGGTGAAATGTCAAGAGGAAAATAAAAAAGATTTTCTGGAA
>CAJUIP010000089.1 GCA_910586315.1 uncultured Lachnospiraceae bacterium | reverse complement strand
GCTGGGTGTCGGTACAGAGCGCCAGCACCGCCAGAATTTCATCCAGCGTTTCCCGCTGGCAGACCAGTTCCTCCGGCGTGGCGCAGTAGGGCAAGCGGCCCTCGGTGCTGATTATGTACTCGTCACACTCGCGCCCGTCCCAATACCGCTGACGTTCCCGGTAGAGTTTCCGATTGTTCCGCTTGGCCTGTTCCAAATAGCCAGCAACCTCGGCGCTGACCTCAACAGAAACAAACCGCCCATTGATTTTGATGGTAATTTCCATCGTCCTTTCCTCCGTTCAGATTTTTGAGGTCTGAACGGAGGGGGCGGGGAGCGGCAACGGGGAAAGCCGTTCTTTATTTCAAAGCAAAGCCGACAGGAAACGACAGCGCCCGCACAGCGTTGTACTGTGCGGGCGCATGAAGTGACATAGTTCTTTATATACTTACATATTTCGTGTTTGCAGCCGGAGTAACCCGGTGGCGGGGCTATACTTTTTTTGACAGATTAAAGGGGGTTAGGATAAAAGGGGACATAGCGATACCTCCCGGATACCGCCGTGTCCTTAAAAATGGGCGACTTTAACACGCCCTCCGTATCCTCTTTTTCAAAAAGAAACGGCGGTTTGAAATTCAAAACCGCCGTTTACCCATGGCGCAAAGACTTAAATAGCGGTTTCGCGTGGAAACAGAAAGAACCGATAAACCGTGATTTTTCACAAGTTTATCGGCTCTGCGTCTGTGCGTCTGGCTCTCTTATAATTGACATATTCAGTTGTTGAACCGTGATTAGAGTTTCTTGTCTGCACTTGGGGCAGTATAGCGGGAAGTTTATCAGGATTGTATCTACGCGCAGCCTAAGCCTTGTCTTATTGCCACAGACAGGGCATAATAGCCATTTTTCTTTCCCCATAAGGTCATCCCCCCAGTGCTTTGAGCTTGATTTTCGCATTGCAGTTTACTTTCAGCAGGGCGGCTTGGTAACGTGCTGTTTCCTGCTCGATATACTGCTGACGGGCATCGCAAATGATCTGCCTATCATCGGTAACAAAATAGCCCCGATATGTTTTTGAAATTACCCTGCGCTCAATAAGTACGCATAGAGCTTTCCGCATTGTGTCCTGGCTGGTGCTGACTTCCCTCACAAGAGCAGAAGTGGGGGAAAGTTTACTTCCCATGGGAATAGTCCCATTTATGATTTTGAAAAGCAGCTCATTTGCCAGCTTGTGATATATCCGTTCACTTACAGAAATGTCCCATCCCATAATAACCTCCTACGCGGCAATCGCTACTTTTTGCGGTTCTTCCACGCCTTGTAGATTGCATTAGCAACGGGCAGCAGAATACAAATGATTACAAACCATTGCGGAAAATGCGGCATTGTTCTTCCTCCTTTCTCATACCAATTTGAAAAATGCAGCCAGTACACAAATAGCGGCGACCAAAAGTGAAGCAATGATCCGGGAAGCAGAAAAACTATACAGTTTTTCCGGGTGTTCCATATCATAGCGAACAGTAACCGAATCCCCGACCCGTGATGCCATTGATACTTGAATACGATTTTTTGAACGATAGGTTTTTCCGGCCACAGTGTATGTGAGTTCAGCCCATTTTGAATTGCGGGCTTTCGCCAGCTCCGCATTTGGCATTTTGATAGATGATATAGTCCCAATAGTCTGTCCTGTTTTCCCGCGCTTCGACAAAAGCAGCAGCGCATTGGCCAAAGCAAAGCAGACAGCGACAGCGGCGATAGCGTAAAGAAAAATAGCGTCTTTTCCCATACTCAATTCCTTTCGCCCTATGCTAAATCCACTTTGTCATAAAATTTTACAGACAGGCAGGCGGATATGATAAGAAAGGCAATCCCGGCTAAAATCATGCCACCATATACGAAAATCGGCGGGGCCGTAAACAGGGCATCAAAATTCATACCCTCCATTTTGAGTAGTGCCGCTGTGAGAACGGGGGAGGCCATGATAATGACAACAAATGCAAATTTCGTTTTTTCATAGCCCAGCTTATACTGTGTCGGCAGGTAAAGGCCAACGACAATAGCCGTTATCAGGAACATCAGCGCCAGCGCATCCAGGCGCAACGCCCCTAACTGCGGAGCCACCATTGTTTCAATTCCGAAAATCAGACAGCAGATCGCATAGATAAGCATACAGAAAATGTACTTTGACAAAACAAGGAGCCTCCGGGGGTATGGAGCGGCGCACAGCAGGGCGGACGCTTTGGGGCATTGATACTCTTTGAGCGAAACATACTGCAACAGCATGAATACCGCAAAAATGACGGAAAGGATAAAGCCCATCACCCCGCCGTATTCCGGCGCTCTCCAAAGCATGACCGGCGGAATTGCGATAGCCGCCACCAGCATAATCAACACATATTTCTTTACAATCAGGAAGTCTTTTTTCACCAGATGGAGCAGCATTATTTATTCCCTCCTTCAATGTTTCCCAGCATAATATCCTCAATCGTGGGGCGTTCGATCATCGCGTCCGGGAGCAAACGCTGTACTTCCGCCGCCTGCTTTGTGATACCCGTAAAGCCGAAAGCTGTCTCGGAAACATTCAGAAATAGCTTGCGCATATCCGGGGTGAGCGCCCGAACGTCGCCTTTGACAATCCGATAGGTGTCCAACAGGGTATCCTTTTCCTCTTGGAACACAATGCTCCCGTTGTCGATCATAATCAGCATATCCGCAATTTTATCGAGGTCGGAAGTGATATGCGTGGAGAAGAATACCCCTTTGCCGCCCTTGCTCATGTAGTCCGTCAGGATTTTCAAAAGCTGACTTCTGATAAGGGGGTCAAGGCCGCTGGTAGGCTCATCCATAATCAGCAGCTCGGCCTCATGGGAGAGCGCCAGCGCAAGAGCGTATTTCATTCTCATGCCTTTGGAAAGCGTATTGATTTTTTGCTTGGGGTCAAGGGAAAACATATCCATGTACTGCTTGAAATCCCGTTCCGACCATGCGGTATAGGCAGGAGCAATAATGCTTTTCATTTCAGACAGGGAGAGTTCCTCATAAAAGCAGCCATCATCCAGAACGATACCCAGCCGGTCTTTGATCTGTCTCTCGTTCTGCTCCATGTCCAACCCAAACAACTGAATTTTGCCAGCCTCTTTGTCGGTGAGCCGCAGGAGCGTCCGCAGGGTAGTGGTCTTGCCCGCGCCATTGACGCCAATAAAGCCCGTTATACAGCCCTCCGGCAGAGAAAAGGCAACGTCTTTCAACGCGAAATTGCCGTAGCTTTTCCTCAACCCGGACACTTCCAAAATGTTGTCCATGTCAATCCTCCTCGTACAAAATGTTCATCATTTCGTTTAGTTCCTCTTTGCTGATTTTGAGAGTTTTAGCGATCTGGATCATGTCCAGCATTTTTGCCTCGACCAATCGGCGTTTGGAATCCCGCAGTAATTCTAAGTTGCTGGCGGTTACGGAGGTTCCGATACCCACTTGGCTTGAAACAAATCCCTCTTTCTCCAATTCCTCATAGACCCGCCGGATTGTCAGCACACTGACTTTCAAATCGTTGGCAAACGCTCGGATAGACGGTAGTGGGTCGCCCTCCACCAGTTCTTCTTTGAGAATTGCATCTTTGATCTGGTCTTTGATTTGCTGATAGAGCGGGGTGTCGGAAGTATTGGAAATCAGTATTTTCAAATTTCGCCCTCCTTCCGATGTGATGTATCAACATATACACTATAACATTTATACACTTAATTGTCAATAGTGCATTGATGCGAGGGAGAAAAATCTTTTGAAGAATAGGAAAAGAAATGCTACTAAAATATAAAATTGCACTTCGTTCTCATATACGCCCCCGAAATGTAAAATAATATAAAGGTGATGTGAGAATGTTCCAATATGAAAAACGCCTGGATTGTCATGCCCTGGGCAAAGAAATCAAACGTAGGCGCAAGGCCAAAGGCTGGACACAGGAGCATTTGGCCCAGCTTGTAGACCTCACTCCCCGCTCCATCATGTATATTGAAAACCGGGGCCAGCACACCAGCCTCAACTCTTTTTACAAACTCGTCACTCTTTTGGATATTTCCGTAGATGAATTTTTCTACCCAGACAGGCACA
>CAJUIP010000088.1 GCA_910586315.1 uncultured Lachnospiraceae bacterium | reverse complement strand
ACCATTGGTAAGCGGCACACCTAACTCGGTTGCAACCTCCATTTTGAACTTGTCCATAGCTTCTTTTGCTTCCGGTACTACGACGCGGTTAGAAGAATTACTTGTGCTTGTGTTAGACATATAAAACGCCTCCTTTTTTTGTATTACCGGAGTTTATTTTGTAGTTGGTCTCCGGTGTTTTTTGCTACACTCCTATTATGGTCTGCGGCAAAAATAATACACTAGAAGGTTTTTCCTGTTTTAAAACTATTTTAAACATAAAAACGCACAAAGATTTCCCCTTTTTTCTGGTGAGGTCCGGTGAGAAAACAAAAGATCCGGATTGCAGTGGGTACAGATATCTGTAACAAAAATCTGATTCTCTGGAATTCCAGCTTCCATTAAGACAATTCGGTTGGCTTCCCAGAGATTCAGCTGGAATTTTCCGTTACGCTTTTCATAAAACAGCCGTTCATGGTCTTTTTTATCGAAGGTATCTGCAAATTTTTCTATGACCTCCGGTCCCACTTCGTAACAGTCCTGACAGATACTGGGACCAATGCAGGCAGTCACATCGTAAGGATTGGTTCCAAACTCCTGCGCCATTGCTTCCAGCGTAACCTTTCCCATGCGGTTTACGGTTCCTCTCCAGCCGGAATGTGAGAGACCGATGGCCTTTTTCTTCACATCCAGGAAATAAAGCGGCACGCAGTCTGCAAAAAACGTCACCAAAGTCACGCCGGGACGGTTGGTAATCAGGCCGTCCACATCCCGGTAATCCCGGTCCTTTATGACACCCTTCCCTTCATCCTCCGGCGTTACGAGACGCACATTGGTAGTATGCGTCTGCCACGTAAGCACCATACGCTCCATATCCACCTTAAGAGCCTTTGCCATTCGTCTGTAATTTTCCTTCACTGCCTCCGGATCGTCACCGCGGGTATAGGAAAAATTCATGGTGGAATAAGCCCCTTTACTTACGCCGCCCATTCTGGTGGAAAAGGCGTGGGTGACCAGTCCGGTTTCCTCCAAGGCCGGAAAAGACAGCCAGGTGACGCCCTCACTTATTTTTTCCGTTACTGCCGTGCTGCTTTTCTTCCGTTTCCAGTTATACATTGACATATGTTTTCCTCTGTTTTTCCATGTGTTCACAATTTTTTTGGATGCAGCCGCATATACCGTAACCATTCAGGAAGTATCTGAAATCTGAACCGTTACTAAAATGCATCTTTAATATAAGTTATGGCTTGTCCGTCCACTCCGGCTGCATCAAACCGGCAGGGAGTCTCTTCGGGAAGCCTGTGAGAATATAAGTAGAAACTGGCCGCTTTTCGGATTCGCCCGATTTTTCTTCTGTCAATGGCTTCCAAAGAATATCCGGCAGAACCGGAACTTCTGAATTTTACTTCAATAAATACAAGATACCTTCCATCCCGGGCAATCAGGTCAATTTCTCCCATCCGGCAGCGGAAATTCTTATCCAGAATGGTCATTCCCTGCGCTTCAAGAAAGGCAGCCACCTGTGTTTCATAGTAGCTGCCAGTAATTCTGTTATTCTGCGTCATGAATCTCCTTATGGTCCAAGCGAAGTTCTATACAGTCTCTAAACGAAATTTTTTATGAAAGTCTTCCTGTGGATAGGTGTGGGACCGAAATTTTTTAATGCTTCTATATGTACAGCTGTCCCATAGCCTTTATTTTTTGCAAAACCATATTCCGGAAACAACTTGTCATATTCCATCATCATGTGATCCCTGGTAACTTTGGCGAGAATACTGGCAGCCGCAATCGAGACGCTTTTGGCATCTCCCTTAATAATAGGGATCTGCCGGATTGTGATGTCGGGAATCGTGACAGCGTCGTTTAAAAGGAGATCCGGTACCGTTTTTAAGCCGGATATGGCGCTTCTCATGGCTTCGTAAGTAGCCCTCAGAATATTGATTTCGTCAATTCGCTCGGGGCCTGCGATTCCGACGCTCCATGCAACAGCTTTCTCTTTTATTTCCTCAAACAGTTCTTCCCGTCGTTTTTCTGTAAGTTTTTTGGAATCATTTAAATAAAGGATGGTGCAGTCCCTGGGTAAGATGGCGGCTCCGGCCGCCACAGGCCCGGCTAACGGCCCGCGCCCGGCCTCATCAACACCACAGATAAAAGCACAGTCCTCATACTGGCGTTCAAACTCTTTCATAGCCTCCAGCCTTAGAAGCTCTTTTTCCAGTTTCTCCCCTTTAAGCGTCCTGGTCGCAGCCATTCGTTTCTCCCTCCGGTGTGGTCACTGGCGGAAATTCCAGTGTAATTCTTCCGAGCTTCCCGCCGCGGAAATCATCCAGTAAAAAACCGGCGGCCCGGGATGTATCATATCCGCCGCCCTTCCTAAGGCAGGAACGCCTGACGGCAATCTGCTCCAGAAGTTTTAAGACCCCTGCGTCTTCCTCACATCCGTACCGTTCGGCCAGAAGGCCCGGATAAAACTTTGTCAGATGAGCGCAGAGTCCGGCGGCAATCTCATCTTTATTTAAAATTTCATCATGAATGGAACCCAGAAACGCCAGCTTAAGTCCCACGCTCTGGTCCTCAAATTTCGGCCACAAGATACCGGGTGTGTCCAGAAGTTCCACCTGCTTATTTAAGCGAATCCACTGATTTCCTTTTGTGACTCCCGGCTTATTGCCTGTTTTCGCCGCCGCTTTCCCGGCAAGGCTGTTGATGAAGGTGGACTTTCCGACGTTAGGAATTCCCACCACCATGGCACGAATGGGACGGTTTAAAATCCCTCTTCTTCTGTCCCGCTCGATTTTTTCCTGACAGGCTGTCCGGATGATCGGATGAATCTGCTTGAATCCGGCTTTCTGCCGTGCATCTATGCTCATGACCTGAAATCCCTTTTCTTCAAAATAGGAGGTCCAGGCGGCATTTCCGGCTTCGTCGGCAAGGTCCGCTTTGTTTAAAAGAATCAGCCTGGCCTTTCCCTTTCCCATCTCGTCAATATCGGGATTTCTGCTGGATAAGGGAGCCCTGGCATCCACCAGTTCAATAATCAGGTCAATGTATTTAATGTCTTCTTTCATGGCCCGCCTGGCCTTTGTCATATGCCCGGGATACCATTGTATGTTCATGAATCTCCTCCTGGTAAAGCAATCAGTCCAAACTCGGAAAGGGGGCTTAACTTCAGCCACACTTTTCCCACAAGCTGTTCCCTCTTCACATTGCCGATTCCCGCAAAACGGCTGTCCTCGCTGGATTCCCTATTATCTCCCAGAAGAAAATATTCATCCTCCCCCAGCTCAATGGGATATTCGGCGATTCCGGCAATGGCGGCTAAGGAAAGGCCTCCCTCTGCTTTCAAAGGTTCCCCGTTGATATAGACATGATTCTCTTTAATCTGTACGGTCTCTCCGGGAAGGCCGATAATGCGTTTCATATTTAAAACGGAATCCCCGCGGGAAAACACAGCGACATCAAACCGGTCCGGCGTTCCCAGGGTATAGGCAATCCGGTTAATTAACACCACATCACCGGAGGCTAATAAAGGTTTCATGGAACTGCCGTTCACTTCCATACGGCCTCCAAAGGCATATACCACATAGCAGGCCAAAGTAATGGCCACGATAATGTCCACAATCCAATGAATGATCACATGAAGACGGTTCTGATCTTTTTCATGGTAAAATTCCACCGATACACCTCCCCCGTGTGCAAAAAAAGGGACAATTTTCATTGTCCCCTCAATCCGCCGGATAAATTATTTTACTAACTCTTTAACCTTGGCAGCTTTACCAACACGGTCTCTTAAGTAGTTCAGTTTTGCACGGCGCACTTTACCTCTTCTTACTACCTCGATATTTTCAACAGACGGAGAATGAAGCGGCCAGGTCTTTTCAACACCGATTCCATTGGAGTTCTTCCTTACGGTGAAAGTTTCTCTTACACCGCCATTCTGTCTTTTAATAACCGTCCCCTCGAAAACCTGAATTCTCTCGCGGTTGCCCTCTTTAATCTTAGCGGATACTCTTACGGTATCGCCTACGTTAAAGCTGGGAACTACTTCCTTTAACTGTGCTGCTTCAATATTTTTGATAATTTCGTTCATCTCGATATGAACCTCCTTAAAGTATTCGATGTTCTTACCCGTATCATTTTCTTACGGCAGCGGACCATCTCTTATTTCACAGTTCACGATTATAACATATTACGGGAGGAAATGCAAGCATTAAATAAGCATGTATCAGGGTTGTTTCATGAAACTCCCAAACAACATCATTTATTACGAACCCACCGCTC
>CAJUIP010000087.1 GCA_910586315.1 uncultured Lachnospiraceae bacterium | reverse complement strand
ACATCCAGGTTATGCTCAATCACAACCACCGTGTTGCCTCCCTCAGACAGCCGTCTTAAAATTTCCACCAGCTTATGAACATCTGCAAAATGCAGACCTGTTGTCGGCTCGTCCAGAACATAAATGGTTTTTCCGGTTCCCCGCCGGGAGAGCTCCGTCGCCAGCTTGATTCTCTGAGCTTCCCCTCCGGAGAGTTCCGTGGAGGGCTGCCCCAACTTAATGTAGGAGAGTCCCACATCATTGAGAGTCTCTATTTTTCTCGAGATGGACGGCACATTTTCAAAAAATTTCACCGCCTCCTCCACCGTCATGTTAAGCACGTCAAAAATGCTCTTCCCTTTGTATTTCACCTCCAGAGTTTCCCTGTTATACCTCTTTCCCCCGCAAACCTCACAGGGCACATACACATCCGGCAGGAAATGCATTTCTATTTTTATAATACCATCACCGCTGCATGCCTCACAGCGTCCGCCTTTTACGTTAAAACTGAAGCGTCCTTTATTATAGCCTTTTGCCTTTGCATCGGGAGTAGAGGCAAACAAGTCACGAATCAGATCAAATACTCCCGTATACGTTGCCGGATTCGATCTGGGGGTGCGTCCAATGGGAGATTGGTCGATGGCAATGATCTTATCCAGCTGCTCCACACCGTCAATGCCATCATGATCCCCTGCGATAGTTCTGGCACGGTTCAGCTTTTTGGCCAGGGATTTATACAGGATTTCATTAATTAAAGAACTTTTTCCCGAACCAGAAACGCCCGTTACACAGGTCATAACCCCAAGCGGAATTTTCACATCCACATTTTTCAGGTTATTTTCCCTTGCTCCCCGGATCGTAATCCAGCCCGTCGGCGTTCTCCTTTCACCGGGCACCGGAATATTGAGCCGTCCGCTTAAGTAAGCTCCTGTAATAGACTCCTCACATTTCATAATCTCATCTGCTGTTCCAACTGCCACCACATGTCCGCCGTGCTCTCCGGCGCCTGGTCCGATGTCCACGATACAGTCAGCGGCCCGCATGGTATCTTCATCATGTTCCACCACAATCACACTGTTTCCCAGATCCCGCAGGTGCGTGAGCGTTTTTAATAACTTGTCATTGTCTCTTTGATGCAGGCCGATACTGGGCTCATCCAGAATATATGCCACTCCCACAAGGCCAGAACCAATCTGGGTGGCCAGACGAATTCGCTGCGCCTCCCCTCCGGAAAGTGTTCCGGTAGCCCGTGACAAAGAAAGGTAATCCAGACCCACGTCAATCAAAAAACTGATACGTGCACGGATTTCCTTTAAAATCTGTTCTCCCACCATCTTCTGCATTGTGGAAAGCTCCAAATTGTCAATAAATTCCCGGAACCGCACAATGGACATGTTGGTAGCTTCATATATATTCAGATTCCCAACCGTAACAGCCAGTGATTCCTTCTTCAGGCGCTGGCCATGGCAGGTGGTACAGGGTGTTATCCGCATGAAGGATTCATATTCTGCCTTACTGGTCTGAGAAAAGGTCTCCCGGTAACGCCGGCTCACATTTTCGATCAGTCCCTCAAATGCCACATCATACACTCCTGTCCCGCGCTGGCCCGTATAGTGAACCTTTACGGTTTTTCCGTTGGTGCCATAAATCAAAATATCGTGTACTCTTTCAGAATAATCTTTAAATGGAGTATCCAGATCGAACTCATATTCCTTTGCAAGAGCATCCAGAATTGCCCTGGTAAAACTCCCTTCTTTGGCGCAGGACTGCCATCCCATCACTGCGATGGCCCCCTGTCCAATACTCAGAGATTTGTCCGGGATCATTAAATCCTCATCAAATTCCATTTTATATCCAAGCCCGAAGCAATCCGGGCATGCGCCAAAAGGGTTGTTGAAAGAAAAACTCCGCGGCTCCACCTCCTCGACGCTGATTCCGCAGTCCGGGCAGGAAAAGCTCTGGCTGAAGTTAATGGGCTCGCCTCCAAACACATCCAGAATCATAAGTCCATCAGACAATTTCATGACTGTTTCAATAGAATCAGCTAAGCGCTTCTCAATTCCTTCCTTGATTACCAGCCTGTCCACCACAATTTCGATATTGTGCTTAATATTTTTTTCCAACTGAATCGTTTCTGTCAATTCATGAAGATTTCCATCAATGCGGACACGGACATAGCCGCTTTTTTTCGCCTGCTCTAAAACCTTTTCATGACGGCCCTTTCGGCCGCGGACCATCGGGGCCAGAAGCTGGACACGGGATTGTACCGGCAGCTCCATGATCTGATCTACCATCTGATCTACTGTCTGCTTTTTAATTTCCCGCCCGCATTTGGGGCAATGCGGAATTCCGATTCTGGCGTATAAAAGACGCATATAATCATAAATTTCCGTAACGGTTCCCACTGTAGATCGCGGGTTCCTGTTCGTGGATTTCTGATCAATGGAAATTGCAGGAGACAGGCCTTCAATACTCTCCACATCCGGCTTTTCCATCTGTCCTAAAAACTGCCGGGCATAGGAAGACAGGGACTCCATATACCGTCTCTGACCTTCTGCATAAATGGTGTCAAATGCAAGGGAGGATTTTCCCGAGCCGGACAGCCCCGTTAAAACCACCAGCTCATTCCTCGGAACATCCACAGATATATTTTTCAAATTATGCTCATTGGCGCCACGTATTTTTATATACTGCTTTGGCATGATAACACTCCTTTATATGATCGTTTCATCTCCAAATACTGAGTATCCATAGTATATCACAATCTTTTTTAATGTGCAAACATTTGTTCGTTTTTTCTGCTCTTTTTTTGTTCTTTTCACTTCCCGGCAGCCAGGTCTCCCCCTTCCGGACCACAGACCCGGTCTTTGAATTTCCTTTGCACTCTTGAAAAAGCATCCTCACCGAAGCAAAACGGGTATTTAAATGGGCTATGCTATAAAAAACAAGCCCGCCAATAGGCAGGCTCATTCAGCTTTGTGAAGATTCCGGGTAAAAAACGTGCGGAAAGTTTATTTTCATAAGTGTTTTCCACTCGGAATTTACATAAGGCAGACCCCGCGCGCTTCTTGTCCGCGGTACGCGGGCAAGAAGGTGCAAGGCCGATTGGTTACTTTCTATTTTATAACTTCAATCTTATAGGTTCCATCACTCTCCCTGGTAATTTTATATTTCACGCCGTCACCATCCGTAACGGTACCGCTGGTCTTCACTTTCCC
Organism: uncultured Lachnospiraceae bacterium; assembly: GCA_910586315.1. GTDB lineage: Bacteria > Bacillota > Clostridia > Lachnospirales > Lachnospiraceae > CANRXD01. Next base: position 1,220 of record CAJUIP010000087.1, on the reverse strand, counting down.
CTGTTCATTCACCACATAGTTCTTTCCGCCAACAGATACCTTCTCATATTTCATTCCCTCTTCAGCCTGTACCAGATTTCCTTCATCATAAAGGCTTCCATCCTTTACTCCTGTAAACCCGTCGCCTTTATTGCCGAGGCTTCCTGTGGTAGTGAAATAGAACACCTCATTGTCATAATTATCATCATTTACCACAACACGCCCTGTACGCATTTTTCCGCTGTCCGGATCAAAGTAGAATTTTCTCCCATCGCTTATTTCAACCATTCCTGTCACCATCTGTCCTTTGGAATTGAAACAGTAAGTTTCACTCTTGATTTTCGCCATGCCATAGGAACCAATCGCTGTTGTACCATGTCCGGAAGAATAGGCCCGGCCATCTTTGAAGAAATACCAGTATTCATCTTCTCCATCTGGAGACATTAACCACAGCCATCCATCTGCTCTCTGGCCGCCGCTTCTGTAATATTTCAGAGAATCGATCTTAGTTGTGGTAAGGTCATCGCGCCCGGAAGAGCTTCCATCCGAGGGATTCACCCATCCGGTCAGCAGCCTTCCTTCGCCGTCAAAAATATAGGTTTCACCGCTGATTTTCTTTTCTGTACCGGACTCCATCTTTCCGGTGTTTCCAAAGTAGTACCAGCTTTCCCCCCAGTCGTCCTCACCCTGGATTCTTCTCCATCCGGTCGTCATGGCGCCGCTGTTTCCCAGATAATAGACCGCATCTCCGCTATGATACCATCCGGTATCCATAACCGTATCCGTGAAGTGATATCGCGTATCCCCGATATTCTTCCAGCCATCTGCAACGGCCCGGCCATTGCTTCCAAAATAGCGCCAGCCTCCCTCACTGCTCCATCTGTCCTTAAAAAATACCCAGCCATCGTTCACCATGATTCCATTGGCGTCCACATAATAAGTATCATCAATAAAGCTGTCTGTTGCCATAACGCCGTTAGAGTCCATATAATACCATTTGTCATTGTATTTTACCCAGTCGTTCTGAACCATTTTTCCGCTGTTGTCGTTGTAATAGTACCATCGTCCGCCGCTCTCTGACCAATCCGCCAAAGAAGTCATCGCCATTCCCATTGACATTGCCGCTGTGATTGTCAAAATAAATAAACTTTTTCTCATTTTCATATTTTACCCTCCTGAACTCTCAAGGTAGTGTCAAATACTATCCTATTTTTTGTTACTCAAACCTTTATTTTATGGGA
>CAJUIP010000086.1 GCA_910586315.1 uncultured Lachnospiraceae bacterium | reverse complement strand
GAGCGTGTCAATGCCACGATCCGCCTGCAGAAGAAGGATAAGGAAACCAATAAAAATATCCCGCAGGGTGACGCAACACTGGAACATGCCGTTTACGGACTGTATGCGAGGAAGGACATCCTGCATCCGGATAAAAAGACCGGGACGCTCTATAAAGCCGGGGAGCAGGTAGGGACGCTGACTACGGATAAAGAGGGGAAGGCGGAGATCACAGACTTATATCTTGGGGAGTATTTTGTGAAGGAGATCACGCCGCCCACGGGTTATCTTGCAGATGAAGCGGAGTATGACCTGATATGCAATTATGAGGGAGATTTGGTAGCTACGGTTGAGCGTGACTGCACATCACCGGAGCAGGTGAAAAAGCAGCCGTTCCAGATCATCAAGGCGGCTGATAATGGGAAAACCGATGCAGACTTACTGTCCGGCGCAGGGTTTACCGCATGGCTGGTATCTTCCCTGGATACGAAGGAGAACGGCGGATATGATTTTGATTCCGCTGAACCTGTCATAATCAGGGAAAATGGGGAGACGGAGATCTTTACGGATGAAAGGGGCTATGTCTGCAGCATCCCGCTCCCGTTTGGGACGTACATTGTGAGGGAAACGACCACACCGCATAATTACACGCCGGTCAGGGATTTTCTTGTGCATATTACGGAGCATAAGCCGAATACGCCGCAGGTATGGCGGGTGCTTTTAGATGATGAATTTGAAGCGAAGCTGAAAATCGTGAAACAGGACGATGAAACGAAGAAAGCTGTGCTTGCGGAAAATACAGAGTTTAAGGTATATGATCTGGACAATGAAAAATATGTAGAGCAGGTGACGACTTACCCGACTGTGGTAACGCATAAATCTTATTTTACAGACAGTGAAGGCTATCTGATCCTGCCGCAGAATTTAAAGATCGGACATTACCGCATTGAGGAAGTGAACGCCCCGTTCGGCTATACGCTGAATAAGAATTATTACGAAGTGTTCGTGGATTCCGATACGCTGTACCAGATGGACGATGTGTCTGGGGATGTCATTATTGATGTTGTCTATGAGAACCATCCGGTCAAGGGCGAGCTGCATATCGTGAAGAAAGGCGAAGTCTTAAACCGGTATGATGATAAGGATTTCCGCTATGAAGTTGAAAACCTGGAGGGTGCAGAGTTCAAAGTCTATGCGGCAGAGGATATTTATACCGCAGATTTTCAGAAGGATGAACACGGGAACCGGATTCTTGAATATGCTTCCGGCGCATTGGTGGAAACGCTGGTGACGGATAAAGACGGGAAAGCCCTGGTTGAAAACCTCCCGCTTGGCACATACCGGATTGAGGAAACAAAAGCGCCGGAGGGTTTTGTTCTGAATGGAGAGGCGCAGACCGTTACCTTCGCCTATGCGGGACAGGATAAGCCAGTCATCGAACAGACTGCCACATTTGAGAATGACCGCCAGAAGGTGGAGATTGCAGTGGTGAAAAAAGATGCGGAGAATGGCGCTGTGGCAGAGGGCGCAGTCTTTGGGCTGTATGCGAAAGCTGACATTTTGGCGCATGGGGAAGTGATTGTAAAAGCGGATACGTTGCTTGGGAAAGCTACGACCGGGGAAGACGGCAGGGCATCCTTTGGACTGGATCTGCCTTTCGGGGAGTATTATATCCGGGAAGAAAAAGCTCCTGCAGGCTATGTATCTTCCGACGAAACCATAGAAGTGTCTGCGCCATACCAGGGCCAGGATGTGAAGGTGGCAGAATACGTTTCTGAATTTGAGAATGAGCCGACAACCGTTTCCATTAAAAAGACAGACCTTGCAACAGGCGTGGAGCTTTCCGGGGCAACGCTGCCCGTCTTTGATAAAGACGGGGATACCATAGACACATGGAAATCCGTCAAAGGGGAAGAACATATTATCAAGCGGCTGACTGCAGGGGAAACCTACACGCTCCGGGAGGAATTAGCGCCTTACGGATATTTAAAAGCAGAGGAAATCACGTTTACTGTGGAGGACACCGCTGAGATCCAGAAGGTGGAGATGAAGGATGATGTGCCGACAGGGATGCTCCTGATTAACAAAGAGGGGGAATTTCTGGAGGATGTATCTTTACTGGACAGCATCGGCGGATGGATTACGCATCTGTTTGAATATGTCACTGGTTCACTGAAAGACGTTACTTTTGAAGTGTATGCCTTAGAGGATATAAAAGCGGCAGACGGGGAGAGTGACGATTATTATAAAAAGGATGAGCTGGTAGACACCATCACCACGGACGATACCGGGATTGCGAAGCTTTCGAACCTGTCTCTTGGAAAATATTTTGTGAAGGAGAAGGAAACGGCAGAGGGTTATGTTTTAGACGGAGAAATCCGGGAGATTGACCTGACTTACCGTGACCAGGACACAGCAGTTATCACATTTTCCACAGACTGGCAGAATAACCGCCAGAAAGCGGAGATTCAGGTATTAAAGACAGAGAAGGATTCTGACCGTGCAGTAGAAGGAACCGTATTTGCCTTGTGTGCAAAAGAGGACATCACCAACAAAGACGGCAATGTAATCATGGAGGCGGATACGGTGATCGAGGAGAAAACCACGGACAAAGACGGGAAGCTGTCATTTACGGCTGACCTTCCGATTGGGTTCCCGTATTATGTGAAAGAAACCGCCCCGGCTCCGGGCTTTACCAGTGAAGGCGAGGTGCAGGAATTTGAGTTCACTTATGAGGATGCGGAAAAAGAAAGCATCTCCTATGAATTTGCCTTTGAAAACGTGCCTACGGTATTTGAGTTTACCAAAACATCCCTTACGGATGGCAAAGAGGTTGAGGGCGCAAAACTGCAGGTGACGGATGAAGAAGGCAATCTTGTAGATGAATGGATTTCCGGAAAGGAGCCGCATATCATCAAAGAGCTGACGGTCGGCGGGAAATATACGATGACCGAAACACAGCCTGCAGACGGCTATGTGACTGCAGAGAGCATTACATTTATTGTGGAGAATACGGGCGAAGTGCAGAAGATTGAGATGAAGGATGATGTAACAAAGGTAGAAATTTCAAAGATAGACATAGCCGGGAAGGAACTGCCGGGGGCAAAACTTTCCATCCTGGATAAAGAAGGGAAAACAGTGGAGAGCTGGACTTCCGAGGATAAGCCGCATTATATAGAAATGCTGCCAATCGGGGAGTACACGCTGCATGAGGAAAGTGCGCCGGACGGCTACCTGGTGGCAGAGGATGTGAAGTTTGAAGTCAAAGATACCGGGGAGATACAGAAAGCATCAATGGAAGATGATGTAACAAAAGTAGAGATTTCCAAGACAGACGTGGCCGGAAAGGAACTGCCGGGGGCAAAACTTTCCATCCTGGATAAAAACGGGAAAGTAGTGGAGAAGTGGACTTCCGAGGATAAGCCGCATTATATAGAAATGCTGCCAATCGGGGAGTACACGCTGCATGAGGAAAGTGCGCCGGACGGCTATCTTGTGGCGGAGGATGTGAAGTTTGAAGTCAGCGACACCAAAGAAATCCAGAAGGTTGTGATGAAGGATGAAGCGAAACCGGACGAGCCAAAGGAAACGCCAAAGCCGGAAACGCCGTCTGCTGGGACACCGAAAACCGGGGATGACAGGCCGTTCTGGTTATGGCTTGCATTAGCCGGGATTGCAGTCTGCGGCATTGGCAGTTCTATATTTTTATTCTGCAGAAAAAAGAAGGAGGACTGACAGCATTTGGCGAAATCCAGGTAGCTGTCCATAGAAGCAAAAAAGAATTTAAGCATGAGGGCGTTTACAGGAAGAATCTGTAAGCGTTTTTTCATGCTTCTATATATGGGGGATTGTTGGCTGCAGATCCTGTGCAGGAACATGTTCACAGGAATCTGTAAATGCCAGTTCCCCATATGGAAAGGGGTGAAGCAAAATGAGAGGAATCATCGCCGCTACAGGTATATTTGTGGCGGTTACGCTGTACTCATGTATCCGGGCAGGGGCGCAGGAGGACAGGCGTATGGAAGAAATGGAACAGAGAGGGGAATGGGATGCAGGCAGGATGGGCAGACAGCCGGAACCGGGTGAGGGATAGCCGGAATTATGCAGAGGACAAGCCGGGTGACTGTAAGCACTGCTATTTCTGGAAAGGGAAGCGGAAAGGATGCAGCCAAAAGGAATGCTATTACCTTCTTCCAGAAGGAAAAACAGTATCATCAAATGTTTCGGAAAATCCTCTGCCACAGGAATTTAGCAAAAATGATATTTGCGCCTGTGAAAGCTGTCCATACGGCAGACATTCCCCATGTATCGGCTATTGCATACAGAAGATTTTGCATGAAATGAGGCAGAGAAAACAATCCGCAGGAAAGGAGGGAAAAAGCCTTGCAGGACGAGGTAAATGAGAAAACCGTATCACTGTGCGTCAATGGCGGCAAGATCTCCGCACGGATTCTGAAAGCCGCCATGCTGAAAGCGCTGGCAAAGATGGAGCAGGAGAAGCGGAACGGGAAGCAGAGACAGGCAGAGAAAAAAGCGGTACAGAAGGCAGAAAAAGGCGCTGCCATAAGCCACGGAAAACAGAGCATGGAAAAGCTGATGGGGCAGGGGTGCCAGCTATCCAACATTGAAGTGACGGACGGCAATATCAAGTCCTTTGAAAAATGCGCCCGGAAGTACAGCATTGATTTCAGCCTGAAAAAAGACACATC
>CAJUIP010000085.1 GCA_910586315.1 uncultured Lachnospiraceae bacterium | reverse complement strand
CCCATGACCTCTCGCGTGTGAGGCGAACGCTCATCCCGGCTGAGCTATGCTTCCAGATATTCCCTCCGGAACGAAATTAAGAATAGCACTTTTGAGGGGAAATGTCAAGAGCGAAACGGAAAACTGAATGAAAATCCTCGAAATGAAAATTGGTAGCAGTTTGTTACTGTTCATGGGAGAGGGCATCTTCTTGCCCGCATGCCGCGGACAAGAAGCATCGGGCGTTCGCCCGATGTGGAAAAATGAATAAAGTCAGTCTTACAAGCAAGCTTGACGTCTGCCTTTATTCGTTTTTCCCCGCCCTGTGAACTGTTACAAAAATTGTAGATGTATTTTGTATGAAAATGTGGTAGGATGTAAGCAGTAAATTTATGGAGGTGCAACAATGAAGTACGATAAAGAGCTGTTTGTCAAACATCTTCAGGGTATGGTTCAGATCCCGACTGTGTCCAGTGCTGACCCGGAGAAAACGAGAGTGGAGGAGTTTTTGAAGCTTCACGCATATCTGGAGGAGGCCTATCCGCTGGTTCATAAAACGTTCACCAGGGAAGTCATCGGAAAATGCGGCCTGCTCTATACCTGGAAGGGAACAGGAAAATCAGATAAGCTTCCGCTTCTTATGACTGCCCATCAGGATGTAGTGCCAGAGGGAGATCATTCCATGTGGAAATATCCGCCGTTTTCCGCCTATGTGGACGAGGAGGGGATCCTTTGGGGCCGTGGCTGCACGGACTCCAAGTGCAATATGCAGGCCTATCTGGATGCTCTGGAACTTCTGATTGCCGACGGCTTTGTTCCGGAATACGATCTTTATCTGGCGTTCGGATATAATGAAGAAATCATGGGAGGGCCGGGCGCAGCCTGTCAGATCATGCATGATGAACTGAAAAAACGAGGCATTGAATTTGGAATGGTAATTGATGAGTGCGGCGGTATTTCAGAGATTGACGGAAAGCTTGCCGCAACGATTGTAACCTGCGAAAAGGGATACGCGGACTATGAGCTTTCCGTTGAGGATGCAGGCGGCCATTCCGCATTTCCGCCGGTACATACAGCCCTGGGAAAGATCGGGCAGGCCATATGGCAGCTGGAGAACAACCGCATGGAAGCCAGACTGACGGCTCCTGTCATTGCCAAGATGAAGGCCCTGGCTCCCTTTACTCCAGGACGTCTGGGGGAGCTTTTTAAAGATCCAGAGGGCAGCTGGGAAGAACTTAAGGTATTGGCGGAAACCGATAAAAAAATTAACCAGATGGTACGCACCACCACAGCCGCCACCATGGCATCCGGAAGCGACCAGGCCAATATTCTGCCGGAGAGAGCGGCTGTCGTTACTAACAGCCGTCTGCTTCCGGGAGAGACTTTAGAGGATCTGGAGGCACATTTTGCAAAGGTTCTCCCTGAGGATGTGAAGGTACGCCGGATTAAGGGACATAACCCGCCGGCTATTTCCACCACGGACAGTTACGGATACCGTCTGCTGACAAATATTTTTATGGAGAAGTATCCGGGAATCACAGTTATGCCATCCATGCTGGCCGGCGGTACAGATTCCAGATATTATTGCGATTTGACACCTACAAAGAGCGTTTATCGTGTCACCGGAATTTTCCACAGCGAAAGAACCGCCGGAGCTCATCAGGTAAATGAGCACATCGACTGCAATATGATTCCTGACAATGTGGATTTCTATGTCCGCCTGTTTCAAGGATATGCAGAGGCAAGATAAAATTTGAATGAAAAGCAGAGGGGCTGTGCTGAAAACGTAATTCAGCAAGGGCCCCTTTTTGTTTGTTATAGCTGTTAGTCCTACCTTAAGTGGAAACTCAGGGTAACAGGATTTGGACCTGCGGTCTCCCGGCACCCGGTGGTGGGAAGGGGGTGTGGAAAGAAACAGACCCCTTGTAATCGTTACGGGGAAATGGTACAATTCTATTAAGAAATTGTAGAGAGACATAGCTGGTATGGCCGCTGACAGGCTGAGAGAAGCGTGAAGGATGGCGTTAGGGAAGGGAGTGAGAGGACGACATGGCGATAATCAATAAGGAACACAAGGACCGTCTGTTCAGCTTTTTATTTGGAAGCGAGTCCAACCGGGAGTGGACCCTCAGTTTATACAACGGGGTGAATGGGACCAGTTATGAGAACCCGGAGGATATTCGTTTCACAACCATAGAAAACGCAGTTTATATGGGAATGAAAAATGACGTTTCGTTTGTCTTGTTCTATGTGATGAACATTTATGAGCAGCAGAGTACTTACAACCCGAATATGCCCGTGCGGCAACTGATGTACGCCGGGAAACTGTATGACAAGTATATTCAGATGAACAATCTGAATATTTATGGGAAGAGGATTGCTCGTCTTCCCCTGCCTAAGCTGGTAACGTTTTATAACGGGACAGAGGGAGAGGGGGATAAGATCCTGCGTTTGAGTGATGCGTTCGAGTCTGACGGGGAGGCCTTGGAACCGGATATTGAAGTGAAAGTGCGAATGATAAACATCAATTATGGCCACAATACGGCGCTGATGAAGGCCTGCAGACCCCTGGCTGAGTACGCATGGCTGGTAGACCAGATCCGTGGGAACCGGGAGACAGGGCTTGAGATCAGCGAAGCGGTAGACAAGGCTATTGATGACATGCCAATGGATTATGTAATCAGGATGTTTTTGATTGGCAACCGAGCGGAGGTGAAAGGAATGTGTATTACAGAGTATAATGAGGCTGAGACGATGAAAATGTTTAGGGAGGAAGGCCGGGAGGAAGGCCGAAAAGCAGGCAAGGAAGAAGGCGAGGATAAGCTGGGAAAGCTTGTGGCATTGCTGATCTTGAAAGGCCGAACCGGAGATGTGGAAAAGGCGGCAACAGATAAGACGGCGAGAGCGAACCTGTATGAAGAGTTTGGGATTCTCTGACAGCTGCTTTAGAGGTTATGCTGGACCAGAAGAGGCCTCGGCATAACAGACTTAAGAGAACATTGGAACAGGTGAGCGGGAAGTACGACTTCTGTATCATAGACATGCGCCGGATCTCCACATCTCTACAGTCAATGCCCTGGCAGCCTCGGATGATGTGCTGGTGCCGGTGACCCTTCGCCTTCCTTTTTGCCAGTGACAGAGGCGGCCGCCAGGATGAAAGGCGGCTCGCCGAAACGGGCGCTTGCTTTCTCGCAGCGTCACTCAGTTTTGTTTTCGTCTCCCCAGATGCACATGGCGTCCAGAACCGGAAACAGGGATTTCCCGCGCGGAGTCAGGCTGTATTCCACCTTGGGCGGGATCTGCGGATATTCTTCCCGGTGAATCAGATCGTCGGCTTCCAGCTCCTTTAGGGCATTGCTTAATGTCTTGAAAGAGATATCGCCGATATACCGCTTCATTTCATTAAATCGTACTACCTCGAATGCCATCAGCGTATAGAGGATCGTCATCTTATACTTTCCGCTGATGAGCGACAGCGTATAGCGGAATCCCGTAGATTTCAGGCATTCCGTTGCAATACAGCGTTTTTCCATATACTCTCCTTTTGGTAACTGCATTTCTTTCAGGCAAGTACCTTACTTTATTGTGCGTACTTGTGCTTTCTGCGCCTTTTGTTATGATAATCATATGATGTTGGGGTCAAAAGGTCTTTTGCCCCCTTTGATACCGGATTGCTCCGCACTTTGTGCTTTCGTAATCCTCAAAAACATTCAAAATCCGCCTTAATCGGGCTGCTTTTTCATGTTTTTGGCGGGTCCCAAGGTCCAAAACCCTCTTGCAAGCAAGCTTGCATCGGATTTTTGACCTTTTGACCCTGGTATCATCATATCAATGAATCGCCGGGAAGTCAATCATGGCGCCGAGGAAAGCCGGCGGAGCAGACGAGGAAAGGAAGGAAACGTATGAAAAAGGTAAAAATCACGGTAGTAAAATGTGCATGGCATCAGGATCTGGTGGATACCTATTCGGCTACGGGAGGCTCCGGCCCCTGTAAATACAACAGCGAAGGAATGACCTTTATCTCCAACGGCTGGCAGAAGCCGAAGGGGCTGTGTGATAACGCGTGGAAGGCAATGATGGAATACGTGTTCACACTGTCGCACGGCGGCGGAAATTTCTACACGGGAGGCATGAAGAACAGTAAATCCTTCGTTGTTTCCTGCAACGACGGACTGCGTCCGGTAAGCTATCTGGTGGAGGGGCTTGACGAAGAGATCGATCAGATGTATCAGGATGAATAAAGCTTGAGGAGGGCGCCGCCCTGCAGCATGCTTTTTGTGATAAAAGCGGCAGTTTTGCGGGCAAAGCCCCCAGTCTTGATAAGCTGCAGGGTTTCCCTAGGCTGGGGGAATGTCGCTCGCAAAAAAAGTGAGCTGTCTTCTCAGGCCTTTTCAAAGTTCATGCCGAAAAAGTGCTAGTGTGCTGACTCGATTACATTTCGCCAAATGGCTTGCCTGAATTTCCATCTGCTGCGTTGTTGTCAGTCAACGATGCCACCGCATCGCCTCCTTCCTCCGCCTTGCAGACTGAAAATTCATTCTGCGTCATTGGGCTGAAAGTAATCGAGCCAGTACACTAGTATAGCAACCTATTTATATTTAGCCTAATATATAATGCCAATAGTATATATTGTAAACAGATTTATACGAATATATATTTAACTAAATATAAACGAGTCAATACACTAGAAGAGTGCTAGAAAAAGGTTTTATGTAAATCAACGGTAAGTCGCCACCACCCGTAAAACGGGTGGCTCGGGACGCGGGCTCTAAGCCCGC
>CAJUIP010000084.1 GCA_910586315.1 uncultured Lachnospiraceae bacterium | reverse complement strand
TTGCAGGGGCTGTTTTCTTTGCCCTGCAGAGTGCGGTGTTGTCTGTGCTGCTGGAGTGGTTCTATCCCATCCGGGGCTGGAAGATTGAAAGCGACCTGTGGCACCATCCGCGAAAATACGTGGTTCCGGTGATAATGTTATTGCTTGCGGGAGCCGCCTCGTCTTGGTCGGTACTGTTATATGTCCTGTTGGTTTTGCTGGTTGTGGAAATTGCAATTTTACTTTTTATATGTCGGAGGCATCCGAAGTGATGGATAAAAAATGAGTGAAAAAAAGATATTATATGTTGAAGATGATTTAAGCCTGATTGAAGGCCTGAAATACACACTGGAGAAGAATGGTTTTCGGGTGGATAACGCCCGCACCGTAAAGGAGGCGTATCAATTATAAGAGGGCTGGACATGGGTGGGGGATGACTACATTACCAAACCGTTTAAATTGGGAGAGGTTCTTTCGAGGCTCAACGCATTGCTGCGCCGCTTTGCACAATTTAATAAGAGTGACATGATTTTAGAATCGAATGGGATCAGGATTGATATGTCGGAGCGGATCTGCTGGAAGGGAGAAACAGAACTGCCACTGACATTGGTGGAATATAAGCTGCTCTGCCTGTTTCTGAAAAATCCAAACCGTATTTTGCCAAGGGAACTGATCTTAGACCGCCTTTGGGATGGGAACGGCAGTTATGTGGATGACAATACCCTTTCTGTCTATATCCGCAGGCTGCGGCGGAAAATCGAAGATGACCCCAATGTCCCCACAAAGCTTCTGACAGAAATCGGGTTTGGATATAAATGGGCAGTGTGAAGGAAATCACTAAGCTCGAAAATACCTCGCTAAGTGATTTCAAACTTCACACAGAAGAACGCAAGAGCAGCGTTCTTCGGGAGGTTTCGCAGGTTTATGAACAGAATGGGAAAAGAAACAAGGAGGATGCTGTGTTGGCTGTTTGCCATCTGCATGGCTGCGGCGGTAGGTATGGTCATCCTTTTATCCTATATGACAAATGATTTCCAGAAAACAATGGTGGAACATGATTATGGGGCGGCAGGGTATTTGGTAAACCACCCGGACTCAAATGTAGCAGCCGCATTTACAAAAGACAAAACGGACTCTGACCTGAAGGACGGGAAGCGGGTTCTTAAGGAAGCGGGCTACCATGAAAAAACAGATCCTAGGATGGTTCCTGCTGTCGCTGATTACCAGAAGCGTGCCGCCGTTATGCTCGGTGGTATGCTTTTTAGCGTTTTTGCAGCCGTTTTTTTGACAGTCTGGATTTATATCCGGAGACAAAGGAAGGCGCTCGCAAAGGCAGATACCGTGATTACACGGTTCCTGGAGGGGGATACGGGCCAGAGGATCGACAGTGAGGAAACCGGGGACTGGCACAGCCTGTTCCACAGGATCAGTGAGCTTGCCGTCATCCTCTCTGCCCAGGCAGAGCATGAAAAACAGACACGCATATTTCTGCAGGATATGATCTCAGATGTTTCACATCAGTTAAAGACACCCCTGGCAGCGCTTAAGATGTATGATGAGATTATGGCGCAGGAGGGTACGGACAGCGAAACAATCCATGCATTCAGCCAGAAATCCCTGCGGGAAATACGCCGGGTGGAGGAGGTAGTCTATACGCTCTTAAAAATAGCAAGGCTGGACGCAGGCGTGGTCAGGATGGAAAAGGAGGAGGAAAACATTGAAATGCTCCTGCGTGATGTGACGGAACGCTTTGAGACACTGGCCGCCCAGGAAGAGAAGGAGATTGTGTTGTCCGGAAATCACGATGTCTCCCTTTATTGTGATGCCCTCTGGATGTCGGAAGCTTTGGGGAATGTGGTAAAAAATGCGCTTGAGCATACCCGGAGAGGCGGGAAAATAGTGGTCAGCTGGGAGAGGACGCCGCTTCTTACAAACATTATGGTGGAGGACAATGGAAAAGGAATCCACCAGGAGGATATCCATAATATCTTCAAACGGTTTTACCGGAGTCGTTTTTCCCAGGATACCCATGGGATTGGCCTGGGGCTGCCGCTGGCAAAGTCCATTGTGGAAGCCCATCAGGGGACTGTTTCCGTAACCAGCAAGGTCGGGCAGGGCAGCAGATTCGTCTTAAGTTTTTTCCATCTTACAAAAGAGTAAGATGAAATTCATGTGAGAGTAAGACCCATCGGGTATGATAGTTCCCGAAAGGCAGGTAATGATTATGAATATTCTTGAAGTACAGAATCTATGTAAGACCTATGGAAAAGGGGAAGCGGAGGTTCGGGCGCTTGACAATGTTTCCTTCTCCGTGGGCAAAGGGGAATTTATCGCAATTGTAGGCGAATCCGGTTCCGGGAAAAGCACGCTTTTAAATGTTGTGGGAGCTTTGGATAACCCGACCTCCGGTAAAGTGCTGATTGACGGGAAGGACATTTTTTCCATGCCTGAAAAAAAGCTTACGGTATTCCGCCGCCGGAATATCGGGTTTATCTTCCAGTCCTTTAACCTTATACCAGAATTGAATGTAGAGCAGAACATCACATTCCCTCTGCTGCTGGATTACCAGAAGCCGGATCAGAAGTATGTGGAGGAGCTGCTTGGAATCCTGGGCTTAAAGGAACGTAGGAAGCACCTCCCCAGTCAGCTGAGCGGCGGCCAGCAATAGAGGGTGGCAATCGGCAGGGCCTTGGCTGCCCGCCCTGCAATCATCATGGCGGACGAGCCAACCGGAAACCTGGACTCTAAAAACAGCCAGGAGGTCATCACCCTTTTAAAATCTATGTCGGCGAAATACAGACAGACAATCCTTATGATCACCCACAATGAGAACCATGCGGATGCAACAGACCGGGTGCTGCGCATGACGGACGGCAGGCTAAGGGATTTGGGGGTGGCAGCGAGATGAAAAGTTATCTTGGGCTGATACCCCAGTATGAAAGGGTACACCGCAAAAACAACCGGATATCCATATTGTGCATTATGCTTTCCGTATGCCTTGTAATGGCGATTTTCAGTATGGCGGATATGGCGATGCGCTCCCAGAAAAATTATTTTATCAAGACCAATGGCGAATACCATGCAGCGCTCCATAATGTGGGGGCGGAGACGGCAGAACTGGTATCGGCAAGGGTTGACGTGGCTTTATCAGGATGGGTCTACCAGGGCAGCACGGGGATGTTATCCGGCAAAACCGTCAGCTTTGTAGGAGCAGATAAAAAAACAATGGAATCCCTGGCCGAAATGGGTATGACGGACGGGGGATATCCTTCCCTGCCGGACGAGGCATTGCTGAATGAAAGCGCCATGGAGCAATGGGGTCTGTCAATTGGCGATAACATGACGGTTACGGTTCCGGACGGCTCACAAAAACAATACCGGATTACCGGGACCTTTGCGGATATGGGTTCCATGCTGAAAGCAGATATCTGCGGGATGGCGCTGAGTGAGGACGGCTTCCTCGCCATTGCAGATGAAAATGCAGCAGACGGAACCACCTACCGTATCCAGTTTAAGGATGGCACCCATATCCAGGAGGCCATAAAGGAAATCAAGGCTCAGTTTGGCCTTTCTGACGGCCAGATTTCAGAAAATACCGCTTTATTAGGCCTGATGGGACAAAGCGAGAGCAATATCATGCAGGCTTTCTATCTGATTGCGGCAATCCTTGTTTTCCTTGTCCTGATTGCGGGGACGGTGATGATCTCTGCAAGCTTTAACACCAATGTATTGGAGAGGACACAGTTTTATGGGCTGCTGCGCTGCCTTGGGGCATCCAGAAAACAGGTAAAGCATTTTGTAATCCTGCAGGGGATCAGACAGAGCGCGAAGGGAGTCCCCATCGGCCAGCTGGCAGCTTCCGGCTGTATCCCTGCTGCTGATCGTCGTTTTATGTTTCGGCTCTGCGGCGCTGGCGATCAGACGGCCAATCAAAAAAATCGGAAAACTGTCCATTGTGGATACCATAAAACTGCAGCAATAGCAAATATCTTATTGAGCATTCGCAGCTCAATATAGATGCGGACAGAAATTTTTGAAATGTCCGGGCTTTGTAACAATTCAGGACTTTTTTAATATGATAGGATGAAAGGCTCGGACATTTCTGTGACATTTGCATTATATGATAAAGAAAAGCTAATGCTGGAGGTGAATAAATGAGAAAGATACTTTTAGTTAATGATGACAGCGTCTATACATGGTGTCTGCAAAAATACTTACAAAATCGGGGATACAGAGTGAAAACGGCAAATACCTTAGAAGAGGCTCGGATAGCTATCAAAGAAGAAATACCGTTGCTGATCTGCTGTGACCTTGATTTGCTGGATGGTTCTGGATTAGAACTTTTGGATATGGTACGGGCGGCATATGGAACGCTTCCCTTTATCCTGGCTTCATGCCATGAAAAAGAAGACTGCGAAAAAGAAGCCATGCACAGGGGGGCAACATTATGTGTGGATAAACTGGAATCTAGCTTGTTACGGGCTAAGTTGGTAGAATATGCTAGCCTACAGTTGATCAAGGGACAGCATCCTAGCTTTTTATAGTCGGGTATACTATCTGAAAGTTGATATATTTTTGTGAAAAAGCATTATATGAAGAATGCTCATGTATAGTCAAGAAATATGATAAAACTAGATTAACACAAAGGCTGACAAGTGGGTTAGATAGAAAGAGGTGAATGAGAAAATGAAGTTACTGAAAAACTGGAATTGTTTTTGCAAAATTTAAGATGTGAGGACATGGGCAGGGAGACGTTGGTACATCTGGATAGCTGCCGGATGGAATCAGAAAGACTTGCAGAACTGGAAGAAGAGTACAAGCAATGAATGGATTAGGAAATCATTCCAGGGATTTCTTGGAACGCTATATTGAGCAGATGCAGTCAAAGGCATTTGCTGAACAACAGCAGGCGTATTTACAAGGAATGTTAGATGCCTTTCAGATTTTGTTTGGCAAGGACTTGTACGCAGGGTTATCAGGGTATTGAGCTGGCCATACATATTGCTGACACCCAAATACCTTTGGGATTGTAAAAAAACACAATCGGCAAAGGCTTATTTGAGTGTTTTCTTATGCCTTTTGATTG
>CAJUIP010000083.1 GCA_910586315.1 uncultured Lachnospiraceae bacterium | reverse complement strand
GAATTGTTCGAGACTCAGATGGAGACTGATATGGTATTCAATATTGCTTGTAATGCTGTGCAAGTTTTGATTTATCGGGGGCTTTCCTCTTTTGGGGGCATTTTTTAGAGCACGCCACACTTCAGATCTTGACATTTGTAGGTTCTTATTCAAGGTTGAAGGCCGCTTGCGTCGGTGGTATACTTTGCCCATAGCGATTTAATAATTTTTATTTATGGAGTGGAGGAACTCAGATGGAACTGCAATTTTCAAAAGGGAAAATAATTGGGCATATTGTTGCCTATGTTTTACTGTTTCTTGTAGGTGATCTGCTTAACAGCCTGGTATTTGATTTGCTTTTCTCAATAGTTGAATTGCCAATACGGGGCCTATATTCTGTTTTACGGACGTTGGGGTGTTTCGTATTTACCTATTTATTATTTTGGCTATACACGATAAAGATTCTCCGCCTCAAAATGGAGAGTTTTAGAATTACCTTATCAATTAAAAAATGGGCCTTTTCATATGCCGTTATCCTTCCGTTTTTTGTGGTTATCTGCTATTTCATAATAGGCGACTCGACAATGACAGCTTTAAATGCAGGAGAGATAATTGCAGCGGTCATCTATTCCGCCATTGCAGCTTTGAAAGCAGGCGTTTTAGAAGAGATGCTGTTTCGTGGATATATTCTAAAATTGCTTGAACTAAAGTGGGGGAAAGTTGTTGCTGTTTTGCTTCCGTCCTTTTTGTTCAGCTTGATGCATATTCCCTCGATGGATGCGTTTAGCGTTGCAGGTATCTCGTTGCTGGTGATTAGTGGAACATTGGTAGGCATCATGTTTTCTCTTATCACATATATGGGGAACTCCATAAGCAACAGCGGCTTGCTTCATGCAGTATGGAATTTTGTTTTTGTGACTGACATGATACATATCACAACTGCACAGGGCATTTATGGAGAGCCTATTTTTTCAATTATCATCCCCTCAGATTATGTGTTGGTAACCGGAGCTGGATTTGGAGTAGAAGCTTCAATAATTGCTATCATAGGGTATTTATTTGTCTGCGGCGCCGTTATTCTGCGGAGAAAGCGGTGAGTATTACTTCCGGCTTATTTGGGAATTTTATGTTGGAGGGAATGTATGGACTGGTCAAACACACAGCGAGCCGAGATACAGTATTTCTGCACCAGTACCCGCAGTCGGACGCCAAGGGTCCTCTGCGGCTGTACCCTCAAGCTCCAGCTCGGTTTTATCCTTACCATCTTCGCCAGCTATCAAATTACAGAATTCCAGCTTACGGACATTAAAGCGTTTTACAAACTGCTCCATACACCCCATTTCGGACCAGAGCAGCTGCGGCCCCCTCCCCCTCACGCATCGCCAAGACTCTGGAACAGTTGGACCGGGATTGCCATTATCAGATCCGCGTCCGCTGTCTGGGGGGAGGCGCGTTATCAAATCACCGGGGTCTGCCCCCACTATATAAGCGATTATCGAAACGAGCTGAACTACGGCTATGAAAGGTGATATGTTCAATATTTTATTCCCGATCCTATTTTATGATATTTTTGTGACATTTTAGTGGTATTCTGATTAAGAACCTGTTTTGTATCTGGAAAAATGTCGGCTGGCGAAGGATTTTGTTGCCAGACGAAGATAAATTTTTGCAGGAATCCTTTGTGGATTTCAAAAAAATTTAGCGAAGTATGGCGGCAAAAGACTCGCCAGACGGCGTTTGGGAAGATACGAAACAGGTTCTAAGGAAGGAAGTGAAACCATGAGACTTTTAGTAGTTGAGGATGAGCGCCTTTTAAACAACACCCTTTGCTACAATCTTTCGGCGGCTGGCTACACAGTGGACGCTGCCATGACAAAATCAGAAGCGGTCAGCCTCTGCGAAGCGCAGGACTATGATCTGATCGTGCTGGATGTCAACCTGCCTGATGGAAACGGCTTTGACTTCTGTGCAGAAATCAAAGAGCGCCGTCCGGATACCGCCGTGATTTTCCTGACAGCAAACGATATGGAGAGCGACCAGCTGAAAGGCTTTGAGTTGGGAGCAGATGACTATGTAACAAAGCCGTTTCCGATCAGCGTATTTCGCAAGAAGGTTTCAGCACTGCTGGCCCGCATCCAGAAGCAGACAGGCGGCGATTGCTACACAGACGGTACATTGTCCATCAATTTTTCGGAATTGACCGCTGCCCTTGCGGGGGAGCCGGTTATCTTCACTCCGATGGAATACCGTTTACTCAAAGTACTGGTGCGGAATCCGCAAACCGTTCTGACCCGGCAGGTGCTTCTTGAAAAGCTGTGGGACGCGGACGAAAACTTTGTGGATGAACACGCCTTGACCGTTGCGGTCAGCCGCATCCGGGGAAAAATTGAAGCTGGCAGCCTGCAATATATCAAGACTGTCTACGGCATGGGCTATATGTGGGTTGGGGGGATAAAGAAGTGAATGACAGAAACCTTTCCATCAAGTACGCCTGTGCGGCAGGGGCAGCTTTTTTAGGTTTTATCTCCGCTGCGGCCATTACTGCGGCTTTTCTCTTTACCAGAAATTCAACAATCGTGTGGCTGGGTCTGCTGTTTATCCTGCTGGTGTTCGCCTGTGCAGCCCTTTTTGTAGCATTTCTGCATCGGAAGCTGGTTTTATTCTCGGACAACCTGTGCCAAACAATAGACGATATGTTGAATGGAGCGGCAGCGCCGCAGGTCTGCGAGGAAGAAAACCTGTTTTATAAAATCAATCACCGGCTTGCCCGTCTATATGAAGTTATGCGGGAAAATCAGAAGAGCATAGCGAAGGAGCGGACTGATTTGCAGGAGTTAATCTCTGACATATCCCATCAGGTAAAAACGCCAATCAGCAATCTGAAAATGGTAAACGCCACCTTGCTGGAACAGTCTATGCCAGAGGAAAAGCAGAGAGAGTTTTTGCAGGCATCCAGCGGCCAGCTCGAAAAGCTGGACTTTCTTATGCAGGCCATGATCAAGACATCCCGCCTAGAAACCGGCGTCATTTCACTGGACAGAAAGATACAGCCGCTTTATGACACTCTGGCGGCAGCGCTGGGCGGTATTCTGCTGAACGCGGAAAGGAAACATATTCATGTCAGCGTAGATTGTCCGGAAAATATCATTCTGGCCCACGACAGGAAGTGGACAGGTGAAGCCCTGTTCAACATTCTGGACAATGCGGTGAAGTACACCCCGGCAGGGGGCAATATTCAGGTTTCCGTTCAAAGCTGGGAGTTCTATGTGAAAATCGACATAACCGACAGCGGCAAAGGAATTTCGGAGAGCAGGCAGGGGATGATCTTCAAACGCTTCTATCGGGAGGAAGAAGTACATGATGTTGAGGGCATCGGCATAGGGTTGTATCTTGCCCGTGAGATCATTTCCATGCAGGGAGGATATATCAAGGTGACTTCGGCATTGGGCAGCGGCTCTACATTTTCCGTGTTTCTGCCGCGTGGATAAAATTTTCAAGAAAAACTACGGCCCGTGACATTTCTGTGAGAATTGGCTGTTATGATAGCGGCATCACAGGCAATTTTGAATTTGTGTTATAGTTCAACAATATAAAAAAATTGAAAGAAGGGGCTATAATGAGCGAGAAACGGTATCAGATTTCCCCCATCGAACTGGTTCGGTGGGCGGAACCGCTGTTCGGCTTTGGAGAGGGGAAAGCAAGAGGATTTTCCGAGAAGACGATATCCTCCTATGAGGCGGCGGCAGGCATCAGGCTTCCCGCCGCCCTGCGGGAATATTATCTCGCCTGCGGCAAGGCTAGCCTGAACTGCGCGCTGTATGAGATATTCGTCCCGGACATAAAGGCCAAGCTCTTTGAGAAGCGCCTGACCTTCTCTTATGATCATATTGATGAGGATCTGGAGACTTTCAGCAAGCCGGGAGAAGAAGACTATGAGGAGCTGGCAAAGCTGCGCGCCCTGCCGCGAGAGCGGTGGGGCGAGGTTACCGGCAATTATTTGCTATTCTGGTGCGAAAATCAGGGCTGCTGGTACGCAGGCATCAAAGCGGAGGATTTGACCAAGCCCAACCCGGCGGTGTATTACAACGACCAAGACGATGTGTACAGCTGGGCTCCGTTTTCCGATTCCATCCAGTCCTTCCTCCTGGACATCATGCTTCTAAATCTGGAGCCAAGGGCCCAGCCGGACGAGATCGAGGACCCTGTCGAAATACAAAAGGTCCTATCCGCAGGCGGCGTAGACTTCCGGCGTCTGTGTGAGCCTTACCCCTTCCCCGGTGGGCGCTTTGCCCACACTTGTTTGGATACAGACACAAACACCTTGTATGTCTATGGAGAGCAGGCAGAGAACCGTCCTGCATATTTAAAGATTATTCAGGCTAAATAAAAATTTGAATTGACTGCGTTAATCGTTCCGGTTTGCAGATTCAAGGTGGAAAACAATATGGGACGATTTTCAAAAAAGCTAAAAGAAGGTGGCTTAAACGACGCATTTCCGGAAGATACCGGAAATGTGCATGGAAGGAGAGAAAAATCATGCTGGAATTTCCCCCAAATACTTATATGCTGGAATATCAGGACGGCGCCTGCCTCTGCAATGGAACGAAACGGGTGGAAGCGCCGCTGAGGGACTGCTGGCAATTTCCTGGAGGGATAAGCTGCAGGTCAGCGATGGCGACATGCAGGATGAAGAAGGGCTGGCGGGGCTGTTTACAGAGGCGGAGCGCAAGGCTTATGAGGATGCCCGTACCTACAAGATCATGAAAAACAGAATCTCACTGGACAGTCCTGAACTGCAGGCTCCCATCCATGCGCTACTGGAATTCTTTGACGGCATGAACCAATGGGAACGGATGGCAGATCAAAAAGGTTACGGCAGCCAGGCGGATATTGATGCGCTGTTTGCCAGACAGGTGAGCTGGACTCCCCGTCCTGGCTGGCGTCCCATCCATCTTTCCTGGAGAAGAGGCGGGACTTATACGGATTATCATCTGGTTGCTGGTGAGCGGGTCACAAAAAGCAAATTTTGGCTTTATGCAGAGCAGGGAATTTTCTATTATCGTTATTTAATGCGTCTGATTGACGGCAAATGGATGATTGATAACGCCCAGTGCTGCCGGGAGGGGCGCTGGTCATTCTGTGGGCTGTAACCTGGACGGACAGTGCGTGGATTCATGAAAGATGAAATTACGCCGGACATGATCTCTAAGATATTACACGAGGTACCTGAAGGGATCGAAATCATTTTGTATCTGGACCCTGACGGAGAAGGACGTTGTGGCTGCCTGGAAGTAGTATCAGATGGGGATTGGCTGTCTCTTTGCTATGACTATAACGAGACAGAAACCTATTTTTGCTACAATTCGGAGTTTGCTGATACCGTGGCG
>CAJUIP010000082.1 GCA_910586315.1 uncultured Lachnospiraceae bacterium | reverse complement strand
CGCCATCACTTTTTCAAATATTTCTTCATCCCATTCAGGCGGATAGCCATTTTGATAAAGGAGAAATATCAAAGAATGCCTTTTCCTCATATGAAATGCCCAACCTTTCAAAAGGTATTTTATCCTCTTGCAAATCCTGAAAAATATTCAGCAATTTGTCAGATAAATTATCCACAAAATCTGCTACCTATAATTCATTGATTGTTTTGGTTATTGGCATGCTGTGAATCCGTTTTACCGGAATCGTTCCTGTTATTGTTCTGCCATTCAAAATAAATCTGATACAGTTTCACATAATACGCAAACGCTTCCACAAGCTGTGGCTCTACTGTTTTTTCTGAAAGGATCTTCTTTGCCGCACCTACAATATTTTCAAATTCCTCTTTTGTAATACAGCTGCTCTCCGGAAAATGATGCTGTCCCCACCATAAGGATTCAAGCTGCTCCCGAAAATAAAGCTGAACTGTCTGCGAATCACATTTTTCATGCATATAGGCACACTTCAAAATGGAATAAAAATCATGTTCCAGCATTGGATCGTGTGGATTATAACAATTTCCAAAAATCTGGTACGCCCACCGCATCTGCGGCATTTTATTCTTCTCGCATTCACGCCCTAAGTAGCTGTCAAGCAGTTCTGCTATCTGAAACGGCAGATGACGCCTGGGCAGACTATCACCTGGAAATTTCATCTCATCTAAGTATTCCCTGCAAAATTGGAACAAAACAGCGTCTGCGTCTATATCCTCAATTAGTGGCATGCCGAAGTTCTCCAATCTGTTAACAGGAATAATCCTGCTCTAATTCCTCCTGTGTGGGGTTCTGATTTGCTGCTCCATTCTACCCCGGCACCCATCATGTCGTATATACCCTCTTCATGTATCGTGACAACACCGCCGTTTACCACATCTAGATACACCAGATACCCATATACCTTTCCAAACTCAATAAACCCTGCCTCCAAAAAGCAAGGGCAATAATCCTGCGTTTTCTGTTCTTGTTGGAGATTTTTCAAAAATTCTGCCCTACTGTTTCCCTGGATATTATGGTTACCAGCTATCCCAATAACTTGGCTTTGTTGGATCAAATTCATCCTCCCAATAACGGTATAAGTCATATATTCGGTTCTTGTCACGGCCTTTTCCGGATTTTATCATACATACGAACACTGTCTGGCTGGGAGGAAAATACTTCAGCTTGCTTTTCAACTTCATTATCACAGGTTTATTGACAAAGAGTTCCCGCTTCGGCCTCGCAAAATGCCCCCAATACAGTTGAGGATAATATTTTATGACCACTTCCCCAAGATAGATAGAAATGTCCAGCGCAAGAGACAGCGTTTCGTCTGTATATTTCATGATTATTTTTCGTATATTCTCCTCCACCCACTTCGGATATTTGGAAACACTATACTCGATTTCTTTCTTGGTCTTGGGAATCTGTTTGATTTTTGTTTCATACCAATCCCATAATGGGATTAGTGATTCCGGTGAATAGTCAAAGGGCTGGCTTTCCGGACGATCCTCCTTCATATATTCCCAGAGCATAGCAATCCGGTTAGGGATTTCATTCTTATACCACAAAAATATTCCTTAGCCCGTTTGGGTGTCAATTCAAAAAAGGCGTAATTATCAAAAAACTGCCGGGCAGCGATTTTATTATGATTAGCAAAATCGAAAGGTGCAGTCATTAAGGAATAGCTCATGAACAATCAGCCTCCTTTTCCAAACATTTTTATTTTCTCCGCCAGACACCAAACAGGCTTTTCTTGTAATGCTTCAGCGCCTCCGTTGCCGGCTCATAATTCCCCGCCGCTTTCAGATACCCCACGCCCTTTTCAATATCCTCCCGCACACCAATCCCTTCGGCATACATCATCCCCAGCCCATAGCTTTTATAGGGCGTATCCTGGCTTTTCTCCAGAAATGCTTTTCCCCGTGCCGGGTTCTGCTGGCAGCCGCGCCCCAACAGATAACAGATTCCCAGAAGATCGTACTTGACATATTCCGATTCCTCATCCCTCTCCAGCCACTGAACCGCCCGCGCATAGTCAGTTTCCGTCCCCCAGCCGTGGAAATACAAGCGTCCCAGCTGGCGGCAGGCATAGCTGTCATTTCCATAGCCGGCGGTTTTTTCGTAGCACTCCAAGGCATAGGGCAGACTGCGCTCCACCGCCTTGCCGTTCCAATAAATATCCCCTATGATATGCCAGCTCCAGAGATGTCCTGCCTCTGCCGCTTTCAGCGCCCAGGGAAGAGCTTCTTTATCGTTATCCTCTGTATAGGCCAGATAATGGGCATAGGCATACATCCACTCCGGGTAGCCCCGTTCTGCGCCCTGG
The DNA here is from genome assembly GCA_910586315.1 of uncultured Lachnospiraceae bacterium. Taxonomy (GTDB): domain Bacteria; phylum Bacillota; class Clostridia; order Lachnospirales; family Lachnospiraceae; genus CANRXD01. The sequence continues at coordinate 3,651 of CAJUIP010000082.1, read as the reverse complement.
CGCATAATGGGAACTTCCTTTCCCGGCTCTGCCGGAATGTATTCTCCCCGTCCATGCTCGTAGTAATGACCATAATTCCGCCCCGCCAGTATCATGCCGCCGGAAAATGCTTTCTCAAACCAGGGGAGACACTGTTTTATCTGCAGGCGTTTCCATTCGTTCCAGGCTCCCCTATTTGCAAATTCACTTTCCCTGCGATCTTCGATCTCTATGATGTCCAGAAAATAATAGGTGTTCCCAATCATGTACTGGCAGAATGCGCATCCGTTCTCGGCTTTTTCATAGATTACATCCCATGCTTCTTTTATGCTCTCAAAAGGCATAATCTCCCGTAGCTCCGGTGTCAGCATATCCATACGCAGCGCCCCCAGAACCGCAGCGGCGCTGCCCAGGGAGATTGCCTGATGGAGCATGGCATAAGCCGCCGCCTCGTTTTCTTCAAAGGGATGGTATTCCCAGCTGTAACAGGAGCCGGAAAAACAACGGGAGAGGATATAGCAGGCATCCCCATCGTCTTCCTTTGCCGCAAGCAATAATGCGTCCGCCGCCGCTGTTGCCTTGTCGTTATCACAGCAATAATAAAGATCCTCAATGGCCTTATCCACTACATCGCTAAAATACTTACCCATGTTTCTTTTTTCCCTTTCTGTTTGTTTTTTCTATCTGGCTGGTAATATCAGCCCAACCGCTCATTTCTTCAAAAACACCGGAATTCAAATAATTGACCAGCCAGAATTTCACCTGCGTCACGGTTCCTTCTTTCGCCAGAAACCTGGTATCCCCTTTTCCCGTGTTATTGGTACACCAGATCACCATCAGGTCATTTTGAACGCCGGGGAAGAAATCAAGTGCCTGCGTTCCCCATTCCAGGAATACCTTTGTGTATGTTCCTTCATGGATGCCGTCAATGGCCAGTTCCACATCCCTGGCGGAGAAAAATGTGTGTTCATCATGCCAGCTCTCTCCAAAAATCACCAGAAGCTGACGCCAATTCCGCATTTGGCCTTTCTGTTCTCTTTGAAGCTGCTGCCAGAAAGATTTTATGTGTTCCTCCGTCTGACGGGTATCCATTTCGCTCTTCCCCGCCGTAATATCCTCCGTATTTGTCAAAGCATCGGTTGTGTTAAAATTGGCAATTGGCTCTGTTGTTTCATCTTTATCTTCTGGGCTGTCTTCTTCGCCTGGACAGATGCTGCCTTCCTCCCATCCGGTGTCCTCTTCCTCGCAGTTCTCATCTTCATCATCATATTCGTTCCATAAAGACGCATTCTCCATTTTATTCCATCCCGAAAGATCAGCGCTGCCAGTCAGGAGTTTTTCAAACCAGTCCTTCGCCTCGTCAAACTCTACGCTTTTATGGTACGATTCATATCCGCCCTTAGATTCGTCCAAAAATACTGTTAATCCAAAGAGTTGGTGATACATGCAGAAAATCTGGCTTATATTCCCAGTCTCCTGTACGGCAAAAGGCGGCAGGATCTGGAGTTTGAAAACGCCCCCTTTATCACTTCCCATCAGGCTTTCCATCTGTTTTTGTAAAACCTCCGCCGTAACATTGGATGTCCTGTTTCCGGATGTGTCCGTAAGGATAAACTGGCTGTCCGGTGCCTGATCCGTTTTTTTATCCGGCCCCACCAGATCACGCACCCCGTCCCATATTCCCAGCAAGCCAAAGCCCGCCATGCCAAGCCCGATCAGAAGGCGGACAATGCCAACCCCTTCCTTTATTTCAGCAAGACCTATGGCTACCAGACCAAAACCTAGAAATGCAGCATAGCCTCCCAATATAAGCGGCATTAGCCGTAGCCGTTTTCCTGTTCTGTTCTTTTTTCTCATAATGTACTCATACCTTGCTAACCTTTTTTCAAGCTGCTTTTGAATCATGAACTAAAATGCTAACAGCTTTGCAGCATATTCTTCCGGTAGAAGCGCATACTGGCGATATTCTTCCCGGAGAGCCGGATACTGCTCCGATGTAGCAGACAGCGCAGCTTTCAGCCCATTTTGAATGCGTTCTATAAATTGCCGGAACAGCGGTGTCTGGTAAACCTGTTCCTGTGCGTTCATCACGTCTGATGCTTTATTGGACGGAAGCGGCGTATCGGTAAGATCAATAAAGGCATCTGCCAGCATATTCAGCATTTTTTCCATTTCCGCAAAATCCACGTCCTGTTCATATTCCTCACATTCTTCAAAATCCAGCCGTCCGCCGCTGATTGCAACCACTTCCATCAAAAGAACAGAAAGCCATGTGAGTATCTGCCATTCACAGGTGCTTCCCCAGGGAAGATCTACATATTTTTCGTAAAATTCCTCCTGTGCGTCGGTTATTTCTTCCCCTACATTATAATTGAGAGTAGCAGCATAAAGGTTATTGGCAAAATCCTGAAAATCAGATGCTGCTTTTTTACCTTCCAGATAATCCCAAAGTACGTCAAGCGCCTCCTGACAAACATCCGAAACCGTCCTGCCCCTGTCTGCCAGGCCCTGGCGAAGCGTATGTATATATGGTTCCAGAATTAAGAGATTCCCCAAAAGCCGTAAATGGCTGCTGCTGTCCGCAAAGGCATCCTCAGCCATATCCTGAAAGCCCATGATCCAGTTGGCTGCCTTTGGCCCGTTCAGTGATGAAAAATCTGTATTAAGCGTATATTTCATAAGTTCCTCCTTGCCCTGTTTCTTTCTGTTCACATAAACAACAGATATTTATGCAATTTCTAGTAATGGTCAAAAGACAATTTTATATTTTTTTCAATTTTTCTTAAGGTGCCTGTTCCGGCAGGATTGGCAGTTAATAAAGTCAGTGCAATGTCACCATCCAGTAAGACCAGCAAAGATTTTAAATCCTTACTGACATACGCCATTAAAATATGTGTGTTCATTTCAAGTAATTCTGTATGGCTGGAGAGTGGCGTGAATATTTGCAGGATATTTCCTGCTTTTTCCTGCAGGTAGGCAGGATCGCTGTGTAATGTTTCACTTCTAAAGTAGAAAGCAGAGTTATTGGATTCCTGAGCGATTATCTCTGCCCATTCGCAAAGTGAGTGTATTGCTGAATATAGGCAATATGCATCTAATGAGTTACAAATTCTTGGAGATTTCATCATTTTATATGGAACAATATTGGAATTTTCCGCCTCCTCCCAATATTGTAAATATGCCTGAACCGCCTTTTTCTTGCCATCCTCGTCACCAACTTCATTACAGGCATCAAATTCATCTTCAAATACGCAGGACTCGCCTTCCATATCATTTTCACTCCAATAATATAGTGAATTGGGTGTATCACTATCACATATTCCTATGATAACGTCAGACTCCGGCGAAGCAAAAAAACCCAGGTAGCCATTATCCCAACGTAATAATTCAAGTGGCCGGAGTTGGTAAGAATTTATGAGCAGATCTCCCATCATAATATATAATGTTCTGATTGGAGCCGGTAATTTAAAATGCAGACGTCTCTCTACAGCCTGTATTTCTTCTTCTGAATAACACCGTTTGGTACCTGTATATTCCTGCTTAACAAAATCCCGCAATATCGTAAGTTCATTTTTTAAAGAATACATTTGATTTTCGCAATCTGCATAGTCATTGATTTTATTTTCATTTGGCATATCAATCCGTTTTAATGAATCTGTCTGTTTCATGGAT
>CAJUIP010000081.1 GCA_910586315.1 uncultured Lachnospiraceae bacterium | reverse complement strand
TTAACATTGATGTCCAGTCCGATTTCCGCCGCCCTGGTTGCTACTGTTTTTTTCGTACTCTTCATAACTTTTGCAATATCCGATGGATACAGCTTATCCTCTAAAATACATTTCCTCAGTTTATCATACCATAAATGGCCATAATCCAGTTTCATTGCATGGCCGGCATATTCCTCAAATGTCTGCCATGAACGGGAGCGCTGGTATTTCATGCCGCATTCAGCGCAGTGGAACTGCCCGATTGTCTGCCCATTGAGATAGCTGACAGATATTTTTTCAGCTCCGTCTTTTCCATAATGGCGGCACAGCTTATTGATGCACGGCCACGGCCTGTTCCCATACGGCTCATTATCCGGTGCGGCCTTATAAAACCCTTCGGCTGATCCTTTCAGGAATTCCATCAGCAGGATATGGTGCAGGGGGCGCAGATGCTCTGACACACTCACAAAGGCAAACTCCAGCCAATATAGCGGATCTTTCCCGGCTGGGAAAAGCTGGTTCAAAAAATCTTCACCATGATATTTAATAAATTCGCTTTTTATCCGTTCCGTGTAACGGATTCCCTGCGCTGTTGCAAGGCCCTTTTCCATAAACAGCTCTTTATACTTTCTGGCGACTTCCCGGCATCCATTCAGCCTCCGTCCATTTGCCAGCAGCCATCCACTGTCTTTGGCTATCATAAGATATTTCCCTTTGTACAGCTGTCTCCCAGGTTCCTCTTTCTCATCCAGCCTACATAACGCATGGGACGCCGGCAAAAACCGCATCGTTGTTTCTTTCAAATGCACGCTGCTATTCTGGATTGCTTTTCCATGCTTAGGGCAGTATTCAACTCCTGGCAGCTGCGGCAGCCTGTGCCAGTATGACTCTCCAAAACTTTCAATGTCCTCTTTCGTGCATTCCGGACAGTACCGTAAATATTCCGGCCAATGGCTCCTCCTGCACTTCTGGATCATCTGTCTCTCCAGGCTGCGGTTGCTTCCGCCTGTAATGATTTTTTCCTCCATCTCCTGCAGCATCCTTTCGGTAAAAGCAATGGAGAAATAGCCATAACAGCTGTTGCTATCGGCAAGGCACTCCCTTGTAATCAAGCTGCCTGTGCCAGCCCACTCCTCAACCAGTTCCAGCCTGCGTGGGAGATACACAAATGAAGCAAGGCTCTGTGCTTCGCCAAACAGCTCAAAAACCGTCTTTTTATTCGATGTGCTCCCACTCCGTACAAAATAACGGCAGAAGATACTATAAAGACATTCATCTGGATAAGGTGTTGGGAAAAAATCCAGCCGCCGCAAGCTCACCACTCCGTTTCATCTACCAGACCTTTCTGTTTCATGGCCCCATACCCGACCTGTTTTCTCAGATCATCATTGTCTGTTGCTTCACCCACTTCTGATTCCTTTCCTTCCATTACATAGAGATAGTACGCTTCCTTTACGACATCCGCCACATTTGGGCAGATGCCTTTAGCCGCCAACGCCCTCCCTGACAGGCGTTTTGCTGTTCTTGGCTCCACCCCCAGCTCCAACAGCTTAAGAACGACCTGCTCTGATACAGAAATCTTTCCTTCCGGCACTTTTTCAGGTACGGCATCTTTCGCCATGGACATATAGGAAGACAGGTAATCCTCTATGCTGACCGGGGATATATCCCCATACTGCCGGATTTTTTTCTTATCCCCTGTCCGCAGCGCATCCAGCATTGGCTTGACCAGCCCCAGCTTTTCAGCGGCTGCCACATGAAAATCCCTTGCCGAAAAACTGTCACTCCCCACCGTGATTGCCTTGATCTGAACCATCGCATACAGTTTTACGGCAATGTCTATGATCCCCTGGCTCTCTTCATATAAAATATCCTTCATTTCTTCTGTCAGTGGGATTTTACTCCTTGTCCATTGGTGCTTCCACATGGAAGTTACAAAAATCTCCCATGACAGATCATTTTGCATCCTGTCCCAGAGAAGGTCTCCCTGGCCGCTCCCACGTCTGGCCTGCCGGAACTCGCTTTGGAGTATCGACATCGCCTTTGTCGTTCCGATCATCACTACAGGGATCCCTATGGTATTGACCAGGGTGACAAAGAAATTGAGCATCTTTTCAGACCCGCCGCCTTTTGCAAGGCTCAGGTGCTGTATTTCGTCTATGACCAGTATCCCGATCTGATAGAGGTTGACCAGCTGCGTCATCAAGACCATCAAGACGTCCACGGTATAGCGGGACTTCGTATATCTGGGAAAATAATCCGTCCCCATCGCTCGGTCTATTGCCTCAAAAAACTGGAAACATAAGCCTTTTATGGAACCGTCATGCGGACAGTCAAGCTTCAGCCATACGATCTGTGTCAGCACCAATGGCTGCCCATGGTAGCTGTCATGGCTGATGCATTGCGGGTACAAGGAAAGGATCTTTTCTACGGCAGTGCTTTTCCCAACGCCGGACATCCCGATAATAGTAAACCCGGAGGCGTTTGGGCGGAACCCCTGTATGAACTGATAACCACGCCTCCCTGACAGCGCCTCATATCCGTCAGCAAGAATCCTTGCATATTCTTTTGTGCAGGGGTTCCGGTTCAGGTATCCCTGGCGGATGCAGCGGGAGATACGCTGTTCTATATCTATGTGCTGCTCCAGCGGCTGGAAATAATGGAACAGGCGTTGGATGCAGTGCATACGGTACCGGGCATCCAGCATACGTTCCCCGTCATGGTGCGGCGCTTCTTCCGAGAGCATTTCCTCCACAGTATCGCCCGCCCATATTTCCGGCAATGCCTCAATCATGGGGTTCCCCTGATATTCCGGTATCACCTGTTCCAGGTAGCGTGCCTTTTCCATATAATGATTCATCCTTGATCCGTCCTTCCATTTTTCGTTTGATCATCTGCAGGACTGGGGAAACTTCTTCGGAGCTTTGGCGGCATTGTGGTTCACCGGCCTCCTTACTGCCGCCAGTAAATGCTTCTTTTTTCTTGAGATATTCCCGTTCATCCCTCCGGTTCTGTTTCATCCCCGACAGGCGCTCCGCTTTGGAACGGCCTTCTGCCGGCTCTGCCATCTGCTCAGCTTCTTCAATAATGGAATCTATTTCCTTCCCCAGGTTTATCTTGGCTTCCGTTTCCTTGGCCTGGTGCCGTTTCTTTTCCATTTTCTCTTTCTCATGCTCATACTGGATTTCGCCAAGCTGTTTTCCAGAATACTTCCCCTCCCAGTCCAACAAAGAACACAGGATAGGAGTCCCGTCTGCTTTATCCCAGGCATATATCCCCCCATATCCCTCGGGTCATACGAAACCTTAACACGGTAGCTGCCTTTTGACCGTGCCTTTTCAAACCATAACCCATCAGCCAGTTCTTTGCTACTGTAATAAAGCCCCTTAAACCTTAATCCCTGGCTGGTGGCAGTTGCATTTTCTGTCGGCATCAGGGCCAGACGGACTTTTTCCTCTGGCATGACCCGCAAAGCTCCAGAGCAGTAGCGTATCCCCCAATTCCACAGCTTTACCGGGATTGCCTCAACCCCTGCCTCCATCATCTGCCTGCTTTTCTCAAATGAATCCATATAATGGCTGTTATTGTAATAAAGGATGCACTTAATGATGACCGCCGTAAACTGGCGGATATCCAGCTTTGCATCCAGCCGGTAATCTTTCCCTCCCCTCTCTGCCATGTCCGGCTTTACCCGCCCCGGCAGCATGACAGTGGCATTGGCATTGACTGTCCGGAAGTGCTGCTCTATGATGCCTTTCAGATCAGCACGGTAGGGAGGGGTATTCTCAATGCGGATGCCCAGCATGGAAACAAGGTTGTCCGCATTCCGGCTTTCCATCTCGCCACGGTCGCCGAGGATGGCGGAAGGGATGTGATGGCATGGCCATTCTTCCTCTGTAATGCTGATTCCATATTCACGGCAGTATGCCGTCTTATCTGACGCTGCATTAGCAATCGCCATCATCGCACCAACCCACGATGGCCCTTCCAGCCCCACATACATCCCGGTAACCATACGGCTGAAAGCATCAATGACAAAGTACATAACCGGCCTGCCGATGATATTCGACCGGTCAAATTGCGACACAAGGTAAATATCTCCGACAGTGGCATCTATCTGGTACTGTGAGCCTGGCCCCATCAGCCCATAATCCGATTTCCCAAGGATGCTGCGGCTTGTAAGGTTATATTTCGTGTCGCCTTTCCTTTTCTGTATTTCAGTTTTCAGATTTTTGTTCTTCTGATACCAATAGCGGAACTGGGCAATAGATGGTATTTCATCTTCCGGGAGCAGCTACAGGGAGGATACCCCCTGTTCGTTGGTTACTTCTACCGTGTAGGAATCCGCCAGGAGTCTTTCATAAACTGACCGGAATGTCATTTCCTTCCTTGTAAGGTAATACTTACGGACTGCCTTGTCAAAATTATGAAAATCATCTTCCTTCAGCACTTTTCCAAACCCATGGCCGTTTCGGGAAGGACGTCCCAGCCTTTTATACCCTCCTTTTTGGTAGTCACGGCTCCTGCCACAGTTACGGTAGTCCGGCAGGAAGGCATTTGGTGTCTTCCCACGTTTCCAGTACTTTGCAAGGTATGGGTAAAGGTTGTTTGCCCTCATACCGTTTTCCTGGGCTACCATACGCAGCAATGCCGCCCTTGGTTTTGGTTCATAAATGTCAGGTTCCTTTTCCAATACATCTTTCAGCATGTTCCAGATTCTGTCCCGGTGCGTTTTTGCTTCATCAGCCAGTTCATCTTCAACTATCAGAGAATTTTCCGTTTCTCCCGCCGCAATGTAATCCCCTAACTCCAATCCTGCCCTGACTTCCGCAACATCTAACTTCTTGGGGATCCTTTCGGCATTGTCCAGGGAAATCCAATATAAAAATGAAACCGGCATGGATATCCACAGCACACGGTATGTTTTTTCGTGTACGACATCCCTGATTATCTCGTTTACATAGATTTCCTGCGCCATAATCCATCTTTCTCCCTTGGTTCCGATAAATTGATCGGTTTTTCCATTTTCAAAATAATCTCCCTGTTTATGACCAGTGCTTTAAAAATACAGATTCCTGTCCCTTCTTGTAAATCAAAATTGTGTTCCACTTCTCTCAGTATATCTGGGAATCTTATTTCTCCATCTCTATATAGGTACAAAAAATATTCCATGCTTTGGTTTCTTTTTTCGCCCCCGCAGATAAGCTCTTCCAACGGGCTTCCAGAGAAAAGCCATTCTATATTCCTGGCTTTTGCCCTGGAAATCTGGTTTTCTGTCACAAGACGCCACTCAATGCCCCTGTTTTTCCAATACCGCCTTTCAATCTCCAGCTTTTCACATACCCTGGGGTTGTCCAGATCCTTTGCCAGTTTCACAGATCGGGCGATAGTCCCCTGCCTGGTTGTGATTAGGAAATCGCTGGTAAGGACATAAGGGAATCCACTTTTCCTATCATAAGGATAGCGTATCCTCAGGCTGTCAGCGATTTTTATGGCTTCCTCTAACTCTAATAGCGGGAATTGCTCCCGGATGTCCATTGCTTTTTCTGACCAATCCAGCAGATAAAAATACCATAGTTCCTGATTAGATAGCAGGTGGTGGATTCTTCCCGTCGTCTTCCCTTTTACGCGCGACACAATACCATTAGAAGAGAAATCATGGATATAAATCCAAGGTTTATACTCTGACGCAGTACCCTGACCCCTTCCCTCTGATAAATATCTGTGGTATTTTTCTTTGTTCCATGTGCGTTTCCTCTTTGCCATTAGATCACCACCTTTGATTCAATTATAAATCTTATTTTTTAAAGCAGCAATCAAATTATGGAACTTATTTTTAAATTTTGTATTTCGTGCCAATTATACAACTTATTTTTTAAATTATGGCTCTTATTTACCAAAATATAAAACTTATTTATTACTTAACAATTCTGTGATTTTGTTATTTCTGACAGGTCGGACAACCGGGTGGTCATTATGCGGTACAGCTCGGTGTCCTTGGGGAACCGGTCGATAAAGGGCAGGATGATATTGCCGTAGAACAGCAGCCCCTCGCCCTCGCCGGAGTGGGTCACATAGGACAGCT
>CAJUIP010000080.1 GCA_910586315.1 uncultured Lachnospiraceae bacterium | reverse complement strand
CGCCTCATAGATACGCTCTTTGTCAAAGACCTGATTGGGGTTAGAGGACAGAAATTCGATGATGTCAAATTCCCTCTTGGAAAAGGAAAGCTCCTGCTCATTCCAAAATACTTTTCGGTCAGAGAGGTTGATAATCAGCCCCTGGGAGGTCACGACCTCCGGCGGGCGGTTATTTCGCTCGTCCCGGCGCAGATGGGCCTCAATGCGGGCAAGCAATTCCTGCAAGCCGAAAGGCTTGGTGATATAGTCGTCCCCTCCGGCCCGCAGGCCGTTGACCTTATCCTGCTCTGTGATCCGCGCCGTCAGAAACAGGATGGGGCATACGATATGATTCCGAATGACCTTGCACAGCTCCAACCCATCCCTCCCCGGCATATTAATGTCCAGAAGGATAAGGTTTGGCTTTGTATTCAGCTTTGCCAGAGCTTCATCGCTGCTGTTTGCTACGGAAACCGTGTATCCGTGATCCTGCAAATGGGCGGAAAGCAATTCGGTCAGGATAAGTTCATCATCAACGATCAAAACTCTGTATGCCATGGGAACACCTCCAGTCTTTTTTATTATATGGGGAAAAAGTCAAAATTTGGTCAAGGTCATATACTATGCTTTGAGAATTAGCAGATTTTATTGATATAGCCCGCCCCTCGGATTGCACAAAAATAGGATCGGTAAATTTTGTAGCTTCGGTAGAAATAAAAGAAACATTGTGTAGATTGTATCACGGTTGCAGAAGAATTGCAACTGGATTTATAGGCGTGATTTACACTTGACATCCCCTCTTTGTATATGGCATACTTAACGGAACTTCGATAGAATGGCAGAGAAAAATTATGTTGTGCCTGTGTCTGTAGGGAGAACTTTTCATTAGCTGCAAAAGCTTTCTTTGTTTAGCAGCACAACTTTTGATGGGATTTTCTGATTTTCCCTGGTTCCCCTTTCTGGTTGCCCCATACCCTGACACACACGGGGAAAAACTGTGTGGCTGAGCATTTAGGATGTACCGTCACGGAGCTGGACGATATGCCGGAGCGCATACGGCCCACTAGAAAGATGGCTCCACCCAAACAGGAGGAAAGGAAAATCGACCTGACCCCACCCGCCGCTAATGGAAATATGCGGCGGGTGTTCGCGTATCTCTGTCAGACCAGGGGCATCGACCCAGAGGTGGTGTCGGCGTTTGCCCACGCCCATCTGCTCTATGAAAGCGCCGGCAAGCACAACGCTGTGTTCGTTGGTAAGGACGAACATGGCCGAGTCAAGCACATCCATATGCGGGGGACGCTCACCAGCTCCGGCTTCCGGCAGACCCTGGGCGGCAGCGAGAAGGCGTACAGCTTCCACCATACCGGGAGCGGTCGGCAGCTTTATGTATTCGAGGCGCCCATCGATATGCTGTCCTACATCAGCCTGCACCCGGACGGTTGGCAGGAAAACTCCTACGTTGCCCTGTGTGGTGTAGGCAGTATGCCTATCCAGCGTTTCCTAGAGGAAGCGCCGCAGTTAGAAGAAGTCGTCCTCTGCCTGGATAACGATGAAGCAGGTCATAAGGCCGCTATGCGTATCGCAAGGGAGCTGCTGGACGAGTGGGAGGTGGAAGTCAGCGCGCACTTCCCCGAGCGGAAGGATTGGAATGAAGAACTGATCGCCCCTTTCCCGGAGGAAAATCTGGAGCCGGTGATGGCTATGTAGGCAAATATTATAGTTCGATTCCCCTGGCGGCCTCCGCCAGCCACCTCACCCGCTCATAGGGCAGCTCCGTGGGCAGAGTACAGTCCGCGCCGAGAATAAAACGGGTGGGACCAAACTGCCGTATCAGCCTCTGAGCCTCCCTGACAAGCTGTTCCTTACTTCCGTCTGTCATTACGCCGCTCCGATTGGGGAGCCCGCCCATCAGCACCTTCCCCGGGAACAGCTTTTGACCCTCCTCCATCGACAGCGGAGCCTCATAGACGCCCCAATTCACCACATCGCACAGCTCTCCATAGCCCCGGTAGCGCTCCATCTGAAGCTGCTCCTTGCAGATATGAAGGAAAACGTCACACCCCGCCTTGCGTATCTCGGAGAGGATCAGCCGGTCAAAGGGCTCTATCCACCGGGCAAATTCCTCGTCGGTGAACCACCGGCTCTCGCCGCCCAAGGCCGCATAGTAGATACCGTCCACACCTGCCTCACGATATCCCCAGGCAAGCTGGCACATGCCCTCGGCGATGCGCTTCATGGCGTCCAGCACAGGAGTCTCGTTCTCCCGAAGGTGTTCCACCAGCAGGGTCCTGGAGCCTTCATACCCATATGCCTGCTCGATGGGATGGATGGAAGAAGCGGTAATGCCGTGGAGGGTCCCGAGGGGGTATCCGTCCCCATCGTATTGGTCCAAAATATTCTTGGTAAAGTCGAGTTGTTTCTTTATGAAAGGCGTTTTTTTATTGATGGGCGCGATGCAGCTCCAGTCATCCGGCCCGGAAATCATCCCCTGGGCAGGCACAAGATTCTCGTTCATGATCTTCACCAAGTCGGCGTCCGTCTCCCGGAAAAACTCCAGATGAGCCAGAACACCGGCCTCCCCGGCGTTCTGGTCTGCCGGGAAATGCAGAGAAAAACCTACCGGGATATGGTCGGGCTTTTCACCGTGCAGCACCGCCAGGACCCTTTGCCTTTTCGTCATATGTATCGACCCCTTTGAAAAAGTATAATTGACAGTTCAATTATAGCACAAAAGGCTGCATGAAAACAGCCTTTTGTAAATTAAGAAAGGAGCTCTTTTTATGCCTCAAAACATATCCGGCCTGATTATTGCGGCGGGCGTCATGTTCGCCGTCCTGGCCGGAATCACTGTCCTGAGTAATTTCTACTCGCTGAATATAAAGGCCAAGACCGTTGGCCACGGTCAGCATGGCACAGCTCGCTGGGCTACCAGGGGCGAGATCGCCCGCACATACACCCATATTCCCTTCACACCGGCCTTGTGGCGTGAGGGTAAGAATCTTCCCGACCAGCAGGGCATTGTGGTGGGGTGCCAGGGCGGTAAAAAAGGCACCACCGCCCTGGTAGATACCGGCGACGTCCACGCCATTATGATAGGCGCGGCTGGCGTGGGAAAGACTGCCTACTGGTTATATCCCTGCTTGGAATATGCCTTGGCGAGTGGGAGGTCATTCGCCTCAACGGATACAAAGGGCGACGTTTTTCGGAATTACGCAGGCATCGCCCGGGACTGCTACGGCTACCGGGTTTCGGTCATTGACCTTCGCAACCCCACCAAAAGCGATGGCTTCAACCTCCTGCACCTAGTCAACAAATACGCTGACTTATATAAGCAGGAGGGCAAGCTGGCCTACAAAGCCCGGGCCGAAAAGTACGCAAAAATCATCTCCAAGACCATCATCATGTCGGGCGGTGACAGCGCAAGCTATGGGCAAAACGCGTTCTTCTACGATGCGGCAGAGGGCCTCTTGACATCGGCGATTCTGCTGGTAGCGGAGTTCTGCGAGCCTGCCGAACGCCACATCGTATCTATTTTCAAAATCATCCAAGAACTGCTGGCTCCCAGCGGGGTCAAAGGGAAAACCCTGTTCCACCTCCTCATGGACAGTCTGCCTTCCGACCACAAAGCCCGCTGGTTCGCCGGGGCCGCGCTGTCCTCCAGCGAACAGGCCATGGCCTCGGTTATGTCCACGGCGCTGGCAAGGTTACATATCCGCCATATCAGAGAAAAGATTGAGGATTCTTACCTGTACGAAGGAAATGGCAAATCTCCTGTCGGCAGACTTAGAACGCAGGAAAAAGCAGTGGTCGGAAAGCCGGAGGTTAGCGGAAGAAGCGGAGACACTCCAAAATGAGAAAGCAAGGCTTTCCGCAAGGAAGTTTACCATCTATGATGATTACCGCAGCGGGAACAGCAGCAGGGAGAAATATTTGCATGACCTTGAACAGATACGGGAACGGCTTGCAGAGATTGAAACACTAATCCCCGGCTTGGAACAGCAGATAAAAGAAGCGGATAAGAAAATGGAAGGCGTGAACGAGGCAGAGAACCATCTTGCAGACATAGCGGCATTACAGTCTTTTGACAAGGAAACATTGTCAAAGGTCATTGAAAGGGTATACGTCTATGGAGCGGACAGGGTAGAGATTGTCTGGAAAACTGACGACATTTTCTTTTCAGAAGAAATGCCGGAGAAACGCAAGGTAATCAATCCGGCAGAAATGCCGCTGATGAATGAAACACCAGTAGGGGCATAGCAGAACAGGAAAGTAACAGGCAGTTGGAAAGCATCACGAAAGGTCAGGCTTTTGGTGGTGCTTTTCCTTTGTAGAAAAAGAATATTTTTTAGTTTTTACTTGACAAAAGCAGAAGTACTAAGTTTGCAAATGAAGGATGTTGATTTGGAGAATGGAATCATAACCATTCGAAATGCCAAAAATGAAAAGGATCGTCTAGTCCCTTTACATTTTAATCTAGCGCCGGTGTTCATTCGGTACTGTATTGCAATAGGCGTAAACAATAAAAGTGAGGCCCTTGTGTTTCCTGGGAGAGATGAAAATGACAGAATAATATCAACATACCTAATAAGTTATTGAAAGATATTTTGTTGCGAATAGGGGTACCAATGTCAACTAAGAAATTTCAAAGGGGTCCATGCATACATTGCTTTCGCCACACATTTACCGTATATTCTTTCAAGCAGACGATAAAGTCAGGAGAATCAACGGATAACTCGATTCCATACCTTTCAGTATATCTATGGCACGAAGATTTGAATGCTACAGAAAAATATCTGAAACTTTCCAACGAGCTATTTCCAGATGAGGTCGCAAAATTTTCGGAGTATTCCGGCAGTCTTTTCCCGGAGGTATTTGTAGATGGCGAAGTCCAAATTTATTGAGTTGCTGGATTCCTTTATTTCAGTATATATTCCAATATCGAGAGGATTGTCAAACAATACAGTTAATTCATATAAGACCACCTTTACTCTTTTTATCATTTTCCTATATGAGAAGAAAGGGATGCCTGCTGATAAAATAACCTTTGAAAAAACTAGATGCAGACACGGTTTCCAGCTTTCTACAATGGTTGGAATCAGAACGCAAATGCTCGGTTTCTACTAGGAATCAGAGGAGGGCTGCCTTATTGTCCTTTGCAAGATATGCCCAAAACCGCGATTTTTCTGCTGCGGTAACCTTTAGAGAGGCATTATATACGTTGCCACTGAAAAAGGGAAATACAAAAGAGCAAACCGTTATGAGTCGCGAAGAAGTCAAAATTCTAATGAACTTACCGAATCTTGAGACTCCTTTGGGGTATAGAGATAGAGTGCTTTTTTCTGTTATGTATGCCAGCGGCGCAAGGGCTCAGGAAATGTGTGATCTGACTGTAGAGGACGTACTGCACAATGATGCTGGCGACGTGATATTAAACCTGTTAGGTAAGGGGCGAAAACGCAGAAGGGTCAAACTGTCCAGTGCCCCATCCAGAATGCTGGATGCTTACATTAAAAAACGCGGTATTGAAACACGTTCAGCTTGCTGTGTGTTTTCAAGTCAGTGCCATCCAAATATGTCGGTTTCCGGCATAGAAGAAGTATTCAAAAAATATATAGCCCTTGCCAGAAAAGAAAACCCAACTTTGTTTCGATGTCATGAGGCATACAACAGCATGTCATATGCTGGAATCTGGGGTTTCACTGAATGTTATAAAAAACATTTTGGGTCATGAACATCTTGATACTACCGAAATTTATGCCCGGCTTTCCCAGTCTGCTATTGATGAACACCTTAAAAAATGGAATAGGAAGTGGTTGTCTAGCGCTGACGAATCTTCGCCAAATTTCCCTCCTGATTCAAGAAAATATATCATTCCGGCATTTTTGAGGTGATTTTAAAATCATGCTATGATGTGAAAAGTCTCCCGTATTTCTCTTGCGAAATCCGGGAGATATAGAAACGATTTTCTAAAACAGGCTTAAAATGTTGCAGTATCGTAGAAAACAGTAGAAAATAAGGCGATTTAGGACAATGACAATTCAGATACCAGACATGGTATTTTGAATCTTACACCAGTTTTACACCAAATGAAAAAAGACTCGATGTGGTTTTCAAATTTCTTAC
>CAJUIP010000079.1 GCA_910586315.1 uncultured Lachnospiraceae bacterium | reverse complement strand
TGAAATTGAGGTAATCAATCCCTTTCATAAACTCATAGATGTCCGGGTTGTCCGGAAGAAAAGCGGTGACGCGCTTCGCCTGCACAGGAGCCTTCTTAATATCGTGTCCGTCAATGGTGATGGCACCTTCGGTAAAGTCCATCACCCCGGCCACAGCCCGAAGCGTGGTGGTTTTACCTGCTCCGTTGTGACCGATAAATCCATAGATCTCACCGGGCCGGACATGCAGAGTTAAGTCATCCACCGCCTTCTTCCCACCGGGATAAGTTTTCGAATAATGTTCAATAAGAAGCATTAGAAATCTCCTTTCGTAACTTCAGATACAACTGCAGACAGCGACAGTGCTGTTCCTGCTAATCATGTCAATACTAGTATTATTGCCAAAAAATAATAAGAGTCTCCAAATAAATCAGAAACTCTTTCAGGCGCACTGGTGTACTGTCTGCATTATATTCAGCCAAACCTCCTTATCTATTCGCCCACCTGCTGCGTTGGATTTTCTAGCCGTAGCCACCGCTACGCCGTCAAAAATCCACCTTGCAGATGAACGACTATGCCCGATAAAGCGGGGCGTGCTGTCCTGCGAAGTTTAGTCAGATATAATGTAGACAGCATATCAGAAATACTCCGGATTCATAAAAACCGCCGTCAGGCACACAATCCCGCCGTCTTCATCCAGTCCCCAGTAACCGCTGTATATACCGTCCCCCATGCCGCTGGAAAACATCACCGTTCTAAAACCGTCCTCCGGAAGCTTCCACTCCAGAAAGCTCCCTCGCTGATTCTGAAACTCCGGATTCGCTTCATAGCTTTCCTGAAAAAGACGGGCAAAATAGTCGGTATACTTATTCTTCCCCGGATTTTCGCCTGCCCAGCTTTCGAAAAACAGCCGGCTTTTCTCCGAAACCTTCCGGTCTGCAAAACATGCCAGCCCCGTATCCACTCCAAAAAAGGTAAAAACACCCGGCTTGCCCAGTTCCTCTATGCGCTTTCCCCGGGGCATGGCAATCTCATAGGAAACCGCCTGTTTGCTGTTCACCAAAAGCCTTGCAGCGGCAATTCTAGGACCTGCAATCCTGGAGAGACAAACTGACAGCTCCACCGGATAGCTTCCGGCAGGAATCTGCTTATCCAGAAGGGTTTCATATTTGCTTCCCAGATATGCAATGGGGTCCGCCAGCACCACCTCCCCTGTGGGGAAATCCGCTTCCCCGGCCCGCACTACCTTGATTTTAGAGCTTTCAGTAAACAGGCCCTGGAAAAACACCTCCGGGTATGTCTCCTGGTTCAGAAATTTCAGATTTTTTTCAAAAGCAAGCTGCGCCGGATGCTTCACCTGCTCCCTGATCTCTTTTCCCGTCCTTGTATCCACAAAATATTTCCCCGTTTTATCCGCGCGAAATTCCAGATCACTGCCAACCGGCATATAAAAGATATTTACCACTGCAGGCTCTATGTTGGCTAAAGTATTAAAATCCACAATCGCCATGTTTTTTGCGTCGTCCACATATTCCTGACTGTCCGTGTCCCCGAATGCCACCCAGCCGTTTCCATGTCCGCTCTCCTGCCGGAACATCCATTTCAGCCTTGAAGTGCCGTCCAAAATGGATTTTGTGACAATCGTTCCTCCGGCTCCCTGAATATATACCTTTGTTTCTCTTTCCGCCTTCTGCGGTTCCCGTTTCGCCTGTTCCTGGTCCTTCTTTTTCCCAAATAGTCCCATATGTCCGACTCCTCCTCAGCGTCAACTCTGTATCATACCTTCGTCTCCACGCAGTTTCCCGGCCAGCTTTACCAGCTCTGCTTTTGTCATAGGCGGAATCAGGATATGGTCCGCGTCAAACTGCCTGACATCATATCCGCTCAATTCCTCAATAAACTGCCCGTAAGGGAATATTCCTTCCAGCGCACGCTGCTCGCTGTAAAGCACAAACTGTACAAACCCTTCTGTCACTTTCAACTCATTCAGATTCAGAAATCCGTCAGCCCGGACAGGAAAGACACTCTCACATTCCTCCGTTAAGGCATAAAAGGCCCCAATCTCTTTTGTATCGTTTTTCTGCAGAAGACTGGGTTTTGCGTAATAGACATCCCGTGCCTGGAGACCATGCAGGGTCCGCTCAAAATCGAAAAGGTCCATACATGTTCCCCATGCGGCCGTCTTGTCTTCTGTCAGTGTATAAGGCCACCGTGCCAGGGTAAGAATGTGACTCCGAAATTCCTTATTCTGGCAAAACTGGTTCAGTGACTTCCGGCTGAACGCGGCAAAATCCTCAATCCCCTGTTCCAATTCTCTGCCGGTAAAGGCCCTCTCTTCTTCCACACAGTACATCTCTGCCCTGCCAAGGCGGCTTTCTATCTCCCCTGCAAACCTGGCAAAGTCTGTGATTTCCGATTTAGTGGTAGGAATATTATAACTTATCTCGTAATATCCTTCCCTGGATCTGCTGCCATCAAAAAAAATCCCCCGCCCTATATGTTCAGGATTATAAAAGACAGCCGTTCCGTTGGTCTGTTCATTCTCCTGCAGGATATAAAAATCATTATTGGAACCATAGCACAAGCCACAGGCTTTCGCCAGTGACGGGATATCAAGAATTGTCTTTCCAAACAGTTTCTTTTGTCTGATCTGCAGAGTAAATGCCATACTATAATCTCCCCGTCTTTTTCATCAAAATTATTATCATGTCATATCAAGTTCACCATTTATTCCATTACCATGTTGTAATATTCTTCCCCATCCTCCATATATGGCACAGCATAAAACCGTTTCCCGATAAGATTCCTCAACTTCTGGATATCCGCCAGATCGAAGGAACCAAACTCCTGATAACAGATGGCTTCACTTGTTTCATTTAACTGCTCATAAAAATCTGTAACAAACAGATTAAATTCATCCAATAGCCCCTCTATCGGAACCTGTGTAAGATTTCTGGGCGACGCATCTTCTTCTCCATAGCAATCCGGCTCCATCTCAAAAGTAAGGGATGTGACAAAAATATCTCTATCGCTGTCATCATATGGGCACCTGGTTTTATAAATCCCTTCTTCGATTTTCTGAAAATCGGATTTTGTGTACTTTTCCGGCGTGTAATTTAAAAAATTTTTCATATTGCAGCTTCTCCTTATTGTGGAACACCGTCGATGTTCAAAACAAAAAGGCGCTCTCCGCCGCACAGTTTCCTGCAGACATAAGAACGCCGCTTTTGACGGTATAAAGTTGAACATGTCAAAATAGATTATTATATTGATCAGGCTCTCCTTCTAAAAAATCGTACAAAAACACTCGTATCTAAAATTTGCTTTCTGGCAGCCACATACCACAAAACCGGGCGCGTAAATGGCAGAAATAAAGTTTCAAACATAAAGCGATTATAACAGAAATTCGTCTGTCACGCAAGGGAAATACGATTGTTCCTCAAAATTTCCGTAACAGTTCACGGGGCGGGGAAAGACAGATAAAACAGGCGTCAAGCTTGCTTGTAAGACTGATTGTATCCGTTTTTCCACATTGGGTGAACGCCCGATGCTTTTTGTCCGCGGTACGCGGGCAAGAAGATGCAAACCTGAGCTGTTACTAATTTCCCGCACCAATATCAGGCAGGCGTCATCATCCGCCGGGAAGTTCCCAGATACAACCCCGCCACCAGTGTGGTGGAAAGCAGGTCGGCCACCGGCTGCGCCCAGGCCAGGCCATTGGCTCCCAGGACCGACTGCAGGAGAAACAGGGCCGGGATATAAATGATCCCCTGGCGGCTGAGGTTTATGATAAGGGCCTGCGCCGCCGCCCCCATGGCCTGGAGCGCGTTGGTCAGCACATAGAACACGCCGAACAGGATGCTGGTGGTCAGCAGGATGTTGGTAAAGGTGACCGCATAGTCAAAGGAGGCGGGCTCAGTAAGGAAAGTCCGGATGATGGCATCCCGAAGGAGATAGCATACTCCCGTCATAACAGCGCTGAGACCCAGAGAAAAGAAGACAGAAAAACGCATGATCTTTTTGAACCGCTCCCATAGCCGCGCTCCTACGCAATAGCCCAGCAAAGGCTGGACCCCCTGGCCAAAGCCAATACAGACCATGCCGGTTATCATAGTCACCTTCATGGCTACGCCCATTCCCGCCAGAGCCATATCCCCATACTGTGCCATCCGCGCGTTGACGATGATCTGGGACACGCTCATCAGGAGAGAGCCCAAAGAGGCAGGAATACCAATCGAAAGTACATTGGCGCAAATTTTATTTTTCACAGAAAAATCCCGGATGTGGATGCTAAGATCAGACTGTCCCCAAAGGTAATAGAGAATATAGTACCCGGCGCCTGCCATATTGCCGACGACGGTGGCGATAGCCGCCCCGGCAATGCCCCAGCGGAAAGTCAGGATCATAATGGGATCCAGGACTACATTAAGAAAATTTCCCAAAATCTGACCCACCATCGCCTTGTTAGGCTGACCCTCCGCCCGGAGGATATTGGAGTAGCAGTTCGAGATCAGTACAAAGGGACCGCCCAGGGCAACGATGGTCAAATAGGTTTTCGCCGGTTCCCAGGTATCTTCGCTGGCCCCGATCATAGTCAAAATTTGATCCATAAAAAACAGGAACCCGACAGACATCACGATCCCCACCGCCACGCAGCTCCACATACAGAAAGCACACACCTTCTTTGCATACTCCACACGTCCCTCGCCGAAAGCACGGGAGATCACAGAGGTGCCGCCAATGCCAAACACAGTTCCCGCCGCCATAAAGATCAGAAATACCGGCGTGGCCAGAGACACTGCCGCTACCAGGATGTCATTATGGGTTTGGCCAATGAAAAAAGTATCCGCTAAATTGTAGATCAGTACCATCAGCATAGCTGCCATGGCAGGGATCGCGTTTTTCAGTACCACTCTGGGTACCGGAGCCTTTTCAAAAACAGTCAGAGTATCCGTGCTCATATAATTCCTCCTTAAATCAAAATGATGATTTTAATAGTATACTATTATTTAGGTTAAAAAGAAACGCCCCCATCTGGCGGCAGACCGTTACAGGGAGTCCCGCACCTTTTTCAAGAGGGCGCAAAAAATATCCCGCTCGGTCTCCGTCAGGCCGGAAAGGAGCTTCTCCTCCACCTCGTCCCGGTGGTGCTGGGCGGCTCGCACACATTCGATACCTGCCGGCGTGATACGCACCAGCTTGACCCGCCGGTCGGCCGCGTCCCCGAAGCCCTGTACAAAACCCTTTTGCTCCAGCCGCGCAACAATCCCCGCCGCTGTAGACTGGGCCACATGAAGCAGCTGCTCCAGTTCCTTTAAAGAGCACTGCCCCTCCGGGGCCCGGTTCAGCTCCATAAGGGTGTCCAACTGGGCAATCGTCATTCCCTGAGAGCGCAGGGCATTGTTGGCATTCTTTTGCAGTTCGTCATTAATTTGCTTCATCAGCAGTCCACAATCCCAGGATGTATTCATAAGGGTATCCCTCCTCGCAAAGTATAATAGCATGCGTTTAAAAAAATGTCAATAGTGCTCGATTATTTTAACATATTTTTAAGTCAAGCTGTGATAATGGCCCCCATGCATCATAGAAAACTCTTGCCATATGCCCTGCTCCATGCTGTAGGACTCCATTCTATAAAAAAGAATTCTCTTGAACTTTCTGCCGCTTTATGCTATCCTTTAGATAGAAAGAGGCGCCTGCTGCTAACAGACGCCCCTATAGGAGCCCCACTCCAAAGGTGGAGTTTCCCAAGCGGGTTACTTACCTCTCAGTGAGAGGCGCCCATCCTGGTGCTAACAGGGTGGGCATTATTTTTTTCGCTTGTGGTCCTTGTCTCTGTCGAGAAAGGCAAGCAACGCTATAACAAAGCTACCGAAAGCAATCAGCAAGCCGATCACCCCTATGAATATCATAATGATATCTGCAGCTGTCATTGGCGCCACCTCCCTTCCTATGTATTCCGGCAAGCCGGTCATTGGCTCGGGAGGCTGCCACCCCTGTCATGGGTTCCATGAATGGATTCTATCACAATATGACGCGAATTTCAACCGCCCCATTCATCACAGAAAACACTTTCCATATGCCCTGTTCCGCGCTATAAAAAAGAATTCTCTTGAACTTTCTGCTGCTTTATGCTATTCTTTAGATAGAAAGAGGCGCCTGCTGCTAACAGACGCCCCTATAGGAGCCCCACTCCAAAGGTGGAGTTTCCCAAGCGGGTTACTTACCTCTCAGTGAGAGGCGCCCATCCTGGTGCTAACAGGGTGGGCATTATTTTTTTCGCTTGTGGTCCTTGTCTCTGTCGAGAAAGGCAAGCAACGCTATAACAAAGCTACCGAAAGCAATCAGCAAGCCGATCACCCCTATGAATATCATAATGATATCTGCAGCTGTCATTGGCGCCACCTCCCTTCCTATGTATTCCGGCAAGCCGGTCATTGGCTCGGGAGGCTGCCACCCCTGTCATGGGTTCCATGAATGGATTCTATCACAATATGACGCAAATTTCAACCGCCCCATTCATCACAGAAAACACTTTCCATATGCCCTGCTCCGCGCTATAAAAAAGAATTCTCTTGAACTTTCTGCCGCTTTATGCTATCCTTTAGATAGAAAGAGGCGCCTGCTGGTAACAGGCGCCCCTATAGGAGCCCCACTCCAAAGGTGGAGTTTCCCAAGCGAAGGCAGTTACCTCTCAGTGAGAGGCGCCCATCCTGGTGCTAACAGGGTGGGCAT
>CAJUIP010000078.1 GCA_910586315.1 uncultured Lachnospiraceae bacterium | reverse complement strand
GTCACCGGCGCGGATGGACATTCCTACGAATTTTCCTACAGCTTTTGGGAGGAAAGGGAGATGGACTGGACCAATAACCAAACCATCACCCTGCCGGTGTGGTATCATCTCCGGGACGGCTACCCTGTTGGAGTGGAGGACGAAACCGGTTGGATGTATCGGGGACCAGTGATTGGTCTCAAAGGAGGCTGGAACATTGACACCCATGACGGATACTTCCATTTTTATATGCCGTTTCTGGAAATTACCGGTTTAAGAGCTTCCTGGGATACTGGCAAAGAAAAGTGAGCAGAGGCAGAAAGTAACCTTGTGCTTGCATGTACATTTGGCGACTGCCGCGAGGGTCACATACTCCGCTGCTTGGGCAGGGTTCTGGGGCAGGAACCGGTCTGTTTTATGCTTCTGGCAAAGACGGCGGCTGGGAGTGAGCTTCTTGAAAAGATACAGGAGCAGACCGGTCTGACTTTTCATGTGGGATTTTAGGAACAAACCGGTCGGGCAGAAAAATGAGAAGACTGACGGGGAGGCAGATGATGGGAAAAAATAACAGAACAGGAAAACGGCTGCGGTTTGTGCCTCTTATATTGGGAGGCTACGCTGCATTTCTGGGCTTTGGTCTGGTAACAATCGGACTTTTTGAAATAAAGGAAGGAATTGGCATTGTCCGGCTCCTGATCGGGCTTGGGATGGCGGGCTTTGGCTTGCTGGGGATATGGGACGGGGTACGTGATCTGGTGGCGCCGGATAAAAAACATAAGCAGACACCGGCCAGCCAGTTTATCCTTACGGACACATCCGGAAACAGGACGTCCAATGTTACGGTGGAGACTTTACAAAAACAGATGGAAAGCCTGATGGGAAGTGATAAAGGGGGCGTTTTCAGACTCCAGATCCTGCCGCCTTTTGCTGTACAGGAGATAGGAAATATAAGCCAGATTTTCTGCATGTATCACGAACTCTTTGGATTAACAGCATTTTTGGATGAATCGAAAGGCGGATATGAATCGTACCATAAAAGCGCTGAATTTGACGAGGCGAAGGACTGGTTTGAAAAGCTCCTGACTGGCAGCGCTGACCTTTCGGGGTGGAAAAAAATAGAGAATGGATATGATGATGAAGATGGAAGCGGCGAGGAAGAGGACACCGAATGGGAGGAAAACAGCATCTGTCCAGGCGAAACAAAAGACAGCCCGGAAGATACGAATGAGGCAGCTGAACCGGCTGCTGATTTTGACAAACCAAACTCTTTGATAAATACAGAAGAAGCTGGGTTGGGGAAAATCGAAGCCGATATCCGGCAGACTGAGGAACACATAAACTCTTTCTGGCAGCAGCTTCAAAGAGACCAAAAAGGCCAAATGCGGCATTGGCGCCAGCTTCTGGTGATTTTTGGGGAGAGCTGGCATGATGAACATAACTTTTTCTCCGCCAGGGATGTGGAACTGGCCATTGACGGTATCCATGAGGGAAAATACACAAAAGCAGTCCTGGAATGGGGAACGCAGGCGCTTGATTTCTTTCCCGGCGTTCAAAGTGACTTGATGGTGATCTGGTGTACCAATAACACAGGAAGAGGGGATGCCAGGTTTCTGGCGAAAGAAGGAACTGTGGTGCAGGTGAAGTTCTGGCTGGTCAATTACTTGGAGCACGGCTTTTTTGAAAAAATGAGCGGCTGGGCTGACGTCACCGCCCAAATAGAGGCTCTTACCGCCAGGATGGAAAAAGAAAAGAGAAAGGATAAAAAGAAGCATGGGTAAGTACTTTAGCGATGTAGTGGATAAAGCCATTGAGGATCTTTATTATTGTTGTGATAACGACAAGGCAAAAGCAGCTGCGGACGCGTTATTGGCTGCGGCAAAGGAAGATGATGGGGATGCCTGCTATTTCCTCTCCCGCTGCTTTTCCGGCTCCTGTTACAGCTGGGAATATCACCCTTTTGAAGAAAACGAGGCGGCGGCCTATGCCATGCTCCATCAGGCGATCTCCCTGGGCAGCGCCGCTGCGGTTCTGGGAGCGCTGCGAATGGATATGCTGACACCGGAGCTGCGGGAAATCATGCCTTTTAAGAGCATAAAGGAAGCCTGGGATGTCATCTATGAAAAAGCCGAAAACGGCTGTGCCTTCTGCCAGTACATGATTGGGAACACCTATTATTTTCTGGACATCATAGAGATCGAAGATCGCAGGGAAAGTGAATTTGCAAATAGGGGAGCCTGGAACGAATGGAAACGCCTGCAGATAAAACAGTGTCTCCCCTGGTTTGAGAAAGCATTTTCCGGCGGCATGATACTGGCGGGGCGGAATTATGGTCATTACTACGAGCATGGACGGGGAGAATACATTCCGGCAGAGCCGGGAAAGGAAGTTCCCATTATGCGCCAGGGCGCAGAACGGGGCTACCCGGAGTGGATGTATGCCTATGCCCATTATCTGGCCTATACAGAGGATAACGATAAAGAAGCTCTTCCCTGGGCGCTGAAAGCGGCAGAGGCAGGACATCTCTGGAGCTGGCATATCATAGGGGATATTTATTGGAACGGCAGGGCGGTGGAGCGCAATCTACCCTATGCCTTAGAGTGCTACGAAAAAACCGCCAGCTATGGCAATGACAGCTATGCCTGCCGCCAGTTGGGACTCATGTATTTTCACGGCTGGGGTACAAAAGCTGACTACGCGCGGGCGGTTCAGTGGCTGGAGAGGGATGAGGAACCGGAATATGTCAAATATGATCTTCTGGGAATCTGTTATCTGTTGGGGCACGGCTGCCAGCAGAACCCGGCACGGGGAAAGGCATTTCTGGAGAAAAGCCAGGATTCGCCCTATAAAAGCTATGGGCTGGGGATGATGTACACCGAAGGGATCGGCGTGCAGGAGAACATTGAAAAAGGCGTGGAGTATTTGAAAGCAGCGGGAAATTATGGACCGGCAATCGAGGCACTGAAACATTACAAAAAAAGCCTGTTTGGAGTTTGGCGCAGAAAATAAAGGAGGCTTTTATGACAATTCACAATCATAGGTGCAGTCGTAAAAGGATGGTTCGTGCTGTCGTCAAAAGCGGTTAGAGAAAAACCACTCCCAGTTGGGAGGCAATTTGCCATATCCTCCCAAACAAATGGAGGGCTTTGTCTTTCCATGATAATCGCTGCCGCAGGTGGCGAACAGACCCCACTTCTGTGTCTGCCGGTAAAACTCCAACGCCTGTTTTGGGGTGTGGTAGCTGCTGAACGCCTCTACACCGTCCACACCTAAGGCCAGGACATCCCCCAGCAATCCCTCCCGGTCCTTCAGATTCACGCCAGGATGGGCCAAAACTGCTTTTCCGTGGTTCCGGTGAATCATGCCGATGATCTCCTCCATGGGCGGATATTCCATCTCCACATAGCAGGGCTTCCCCTGAGCGTAGTAGTCCCAATAGAAATTGACGTAGGGATTGTCACTCCTGGTCCCTCCGGGCCGGTAAGGGCAAAGAAGCGGATGACCGGTGTACTCCGGCTTTGTCAGCAGCAGCTCGGCAAACATTTCCCCCGACCAGCTTCCCTTCCAATAAGCTTCCCTGGATAACTCCCACATCTCGTTTTGCGTGACATAGAACCCTAGCGCCTGTGTTTTCTCAAGGCGTTCCAGCAACGCAAGAAAACTTTGCTGCTCGATATTTTTCTCGACACGGACAAAATCTGCGCTCTGCTCATCAAACCCATACCCAAGCACATGAAAATTCAACCCTTTGTAAACACAATCAATCTCAATTCCGCTGATATACCGAATGCCCTTCGCCTCCGCCTGCGCCCGGGCTTCGGTGTTGGCCCGGGCGCAGTTGTGGTCTGTAATGGACATGGTCGTGATTCCCAGCCAGTAACACTGCCCTACCAGTTCCGTCGGAGTAAACTCTCCGTCCTCGCTATACCAACTGTGCATATGCAGATCCGTCATAGCGCCGCCTCCGCCATATACTGGATGAAAGACTTGGCATCCTGGTGGTTGGAGAGACTGATTTCCACTCCGGTTCCCCTGGACTTTACAGCCTCCAGCATTTGATTGGCATCACTGCTGTGCTTCAAATCACGCTTGCTGCCGTCTGGCATATGCAGCATGACCTCGCCGCAGCTTTTGTTCACCAGCTTTAAAAACCGCTCTGTGTCAGGAATCAAAAAGAAGGTAAGCATCTTAAACTCCTTTCCCGCTGTGTTTCAACAGCGTCTCGTGCATGAGTATCATTACACTCAAAATCACTAACAGGTAAAAGGGAAACAGGATTATCGTAATGTGATTGGCGATCAGGCCAAACAGGGGCGGCATGAAACAGGTGCCCGCATAGGCGCTGGCCATCTGGACACCGATGAACGCCTGAGACTTATCCGCGCCAAAGTGGTCAGGCGTGGCATGGATAATGCTGGGATAAATGGGAGCGCAGCCAAGACCAATGAGAATCAATCCCGCAAGAGCGGCGTATTCCCCGAACGGCAGCAAAAAGGCAATGATCCCGGCTGCGATGATTCCCTGCCCCATGCGAACCATCTGTCCATCGTTTAACTTCATGGTCAAAAAGCCGCTTAGCACCCGCCCAACTGTAATACCGATAAAGAACAGACTGGCAAATCTGGCCGCGGTTTCCGCCGGAATGCCCTTTTGCAGGACAAGATAACTGCTGGCCCACAAACCTGTGGTCTGCTCTACGGCGCAGTAGCAGAAGAATGTCACCATAACCGCTTTTGCTCCGGGGATATGGAGAATTTGACTCAAGGTCATTGCCGGGGTCGGTTCTGCTTCTTCTTTACCACCCATTGAAGTTTTCCAGAGCGGGAGGCTCAAAAACAAGACTACGGTCAGCGCGATTTGCAACAGAGCAATATAGCGGTAACCCATGTTCCAGCCGCCTCCGCCAGTGAGTGCGTAACCCATAATGTACGGCCCAAGGGATGCCCCGATGCCCCACATACAATGGAGCCAACTCATGTGGCGGCTGGCAAAGTGAAGCGCCACATAGTTGTTCAGCGCCGCGTCCACGCTGCCCGCTCCCAGGCCGTAGGGAACCGCCCACAGGCATAACATCCAAAAGGAGTGGCTGACGGAAAAGCCGAAAATCGCCGCCGCTGTCATTCCCACGCTGATGGCTGTTACCTTTCCAGCCCCCAGCTTGCGGGTAAGCCGGTCACTTTGCAGGCTGGAGATGATCGTCCCCACCGCGATAATCATAGAGATGACTCCCGCATAGGAAACGGGAACGTCAAACTCACCGTACATGGACGGCCATGCCGACCCCAAAAGGGCATCGGGCAGGCCCAGGCTGATAAAAGAAATATAAATGACTGCTAAAAGCAAATGAAGCATCTTGCATCCCTCCTTGGTTTCTGATATGATAATACCACCAGATAGAAAAAGATGTTAGAAAGAAATCAACAAGTTAATGCAACAAAATCACCAGGAGGCAAACAGATATGGCTTTGAGTGTATGCGGTCCGGTTTCCACTGACCGACAGGGCCGGGAACTGATAGATCATGGTACACCCCTGTTCCCTGTGGCCTGCTATCATGACAACATCAGGAAAAAGTCCGTGCCATGGCACTGGCATGACGAGCTGGAAATTTTGGTCATTGAAACCGGAACCGCTCGTGTCTCTGTCAATGGGGCAGATTACATCGCGAAGCAGGGAGAAGGTTTCTTTATTAACAGCGGAGCTTTACATGGGATATGGAACAAAGGAGCGGAGCCCTGTTATTTGCAGTCTGTCGTATTCCATCCCCGGCTGGTGGGCGGAAGCGTGGACAGCATCCTCTGGCAGAAATACCTGGAACCTCTGCTCTCCGATCCATGCCGTTCCTGCGTCCATTTTACCCGCGGGCAGGAATGGGAAAAAGCTGCGTCAAAAGCAATACAAGCAGCTTGGGAATTCTGTGTATCTGAAACGGCGGGCTTTGAGTTTGAAGTGCGGGAGCAGCTTTCCAAGCTCATCTTTCTTCTGAGCCAGAATTGCCCCGCAGCAGAAAGAAAGCCTTCAGAGAAAACTATGAGGGACGGGGAACGAATCAAGATTATGCTCCAATATATCCAGGAACACTATAATGAGGAACTGATACTTGCCAAAATCGCGGAGAGTGCTGCTGTCAGTGAAAACGAATGCTTACGGTGTTTTCGCAGTATGATTGGCAGTACGCCCATTCAGTATGTCAAGCAGGTGCGGATCCAAAAGGCAGCGGATCTGCTGCTATCTACGAATCGGAAAATTTCGGACATTGGAGCAGAGTGCGGCTTTCAGGAGATGAGCTATTTCGCTAAAACATTTCGAGAGTTAAAAGGGTGTACCCCTGGTGAGTTCAGGCGCAAAATGGCAGGAAGTATAGAGCAAATGCACGGTGAAAAATCATCCTGCATGCGCCTCTTCCGTAATGACATTCCGGGATAAATTCTTCTAAGCATTGCCCGCACTATGTATCGGATATTCAGACTGCCCTCACACCTGTTTTCCACGATTACGGCATTTCCCGCTTTTTTATTAACCGCCAGACGGCATGAAAACCTTCTTTTATGCGTAGTGATACTTCTCTCTGTTCTGACGAAGAAAAATCAATGCTACAATCATAGTGATTAGCTCTGCTATCGGTACTGTAAGCCATACTCCTGTTACACCCAAAAGGTTAGGCAATATAAGCAACAGCACGGTAATCAGTCCAAAAGTCCGCAGGAATGACAAAACTGCCGACAGCTTCCCGTTTGAAACGGCTGTAAATGTGGCAGAGGTAAAAATGTTCAGCCCGCAAAACAAAAAACTAAAGGGAAAAATCAAAAATCCGTTTCGTACAATTTCATAAACAGGCGTTCCTGTTTCCGCGAACATACTAACCAATGGAGAACCCAAAATAAAAGCTGCCACAAAAACAGTGGCCGAAGCAAAGACAATAAACCGCATACAAATAGAAAATACATTCTTTAGCTTTTTTTCGTCCTGCTTCCCATAGTTATAGCTGATAACAGGAGCTACTCCCATAGAAAAACCTATGTAAAGGGCACTCAATAAAAACTGTGTATAGA
>CAJUIP010000077.1 GCA_910586315.1 uncultured Lachnospiraceae bacterium | reverse complement strand
GGCGATTGCGAGAGGGCAAAGCCCGGAGCAATCGACTTTCATAGGGTGGCTGGTGTAACATGTCCCAGGACAAAGGAATATCTTATAATAAGAATACACCAATGGAGGGAACCATGTTCCAGACCATTTCCATGAAACAGCTGGAAGAGATCCTGAACCGGGGAGGAGATTTTGTCCTCTTAGATGTCCGGGACAGGGAAGAGTACGGGAGAGGGCATCTGGAAGGGGCGGTGAATCTGCCTCTGTCAGAAATTGAGCAGGCCGATGAAATGTTTTCCAGAGACCAGAAAATTATTGTTTACTGCGCCCACGGCTCCAACAGCATTCTGGCGGCCAGGGAACTTTCAAAAATGGGCTTTCATGCCGTTAACACCTATGGGGGCCTTTCTTATTACCGGGGGCGGCATTTTGTTTCTTCATAAAAAATCATTTGACAGAGGTTTAAACTGCCCTTAAAATGAAGAAGAAATCTAACTGTTTTGTAGGTCATTTGCAGAGTCTGTCCTGGCGAGGCGGGGCATTTCCTGCGCTGGCCGTAAAGAAACTGGGCCGGGGGCAAAAATCTCATTGCCGCAGGCGGGAAAACGGAGAAAAAGCTTTGGAACATTTTGAGTTAATTGCTCCCTGCCACTTTGGGCTGGAGTCAGTCATGAAAAAAGAGATCACGGACCTGGGCTACGAGGTGAGCCAGGTAGAGGACGGCCGCGTGA
Source organism: uncultured Lachnospiraceae bacterium (assembly GCA_910586315.1). GTDB lineage: Bacteria > Bacillota > Clostridia > Lachnospirales > Lachnospiraceae > CANRXD01. Next base: position 6,928 of record CAJUIP010000077.1, on the reverse strand, counting down.
CCTTTATCGGTGACGCAGAGGCCGTCTGCCGTGCCAATATATTTTTGAGAACCACAGAAAGGATTTTGTTAAAAGCAGGAAGCTTTCATGCGGAAACCTTTGAGGATCTGTTCCAGGGAACAAAAGCGATTCCGTGGGAGCGCTATCTTCCACGGGACGGTAAATTTTGGGTTGCCAAGGCCTCGTCCATAAAGAGCAGACTTTTCAGCCCGTCTGATATCCAGTCCGTCATGAAAAAGGCCATGGTGGAGCGGATGAAGGGGGCCTATGGAATTTCCTGGTTTCCAGAAGACGGAGCCAGCTATCCGCTCAGAGTTTTCCTCTATAAAGATGTGGTGACGGTTGCCATTGACACGTCGGGGGAATCCCTTCACAAGCGGGGGTATCGAGCATTAACCAGCAAGGCGCCTATTACAGAGACTTTGGCGGCGGCCCTTATTATGCTGACACCGTGGAGGGCGGACCGGATTTTGGTGGATCCCTTCTGCGGCAGCGGCACCTTCCCCATTGAGGCTGCCATGATGGCGGCTGACATAGCTCCGGGGATGAACCGGGAATTTCTTTCGGAGGATTGGAAAAACCTGATTCCGAGAAAATGCTGGTATGCGGCCATGGATGAAGCTGGTGACCTGGTTCGGAAGGATGTGAAAGTGGATATTCAGGGATATGACATTGACGGCGAGATCATCCGCGCCGCCAGGGCTAACGCAAAAGCGGCGGGAGTAGACCATATGATTCACTTTCAGCAGCGGCCGGTAAGTGAACTGAGCCATCCGAAAAAATATGGTTTTATCATTACGAACCCGCCTTATGGAGAGCGGATTGAAGAAAAGAAGAATCTGCCTGAGCTGTACCGAACCATCGGCGAGCGGTATCAGGCCCTGGATTCCTGGTCTGCCTATATTATTACCGCTTATGAGGACACAGAACGGTATTTCGGACGTAAAGCCGATAAAAACAGGAAAATCTATAATGGCATGATGAAAACATACTTTTATCAGTTCCAGGGACCGAAACCTTCCGGAAAGATCGCGGCGAAGCGGAATGAAGAAGCGACTCATGCGTAAACGGAACGTACATAAGCGGGTAATGAATACACGAATCATACGTAAACGGTTTGCCGGGATGTTCGCGCTCCTTTTAGCGGTTGCGGCGGGGTTTTGCGACCCGGCTGCCAGAAAACGGCCGTCTGTGTCGTTTGCGGCAGGCCGGGAGTTCTCCGGGCAAGTTGATTTGGAGAACAGCCAGGAGCTGCCCAAACAGTTTGATTTGCGGAGCCGGAGAGAGGTTTTGGCAGTTTCCGACCAGGGAGATCTTGGAACCTGCTGGGCTTTTGCATCTCTTGCCGCGCTTTCCACATCCATGCCGCAGGAAATGGCGGTTCCTCTTTCCGCGGATCATATGACCCTGAAAAACAGCTTTGGCCTGGGCCAGAATGACGGCGGCGATTATGCAATGTCGTCCTCTTATCTTTTGGCATGGCAGGGACCTGTGGCAGAGGAGGACGACCCGTATGGAGACGGAAGCTCTCCTGATGGTCTGGAGCCGGTCTGCCATGTACAGACCGTGGAAATTCTGGGAGAAAAGGACTATGGCGCGATTAAAAAGGCTGTTTATGAAACGGGAGGAGTTCAAAGTTCTTTGTATCTGCCTGCAGACGCCGGAATGGACGGGAATCCCTATTACCGTAGAGATACACACAGTCTCTGCTATGACGGGGTAGAAGAGGCCAATCACGATGTGGTTATCGTAGGCTGGGATGATGGATATCCCAGAGAGAATTTTTCCGGAAAACCCCAAAAAGACGGCGCGTTTCTTTGTATGAACAGCTGGGGAGAGGACTTTGGAGACGGAGGTTTTTTTTATGTATCCTATGAAGACGCCCGGATTGGCTGTCACAGTATTTCTTACACAGCAGTGGAGCCTGTAGAAAACTACGACTTTATCCACCAGACGGATCTTTGCGGATGGACCGGACAGCTGGGCGGTGCGGGTTCTGTGGCATGGTTTGCCAATGTCTACGAGACAGAAGAGCGGGAAACAATAAAGGCGGTGGGTTTTTATGCCACAAAGACGGACACTTCATATCGGATTTACTTTGCCATGATACCGGAGCGCGGAGGAGAAGCCGATATGGGAGAAGTTAATATAGGAGAGGCCTTTTCGGAGAGAAGCCTTATGGCGGAAGGCCGTCTTAAAAATGCGGGGTTTTATACCATTCCATGGTCGAGAGGGATGACGGTGGAGAAGAATAAACGCTTTGCCGTTCTGGTGGAAATTGATTCGCCGGGTACAGAACAGCCTGTGGCCATCGAATATCAGGCGGGAATCAGAACCGGAAATGTTGACATTAGCGATGGAGAAGGGTATATTAGTTTCGATGGAAGGAACTGGCTCAGGACAGAGACCAGAGAAAAGTGCAATGTCTGCCTGAAGGCATATGGAGCAAAGGCGGAGAAAAAATAAACTGAGGATTTGAGAACATGGAACATAAGATTGTATTTGCTACATCCAATGAGGGGAAAATGCGGGAAATCCGCGAATTACTAAGCGGTCTGGGAGCAGAAATTTTATCCATGAAGGAAGCAGGAGTCCGGATAGATATTGAGGAGGACGGGGCCACCTTTGAGGCCAATGCCCTTATTAAGGCCAGGGCTGTCTGGGAGCAGACCGGGGGAATTGTTCTGGCGGATGATTCCGGTCTGGAGGTGGATGCGCTTAATAAAGAACCGGGAGTTTATTCTGCCCGGTATATGGGAGAGAAAACTTCTTATGAAATCAAAAACTGGAATCTGATTCACAGACTGAACGGCGTGGCCGATGAAAAAAGGTCGGCGCGGTTTGTCTGCGTGATTGCAGCAGTGCTTCCTGACGGAAGAACATTATCGGTCAGAGATACTATGGAGGGGCGTATCGCCTACGAACCGGCCGGAGAGGAGGGATTCGGATACGATCCCATTCTTTTTCTGCCTGAGCTGGGAAAAACTTCGGCGGAGATCACCATGGAAGAAAAGAACAAAATCAGCCACCGCGGCAAGGCGCTCCGGGCCATGAAGGCGCGTTTGGAAAAAGAAATTGGGGAATGATCATGAAAATTTTGATAGTCAGCGATACGCACAGGAGAGATCAGAATCTTAAGACGGTTATTGAAAAAACGGCTCCTTTTGATATGCTGATTCATTTGGGAGACACCGAGGGGAGCGAAGCATATTTTAAGGAATGGCTCCACAATGACAACTGTGTCATTCATGTGGTCCGCGGCAACAACGATTTCTTCTCCTTCTGTGCGCGTGAAGAAGAGATTTTCATTGGAAAGTACCGTGCTTTTATCAGTCATGGACATATGTACGGCGTATCCCTGGGGACTGAAGGAATTAAAGAAGAAGCAAGATCCAGAAAGGCGGATATTGTCATGTTTGGCCATACCCACAGGCCTTTCCTGGAATACTGTAACGACGGTCTGGTGGTTTTAAATCCGGGAAGCCTTTCCTATCCGCGACAGGAGGGGAGAAAACCGTCTTATATTGTGATGGAAATTGACCGTGAGGGAAAAGCGCATTACACGATTTGCCATCTGGAAGAAAACATTGCGGCAAATTCCCTCTGGTAATTGTTCAGCTTTGCATCTTCTTGTCTGCCGCGGATAAGAGGCACGCGGCAGAACGGCGGCAGTTTAGATAACCCTTGAATTGTTACGGCATATGGTCATTTAGAATCGCTAAGGCGGTGGGCCGTATGCCCGCGATCACTACGTGCTCTTACAGTCGGCGTGGTGAACGTGCAGATCTATCTGAACGGTTACCATATAGAATATTTTTCTAAAAAATGGTTGACAAAGGCGCCTTATTAAGTTATAATAACTCATGCGTTCCGGGAAACTTGGATTGCTTCAGAGGGCGTTTTTGTGAAGCGGGGTGTGGCTCAGCTTGGCTAGAGCGCCTGGTTTGGGACCAGGAGGCCGCAGGTTCAAATCCTGTCACCCCGATGTCTCATAAAATAAAAGAATGATTTATGCGGGTGTAGTTCAATGGTAGAACACCAGCCTTCCAAGCTGGATACGTGGGTTCGATTCCCATCACCCGCTTTTTTATTGGTGCGGATTGACTTCATTTGGGATATGTTTACTTACCCCTAAAACCACAAAAAACAGCGTCAGAACTTTCTGTCTTCAAAGGCCTAATGATAGAAAGCCTGGCGCTTAGCTCTTTACCCGGTGGCCAGAGGGAGTTTGCCAATCTTGAATTTCCGGTATCCGGGGGAATGGGAATTATCAAAAGCCCACTGTTTAAGAGGGATGTATTTGCAGATAAAATGGATCAGCCGGCAGTTCTGCTGGTAAAGAGATTGAATGAGGGAGAGCAAATAGGGAATACTATCCATAGGCAATGATTTTCCTTTCAGCGTTTGTGGGTTGGTAATAGTATTTACACAAAAGGGAGGTCATTGCTTTTCTTTTGAAAAAGTGTGGTAATTCCCGAAAATACAAGGTTAATAAAAAAATAGGGTAGTAAATATGACACTGCCCATAAAGTCAAGGAGAGAAAAGGAATGAAGAGATTTAAGTTATTACTGGCATCTTGTCTTTTAACATTATCCATGGGAATGACTGCCTATGCTGGTCAGTGGTTGGAAGATGATACTGGTTGGTGGTATCAGAACTCTGATAATAGTTATTTGAAAAGTGGATGGTACTGGATTGATGGAAAGAGTTATTTTTTCAGTGACAGTGGTTATATTCTAACTAATACCAAGACACCTGATGGTTATGACGTAAATGCGTCTGGTGCGTGGGTAGTTAATGGACAGGAACAAGTAAGAAGCACTGAAATATCTACAAAAAGCTTCACAGTTACAGTACCTAATGGGTACGACGTGAAAATAGATGCGGAAGATGACAGTATCTTACTGCAAGAAACCAATGATAGTTTTTGCGTATTCCTTATGGCAGTGCATGAAGAAGCTATTCAGTACATCAGAGATAACTATGGAGATGAAGGCTTACAGGAGCTTAAAGATGAAGCGGTAGATGGCATAATTAACACATTTGGACAGGATCCTGTTATTTTAAATCATGATGTTAAGCAGTATAACAGTGGGGTCTGGGACCACTATATTTATGTAGTAAATGTGGATGCTGAAACCATTATGCCTTGCAATATATACATCAGTGTTGTAGGAAATGATGTAAAGATTGTATTTATTCTAGGTGAAAATAGAGAGTTTACAGAAGACCAATTCATGATGAACTATTTAAAGTAAGAATACAATAAAGGTTTATGGGTGTTAGTGATAAATGGCACCCATAAACCTGAATACTGCACAAATATGTGTATCAAAGTAATTTAGTTGTACACTGTAATAGTCCAGGGGCTGTCTGAACCGTTACAAAAATTGTACTTAAAAAGATAAAAATCTTCAAAATTTGCTTGACATACGAAAGGATTTAGTATATACTACTTTTGCTGTCATGATAAACAGACAGGTTCGGTATGAGTCTGTAGCTCAGCTGGATAGAGCAACGGCCTTCTAAGCCGTGGGTCGGGGGTTCGAATCCCTTCAGGCTCGCTTGGAGCAAGCACTCCAAAAAATTTCATATGGTGGGTATAGCGCAGTTGGTTAGCGCGCCAGATTGTGGCTCTGGAGGCCCAGGGTTCGAGTCCCTGTATCCACCTGATTTTCCCGCAGCGGCAGCTGCGGTTTTTTCATGTACAGGCCCACACGAAAGAATATGCCGCTAAAGCGGCGTGCGGGCCGTGCGGCGAGCAGGGAAAAGGCCTCCTCTGCTTTCTTTTTTATTGTAAATCATTTTCTGTACGTTTCACCAGTTCAATGGCTTCCTTTCCAGTCATAAATTCAACTTCCAGGGCAAACATGCAGAGAGCAGCCGACTCCCGGTCGATGGTCGTTTGACGGTGTTTCGCACTGTCTGAGGGGTTATATTTTAAGGACAAAAGCTCAATGGCTTCCTGAATTTTTTCTGAGTCTGTCAGAATATGTGCTCTTCCGAATACGATGACGCTTTTAAAATAGGTTGTGTATTCCTCAGGTACAATGTGATCCTGGGCGATGACACAGAAAGACGCTTTGGAGTGTTTTCTGATGGCGTCCAGTTTGTGGCCGTTTTTGGCGCAGTGGAAGTAGAGCGTGTTTCCGGAGTAAACGTAGCTAAGCGGTACGGCGTAGGGATAGTCCTCATCCCCCAAAACAGACAGAACGCCTGAAGTTCCCTGTTCCAGAATCCGGATACATTCCTGTTCTGGCAGCAGCTGTCTTTTTCGTCTCATTTCTCTGAACATAGCAAATCCCCTTTTTCTTTCCCATGAAACTATGAGAAATACGCTTTGCGAGTTTCTCATAGTTTTACGGCGGCCGCCAAGGTCTCGTGCCAGCACGGACTTTGGCTCGTTGCTCACGTAAATAAAAAAGAATCCTGCAGTGCAGGATACTTGGCCTGCGGCAGGCCACGGCAGCGACATCTTCCTTTCCGCGACAGCGCGATCCTAAGCACGAAACAAAAAAGGCCCTGATGGGCCACGATGCATGTTCGCGCACAGGGAAAAGATTACTGCCTCAGCTGTGCCGGATGCGTCTTTTTATTCGCTGGGCCAGTTGGATTCGAACCAACGACTGCAGGAGTCAAAGTCCTGTGCCTTACCGCTTGGCGATGGCCCAGTGCGTAACAGGTATAGTTTATCACAAAAAACGGGAATTTTCAACTGTATTTTACGATAACTTGTTTACAGTTTACGGGGCGGGGAAAAACGGATAAAAACAGGTGTAAAGCTTGCTTGTAAGACTGATTTTATCCGTTTTTCCACATCGGGCGAACGCCCGATGCTTCTTGTCCGTTGGGGGCGGGCAAGAAGATGTCCCCCCGAGTTTGCCACTTGAATAAGCCAGCTTTATAAAAAATTTCCTTATTTTGCAA
>CAJUIP010000076.1 GCA_910586315.1 uncultured Lachnospiraceae bacterium | reverse complement strand
ATCTCATCCAGCTCGATCTTTTCCAGGGCCCTCTTTCTGGATGTGGCCTGCTTGGACTTGGAAGCATTGGCAGAGAATCTCTGGATGAATTCCTGTAACTCCTTAATCTTTTCCTCCTTTTTCCTGTTTGCCTCCTTCATCTGCTTGATCATAAGCTGACTGGATTCAAACCAGAAGTCATAGTTGCCTGCATAGAGCTGGATTTTTCCATAGTCAATATCCGCAATCTGAGTACATACCTTATTCAAAAAATAGCGGTCGTGGGATACCACAATGACTGTATTCTCAAAATTAATAAGGAACTCTTCCAGCCATGCAATGGCGTCCAAATCCAGATGGTTCGTGGGCTCATCCAGAAGAAGAATGTCGGGATTTCCGAACAGCGCCTGGGCCAAAAGCACTTTAACTTTCAAGGGACCTGTAAGCTCCTTCATCTGTTTGTAGTGGAATTCCGTGTCCACTCCAAGTCCGTTCAGAAGGTTTTCCGCATCGGACTCTGCCTCCCACCCGTTCATGGAGGCGAATTCACCTTCCAGCTCAGCGGCCTTAATACCGTCCTCATCGTTGAAATCTTCCTTCAAATAAATTGCATCCTTTTCCTTCATAATGTCGTACAGACGCTGATTTCCCATGATCACTGTATCCAGAACCGTAAACTCGTCATATTTAAAGTGGTCCTGCTGTAAAAAAGAAAGGCGCTGTCCGGGTGTAATGGCGACCTCGCCGCTTGTCGGTTCCAGCTTACCGGAAAGAATCTTTAAAAACGTAGATTTTCCGGCGCCGTTGGCACCAATCAGACCATAACAGTTTCCTTCTGTGAATTTGATGTTTACATCCTCAAATAATGCTTTCTTTCCGACGCGGAGCGTCACATTATTGGCACTAATCATTTTCTCAAATCTCCTTCCGCTGAAAAGAGGGGGCAGATTGTCCCCTCATCAGTTACGCTCTTATTCTATTAGGAATTCCTTGATTTTGCAAGGTTTTTTCCAAATATTTTATGTTTTTCAGGCTACCCGGGAATTTTTCCTGATCCATGAGCCCCAAAGCAGTCTTAAACAACGCAGGAAAAGCCATTGAAAACCACCTGTGGCGGTCCTGCGCGCCAGCGGCATTTGTTTAGAGCGTGTTTGAAAATTACTTTCTGCCAGATGTCTATTCGCCGCGCGGCCCACACGCCGCTTTAACGGCATATTCCTCTGTGTGGGCCTGTGCAATCGAGCAGGGGAGGTCCCCCCCCTACTCGCGCGGCCCGTGCACCACTTTAGTGGCATACTTCCTCTGCACGGGCCTGTGCATAAAAGGACCGCCCCTTACGGGACGGCCCTCTCATTTTGTCTCTCCTGAATCTTACAGCTTAACTACATTAACAGCACGAAGTTTCTTGCTGTTCTTCGGATCCTGCTCTGTATCGAAAGTAACCTTCTGACCCTCTTCCAGAGTCTTAAAGCCTTCGCCAACGATTGCAGAGAAATGTACAAACACATCGTCGCCGCCATTGTCGTTGGAAATGAATCCGTAACCTTTTTCAGAATTGAACCACTTAACTGTACCGTTATTCATTTTGGTACCTCCATAATAAAATATTTTGTTCCGTATTGCCGCCCTTCAATAAATCCCCCTACATCTCTGTCGGTCCTTTATTAAGAAAACTCACATGAATTTGTAATTCATTTTAGCGTGCAAATGACTTACAAAATTGCATGTGAGTTCAATAGTGCATCGGAATTAATTTAACAATAGCACACTTTTCTCTGCATGTCAATCGTAATTTTTTCTAAAATCTTCCAAAAATATCAACCAGCCACGCCAGACGTTCTGCATGGCCTCTGTTCAGCTCACCGGACCTCATTCTCCAGCGCCAGTTTTTCCCGACGGTTCCCGGCGTGTTCATTCTGGCCCAGTTATCCAGCTTTAAAATATCCTGGGCCTGGAAAATCACCACACTGGCCACCGAAGCATAGGAAGTAAACATGACACGGTCCACGACTTCATGCTGATGGGCAACTCCCAGATAATCGGCAATATACTGCAGCTCCCACCACTGACGGGCCTCCGGTTTGAAATACCCCACCAGTGTCTCGTTATCATGGGTTCCGCCATAAACCACGGTATTAGGAGAATACATATGGGGAAGATGCTCGTTAAAGCGATCGCCGCTGAAGGCAAATTCAATAATTTTCATTCCCGGATATCCTGTGTCCTCCAGGAGCTTTTTCACCTCCGGAACAGAGATTCCCAAATCCTCGGCAATAATCTTTGTACCGCCAATGACCATATCAATCGCATCCGTAAGCTTCTTTCCCGGTCCCTTCATCCACTCGCCGATTTTTCCGTCCTCGGCTCCGGCCGGAATCGTATAATACTGAACCACGCCGATGAAATGGTCAATGCGGACCACATCATAAAGTCTCGCGGAGGCCTTCATACGTTCCTTCCACCAGGCAAAATCCGTCTTTTCCTGCATATCCCAACGGTATAAGGGGTTCCCCCAAAGCTGTCCGGTCTCGCTGAAGGCATCCGGCGGCACACCAGCCACTTTAATGGGCGTCAGATTTTCCTCATCAAGGAGAAACAGCTCCGGATGCGTCCACACATCCGAACTGTCCAGCGCCACATAAATGGGAATATCTCCGATAATGGAAATTCCCTGTTCATTGGCATAAGCCCGCAGCCTCTTCCACTGCTGGAAAAATTTATACTGGAGGAATTTCCAGAATTCAATTTCGTCTTTTAGCTCCTCCTTATATTTTTCCATTGCCTCTTTTTTTCTGAAGCGGATGTCCTCCGGCCATGTCAGCCACTCCTTGTTGTCAAAATGGATTTTTAAGGCCATATAAAAGGCATAGTCATTGAGCCAGTACCAGCTCTCCATGCAGAACTTTTCGTATCCCTCTTCCTCTTTAAATTCACTGCGGGCATATGCCTTTTTTAAGAGCGGGAAACGATACCAGAACACCGCATCATAGGCAACCTGTGTCTCGTCTTCTCCCCAGTAACAGGCGTTAATCTCCTCCCGGGTTAAAAGCTCTTCCCCCACAAGAGTATCCAGATCAATAAAGTATGGATTCCCTGCAAAGGCGGAAAAAGACTGATACGGGCTGTCCCCCTGGCTGGTGGGGCCAACCGGAAGCACCTGCCAGTATTTCTGGCGGGCCTGTTTTAAAAAATCCACAAAATCATAAGCTGCTTTCCCAAAAGTACCGATACCGTAAGGAGACGGCAGGCTGGAAACCGGCATCAAAATTCCGGCACCGCGTTCTAACATGGTTTTCATACTATCCAGTCCTTTCGTATGCAAATTCGTAACTGTCCCGTACACTCACAGTTACGTAGATTTTTCTTTATCATACCATAAAAGACTCCATTTGAAAAGTGCCGCAGATTTCTCTGCGGCACCGGGATACGTTTTTAACGGTTCTTCCTGATCCTCTCGTCGTTCTCCAAAACTTTCTTTGCGATTGTAATAAAATGAAGCTTGAAATTGTCTTCCGTATCATTCACGTCCAGACCTGTGTTGATCTTAACCTGAGTCAGGCTGTTTTTCACCTCATCTTCGGTCATTCCGAGCTTTTCTGCGGTAAGGGCAATGTCCTCTTTACATTTATAATATTTCGAGAGAACACGTTTTTCCGTCTCGCCAAGCTGTCTTAAAACAGTTCTGGTCAGGCGGTCTCCGAAATTCACGACCATCTGATTGATGCTGCTGTAAATCTCCATCCCCATGTATTCTAGAATCACGCGGTCTTTCTTGAAAATTTCTCCGGCCTTTACTGCATCCTGAGCATTGTTGTAGGTGTGCTTGATTCCCTTGATTCCGCCTTCAATGGTACCGATACCGACACGAATTTTTCTGTCCGCATGAATCTTTTCCACTTCCTGAAGCGCGGTTTCTTTCACATGGGCCAGGATCTCCCGCATTTCCACCTTATCGTGGGTAACCAGAATAACGCATACACCGGAATCACAGGTAATAATCTGTTTACCGCCAACTCTTCTGTTGATTTCAGAAAGTCCGATTACAGCTTCGGCCGCCTTCGTCAGTTTTTCCCTGTCCTCTGCCTTTACATTCATATCAGACGGGTACTGGAGGGAAACCGCCATGAACATATCCATATCCACGTCAAATCCAAGCTGTCTTCCAAACTGCTTCACCAGCTCCTCATCCTCATAATAGCCGATTACAATGTCGTTAAAATAAGCCGATAATGTGATATCCGTTGTGTTTTTATTCATAAAATATTCACCCCTCAAAACGATTCCTACAATAAGAAAGCCTTATTATATATAGTTTTCTTTTATTTGTCAATAGGCTGGTTAAATCTTTCACGCTTTCTATGCAGCAACCAGTAACAGTATAGACAGGCCCGCGTATTCAACGCACGGACCGTAAGAAAACGTAGTGACCGTGGGCATCTTATTGCTGTTGATCCTCGTATACGATTTCTCCTCCGCAGATCGTATATTTTACACGTCCATACAGTTTTGTTCCAATAAACGGAGTATTATGTGCTTTTGATGCAATTTCCTCTTCGGTCACAACCCAACTCTCATTCTCATCAAAGATCACCAAATCCGCGTCTGCCCCTTCCTCAATGCAGCCCTTATCGAAATGGTACAGCTTTGCAGGATTCAGGCTCATTTTCTCCATTAACTGAACCATGGTAAGGTGCCCTTTCCGCACCAGCTTTGTTACGGCCAGAGCAAGGGCAGTCTCCAGGCCGATGATGCCGCTGGGGGCTTTCCACATGGGTTCCACAACCTTTTCCTCCGCACTGTGAGGCGCATGATCTGTGGCGATCATGTCGATGGAACCGTCCTTAATTCCTTCAATAATTTCGTATCTGTCCTGGACGGTACGTAACGGCGGATTCATCTTCGCCATAGCGCCATGTTCCAGAACGGCGCTTTCATCCAGGGAGAAGTGGTGAGGGGTTACTTCCGCCGTCACATTGGCTCCCAGCTCCTTGGCAAGCTTTACCATCTTTACGGAGTTTGCGGAACTGATATGCTGAATATTTATCGAAGCGCCTGTATGTAATGCCAGCATACAGTCGCGGGCCACCAGAGCGTCCTCAGCCAGCGCCGGAGAGCCTGTAATCCCCAGCTTCTTTGCGGATTCTCCCGCGTTGATTCCATTTTCTGTGATAAAAGCCGGGTCCTCCTCATGAAAGCTCAAAGGAACATTCAGCTCCTTTGCCTTTAACATGGCCTGCCAAACCAGTTTCTGATCCATCAACGGGATTCCGTCATCCGTAAAACCCACGGCGCCCGCTGCCAGAAGCGCCTCCATATCTGTCAGCTCCTGGCCCTTCATCCCCACGGAAATACAGGCGGCCGGAAGTACATGGATTCCCGTTTTCTTCCCCTCTTCCAGAACATATTTCACCGTCTCCACGCTGTCCACCGGAGGTTTTGTATTGGCCATGGTCACGACTGTGGTAAATCCGCCTTTTTTCGCGGCGGCGGCTCCTGTCTGAATATCTTCCTTATATGTAAGTCCCGGATCGCGGAAATGTACATGAACATCAATCAACCCCGGGCCAACTACAAATCCCCTGGCCTCGATGATCCTCCCATACTCGTCGCTTCTCTGATACTTGCCGATTTTTTTAATCTTTCCATCGGCAATGACAATGTCCAGAACATCATCCACACCTCGTTTGGGATCCACAATTCGTCCGTCTTTTATTAAAATCATTCTTCCATTTCCTCCTTGAAGTGTTCGTAAATCACCTTTGCGCCGTCACAGATGGACTCAATGGTTGCAAACTCCTTTTTATTATGGCTGATTCCTTTGGCACAGGGAATGAAAACCATGGCCGTCTCGCAGATATTGGCAAAAGACATGGCATCATGTCCGGCGCCGCTGATCATGGAGCGGTGAGGGATTCTCAACTTTTTGGCCGCTGCCAGAAGTTTCTGCTGCAGATCCGCGGACATGCCGATAGGTGGAATATCTGAAGTCTTTTCCCGATAATATTTTACCTTCCTCTTTTCACATATCTTTTTGCAGGCAGATTTTAGCCGTGTTTCCATGCGGTCCAGACTGCTGGAGTCAATTCCTCTCATATCCACGCCCAACGTGACCTCTCCGGGAATCACATTGAGGGCGTTGGGGCCTACCTTGACGGTACCGACTGTAGCCACTGACTGGTACAGGGACTCGGATTTCCCGATTTCTTCCACCTCCAGAATAATTTCTGCAGCCGCACAGAGGGCATCCGTCCGCATTCCCATGGGTGTGGCACCGGAATGCTCTGCATTTCCTTTAATATGAACCAAAAATCTCCGGGGGCCTGCGATGGTCTGGACAATTCCCACTGTGTCCTCGTACTCCTCCAGAACTTTTCCCTGCTCGATGTGGAGTTCAATATATTCCTTCACACCCTGAATTCTCCGGGGTTCCAGACTGTATCCCCGTTCCTTAAAGACCTCCCGCAGAGTCACGCCCTCCCGGTTCATGGCCTCGCCAATATCATGTTTATAAACCTCTTTTGTTATGAGCCCGCTGCCTATGGTGCTGCGGCCGAAATTACTTGACTCTTCACAGCGCATGGCTCCCACGCGGACAGGAATGGAAAGGCCGTCTCGCCTTGCCCATTCCAGCAGCAAAAGGCCTGTGATGATTCCGCTGACACCGTCGTAGCGGCCGCCTTCCACCACGGAATCAAGATGAGAACCGATTAGATAATACTCCCCGTCCTCATCTTCTTTACAGTTTTCGTTGTAAAGATAGGTATTTCCCACCTCGTCGGTATAGCTTTTGTACCCTTTTTCCTCCCCCAGCTCCACAAAGGCCTTATGCATCTCGTCCTCCACCTCTGTGTAGCCAAGTCTCGTAACGCCGCCGTTTTCCGTGCTCCCTATACTGTAAAACCGGTCAAACAAATACTCCGCATACTCGATATCTTCCACTGGATGTTTCATATTCTGATTTGCCCCCTTTCAGGCCGTTTATTTTCTTACCGGAACAATTTCCAGCCAGTAATCATCGGGATCCGTGATAAAATAGATTCCCATTTTTTCATTTTCAAAGCAGATGCACCCCATCTCCTTATGCTTTGCATGGGCGGCATCGAAATCGTCCACGGTAAATGCCAGATGGAACTCATTGTCGCCCAGATCGTAGTGGTCCTTTTCCCAGTCGCGAAGCCACGTGAGCTCCAGCTTGTGAGGTGTCTCACCATCCCCAAGATAAACAATAATAAAGCTTCCGTCTTCTGCCTCTTTACGGCGCACTTCCTTAAGCCCCAGGGCCTCTTCATAAAATTTTAAGGACTTTTCCAGGTTCATAACATTAAAATTGTTGTGTGCAAACTGAAATTTCATCACTATTCCCTCTCTTTCTGATATTCGAAGGTTTCCCCTTCCCATTTGATTTCGACGATTTTTTCTCTGTAAGACCTGGAGCATGGCAGCTCCTTCAGCCTCGCCCCCATGGTATAATTCTCCCAGAAATGCATGGGGAAGATTCTTTTTGCATCCGCTTCTTTCATAAAATCATCAATTCCCAGATAAAAATACTGCTCCTGCCTCGGATCCAGGGGGAGAAAAGCCACATCGGCCGTCCGCCCATGCATCTTTTTTATTTCCTTCCGGTACGCTTCCGTCATGTCTTCATTCCACTGGTCGTCTTCCCCATTCCAGTACCAGTGGTTTAAGTCTCCGGCATGATAAATCTCATATCCATCCACATAGCACCAGAACGCCACGCCTTCATCGGTAGATTTGAAGGTTTCCACCATGAGCTGTCCGTCCTCCCATGTTTTCCCCGGATCCAAAAAGACGGTATTTTCCTTCTGTTCCGCCGGAACCCGTTTCCTCCAGATATCCGAAGATAAAATAAGCTTTGTGTCAGAATGGGACGCTGCCACCTCGAAAATAACAGGGGCAAAATGGTCCGGATGGCGATGGCTGGCAAATATATAAAGTGGCTTGTTATCCGGGATTTCCGGCAGAGCTCCCTTAAAATAATCGAATAAAAGGCAGGCAGATTCTGTCTCCACATAAAAGGCGCTGTGATGAATGTATACGATTTTCATGATGTCCTCCTTAAAACATGTTTCTGCATTTCGCTCGAATCCGCTCCGCTCCTTCTCGCTCACGGGCTTCGCCCTTTGGAAAAAATCCGGCGGATAGCTGCTTATAGGCACGCTCGACGCAGCTTTCTGCTTC
>CAJUIP010000075.1 GCA_910586315.1 uncultured Lachnospiraceae bacterium | reverse complement strand
TACAAAAAGCCAACTATGCTGTAAGAATGTATCAAAAAACAGGATTTGAAATTGTAGATGAAAATGAGGAAGAATATATTATGCTTTGCCGTTTGTGATAATACAACTTCCAATTTATAAAGCTAATTCGCAAACTGTTCCGAAAGTAAGGACAGATAAACATTCATTACTGTTGCATTTAGAGACATTGGGAACATGAAAAAAAGTCCACCTATTTGTTTTGTATATGGTAGGGGGGCTTTTTTTCTTTGTCATAGAAACCATTATCTTAATGACATTGGGATTGCAACTGGATTTTTTCATAATATAGAGCAGGGGGGCCGCTCGATCATCTAATTTGATGATTTTGCGACACCCCCTAAATCATGCGTTTACCTAAAGAGTAACAATATTCTGTGATGTAATAACATCCGCCTATAAGCCTTTCCAATATTATGCAATACCATATTTTTTAAAAATACTGTCCAAATCCTCTCGGCTGATTTTTCCTGCCAGATAATACGCTTTAACACTGGCTTCTATCGCTTCAAAAGCAGTATCAAACATAAACCAGTCACCTGTATTATAATATTCCTGTAATTCCATAAAATCGCGTTGCAGTCCATCCGGCAGATTATCTCTTAAAATTATTTTTTCATCCACATACATTAATTTATCACTTCTCCCTTTACGGTTTCTTATAATCTAATGTTCACAATCATTTTTTATACATTCTAACAGTACTTTTTCATACCTGTATTGAATAATTGATGTAAAGAATTTCTTCTGTATTTCTGACAATATTGGTATCTCCATTATCATTGCTTGTATCTTATCCATATTATTGCCTATTTGAGGTGTCAATCTATAAACAGCCTCTAAACATTCCGTATATTCCCTGTTTTCAATTATATGATATGGATTTACCCGTTTCCCATGTAATTCAAAGATACACCTGCGTGCTTTATACGCCTCTGCTTCCATTTTGTCAGCATCACTCATTACGATTCGCATTTTTTCATCATCCCATTTGCTATTTAAACAATTGCCATTATCATAAACAGGCGCAATCCCCTTCGAACCATCCTTTCTCAAAATGATTCCCCAATTGCTGTTATTACGATCTGTATTGCCAATCAGCGCATCTATTATAAACATATTCCAAAAATGCTCTCTTACTCCCGGAACATCCTGCAAAAACGGATGCTCCTGTATCGTCATCATAATTTCATACAAGTCTACGCCTACACCATTTGTCTCATTGCCATTTGAATCTAAAAAATGTGGTTCAAAAGTAACTTTTATTTTATCAAACTCATAGAGCTTATCTCCATCTTGTAAAAAATCTTCGCAGGCAACTACAATTTTGTTATTTCTGGTTCCTAAAATTGTATTGTGAACAGGCAAGCCGACTATCTCGTATATCTTTGAACCAATATATTCACAGACAGGACTATTCGAATAACTCAGATTAATATTTTTCATCTGCTGTTCTTTTAAATTTCCCGGGAATTTTAAAAGATAGTCTTTGCCTCCATATGTAATTCCCATTTTTCGACCGGCCGTTCCACCATACATCCTTTGATTCTGCTGAAAATCATTAAAATTAAATAATTCCAAAATATTACCTCATCTCTACTTCTTTCAATCTCTGTACAATTTTCTTTTTGAAGTTTTTCATCAATTACTTTTTTAACATCTTCATCTGTCAACAGATATTTTGAAATATCCTTTATCTTTTATATTGATTGTCCGGAATGCTCTGTCATATATTTCCCATAAACAATCCTCCGTATTTCTTATTTACATCATACCATTATCATATTGTATACACAACTATATTTGAAATACAATTTGCATTTTTCATATCTCATAGGTTAATTTCATTCGATTTATTCCGAATTAAACATAATAAGTTTTTTATTCGACATAATGTATCACAAAACAAAGCGCTTATTATCTCAAAATTCCCCTCATCTCTACCCCGGCAGGCTATCCCTCACACAAAGCGCCCCATACCCCACCTGCGGATTCGGATACTCCGTAAACCCCGGCAGCGCCTTCGCCCCGCGCCTTAAGTACGCCTTCACCTTCTCCCCATACAGATAAGGGTCATGATTTCGTATAATCCCCCATTCCATCAGAAGCGCGGCCGCCCCCGTCACAAAAGGCGCCGCAAAGGACGTTCCGGTTACCGGCTCATAACCTCCGCCACTTTTTACCGTAACGATACCAACGCCCGGAGCCACCAGGTCCGGCTTCTGAATCCTGTATTTTCTGGTATCCCCACGACCAGTAAAGGCGGCATAGACCATGATGGAGTCATCATAGGCCCCCACGGAGATTGGACGAAGGGCTGTGGAGGGAATGGTGAGCGTAGTGTCGGGAACAGGCCGCAGAAATCTGGTGGAACGGTTTATCGCCCCTCTTGAGGGCAGCCACAAGTCAAATTTCCCCTCCACAATCCGTTCTGCCTTGAGGATGATCCGCCAGATTCCGCTTTCCACATAGGAATTTTTCGGCAGAAAATCGAAATAAATCTCCTGAGCCATGTTAAAAGGCCCCGGTTCCCCATAATACAGAAGCACCCTGGCCCCTCCCATGTCGATCTCATGGGGGCCCTGCCGGCTGCTTACCGGTTCCGTCACTGTTCCGGACGGATTTCTCAAAGAAATCCGGATATCATCCTCGTAGCTTTTCCACAGCTGCACCCCGAATCCTGTTTCATAGGGCGCCACGGAAAGTTCGATCACCGTCTCTTCCCCTGTCTCAAGGCTTCCGGAGGTATGGCCGCCCGCATCCCCTTCGTTTCCCGTTCCAATGACAAACACGTTCTGCCCCATTTCTGTAAGAGAGTCAATGTACCGCTCAAACAGTCCGTTTCCGTCATGGGAGCCATAGGAATTTCCAAAGCTTAAATTCACAGCCACCGGCCTTCCCAGAGAAATTGCAGTCTGAACCACAAAGTCCAGGCCGTCCATAATCTGTGTGGTTCTTGGAAATCCCTCCGGATCCGCCACGCCAAGCCGCACCACCAAAAGCTCGCTTTCCCAGGCCACTCCCCGGTACCGTCCGCCGCTTTCCCGGCCGTTTCCCGCTGCAATCCCGGCCACAGCCGTTCCATGCCCGCTCGGATCCACCGACGGGACGATCTCCTGGGCCGCACTGCGGCTTCCCGTCTGAAGGGCGGCGTCAATGTCTTCCTTCGTGTATACCTTCTCCCTCACCTGATCTCTCAGATACAGAATTCTGGAACTTCCGTCCTCGTTTCTGAAATCATCATGGAAATAGTCAATTCCCGAATCCACAATGGCCACCAGGACTCCCTTGCCAGAAAGACCATCTGCCCCTGTCTGTACCGGAGTAAGGCAGGAGGCCGCCCTTGCCCTGTTGATGGCAAAGTACAGCCTCTTTGGTTTCTCCGCAAATTCAATTTCTTTTAAGGCAATGACCGGATCTACCTGATCCTCCGGCACAATTAAAATGGCATATCCTCCTGTCAGTGCACGAAACTTCACCCGGGGAAACTGTTCTTTTAAAACTCCCCCTAAATCACCATTATATTTCACAATCAGCTCCCAGGTTTTTTGAGCCTGGTCAAATCCCACGTTTAATTCCTCTGTCTGTTCCCGTTCCTCCTCCGGCGTCGACAGAGCCAGATTCAGAAGATTTTCCGCCTTCTGGTCATCCATGAGCTACCACCTGCTTTTGACCCTTTCTTTACAATATGCAGAGGAAGGTTAGAAGAATCCTGTTCTCCCAAAAAACAGGTAACCAAAGATAACCATCCCGACAGGCCTGCATGTTCCCCGTGCTGGCCGTACAAAAACATGGCAGCCATAGGCATATGACTCTCTGCCGGAACCATTAAGAGACTATATAAATCATCAAAAAAGGGAAAATGCCTGCATAAGGAACATAAACACTGGGATCGTAAATAAGCTGATGACTGTGGTCACGGTAACAACCGTGCAGGCAAATTCATAATCACACTCATACTGACTGGCCATAATTCCCATCTGGGCCATGGCGGGCATGGTGGAAAGCATGAAAAAGACCTGCTTCATCTCAGCAGGAACCGGAATAGGCCTTAAAAAGGCGGCTGCCGCCAGCGGAACGATTACAAACCGCATAAGAAGCGCCAGATACAGGTCCCGTCCGAATTTTATGGCAGACGGGTCCATGTTGCGAATCACACTTCCAATAAAAATGAGAGCCAGCGGTGAAGTGACGCCTGAAATCATAGAAAGAGGCTGCAAAACAAAATCCGGTACCGGAATGCCTGCTAAAATCACTGCCATTCCAAGAAACATTCCCATAACAGGAGGAGAAAGCAGCATTTTTACGTTAGAAAAAAAGCCCCCTGTCTCGTCCTGTGATTTTCCGTCTTTCCGGATAAGCCAGATTCCGATGGTCCAGAACAAAAGCGTACTGGAGATGTAATAAATGACTCCCACCGAGGTAATTGAGTCTCCCCACAGAGCCTGAATCACCGGAAATCCAATAAAAACCACGTTGGGAAATCCCGCGGCCGCCGCAAAGGTATACCGCCGTCCCGGTTTTACCTTAAAAACCGCGGCAACAAGGGCCGCCAGTCCAAGGCACAGGAGAATCAAAAGGAAGGTAACCGGAAGCTTAAAGATTAGAGAAATCAAGGCTTTTCGGCTTCCGATATCCTTATAAATATTATAAAACATGTAAAAGGGGAGGGTGACCTCCACGGTAAATTTGGCCAGCAGGTCCATCCCCGGTTTTCCAAACCATTTCTTCCCTGAAAAATAAAAACCTGTTAAAATCAGAGACATCAATGCAAATACGCTTTTTATAGAATTTAATACCATTATTTCAAAAACCCATTCACAATCTGTGCTTCCGCCTCCGCCTCGGTAAGACCCAAGGTCATGAGCTTTATGATCTGCTCCCCCGCAATCTTTCCAATGGCAGCCTCATGGATCAGGGCAGCATCCGGATGATTGGCCGTAATCTCCGGCAGGGAACTGATTTTTGCATGATCCATGATGATGGCATCGCACTCTGTATGGCCGGCGCACAGATTATTTCCCCTTAAATTGGAAAAGAATACCTGGCTGGACGTATCTCTTGCCACGGAACGGGAGACAATGTTGGCGCTGGAATTTTCTCCGTCCAAAGACACATCAAAATTACTCTCTGCAGTCTGGGTCCCATGGGTCATGAGCCTTTCCTGAACGATCAATGCTGCGTTCGCCTTTAAATGAGCCACGGTATCTCGCTTTGTAGAATCGACGCCCTTAATCTGCACGGTTTCCATCTCCATATAGCCGCCCTCTTCGATCGTCACCTCGGTTCGGGGATTCATGATACGTCCTCCGGTTCCATCGCCATCCCCATAGTGCTTTTCCACATACTTTACCCTGGCTTTTTTTCCAACGAAAAACCGGTGAATTCCGTCATGGCGGGACTCTTTGGCGCCGCTGTTGTGGATACCGCAGCCTGCAACGATGGTCACATCCGCATCATCTCCAATGAAAAAATCGTTGCAGACCGTTTCCGTCAGTCCAGTCTGACTTAAGATCACGGGAATATGAACACTTTCCCGTTTGGTCCCAGGCTTAATATGAACATCAATTCCGTTTCCGTCTTCACGGCTTACAATATCAATATTGGCCGTGGTGTTGCGGCCGGCCATCATACCATTGGCCCGGATATTATAGGCGCCCTCCGGAACCTCATGAAGTCCAGCCACTTTTTCGAGCAGAGTTTCCAGTATTTTATCCATAATTATATGTCCCTCCTGTAAAAATGGCATCCGCCGGGTGCGGACGCGGTTCCCAAAATCTCCGGCAGAATTTCATCCCTGGTTCCATGTTTTAAAATAGAGCCGCCGGAAATCACCACAATCTCATCGGCAATTTCCAGAATTCTTTCCTGATGGGAAATAATAACGATAGAACCATTGGTCCTTTCTCTCATCTTTTCAAACACCTGAATCAGATTCTGAAAACTCCAGAGATCAATTCCGGCTTCTGGCTCATCAAACACAGAAAGCTTTGTAGCTCTTGCAAGGACCGTGGCAATTTCAATCCTCTTTAACTCGCCGCCGGATAAGCTGGCGTTTACCTCTCTGTTTATATAGTCCTTGGCACAAAGTCCCACCTCTGACAGATACTGGCACGCGTCAGCGGCAGAAAGCTGTTTTTTCGCCGCCAGGCGGATCAGATCCAGCACATGAACGCCTTTAAACCGGACTGGCTGCTGAAACGCAAAGCTGATGCCCAGGTTGGCCCTTTCCGTGATATTCTTTTCCGTGATGTCCTGCCCGTCAAAAAGAATTTTTCCGGAAACGGGCTTTTCGATTCCCATAATCAGCTTGGCCAAAGTAGATTTTCCCCCGCCGTTGGGACCTGTTATAACAACAAATTTATCCTCACCAATATTCAGGCTGACATTTTTTAAAATTTCTTTTTTCCCCTGGTTTTCCGCCACACCAAAAGAAAGGTTCTGCAGTTCTAACATGATTCCTCCTGATTGTAGTATTTCTGGTATTCTTTTACATACCTAGACATTATATACCATTTCTTTTAGAAATACCATCCCGAATGGAAATTTTTAATTTTCCGCCGTCCATACACCGACCTATCTAAAATTTATAAGTATTCGCGCGCACGAATCTCTTTTTGTTTCATGAAAAAACTCTTCTCCCATCTTACTTTTCTCCATTCGTGTAACTGGGTGCACCCTATAAAACAAAAAGAGACCCTGGCTAATTCCAGGATCTCCGATTATCTATTTTTTACTGTGCAGTTGTCATTGCTTTTACGATATCCGCAAGGGCATTGGAATCCCCCATAGAACCGCTGGTGCAGATTACAACCATATAGCTGTCCAGCTTGCGGCAGTAATATGTGGTAATATACTGTTTCCCTTTTTTATTGGTCTTTGTGATGCTGACTTTGGAATAGGGCTGGTTTGCAACAGTTGCTGCCTCCACAGCACTTACCTGACCGTTTTTTCCTTTTTCAAGCTTTCCAAGCTCTGCGGCGAATGTTGCAGCGTCCATATCCGGCTTATCTTTCATATTTGCATAATAAATTTCCAGATCGCCGAAGTCTGCAGACATATAAAGATCATGAGTCACCTTCGGGTTTCCAATTGTCGCATATGCACTGTCTGAGAATAAATCCTCAGCCTCATTGTCTGTGGTGGTGCTTCCGATTACCTGCGGAATCTTTAAATTGGACCAGGTATTATAGAAGGAACCCCCAGTCAATTTTCCACGGGGAGCAACTGCTACCGGAGCAACCCAGCTTCCGTCCTCGTTGAAGGAATAGGATACGCCGTCAATCACCCTTGTTACGCTGTGAAGCATTAAGCCGGTGGCCGGATCAACATAGTACCACACCTCTGTGCCATGTCCATCTGATTCCTTCACCCAGCCTGTATGGGCAGAGCCGTCCTCATTATAATAGCGCCATTCGGATCCGTCCTGTACCCAGCCAAGCTGAAGATTTACATCAGCCACGTTCTCTTCGTTTCCCGGCTCTGCTGCATCAACATCTGCAAACGCCGCAAACATATTCATGCTTCCAAGCGCTGCGGTCATAACTGCCAAGAGTAATGCTTTTTTCATTCTCATCGTCTCATCTCTCCTCAATCTTAGATTAACATTTTCAACTACACTCATTATACTAGAAAAAACAACATTCCGCAAGTGAGAACCGATGGTAAAACAGGGATTTAATTAAAACTTAAGAATGTCGGCCAAACTCAGGTAAAATTGCGGCAAAACCGCGTCCGGAATGCTGCGTATTGGAGTGACAGCATGGTCTCTGTATTGGTTTCGGGCAGGGGATTTATCCTCTTTGATATTAGCCGCAGTTCTCTATGTGCGCTCCATGTGAATTATCCAACCGATATTCCATTCTGTGGATGCGGTCTGTCATTCCACAGCTCTCATAAAAAGCAATTGCATCTTTATTGAATTCCCATACCCCCAGCTCTAACATTTTGCACTTCTGGTCCTGGGCTTTCTGTCTGCAGCGCTCAAACAATCTTTTTCCTATCCCATTTCTTTGATAAGATTTTAAAACGCAAATATCATCAATGTAAAAACAGTCAAAATCAACGTACACAGAGTGATTTCTGTAAGAAACAATCCAGGCAAACGCATATCCCACCACTTCGCCACTTTCTGTCTCGGCAATATAAATCGTATGTTTCGGATCATGTAACCTTTCTGCAAATGCTTCCTTCGTAAAGTAGCGGGCTTCGGCTTTAAATATATCAGGCCTGCCATTATGATGCAGATCCGCAATTTCTTTTTGAAGTGGACGAATACGTTCACAATCCTCCATGACAGCGACTCGTATGTTTATGTTCATCTCCTATCGTCCTTTCTGCTGCGTATACTCATTTATGTATTCCGCAGGTACGTCCATATGCTCCACCGCCTGTCTAAAAGAATTATAAAATCTCAAAATCTTCGGAATGAAAGTTACTGTAATATCTTCCTTTTATGGTGGTAAATTTTAACACACAGTAATCCGGATCCGTTACACCCTTGGAATAATACATGGTATCACCCTCCTGCCAGATCATCTGTTTGCTTTCGGCATCTTCTAACACCTCCATCGTACCAAGCA
>CAJUIP010000074.1 GCA_910586315.1 uncultured Lachnospiraceae bacterium | reverse complement strand
TAGCTTCATCAAAGCCAGAAGATTGATTGGCACCACAAGAAGCCAAAACCGCAAAACCGCGTCCGGCAAAATGTTCAACCGTTTCATCAATGTCTATCGTTGGAATGTTTTCAAGTGAAAAATCACCCGAATGACAACTATCTATAATGGCAATCTTATTTTTGGTTTGTATTTGCTCTATCGTATTAAGCAGATCTTGTAACTCAATCAAACCATCACTCAATACTAAGCAATTTTTTCCACCGTGACCAGAGAAGTAGAAAATAAATGTATCATTTTCCGATATATCTTTAAGTACAGTGTATATTGATGTAATAAAATCATTCTTTGTTACAATGCCGGTTTCGCCAGACAAATGTATATTGCTTGGGTTTATATTTAATCCTTTGACAAGAGCCTTTCTCATTGCAAATAAATCATTTCTGCACATAGGTAAAGACGGACATTTAAAGGTTAAATATTCACATACTCCTACTAATAATACTTTTGTCGTTCCCATATTTTACTACCTACCTTTTAGTCAATATTGCTTTACAGATTTCTGCTTGTTATTTTAGCATAGTAATTTGCATTTTTCTATATATCAGAATACTAATCATTAAAATCATTAAAATAAGCAAAATGGGTATTTCATTATTAGCAATATACCCATTTTGCTTCTCAACCCACAAGGGAATTACTATAGTATCAGTTTGTTTGGTGATACTGTTTTGAGTATCTACAATCTCATATCTTGCTTGCACCCTGTTTGTCAGCGTTAATGATAAGTTGTTGTAAATACTTCCTTATCACCGTAAAACTAAGGCATTCCACAATTTATGACATACCTAACTTGAATTCGTTACAGATTAAATTCAGACTCCTGAAATAAACGAAAAATAAATGAAAGAAAATCATTTATCCGTCCCATTTTATTTCATTGACTTAAATTTTTTATTCTGCTAGCATTGAATCAGAGCGGGCGCCTGCTCAAAAATAGAACCTGAATCCGTGAAGTTTAAGCACCTATAAATACCTGTGAATTCACTTTGCGTAAATATCATTTTTCCGGTTTAACCCTGCAAACAGACTTCACGGATTCAGGTAGAAGAAAACAACGGGAGGAACAAAGAAAATGTATCATGGAAGATTTAGAAAAAGCCATTATGAGACAGGTTATAACTGGGGAAACCTGTTGTATAAAAACGGGAGACATATAAATCAGGCACCAACGTTTCAGATAACGGAGGAACGAAAGAACTTTGCCAGGGAATGTCTGCCTGTCTATGAAAGATACTATCCCGAAGTATTGGATGAAATCAGAGGATTGGCGGACGGGCAAAAAGGCAGGTATGAAGATTTTTATACTTTCCTGTTGAGCATGTATTGCTTCGAATTTAATAATCATTGTACCTGTTTTGCATTTAAAGATAAGGACCATCTTATCTTTGGCAGGAACAGTGATTTCCTTGTTGCGCTGGAAAAACTGTACATGAATTGTCTGTATAAATTAGACGGAGTATACGGTTTTAACGGAAATACCACTGCGTTTATAGAAATGGAAGATGGGATAAATGAATATGGTTTAGCCGTTGGCCTTACCTTTATCTACCCCAAAATGATAAAAGCGGGATTTAACTCTGGTCTGTTGGTGCGCTATTTGCTGGAAAAGTGTAAAACGACAGATGAAGTGGTGGAAAGCCTGCACAGGATACCGATTGCATCACAGCAGACGTTGACCGTCATGGACAGCGTTGGGAATTTTGCTGTTATGGAATGTAATTGCAATCATGTTGAAGTGATAGAGCCAACAGAGGATAACGGTTTTGTGGTAGCCACAAACGGTTTTACCTATCAAAAGATGACGGAATACAATAACCATGCCATAGATAACTGGCGTTCGGAGGAAAGGTACTCGACGGCCTGTAATGCGCTGAGGAATAATAAAAATCAATTTTCTGCTGAATTGACAATGGATATCTTATCAGGAAAGCATGGCTTTATGTGTCAATACGAAAGGAGCAAAGGAGCGGATACCGTATGGTCGGTCATTTACGATATCAAAAACAAAAAAGTCTTCAGGGCGGAGGGAAACCCGTCGCGCAAAAAATTTGTGGAGGACGGCAGGATGAAGTTTATTTCATTTCCCTTCTGCAGACCATACGAACAATAACATAGAAAAAATATATAAAAATCATATTTTTCTTGACTTAATGTTCAGATAAAGACATTCCCCAAAATGAAGTTGTCGGGCACCTGAAAAAAGAGATAAGGACCTGACAAAAGCTGTGCATTTGCACAAAGCGGAATGTATAATTTCAGCCCGGCGTGACATGCTAAGCGTAGCAGTTTGGGCAGTTTAGGAAAAGCACTGAGCTGTTACGCTGATACACACAATGCAGGAAAATGCGTTTTGACATCCGCAATTTTTGTGAAATGGCATACAACAGGGCCATGGATATATTGCGATTTCCGGACTGACGGGAGGGAGCGTCGGAACGGCTGCAGAGAATCCGGAGACGGCATTTTGCGATGTGTGCGGCGTTCGTTAGAATACATTTTGCGGAAAGGCATGGGGCAGGTTATGTCGGGTCAAGTGATTGACGGGAGAAAACAGGACGGAGAAGAGACAGGGCGGACCGAAGCGGATGGGATGAGGGAGGACCGGGGAAAGCCGGGAGAAAACTTTCAGATCCGGAAGGATATGAATCGAAACTTTCAGAATATGAAAAAGGACGTTTCGGCGCAGGTACGTCCGTTTGGAATCCGGGATAAGATAGGATATATGTTCGGGGATTTCGGGAATGATTTCAGCTTTATTTTTGCCAGCAGCTATCTGATGGTATTTTATACCAAGGTGCTGGGGATAAGCGGCTTCGCGGTGGGAATCCTTTTTATGGGCAGCAGGCTGGTGGACGCGGTCACAGACGTGACCATGGGAAGGATTGTGGACCACATGCAGCCTGCCCGGGACGGGAGGTTCCGCTCCTGGATACGCCGGATGTGCGTGCCGGTGGCGGTGGCCAGCACGCTTATGTACTTATATTTTGTGAGGGATTGGGCGTATTGGGCGAGACTTGTCTATGCCTCGGTCACATACCTTCTCTGGAGCAGCTTCTGCTATACGGCCATCAATATTCCCTACGGTTCCATGGCTTCTGTGATCAGCCCCGATGTGAAGGACAGAGCATCTCTGTCCACCTTTCGGAGCATCGGCGCCAGTCTGGCGGGGCTGGTGATCGGGGTTCTGGTACCCCTGATTGTCTATGAGACGGACCCGGCGGGAAACCAGATCGTGAAGCCGATGAGCTTTACGGTGACAGCCGTCGCCTTCGGCATTTTGTCGGTGGGCTGTTATGCGCTCTGCTATTTCCTGTGCCGGGAGAGAGTCGCTTTTGACAAGAAGGAAGAAAAGAGAGAAGGTATAGGTGTCATGCTGCGGGGGCTGGGACAGAACAGGCCGCTGCTGGCCCTGGTCTGCGCGGCGCTGGTACTGCTGCTGGCCACATTGCTGGGACAGACCATGAACAATTATCTTTTTCTGGATTATTTCAAGAATGCCAAAATGCTGTCGGCAGTGAACGTGGTGAGCATCGGCGGCACGCTTCTTCTGGCTCCCTTTATTTCCACCATTGCCTCCCGGTTCGGTAAGAAGGAGGCCGGCGCTTTGGGAATGCTGCTGGCGGGGGTTGTTTATCTGCTGCTGTTTTTTCTGCGGGTGAGGAATATTCCGCTGTTTATGGTGCTGCTCTTCCTGGGGACGCTTGGAACGGGACTTTTTAATATGATCATCTGGGCGTTTATCACGGATATCATCGATTATCAGGAGATTGCTACCGGGAGAAGGGAGGATGGTACCGTCTACGCGGTCTACTCCTTTGCCAGAAAGGTGGGGCAGGCACTGGCGGGAGGGCTGGGGGGCTTTGTGCTCACCGCCATCGGCTATATTTCGGAGGCAGCCTCCCAGACTCCGCAGGTGTCGGAGAGGATTTATACGGTTGCCACGCTGGTCCCGGGCATCTGCTACCTGATCGTGTTCCTGATTATTCAGTTCGCCTATCCTCTGGGTCGGAGGGAGGTGGAGAAAAATACGGCGGTTCTGCAGGAGAAGCGGGAAAATCAGGCAGGGGATGCGTAGGAGAGTGGGGATGAAATTTGACAGGGAAGCGCCCGGGGAAGGGGCGGAGGCGGTCTGCAGCCTGCAGAACGGCAAGGCGGTTCTGGAGTGGCGGTTTTATTTTGCGGAGGAGTCCGAAGACTGTATGGGGGCAGAGAAAGGCGCAGTGGGCAGCGGAACCCGGAAGCGCCCTGAAAGTATGGCTGACAGCGGGCAGCAAAGTGTCACGGAACGCACAGTCCAAAACGATAGCGGATGGGATTTAAAGAGCCAGATAATGCTAAGACTCGCGCTAATGGACATGCAGGGGAATACGGTGCTGGAAGGATTGCAGCCCCTTCTGGAGGAGGAACCGCTGCGCTGTATCCTATTGCATCCCCGGCTATGGAACGGAACGAAGGACCCGTATCTGTATCGTCTGGAGGCGTATCTGACAGACCGGGACGGTCGGTGTCTGGATCATATTTCCCGGCCGCTCCCCCTGCGGACCCTCGCGGGAACCGGGGAGGCTGAGCAGCTTTCTCTAAATGGGGAGCCGCTGGAAAGGAGAGCCGTGTCCTATTGTCCCACTTTCGCTGTCTCAGAAGCGGAGTGTCAGAGGCTGATGGCAAAGGATTTTGGACAGCTTTTGCGGCTGGGGGCCAACTGCGTGTTTGTGGAGGGAATGGAAGGGCTGGGACGGCCTTTTATGCGTTTATGCGACCGATATGGCTTTCTGCTGTTTTCCAGGGAAAAGCGGGGAGCCGGATATGCCTGTTTCTGCGGTGACGACAGAGCAGACACTAAGAACAGAATCCCCTGGGAGGAATCGGTTCCCTGCTTCCGCGGAGGGAAAGGCTGCCTTTTCCCCGAAGCAGACGGCCTGTCCGGCTTTTCTTTTTGCCGGGACAGCGGCCTGCCCGGCTCCCTTTTACCCCGGGACAGCGGTCTGCCTGCCAGTCTTTTTTTCGGAGACAGTAATCTACCCACTTCCCTTTTTTACCGATATCTGGCGAAATGGAGCCGGGACCCCTTTGTCTACCTTGTGCCGGAGAGCGTGAAGCGGCTTAAGAGCGGAAATTACTCTGTCTGCTGCTATAGCAACTGCGAGAGAATCGTCCTCTATTCCGACGGGGCATTGTTTGAATTTCAGAGAGGGAAGGAGGAATTTACCTTTTCGGAGGTTCCTGCAAGGACGCCCTGCGTTATGCTCATGGCGGAAGGGGACGGCTGCAGTGCCTCCCTTTCGCTTTCCAAATCGGTGTGCCCTTCGGAAAAAGAAGAGTACAAATATCATTTTCGTTAGTTGGAACAAAAATTAAGAGATATCAGCATTTCCTCCTGTAATCGCAGGAGGAAATCTTGTGTGCTGGGATTAGCCGTGTTATAATAAGCAACAGAAATCATCAAATTGACATATTCCCGGAAAAGGGAGGTTCATTCATGGCTATCAGCTACAAAAAGTTATGGAAACAATTGATCGATAAGGATATGAAGAAAAAAGACCTGCAACAATTAGCCGGGATTAGTGCGGTCTCCGTGAGAAGGGAATAAAGACACATGGACAATCAAATTCACAATACAATCGTAAGTTTTATATGGGGAATTGCGGATGACTGCCTGCGTGATGTGTATGTACGTGTAAAACTCCAAAGGAAACAAAGTGGTTACAAAAGCTGAACTTCATTAGTATAATTTTTGGATATGCGAGGTGATTACCGTGCCATTTACTAACACCAAGGAGGGATAATAAGAATGCCTGATCTCAATCTAATTCCCTATGAGGACATCTATTCCGAAATAAAAGAAACGCTCCTGCTGTCGCGCAATCAGGCATACAGCGCAGTCAATTTTGCGATGGTACAAGCCTACTGGCAGATTGGGCGCATCATCGTAGAGTATGAGCAGAATGGTAATGCGCGGGCTGATTATGGGAAATCCATCTTGCAGGAGTTATCCAGCCGTTTGACCAAGGACTTTGGTAAGGGTTTTTCTGTGCGAACCTTTCAGCAGATGAAGAAGTTTTATGTGATGTTTCCAAATACGAACGCGCTGCGTTCGCAATTGACCTGGACGCACTACCGCCTCCTGCTGTCAGTGGAAAATGAGCAGGCAAGGCAATGGTATATGGATGAGGCAATTGCTTCCGCATGGTCGAGCCGTCAACTGGAGAGGCAGATTTCTACCCTTTATTATGAGCGGCTTCTCGCAAGCAGAGATCAGGTACCTGTAAAGACTGAGGCTGTTGAACTTACAGCACCTTTAGCTGCGGAAAACTTTATCAAAGACCCATATGTATTGGAATTTCTTGACCTGAAAGATTACCCGACCCTGCGGGAGTCGGATTTGTATTTTACCACAGTATCCTGAAATGCCATGTGCTGATCGACTTGAAAATCGGGAAATTGACCCACGGCGACATCGGCCAGATGGACAGTTATATCCGAATGTTTGATGCGTTATATAAAAATGAAGATGACAATCCTACCATAGGTATCATACTGTGTTCTCAGAAGAATGAGGCAATCGTCAAATACTCAGTTCTGAATGACGCTCAACAAGTTTTTGCTTCACGTTATCGTTTTGCCCTGCCCACTGCTGAGGAATTGCAGCGTGAAATTGAAATTGAGCGCAAGCGGATTGAAGAACAGGAGGGATAACTATGCCGGGATTTACACACACAAAAGAAAGCGATATCAACTGGAATGATGCGGATAATGTGCGAAGACAGATCCTTGAAATACCCGCTATGGTTTCCAGGGATGAGAAATATCAGAATGCCATGAAGAACTCCGATGAACAGAGTGCAAGGCTTGAAAGTGAGCGGGCTTTGCAGCAGGTCATTTTCGCTATCATGGCTGATAATATGGAACTATTCAAACAGTTTCAGGATAATCCTTCATTCAAGAAATGGCTTTCCGATCTTGTATTTAATCTTACCTACAATAAAGAAGGAAGACCTTATGAAGCACCGCCACAGGAACATAAGCCCATCGTTTATAACTTTGAGCCACCACAGGAACTGCAAATGGTAGCAGACGAGTAAACGCCTTACGGAGAAATGAAAGAGTAATTCAGTGCTCAAACTGGTGCTTGAGGATACATGCATTCCAGGAGAGATTTGACAATGTAATACTCATGGGGATGATGAATAATGAGCTGGCTTCCTTTCAAAGCATAAAGAATAATATTTTGTAAACGGGAAATGCGGAGCATGAACATGAATTATAAAATAGCAGTCTGCGACGACGAGGCAGAGCAGGTGGAATATCTGGCTGCCCTGGCGGGAGACTGGGCGGAGTGCCGTGGGAATAGGGTGTGCATCCGCCCTTTTTATTCGGCGGAAGAATTTCTCTTTCACTATGAGGAGGAAAAGGACTGCGATATCCTTCTGCTGGACATAGAGATGTGGGGGATCAACGGCGTGGAGCTGGCAAAGCGGCTCCGGGAGGAGAACGACGCCCTGCAGATTATTTTCATAACGGGCTATCCCGACTTCATCGCCGACGGGTACGAGGTGGGGGCGCTGCACTATCTGCTCAAGCCCGTGAGCGGGGAGAAGCTGAATCAAGTGCTGGACAGGGCGGAGAAGAACCTCGGAAGGAAGGGGCGCGCGGTTTTCCTGCGCACGGCAAAGGAGGTAAGGCGCATTCCTGTGGACAGCATTGTCTATGTGGAGGTGTTCTCCCATAAGCTCATGGTCCATACCCTTCACGATGCGTATGAGACGAAGCTTTCCATCACGGGGATGGAGGAAATGCTGGGGGAGGGCTTTGTCCGCTGCCATCGCTCTTACCTGGCCGGTATTTCGTTTATAGACCATATCACGAAGAATACGGTGGTGTTTGACGACGGCAGGACCATCCCCCTGGCAAGGAATGCGTACGAAGGGGTGAACCAGGCATTTATCGCCTATTATAAGGAAGATGTGAGAATTGTATGAAATTGTTTGATCTGCTGTTGGGGCGCGCCGTGGAGCGGAGAATTGCCAATTATCAGAATGAACTGATTACAAAGCACTGTGAGGAGGTTCAGAATATCTATAAGACCATGCAGGGCTGGCGGCATGATTACCATAATCACATCCAGGCCCTCCTGGCGCTGACGGAGGAGCCGGTGCGGCTCAGAGAATACCTTCAGTAAGCTGTCCCTGATTCAGTCCCGCCGCATCCGGGTCACGGCAAAGGCGGCGGTTCCCCCGGATCTTCCCATTTCGGAGATCGACCTGTGCACCGTTATCGGAAATCTGCTGGACAACGCAATGGAGGCGGCCCTCCGGCAGGAAGAGGAATCGGAACGCTTTATTCGCGTGTACATAGGTATCCTGAAGAATCAGCTCTATATTTCCGTGCAAAATTCCGTGGGCGGGGAGGTTCTGAAATCGGGCAGATCCTATCTGACTACCAAGAACAGCGCAGGCCACGGCTTTGGGCTGGTCCGCATCGACCGGATTGTGGAAAAATATGAAGGGTATCTGAACCGTCAAAACGAGGAGGGGGTTTTCGCCACGGAGGTTCTGCTTCCCCTTTCCCGCCATTCGGGTTCGAATTTGAACCGTTCGCGCTGAAAACAGGCATTATATCCGAAATCTGCTATGATATTACCTGCAACAGCCGCAAAAAATAACCTGTCTTTTGCCAGACAGCGTCGGCGGTATGTTATAAGGCGGAAGGTCTGTCTATCCGGTGTTCCAGGTGATGGGAATATCGGCAATTTCGGTATCCGGCGGCGGGAACGGAGGGCGAACGGAATGAAAAAGAAAATGAAAAAAATGATTATATACCAAGCTCAGCCACCGTCTTATAAGGTGCCCATACACTG
>CAJUIP010000073.1 GCA_910586315.1 uncultured Lachnospiraceae bacterium | reverse complement strand
GAAGAGGTCGCTGAAGTATTTCTGTAGGTCGCGATGTGGCATCTTCTTGCCCGCGTATCGCGGACAAGAAGCATCGGGCGTTCACCCGATGTGGAAAAACGGATAAAATCAGTCTTACAAGCAAGCTTGACACCTGTTTTTATCCGTTTTTCCCCGCCCCGTGAACTGTTACATGAAATTATACCAGAATTTTTCTCACATTGCAATCTTCCTGCCGGGCTGTTATAATAATCCTAAAATGAATTTTCAAACACGCTCTGGCCATAGCCACCGCTGCACCGTCGAAAATCAGCCCTGCCGATGGACGAATGTACCTGATAAAGCCGGGCACACTGTCCTGCAAAATTTTTCCATATATCATGCCGCCAGTACACTCGTATCTTTATATAAAAATTTGGAGGTATCCATCCATGAACCACTCGATTACCGGACACACCGGACTCATCTGCCTTCTGGGAAGTCCATGTTCCCACAGCATTTCCCCCATGATGCACAACGCTTCCTTCGAAACCCTTGACCTGGATTACCGCTACCTGGCCTTTGATGTGAACGAGGAGGCCCTCCCCGCAGCAGTTCGGGGTTTAAAGGCTCTGGGAGCCAGGGGCTTTAATCTGACTATGCCCGATAAAAACCGGATGGTATCTCTCTGTGATGAGCTTTCCCCGGCCGCTGAAATCATCGGTGCTGTCAACACTGTAGTTAATGAAAACGGAACCCTCATCGGGCACAACACCGACGGTGTCGGCTATATGCGGTCCGTAAAGGATGCCGGATATGATATTACAGGGAAAAAAATGACCCTTTTGGGGGCCGGAGGCGCCGCCACAGCCATTCTTGTACAGGCCGCTCTGGACGGGGTTTCTGAAATATCCGTATTTGTCAGAAAAACCAGCCGCTTTTATCAAAGGGCGGAAAAAACGGCGGAAACCCTCATGGCCCGGACTGCCTGCCGGATTACGCTCTGCGATTTCTCCGACCACCGGCTTTTAAAAAAGGAGCTGGCCGAAAGTTTCATTATAACCAATGCCACCTCTATGGGAATGGCACCGGATATCGAGACCTCCCCCATTCCGGACGCCTCCTGGCTGGCGGACGGCCTTATCGTCTCAGACATCATATATAATCCCAAAGAAACCAGACTTCTTTCCATGGCGAAAAAAAAGGGCCTCCCCTGTTTTGGCGGCACCTACATGCTGCTCTACCAGGGCGCGGAGGCCTTCCGTCTCTGGACCGGAAAAGACATGCCTGTAGACTTTATAAAGTCAAAATTCTTCGCCGGATGATTCTCTTCCACATCACTTGGTTCATTGCCTGCGAAAATATCGTTCCTGTGATAATCGGATAGTGGGCCGACATAGACGGATATCCGAGTCTGCCCACTATGATTGTTTTTGTCAGCACAAGGTTTAGCATTTCTGCCGCCCTCCATGTACCCTTCCTACAGTTCGCCATCTCATGTACTTTCCACTCTGGCAGTCGCAACGCCCGAAGCATTTAATAAAGTTTCTGGCTAACATTGAGGTTTATGTAGATGGGATTGCTTTCATGCAGATTCAAAACCTCAATTCCCTTGTTGATACTGTCCGGCACGAAATTATAGAACGCTACCGCCCTGGGGAAGATGACCCGCACCTCCGGATTTTACAGGCTGCACACATTGAGGATGACGAATATTTCAGCCACATGATACAGGACGATATAAGCGCAATCGTCCGGGATATTCGTGCTGTGCACAAGTCTGACAGTGGGAGTGCGCCACCAACTACCATTGCTGGTTATTTATACCTGCAATTCCGGCTGATTGATAATTGATTTGGGTGGTGCAGCATTCCCTCCGGCACAAAGATAGCTTCATACAAAAAATCTTGAAGCAGATTGGCTTCTTCCCCTAATATTTTTCTAATTTTGCAATTCATAACTGTCTCCTGCGAATAACGATTTTCCAATATGCCAAACTGGAATTTGGGAGTGCTCCAAAAAACATCTTATCTTGCATAACCTTTTTTCCGGGCATAATCTCCAATGATAAAAGCAAAAGCTATAATCAACAAAATAAATATAGATAATATATCCCAAACATCAATTACAGGTTCGCCAATCATTTTTGATAGTGTTCTGTTTGTCAAAAATGTAAATGGAATAGCAAACAAGAATGTGATTCCTGTTGCCAAAAGTTTTCGTTCCTTAAGTCGATAATATAAAACATAAATTATCCAAAGAAATACAAGTGAAATAATCGACATAATTGCGCCAATGCTGAATACCTCATTAACTTTTATCAAAATGCTTAATATGAACATAAATGGTACAATAATGATACTAATAGCAATCATCGCCACCAGCACACCCTTCTTCCCCAACAACATAACTGGAAAAGTTGCTATCCATGTAACCAATATAGAACTAAGTACGATAAGTGACCATGTCAATGTTCTCGAAATAGCAATATCGCATATGCAGCATACCATAATACCAATTATCATAGCGATTGTGTATATTGTTGATATTATGGCATTCTTGTTCATGTTATTCTCATCTTTCCTTTTCAATTCAATGAGATTTTCATTGACTTTTTCTTCGTAATTATTCATTTCTATCCTCTCCCCACTCAATAGTTCATTGACTGTAACACCTAAAATATCGCAAAGTTCTAACATGATAGATGAATCGGGCATACATTTTCCTGTCTCCCATTTAGAAATAGCTCTGTCAGTAATATTTAACTTTTCTGCTAATTGTGCTTGTGTCAAACCTTTTTCTCTTCTACAATTAGCAATAAACTTTCCTGTATCAATTTGATTCATCAAAATATGCCTCCTTTCCTGTTACACTTTACAATTTTTATCAGTTCTTGTACATGAACCGTAAGTAGAATTATCAAACTCAACCTTTGGTTGGGAGAGGTATTGTATTTGACAATTTCCGATTTAAATTTATAGCCACATAACCCGTTATAATTTCTTTACAATTTCGATTGCAGAGATAATTAAATCATATCGGATATTCTTTTGCGTATTCCAATTTCGGGAATCCCACTCCTCACCGCTTACATCATCACCGGCATATAATAACTGGGCAAGCGGAATATTGTAATACTGGGACACCGCAAAAAAGGCTGCCGCTTCCATTTCCACAGTTATACATCCCTCGTTTCGCCTTAATTCAACCATATCAGGAGTTTCTCTGTATATAGCATCGCTTGTCCATGTTTTCCCGGTTGTAAATGGAATCCCCATTTGTTCCAAACACGAAACAACAGTCTTAACTGTTTCTTTGTGGCATTCCACTTCACGAGATGGTTCTAAATAATGATAGGATGTCCCCTCATCTCTAACCGCAGAAACAGGGATAATGATTTCTCCCACTTTACTGTCCTTTGTCAATGCCCCTGCGCCCCCGCAGATTATAAATTTCTCACATCCCATAGCATGAAGTTCTTCAATCGCTACAGCCGCACCCGGCGCACCACAAAATGCCATTGTAATACAAAGCTTATCTGTACCATATCCATATTCATAAATCGGTATATCAAGCACTTCTGAATTAAGATAGCCAATGACAGGAAGATTATTTTCCGAAACAAACTGTTCCAGTTCCTTCCTGAAAAAAGTAACCACACATTTTTCAGGAAGGCTTTTAGCCAAAAAATTCGTTGCCTGAATAATCGGATTTTTACCAGTATCAAACTCACATATCGGATATTTATTCCTCAATACCACGTCTTTTACCTCCATTTCGACTTGTCAACGACTCCATTATACCGCAATCACTTTCCAGAGGGAATAGACTTTATAAAAAATCCATTTCAATGTAATGGACACTATTCCCCTGAATCTATTCTTGTTCCGTCTTTCTTATATTCACTTTCTAAATATTCTACATATTTTTCAAAGACCAGAATAAAATCCGTTGAATATTCCGTCCGCACTTTTTCCATGGAACGCTGTACTGTCTCTTTCATTTTTTGCGTTACATTATCAGCAAAAATATGCCCGCTGTCTGTAAGAGAAATAAATATAGGAAACGGCATGGCCGAAGCCACGCCGTTTCCAAAGGTTAAAAATCCTCCCTATATCAGCTTTCTAACTCTCTGCCACTTCCTTCGCCATCTGAAGCATTTCTTTAGCTGTCAAGCTGCCGTTAAAGGAGAACAGGCAGTAAGTCACTCCATCCTGAGTCCAGGTTACGCTGACAGAAATCATTTCCTCCACCTGGCTGGCGCCATATCCGATGTTTAACTTTCCTTCCTCCTGCAGTTTAAGCTCTTCTTCGGTGGGCGTATAGTCCGGCGGCACAAACTTGTTGGCCAATCTGTGGTATCTGAGTTCTGTTCCGTCCTCTAAAACCAGCGTCGCGTCAGGATTGCTGACGGGAACGGTCAGGCGGTCTCCGGAAAGAGTCACATCCTCCATCCCCTTCTTTTCATAGGTAAAGGACATGCTGGTCCCCTGCTCCAGTGTATTGTGCTCCTCATCATGAGTTGCTTCATATTTGGGAACTGCCTCCTTAAATTTATACCCGTTGGAAAACTCCTCCACTACTTTTACAGAAGCGTCAAACCCATGCATCATGTTCTCTGCCGCCTCATAATCCCTCACCACCTCATTGAGGCTGGAGTGAGACGAGGTATAGGCAGGTTTCTTAATCGCCACGGCCGTGATGGTACCGAACACACAGATGGCCGCCGCTGCAACTACTGTCTTTTTCCAGTTTCTATGCTTCATATTTCTTTCCTCCTCAATTCTTTCATATACATTTGCCCGGATTCTCCTGCTTGTCAGAGCGTCCACACGGGCCTCCTCTGACTTTTTCTCCAGAGCTGCTCGGATCTTTTTTTCTAAGATAGAATCGTCCATGTGGTTCCTCCTTTTTCTTCCTGTTCCATCATGATGGCCTTCAGCCTGGCTTTCCCGTTGAACAGACGCGATTTGACGGTTCCCTCCAGGCATCCGCATGCCTTTGCAATTTCCTTTATGGTCATCTGGTTATAGTAGTAGAGAACAATCACCGTTCTCTGCTTCACCGGAAGGGCCTTTACGGCCTCATACAGACCCCTCTCCTCCTCTTTTTGGAGCAGATCTCCCAAAAGCTCTCCCGGCGCGGCCGCGTGTTCCGGATAGACCTCCTCCACAGGCTGTTCCTTTTTCTTCTTCCGGCAGATTCTCCAGGCATTTCTGGACAGCGTCTTATAAAACCATCCTCTAAACGCCTCCGGATTCTTGATCTGCCTTCTGTTTAAGTAACAGGCTATGAAGGTTTCCTGGACAATATCCTCGCTGTCAGCATGGCTGCCGGAAATCAGATATGCCGCCCGCAGAGCCTGCGGCTGATACTGTTCCATTAAACCGTCGAACGCGTCTCTGTCGCCGGATATCATTCTCTTAACCAGCTCCGTATCTTCCATGCACATCCTCCTTCCTCTGATTGGGTGCACCTCTCATACAGGTTACTGTCTGCGGGGAACATCTCCTTTTCCGTCTTAAGCCGGATAAAAAAGCGCCGGGCGTCCGCCCAATGTAGAAAATTTGTCTGATTTCCCATGCCCCGTGTGCAGTAACACTCTATAGAGGAAAAAAGTGAAAGAAAGGTTCATTTATTCTGGACTTTTTTTCTGTGTTTCATTATACTGGATTCAGAGTCCATGTGCACTGGAAATAGTTACTGTTCACGGGAGGAGGGCATCTTCCTGCCCGTTAGAGGCGGGCAAAAAGATGCCCCCACTCCGTAAACGAAAAAAACAAATGGGAGAAATGTTTTATGTACAGTTTTAAAAATGATTACAGCGAGGGCGCCCATCCGCGGATTTTAGAGGCCCTCATCCATGCAAATCTGACCCAAAACGAGGGGTACGGCCTGGACACCCACTGCGCTGCCGCCGCCGCTTCCATCAAAGCCCTCATCCGGCGGGAAGACGCGGACGTTCACTTTATTACCGGAGGGACCCAGACCAATCTTCTTCTGATTTCGGCCGCCCTGCGCCCCTATGAGGCCGCCATCTCCACCACGGAAGGCCATATCAATGTCCACGAAACGGGTGCCGTGGAAGGAACCGGACACAAAATACTGGCCTTTCCCACGCCAGACGGAAAGCTTACCCCAAAAATTATTGAGTCTTGTTTAAAGGCACATCCCGATGAGCACATGGTAAAGCCCCGCCTGGTCTATATTTCCGATTCCACTGAGGTGGGAACCATCTACAAAAAAGCGGAACTGGACGCTCTCTGTCACTGCTGCCGGAAAAATAACCTTTATTTATTCCTGGACGGTGCCAGAATCGGCTCCGCCATGACATGTAAGGAAAATGATCTGACTCTTGCAGACATCGCCGCCTCCACAGACGCCTTCTATATCGGCGGAACAAAAAACGGCGCCTTATTCGGTGAGGCCCTTGTAATCTCCAATCCGATTTTAAAAGAAGATTTCCGCTACATGATAAAAAACCGCGGCGCCATGCTGGCCAAGGGCTTTGTGGCCGGAATTCAGTTTGAGGAATTATTCAAAGACAATCTTTTCTTTGAGATGGCGGAACACGCCAATGAAATGGCTGATATCTTAAGAAACGGCATCAAAGATCTGGGATATTCCTTCGGTTCTGATTCCCCCACAAACCAGCTTTTCCCGATTTTCCCGGACCAGGTTGTGGAAGGACTCTCCAAGGATTTTAGCTTTAACATCATCGGCCCGCATAACGGCGCCTGCACGGAAATCCGCCTGGTGACCTCTTGGGCCACACCGGAAAAAGCCGTGAGAGACTTTCTTAACACACTAAAAAAATAGCCACTCCAGATGTCCCTTGCTCTGATGAAGATGCTTTTTCCTTTGTAGTGTCAGGAAAACAGACCAGCAAAAAAGTCCTGCCAAACTGATCTCACTCAATTCGGCAGGACTTTTTTACTGTTCAAGAACCAATGGTATCATTTTTCTGCCAGATAATCCATGGCGGTCTGCGCCAAAAGCGCGGCTCCTCTCCATAAAATATCCTCATCCACATCGAATCTGCTGTTGTGAAGCGGCCAGACCTCTTTCCCCTCTTTCGCGGTTCCCAGCCACACAAAAGCCCCTTTTTTCTCTTTCAGATAGAAAGAAAAGTCCTCTGCCGGCATGGCCGGGTCCTGTACATCCTCCACATTTTCTTCTCCGAACAGGGAAACTGCCGTTCTTCTGACCAGGGCCGCATCCTCCGCATGATTCACAAGAGCCGGATACCCGCGCCCATAAACAATATCCGCGGTGGCCCCGGACTGAAGGCACAGGCCGTCCAAAAGCTTTCTCATGGTTTCCTCAATCATATCGCGCGTTTTTTCATTGAGGGTACGGACCGTTCCATCCAGAACGCATTCCCCCGCGATGATGTTATATCGGGTGCCTGCGTTAAAAATACCAAAGGTTACCACAGCGTTATCAAGAGGGTTCACCTTACGGCTTACGATGGACTGGGCCGCCATAACAAACTGAGCCCCTAACACCACGGCGTCGATGCCCTGATCCGGCTTTGCGCCGTGGGCAGTCTTTCCATGAATGGTGATTGTAAAATGATCTGTGGCTGCCATTAAGGGACCTGCCTTTATGCCAACGGTTCCATGGGGCAGGTCAGGCCATACGTGAAGGCCGAAAATTGCTCCGATATCATCCAGATATCCGGACTCCAGCATCCCTCTGGAGCCGCCGACGGGAGAAAATTCCTCCGCAGGCTGGAACACCAGCTTTACGGTTCCGCAGATTTCATCCCGGTTCTGGCACAAAAGCTTCGCCGCCCCCAAAAGCCCGGTCATATGATTATCATGACCGCAGGCATGCATGACACCGTCGTTTCTGGACTTATATTCCACATCATTCATTTCCTGAATCTGCAATGCATCCATGTCGGCTCTTAATGCCACAGTCTTTCCATTTTTCTTTCCTTTGATGATACCGATCACCCCATGGCCGCCCACATTTTCGATCACCTGGTCGCAACCCATTTCCTTTAAATAAGAGGCGACTTTTCTGGACGTCTCCACTTCATTCTGAGATGTCTCGGGATACTCATGGAAATCTCTCCTGATTTCCACAAGCTTCGGCATCAACGCTTTTGCTGACTCCACTATTTTTGTCATGTATGCCCTCCTTGTGTCAAAGGTCTTTCCTATAAAATAAATGAATCGAGCAGGGGAGACATTTTCCCTGCCCGCTTTCATTTCCTTTATGGTAATTAGTTTGCTGCAAATTTTGCTGCATTTCCTGCAACAACTGCACAAATATCATCGGCAACCGTCTCACAGCAACGGATTACGGACTGTTCTGTGGAAGCAGCGGTATGCGGTGTGAGGATTACGTTATCAAGGGTATATAAGGGACTGTCAAGAGGAAGTGGTTCCTTCTCTGTCACATCCAGGCCTGCACAGTTAATGATACCCTCCTGCATTGCCTGAATCAACTCTGCTTCATTTACCACTTCTCCGCGGCTTGCATTGATAAAGGAGGCTGTGGGCTTCATCAGCTTAAATTCTCTCATGCCAACACTGTGCTCTGTCTCAGGAGTAAGCGGAGTATGAAGGCTGACAAAATCAGATTGCTTAAATACTTCGTCATTGTTTTCCACCAGAGTGATCAGATCACCAAGCTGCTCCTGCTTTAAGAATGGGTCATAGCCGATAACGTTCATGCCAAAGCCATGCTTTGCGATGGTTGCCAGCATACGGCCGATTCTTCCGCAGCCAAGAAGGCCAAGGGTTTTACCCTGAAGCTCATATGTATTTGTAAGGCCGAAACGTACTTTATAATTTCCGGAACGGAACTGTCTGTCAACATAGCTAAAACGGCGTGCACATGCCAGCATCAGGAAAGCTGCCTGCTCGGCAACGGACTGTGCATTCTGGCCCGGCGCATATACCACACGAATGTTTCTTTTTGTTGCAGCCTCCATGTCGATATTGTCAAGACCTGCTCCCTGCTTGCCGATCACCTTAAGATTCGGACCGGCAGCGTCCATCATAGCCGCTGTAATCGGCTCCGTACGGCACATAATTGCCTCCGGCTGTAATTTCTTCAATTCTTCCGCGTAACCGGCTTCATCAAAGAAATGACTGGTTACAACAGTCTTTCCGCCTGCTGCTTCAAAAATTTTTGTAGCAACATCATTGATTTGTACTGTGTAAAATACTGTAAATCCCATTGTTCCTCTTCCTTCCTCTTTACGATATTAATACAGGGGCCCTGCGGAAGAAGATTCTCCCGCAATGGCCCCCAATATTTCCGTTGAATTCAGTTATGATAACTGCTCAAATTACCAGGCAATACCCTGAGCCATCATAGCATCAGCAACTTTCTGGAAGCCAACGATGTTAGCACCGGCAACCAGGTTGTAACCTAAGCCGTATCTCTCGGCAGCTTCTGCGGAACCATCATGGATACCTGTCATGATCTGAAGTAACTTGGAATCAACTTCCTCTGCAGTCCAGGAATATCTCTCGGAGTTCTGGCTCATCTCAAGACCGGATACAAGAACGCCGCCTGCGTTTACAGCCTTG
>CAJUIP010000072.1 GCA_910586315.1 uncultured Lachnospiraceae bacterium | reverse complement strand
TCGGTTGGGCCTGTTTTTTGGACCCAAGTTTTTCATAGATTACTTGACACTACCACTCTCAAGATACGATACACTTATTTTTACTTTGTATTTATAATATATCATATAATTTCAAACTTTTTCTTCGTTTTGCCTTACAATTATCTGACATATTCAGGGCAAAAAAGCGGCAGCTATGACAATTCTGTTCATAGCTGCCCTGTTATTTTTTATCTATAACTGTCCGGTACCCTCGCAGTTTCTTTTACTTTTCCTCTGTCAGACGGTTCACCGCACTGAAAATCCCGCGCAGGGAGGCCCTTGTAATGTTGGAACTGATGCCAACCCCATAGGTAGTCCGTTTGGTATCCTGATCCATTACATGGATATAGGAAGCCGCCTGTGCACCGGAACCAGAAGTCAGTGCGTGCTCGCTGTAATCCAGTACCCTTATATTGATTCCCAGCTCTTCCTCCAGCCCCCGCTGCACCGCATCAATGGGTCCGTTTCCAACGCCTTCAAACTGCTTGACCACGCCATGGTCCGTATAGGTCACAACTGCCACGGTTGTAAAATCACCTTCGGACTCAAAATCCGTAATTTTGCACTTTTTGAAGTGGTACGGTTCCTTCTTCTCCAGATAATGTCTGCGGAACTCTTCCATAATCTGCTCTGGCGCCACTTCGCCCTGCTCTTCGGCAATTTTCTGGATAATGTCCGCAAACTCCTTATGCATACCACGAGGCAGTTTAAAGCCGAAGAAAGAATCCATAACAAAAGCCACGCCGCCCTTTCCGGACTGGCTGTTGATGCGGACAACCGGCTCGTATTCCCGGCCGATATCCGATGGATCGATGGGCAGATAGGGGACCTGCCAAACCTTGCTCTGACGTTCCAGAAGCGCATGCATTCCTTTGTTGATGGCATCCTGATGGGAACCGGAAAAAGCAGTAAATACCAGCTTACCGGCATATGGATGACGGGGATCAATATGCATCTTGGTACAGCGCTCATAAACCTCTGCAATTTTCTTAATGTCAGAAATTTCCAGCTTTGGATCAATCCCCTGAGAGAACATATTGTAAGCCAGCGTCAGCACATCCACATTTCCGGTTCTCTCACCGTTCCCAAACAGAGTTCCTTCCACCCGGTCCGCTCCGGCTAACAAAGCAAGCTCCGTGGCCGCCACACTGGTTCCCCGGTCATTGTGAGGATGAACGCTCACAACAATGCTTTCACGATTGTCCAAATGCTTAATCATCCATTCAATCTGATCCGCGTATACATTGGGCGTTGTCATCTCAACGGTTGAAGGCAGGTTTATAATCATCTTCTTATCCGGCGTGGGACCCCAGGCTTTCTGAACCGCATTACAGACATCCAGCGCAAAATCCAGCTCCGTTCCCGTAAAGCTCTCCGGAGAATATTCCAGGATTACTTCCCCGTCATAATCCGCCATATATTTTTTTACCATCGCAACGCCGTCAATGGCAATCTGTCTGATTTCATCCCGGTCCATGTGAAACACCACATCGCGCTGAAGAGTGGATGTGGAATTATAAATATGTACAACGGCCTTTTTAATACCCTGGATAGACTCAAACGTTCTCTTTACCAGATGATCCCTGCA
Source organism: uncultured Lachnospiraceae bacterium (assembly GCA_910586315.1). Classification (GTDB taxonomy): domain Bacteria; phylum Bacillota; class Clostridia; order Lachnospirales; family Lachnospiraceae; genus CANRXD01. The sequence goes on along the minus strand of CAJUIP010000072.1, from coordinate 8,174 downwards.
CTGGGTCAGGACCTGCACCGTCACGTCGTCAGGAATCATGTTCCTCTCCACAAGCTGTCTTAAAAAATCAAACTCGATCTGAGAAGCCGCCGGGAAACCGATTTCTATTTCCTTAAAGCCCATCTTCACCAGAAGGTTAAACATTTCCACCTTCTCTTCCACTACCATGGGCTCCACCAGGGCCTGGTTTCCGTCTCTTAAGTCTACGCTGCACCAGATCGGTGCTTTCTCAATCTCCTTACCGGGCCATTCCCGTTCCGGGTAATGTACCACTGGTACTCTCTGATATCTCTTTACATTCAACATGGTTCTCTCCTCCGTTTTTATTTTTTCATAAACCTTGTCATCCGGCGAAAGCCGAACGTCCGCCCGAGGGGCTTGCATTACGGGATGCCCGGATGGGCATGCTTTTTCATAGTCGCCGGCCACGGAGTCGGTAAACCACACTGTATTTCTGTACAATAAATAATGTTACACTCTTAGGTCTAACCCCATTTTCATCAGTCCTTTACTCTTAGAGTCCGCCCAAAGGCGTTATTTTATTTTAACATAACCATTTCCCATATGCAAGTCAACAGCCATATCAAAATGTTATAGCAGATATTCCATTGCCAATTGTTACTATTCCTTTGCTGCCGTTTATTACAAATGCCGGGGCTGCCGCTCCCGACGGCATCCCCGGCATTTATGCCCTTAACCGACCACGTGTCCCTTTGCTTTCATGACATCAATCACCTGGTCCACATATTTCTCACAAAGCTCCGGAGTTTCGGCCTCCACCATCACACGGATCAATGGCTCTGTTCCACTCTGGCGCAGAAGAAGCCGTCCGTCATTTCCAAGGGCTTCCTCCACTCCGGAAGCGGCCGCCTTCACATCCTCATCCCCTAACGCGGCCGCCTTGTCAGCCACGCGCACATTCTTTAAAAGCTGCGGCAGAATTGTCACTTCGGATGCCAGTTTGGAAAGTGGCTGCTTTTTCTCCAGCATAACCTCCATCACCTTTAAAGAGGTTAAAATGCCATCCCCGGTGGATGCATATTTGCTGAAAATAATGTGTCCCGACTGCTCGCCGCCCAGGCAGTTTCCCGTTTGGACCATATTTTCATATACATATTTATCGCCCACAGCCGTCTTCTCATACCCGATTCCTTCCCGGTCCAGCGCCTTATAAAGGCCCATATTTGACATAACCGTGGTAACAATTTTATTGTTCCTTAAAAGTCCCTGCTCCTTCATATACTTGCCGCAGATGTAAAGAATCAGATCTCCATCCACCACCTGACCGTTTTCATCCACTGCCATGCAGCGGTCCGCATCCCCGTCATAAGCGAATCCCACATCCAGATGATTTTCCAGCACAAATTCCTGAAGGCGCTCTATATGTGTAGAGCCGCAGTTCTTGTTGATATTCAGTCCGTCCGGCTCGTTGTTAATTACATAAGTATCTGCACCGAGGGCGTCAAATACACTTTTGGCCACGGAAGAAGCGCTTCCGTTGGAACAGTCCAAACCAACCTTTTTCCCCTTAAAGGAACGTGTCGCAATGGAAATCAGGTATCCGATGTAGCGGTTCCGTCCTGCCGCGAAATCCTGGGTCCGTCCGATGTGCTCCCGCTTTGCTAACGGCAGCTCCCCCATCTCTCCGTCCAGATACTTTTCGATCTCAACAATCACGCTTTCCTCCAGCTTCTCACCACTGCCGTTCATGATTTTGATTCCGTTGTCATAATAGGGATTGTGACTGGCGGAAATCATGATGCCGCAGTCAAAATCTTCCGTACGGATTACATGTGACACGCTGGGAGTCGTGGTCACATGCAGAAGATATACATCCGCACCGGAGGCTGTGAGACCGGATACCAGGGAATACTCAAACATATAGCTGGACCGCCTTGTATCCTTTCCGATCACAATCCGGCACCGATCACCCTTGGCCTGCTCCCCGTAATACCAGCCGAGAAATCTTCCAACCTTATACGCATGTTCCACTGTCAAATCTACATTGGCCTCCCCACGAAAGCCGTCCGTTCCAAAATATTTTCCCATATTTACTTTCTCCCTTCGGATTACGGCTTAAAAAGCGGTCCTGGCCCCAACAATTGCGCGGCCGGCCGCTTTTTATTCCTTACTTGTAACTGTTTTGTATTCTCACAGTTACCTTTTCTTTACTATATGCAATTTACTGGCACTTTGAATATCGTTCCGTTTCGATAAGAATGCTTTTTCGGGAGTACCAAGGAAAAAGCGGAGGCGCAGTAACGCTGCGTTGAGCATTTTTCTTTGTGCCATCGGAAAAGCAGACCAGTGAAACGTATGGTTCTTTAAGGCAGGTTATACTAAAATTTCCTTTAAATACCGTGCAACAGCATCCTGCCACTGGGGCAGACGCTCAAATCCGTTCTCCGTGAGCTTTTCCTTGCTGATGCGGCTGTTCATGGGACGTTTCGCCTTGGACGCCGGATACTCGCTGGTGTGAACCGGAGTTACGGTCACGTTGTCCATCCCGGCCTGTTTAAAGATTTCACATGCAAACTCATACCAGGAACAAAGCCCTTCATTGGTTGCATGGTAGCGGCCGTACTTCTCTGTCTGAATCATATCCACGAGAAGTTTTGCCAGATCATAGGTATAAGTGGGAGAACCGATCTGATCGTCCACAACCGTCGCCGCTCCCCGCTCCTTTCCAATCCGCAGCATGGTTTTAATGAAATTTTTTCCATTGACACCGAAAACCCAGGCGATGCGAACCGTGAAAAACTTCTTTACCAGCTCTTCCACAGCCAGCTCGCCTTCATACTTAGTCTGTCCATAAACGTTTAACGGATGTCTCTCATCATCAGGCTCCCAAGGTCTGGTTCCCTGGCCGTCAAATACATAATCCGTACTGATATACATCATTTTAATGTCAAGTTTTCTGCACACTTCGGCAACGTTTCTGGTCCCGTCCGCGTTGATTCTGCGGCACATCTCCACATTGTCCTCAGCCGCGTCCACAGCCGTATAAGCGGCGCAGTGAATCACCGCGTCCACATTGGCTTCGGTAATCACCTTATCACAGGCGGCCCTGTCAGTGATGTCCATCTCCTCCACATCAACGCCCACCGGCTCCAGACCGCGTTTTATCATCTCGTCTACAACGTCATGGCCAAGCTGGCCTTTTACGCCTGTCACTAAAATTCTCATACTATCTCCTTTGACTGCCATCCTATTTATCGCCCAGACGCTCACCGTACATATTCTCAAAATAATTGCTGTACTCGCCGCTTAAAATATGCTTCCACCAGTCCTGATTGTCCAGATACCACTGGATCGTCTGCTGAATTCCTGTATCAAAGTTATATTTGGGCTTCCAGCCAAGTTCTGTCTCCAGCTTTGCGGGGTCAATGGCATAGCGTCTGTCGTGTCCGGGACGGTCTGTCACATATTTAATCAGGCTCTCCGGCTTGTCTAACGCCTTTAAGATCGTCTTTACCACTTCCAGGTTGGTGCGCTCGTTATGACCGCCCACATTGTAAACCTCTCCCACACGGCCTTTGTGGATGATCAGGTCAATGGCCTCACAGTGGTCGGAAACATGGAGCCAGTCGCGGACGTTTTCTCCGGTTCCATATACCGGAAGAGATTCATCGGCGAGAGCGCGGCTGATCATTAACGGAATCAATTTTTCCGGAAATTGATAGGGGCCATAATTGTTGGAGCAGCGGGAAATGGTCACTGGAAGTCCGAAGGTTCTGTGGTATGCCATGACAAACAGATCCGCGCTGGCTTTACTGGAGGAATAGGGGCTCGATGTATGGAGCGGCGTTTCCTCTGTGAAGAATAAATCCGGGCGGTCTAAAGGCAGATCGCCATATACTTCGTCGGTGGATACCTGATGATACCACTTAATACCGTACTGTTTACAGGCATCCAGAAGTGTTGTGGTTCCCAGAACGTTGGTGCGGACAAAGCTCTCCGGATCCACGACAGAACGGTCCACATGGCTTTCTGCCGCAAAATTTACGATCATATCCGGCTTTTCCTTCTCAAACAAGTCGAAGATGAATTTTCTGTCTGCAATATCGCCCTTGACAAATTTATAGTTGGGTTTTCCCTCCACGGGCTTTAAAGTTTCCAGATTTCCTGCGTATGTTAAAAGATCCAGATTGACGATTTCGTAGTCCGGATATTTATTTACCATATGATGGATAAAGTTTCCGCCGATGAATCCGGCGCCGCCTGTTACAATAATTTTCATGTCCTTTGTCTCCTTCCTATTTATCCGCATGGCCCGGCAGCTTGTCGATGTATTTGCCGTCTACCACATCTCTTAAATATTGACCGTACTGGTTTTTCTTAAGAATCTCATAGGCCTTCATAACTTCATCCTTGGAAATCCATCCGTTGCTGTAAGCAATCTCCTCCAGGCAGGCAATTTTTCTGTGCTGGTGAGTTTCAACGGTCTTTACAAAATTAGTTGCCTCCACCAAAGATTCATGGGTTCCCGTATCCAGCCATGTAAAGCCCTGCCCGAGAAGCGTCACGTCCAGCTCGCCGTTCTCCAGATAGATACGGTTTAAATCTGTAATTTCCAGCTCACCCCTTGCGGACGGCTTTAAGTTCTTTGCGTATTCCACCACGCGGTTATCATAGAAATACAGGCCTGTCACACAATAATTGGACTTTGGCTTTGCAGGCTTTTCTTCAATAGAAATGGCTTTTCCGTCTTTATCAAATTCCACAATTCCGAACCGTTCCGGGTCGTCCACGTAATAGCCGAATACGGTTGCGCCCTTTTCCTTTGCCGCGGCGGCGCGAAGGCGCTTCTTTAATCCCTGGCCGTGGAAAATATTATCTCCCAGTACCATGGCGACAGAATCCTTTCCGATAAATTCCCCGCCGATAATAAACGCCTGCGCCAGTCCGTCGGGACTTGGCTGAACGGCGTAGGTCAAGTGGATTCCAAACTGATGGCCGTCGCCCAAAAGAGCTTCAAACCGGGGCGTATCGTCCGGAGTGGAAATAATTAAAATATCACGGATTCCGGAATTCATCAATACAGAAAGCGGATAATAGATCATGGGCTTATCATAAATTGGCAGAAGCTGTTTGGAAGTTACTTTTGTTAAAGGATAAAGACGTGTACCGCTGCCGCCTGCAAGAATAATACCTTTCATATGTTCTCCTTTTCTTCTTAATTGGTAACAGCTCAGCCCTATATCTTCGTGAAGCCGAACCGCTGCCTTAATTGGGAAACCCTGTGCCTGCTTTTTTGCCGCGGATGCAAAAAACAGACATGCATGTATCATATCTGTCGATATTCTACCATAAAATTCCTTTTATTGAAAGGCCCTTCTCTTTATGAATTCCTTAAAAAGATATAAACATGTTACGGTTCGCTCCCCGGTCAATCCCCCCGTTTATTGATCGATTTTCCCCTGCCCGTTTAAATTCTTCTTCTATAGCCAGAGCCTCTTCCATGGTATTCCTCCAGCCAAATCGTTTTAAATCCACCCGGAAGCCTTCCGGCGTCCAGATAACCTCTACTCCGTCCTCAGTCAGGAGAATCTTTTGCTGGTCAAAGGTGTCAAAATGAGCGGCCCCGCTTAAAATTCCTTTTGCGTTCACCACCCGGAATGCCGGCACGTCCCTGCCTGCCAGCCCCTTTTTAAGCCCATACCCCACTTGTCTGGAGTTTCGGGGCTTCCCGCATAAAAGTGCAATCTGTCCATAAGTAGCCACTCTTCCGGCAGGAATCCGCCTGCATACAATACCTATCTTCTCATAAAAATCCAATTCTATTCCCATTCTTTCTCCTGACTGCTGCTGTTCACAGGTAAGACTGATTTTATCCGTTTTTCCACATCGGGTGAACGCCCGATGCTTCTTGTCCGCGGTACGCGGGCAAAAAGATGCCCCCCATGAATAGTAACTAACTGTATATGCTTTGCCCCTGAAACGGCATTGGCATATTGACTATTTTTATACATTTCAGTAAAATGGATTTTGGGTTCTGCATCAGGCAGGCCACAAAAACGCAAAGGAAGATCACCATGAACACATCATCCAAACATCAGGCAGAAAATATATTCGCCTGTATTCTGGTCTGCATCGCCCTGGCGAACGGCCTGGGAGACGGTATTTTTTCCAACTATTTTAACGAAGTATTCCATATTAACTCCGTCCAGCGCGGTTTCATCGAAGTGCCCAGGGAAAGTCCCGGTGTTCTCTGCATGGTGGCAGTCGCCGCATTAGGCTTTCTTGGAACCGTCCGCATGACCATTGTATCCCAGATCCTCTCTCTCATCGGCCTGGTGGTCCTGGGATTCTTTTCCCCATCCTACGGCGTCATGCTTGTCTTCCTGTTCATCCATTCCCTCGGCAGTCACCTGTTCATGCCCTTAAACGACTCCATCTCCATGTCTCTGGCCAGTGCAGGTAAGGAGGGCACTACCCTTGGAAAATTTAAAGGCATAAACACCATGGGCTCTATGATTGCGGCCTGTATTGTTTTTGTTGGATTTCGGACCGGTATTTTTACTTTCCAAAGCAAAAAAATCATTCCGTTTATTCTGGCCTCCGGCTTTTTAGTTCTGGCGATTTTTCTTTTATTCCTTTTTCTTCGCATTATGAAGACAGAAGAGACCGTAAAAAATCATCGTCTCCTTTTCCGGAAACGGTATCTTCCCTATTATGTGCTGACGCTGGCCTATGGCTGCCAGAAACGAATCCGTATCATTTTTGCCCCCTGGGTCATAATAAAACTTCTGGAACAGGGGGCCGACACTGTGGCCCTGCTCACCATTGCAACTCACTTTATGGGAACCCTTGCGGCCCCGGCAATCGGGCGTATGCTGGACCGGCTGGGAACCAGAAAAATGCTGTGTATAGAGGCCGGGTATATCGCCGTCGCCTTCTCAGCCATGGGACTTATTTCCGGAATGCTTGCCGACGGCACACTTTCAAAAAGCGGTCCCCAGGCATTCCTCGTATTCGGAGCCTACATACTCTGTATCCTGTTTGAACAGTTCAATATGGTTCATTCCTTTATGATGCGCTCCATCGCTCTTGACAAAAGCGAGGTTACCAGAACTCTGTCCGTGGGACTCAGTGTTGACCATATCATGGCCATCATAGCCTCGCCCGTCATGGGTCTTGTATGGGAATCGCTGGGCGTCCAGTATGTGTTCTATCTGGCTGCCCTCTCGGCCTCCTTCCAGCTCATTGCCGCATTCATGACAAAAAAATCTCTCCCGGCTTCCGCCGCATAACGGGCAAGGCACACTTTGCTCTGTCTTCCTTCCGCCGTCTGACGGGCGGGCCACACTTTGCTCTGTCTTCCTTCTGCTGTCTGGCGGGCGGCAGCGCTCTGCTCTGTCCGCTCCGTCCGTCTTCGAAACGCAAAAGGCCAGCCAGAATCCGGAATTATCCAGCTCTGACTGGCTTTTTATTAAATCCCCTCATTCATTTTGGCCAGCTTCGCCGCCTGGTCGGCTGCGATGCACAAGTGCCTCTTACTTTCAGGTCATGCACGTATGCCTCTTTTTTGGTAGTGCGATACACATATACAGCTAAAAATTAAGGCTATGCACATATGCAGCCATACCCCGGCACATATAAAAACCAGCAAATACCCTCGCTGCTTACATATTTTTCACCGCAGTCTCAAATTCCTGTTCTGTATCTACAAAGCTGTATGGTTCGTACTCGCCATATGCCGATGGACGGCTGATCACTACAAGCTGAATCTTATCATACCCTACAGACCTCATAAGCTTCGTCTCAAAATCCACCAGATGCGGCCCATGCTCTGTCTGCAGAGCCACACAGCCCAGATCACCGAATTTCTTCGCAATCAGATAGCACACGTTCCAGCACCTCCTTAAACTCACTTTCGTTCTTTATCTTACCACGTTCATACTCCTGGCGCAAGCAGTACCCGACCTGGCTCTTATATTTCCTTTTATACACATATTTGTGCAACCAATTGTTAAGCTGGCGGTCATAATAGATATTGTACTGAATTTCAATCGGGTAGTGGTAACTGCTCAACTGGAAATATACATGGACACCTCGATACCCATCATCCTTTGATTTTCCGCCAGACATATCAGCTACTCGAATATTATCATGCCCAGCTATCCGTAACACATCCTCATAATTATCACAAAGGGTACGAAACCCCAGCATAT
>CAJUIP010000071.1 GCA_910586315.1 uncultured Lachnospiraceae bacterium | reverse complement strand
TCGTGGAACCGCTTGGAGGAAAGCATCATGTAAGTGTCCATGAACACCGCACTGCGATTGACTGGGCGCAGGAAATCAAATATTTATCAGATATGATGTTCCCGGATGCCGAGAAAATCATTCTGGTAATGGATAATCTTAATACCCATAAAGCTGCGTCCCTTTACAAAGCGTTTCCACCAGCCGAAGCGAAAAGGATTATAAAGCGTCTGGAAATCCATTATACGCCCAAACATGGGAGCTGGCTTGACATGGCCGAAATAGAGCTTAATGTCATGACGCGGCAGTGCCTGTCCCGCAGGATTGAGGGAATGGAATTGCTGCGGAAGGAACTGGCGGCATGGGAGAGTGACCGCAATGCACATACAGCGTGCATCCAATGGCAGTTTACAAATGATAAGGCAAGAACCAAACTGACATCACTCTACCCTAAGTTTGGTCCTATAGATGAAAAATATTTTAGCTAAATATAAATGAGTTATCACATTAGTAATTCTTCTGTGTCCCAAGACATTAAAAAAGCAGGCCAATGAATTATCTCATCCATCACCCTGCTTATAAAACTAATCCCAAGATTAATTATCTACTTTCCTATTTACTTATCAAATAACCCCCATCACTCCTCCAACCCAATAAATCACTCCCAACACCCAACTGCTCAAAATCCCATACAAAATCACCGGCCCCGCAATCGTAAATATCTTACATCCAACCCCGAACACCTGTCCCTCCGCCTTATACTCAATCGCCGGCGCCACCACCGAATTGGCGAACCCCGTAATCGGCACCAACGCCCCGGCGCCGCCGAATTTTACGATTTTCGGAAAGACATTAAATCCTGTGAGAATTACGCTCCCCGCAATCAGGCAGAGCGTGGACCAGGAAGACGCCACCTCCTTTTCCATTCCCATGTTCCCGAATACGTTGATGAGAACCTGGCCAATGGTGCAGATGATACCGCCCACAAAAAAGGCCCGCAGCATATTTTTTATGACACTGTGTACCGGTGTCACCTTTTTCACATATTTTCCATATTCTTTCTTGTCAATTTCCATCAGGTACCTCCGAATCCCTTTGTAAAGTAGATCATCGCTCCAAAAAATTTACCGGCGGCTATGGATAGGATCACATATTGGATTCCCACAGACAATCTTAGTCTCCTGCCGAGAACCGGTAGGGCCTTCAAAGTTTCCGCCAGAGACATCACCAGGCATCCCACGAAAACGCCAATGGATACGCCCCAGACCGCCAGAAGTACTGTTCCGCCCCCAAGGGCCGGCGCATGGTATAAATCCATAATATTTCCCAGAGTACCGCCTATAATCAGGAGTGTCTCATAAAACATCACATGTTTCCTGGTATGGGTTACCCCGATCAGGCGGGGATATACGCCGATGATGGCCAGAAAGGCAAAAATCCCAGCTGCGATCACACCGCCGAAACTAAGTCCCATGAACCACAAAAGAACAGTCTTAAGAAACATCAATTCCCGACTCCTTTCTTCCATGGTTCTGAATCAGCGTTTTATTGAGGTTGTCCTCATAAAGGCGCATTTCCACCTCAATGGGCGTCGGGTCTGTCGTAATTTTCCATGACGCAAAGTGATTGAAGAAAACCAGAATTCCCAGAGAAAGCCCTATGGAATAAGAAAGCTCCAGAACTGTGGGCCCCTCAGGAGCCGTTCCCATAATCAGCGCATAGAGGTTGGCAAACACATCGGTCACATTGGCATCATTATTAAAAGTCATAATGGCAAAGGCCGCGCCACAAAAGGCCACCACCGATACAAAAACCGTTTTTACCCACTGGAACATACGGCTTTTGTCCCCTTTGGGCTTATACATCACCACAAAATCCGTCTCGCCGATATTGTCAATCTGCACATTCGTTCCGGTTTCTTCCAGCATTCCCATCAAGTCCACGACGCTTCCCACAAATGAGCCCTTTTTTTCAGGTTCCTGAAAAGAAGTGACCCTGACTGCCTTCACCTTCGCCTCCACAGCCTTGTTTTTACAGTGTACTTCGGCAATATCCTTCACATGCACACTGGGCTCATAAATCTCTGTGATCTGGGAAATCTTTAAATATACCGTATCACTCATGTGGCTTTCACCATCCTTTCATGGGGATGGCATACCAGCGTTCCATCCGGCGTATATAAGGAGCCCGGTCTTTGAAACAACAAATACCATGCCATGAAAACAACCAGCGCCAGAAGCAAAACTGCCGCCAGAAGCTGAAGCCTGTTTTTCAGTGAGTTCATTCGCATACACCCTTTTCCTTTTGTTTTGCGGATAGTATGCACTTTTTCTTTTAATCCTATACCTTGTCGTTCGGCTAATGCCGAACGCACGCCCTTTGGGCATGTATTACGGGATGCCCTTTAAGTATACTTTATCATCCGCCTAATGCCACACGTCTGCCACATGGGCATGTATTACGGGATGCCCTTCGGATTTACCTTGTCGTTCGCCCAAAACCGTACGCACGTCCCATAGACATATATTCAGAACGCCCTTTGGGTATCCTCTATGACAAAAGCTTTTCCCGAAGCTCCCTTAAAATCCTTTTTTCCAGTCTGGACACCTGCACCTGGGAAATGCCCAGATCTTTTGCAATCACCGTCTGCGTTTTGTTTTCAAAATACCTCTTTATGATAATCTGCTGCTCCTGGGAATTTAGGCTTTTTAAGAGATCCGCAAGCACCATACGGTTTAAAAGCTTCTCATTTTCCGAGCTCTTCTCCGCTATTTTATCAATGAGACAGCCTCCATTTTCATCCTCTTTGCTCATGGGCCGGTAGATGGATTCCACCTCCGCCCCAGCCTCCAAAGATGCCGCCACTTCTTCACGGCTGGCCCCTACCTCCTTCGCCAGCTCTTCAATGGTGGGCTCCCTTCCCAGGGAAAACTCCAGCCGTTCCCTGGCAGCCCCGATTCTTACCGCCAATTCCTTTAAAGGCCGGCTTACCTTTATCATTCCGTCATCCCGCAGGAATCTCCGTATCTCCCCGGTAATCATTGGAACCGCATAGGTGGAGAGCTTCACATCCATAGACAGATCGAATTTATCAATGGCCTTTAAAAGCCCGATGCTTCCGATCTGAAACAAATCTTCCAGCTCGTACCCCCGGCCGGCAAACCGCCTTACAATACTCCAGATCAGTCCCATGTTTTCCGTAACCAGCGAGTCCCTGGCTTCTTTATCCCCCTGGTGTGCCCGTTTGATATACTCCATGGTGTCTGTCATATGCATCACCTGCCAATTTTCTTTCTCATGGTCACCAAGGTTCCTTTATTGGGAGCGGAAATCACCTCAACCTGATCCATAAAGGCCTCCATGAAGGAAAAGCCCATACCGGACCGTTCCCCCTCGGCTGTGGTGAACATGGGCTCCATAGCCTTTTCCACATCAGCAATCCCAACGCCGTCGTCCTGTACCGTCACTGTCAACACATTTTCCTCCGCGACTGCCTCCAGATAAATGGTGCCCTCCCCATTTTGATAGCCATGGATGACAGCGTTCGTCACCGCCTCAGAAACTGCTGTTTTTATGTCATCAATCTCCTCTAAGGTGGGGTTTAAGCGGCTGGCAAACACCGCCACCACCACTCTGGCAAATTCTTCATTTTCTGAAAGGCTGTCTATTTTCATGGTCATGACCTGTCTTTTTTCCATCATTTCCTCCCCCTTACTCATTTAACGCTGCTTCTTTGGAATCATACCGGCTTAAAAGCGCCGGAATTCCCGCAATTTTCAATACCCGCATCACCTGCGGACCGGCCCCATAAAATCCGGCACTTCCGCCTCCGGCCTTCATCTGCTTATATCGATTTAAAAGAATCCCTATCCCTGAGCTGTCCATGAACCTTGTCTCTGAAAAATCAAAGACAATCTGGTTGATGTAATTTTCCGCCAAAAGAAGATCCGTTTCATATTTCAGATTCCGGCAGTTGTGATGGTCAAGTTCTTCAGGCAGGTGAATAATCAAAGTCTGCCCCTTTGCTTCATAAATAAATGATGGCTTCATACAATTTCTCCTCAGCTCAAATTTGAATTTCCCTTTTTAAATTTTTCTTTTACAGGCAGGTCCGGCTTGTCAGAGCCTTACCCGCCAGAATGTTTTTTTAAGCAAACAAAACGTGTGCGCTTTCGCACACAAAATGCTTTTTGTTTCATGGGAAAGACCTTCTCCTATCTTACTTTTATGCATTAACGTAACAAGCCCTTTCCCATGAAGCACGAAAGCCAATTGCTCCATACTTCGTGCTTCGCACTCCCGCAATCACCTCTGGTATTCGCAAATCGCTTTAAACACTTCATCCGTATGGCTTTTTCGCTCATACCAGTCTGAATGCCAAATGCATGTACGTTCCTGCGTACAAGTACGCCGTCTGCACAGCCGGCTGGCAGCGTTTTCATCACAAAGAGAAAAAGAGACCTTACAGTTTTTCTTCCGTAAAGTCTCTTAAAGCACCCGGCTTAATATCCCCGCTCCGCCTTTGCCCGCTCTGCAAGCTCCGAATCAGAAAAGTTCATGATTACCTGGCCGAACAGCTGATCGGCTGTCTCCTCATCTCCCTTGGCCTTGCAGCACGTGGCCATCTGGAAGATAATCTGGGGATTTCTGTCATTGATCTTCATGTATTCTTCGAAATAGTGCAATGCTGTATCGTAATCTCCTGCTGTCATGCTGGCATTCCCCAGGCTCTCCAAAACCGCCGGAGCGCCGGCATCCATTTCTGCCTTAACTTCCGCAAGCACATTGACCATATTTTCGTCTGAAATTTTTGACTGGTCCATCTCGATATAGAGCAGCACCGCCGTCTGAAAGTCTCCCTTCCGGCAGGCATTAAGAATCTCCACCAGAGTCTGGTACTGCACTAACGTACTGTCGGAATCGCCGATCAGGTTATTAAGATCCTCCTCGGCCCTGGCCTTTTCCTCCTCATACTGCCTGGCCTCCGCCCGAAGCCTGTCAGCCTCCTGATTTGCCAGATTCAGCTTATCGGCATAGGAACGCATTTCCTGGTTATGCTCATAATTTAAAGACCTCTCCCTCGCCGGTGTGACCATGAAAAGCACCACAATCACACCGAGAGCCAGTCCGATGGCAATGTTAATGATGGACTGCCATCCGGTATTCTCCTTATATGTAGGCGGCAGAATCACATCATCATCCTGCATCTCCCTGTGAGAAAAAGCATTCTTCATCTTCCGCTTTTCCACATCGGCCTTTCCGGTTTTGGATTTCACATGCTCCATATACCGGACAGCTTTCTGGTTATTACGGTCAATCTGAAGCACCTTATATAAAGATTTTCCTGCCTTGGTAAAATCCTCATGCTCCATATACAAAACCGCCAGAAGAAGATGGGCCTTCACAAAATTAGGCTTTTCCTCCACAATCCGTTTTAGCTGGAGTACCGCCAGGTCATCGCTGCCGCTCTTTGCATGAATCAACGCCTGGTTATATTTTTTTATGGTCTGACTGGCAATTTCTAGCTGTCCGGGCTTCCTTTGTACTTCATCCAGATAATGGTCCGCCAGATTGTCCTCCGGCTGGAGATTAATGCTGATAACCCACTGAATCAGGGCATCGGAGGTCTCCCCCATCTCATAAAAAATCAGACCCAGGAGATTTCTGGCATTGGTATGGTATTTATTAAACTGAAGCGTCCGCTTCAGATACTCTGCTGCCCCGGAAAGGTCTCTCTCTCTGGCCATTTCCAGACCGCGGTTATAATATCCGTTGGCCGCGTACTGGATTTTCTGCAAATAGTCCATATATTATTTTTCCTTTATCTCCTTCATGATTTCCATCATGATATCCGCCATGTCCGTTAAATCGCTTTTTACAATGGCGTCGCTGACCTCCTCCACTTCAAGGCTGGGCCGGAAACGCTCAATTTCTTCCTCAAAATTAATCATGTATTTTCCTCCACAAACAGCTGTATCTTCTCTTTCACTTCTCCGGCCAGATACAGGGAACCTGTGATAAATACCAGGTCATTGGAACTTTTGGCAGTGAGCATCCGTTCCAAAGCCCCGTCCACAGTATCAAAACAGTGGATTTCTGTGCCTGGCCCCATCACTTTATCCGCCGTCCTCAAAAGCACCTCCGCCAAAAGAGCCCGGCCGGATTCCATTCCTGACAGCAGGCAGATATCCGGCTGCAGCCGTTCTCCGATTTCCTTTAACATCCGTTCATACTCTTTATCTGAAGATACGGAAAACAAAATCCATGTTTTATCCGGCTTCTTCTCCTTTTTCAAAAGACAGGCCGCCGCTAAAAACGCCCGGATTCCGTCCTCATTATGGGCTCCATCCAAATAAATTCCAGGAAGGATCCGCTCCATTCTTGCTGGCCAAACTGTCCTTTTAAGCCCCTCTGCCACTATCTCCCGGTCAATCTCAAGACCGGAAACCTCGACGGCCTTTACGGCAAGAGCCGCATTTTCCGCCTGATAGGGGGCCGGAAACGGTATCTGAAACCTTGCGGTACTCCCCAGATACTTCAGTTCAGCCAAAAGCCCTTCATTCTCATAAAAAAACGAAATGTTTCCTACAGGAAACCAAGGGCTTTCCTTTTCCCTGGCTGTATTCACAATCACAGTCTCTGCATCCTCAACAGAAGAATCATAAACCACCGGGCAGCCCCGCTTTATGATTCCCGCCTTATGGGCCGCTATCTTCGGAATCGTATTCCCTAAAAACGCGGTATGTTCCACACTTATGGAGGTGATCACCGAGACAAGAGGATGTTCAATCACATTGGTAACGTCCTTAAGACCGCCCATTCCGGTTTCCAGAATAAGGACCTTGACTTTTGCCCTTTTAAACAAGAAAAGTCCCATGTAAAACAAAAATTCAAAATATGTAGGGTGAAGTCCGCCCTTTTGCATCCATTTCCGGACAGTCTCCTCAACAGCCCCGAAAGCAGACACGAATTCTTCCTCAGAAATCATCCTGCCGTTTATGGAAAACCGCTCCTTTATGTCCACTAAATGGGGGGAAGTAAAGGTTCCTGTAAGAATTCCGGCCTCCCTCAATATGGCGGTAAGGAACGCGCAAACGGAACCCTTTCCGTTGGTTCCGGCCACATGGATAATTTTCATTCCTCTGTCAGGGTTCCCAAGAAGTCCAAGGAATTCCCGGACAGTCCTTAAATCACTTTTTTCCCTGGCAAAGGATGGAATCCGCTCCAGATATTCCTCTGCCGTCTCTTCCTCTCGCCTTTCCATCGGAACATGTCCTCCATTTCTAAACGGATATGCCTGCCGGCGCAGGCATTTACATGCATGAAAGCCGATTGCTCCATGCTCCGCATTCCCGCAATCGCCGCCTGTATTCGTAATCCGGCCTATCGGCCTACTTGACTCTATCCGGCTTGGTTGCCCGATATCCATGGTTCATTGCAAGCACGCTTGCATTCACCATGGCTGCCGTGCAACACTTTCATTGTAAATCATACCTGCTTTGGCGGTGGTATGCAAGTAAAACCCATCGTCCGGTTTCGACACCCCTATTCCGCGTCCCCAAAGCGTGTTTGAAAATTCATTCTCATCATCTGTATGCCCTGCTTTGCAGGAAATTTTGCCCTCATCCGGTCAATGCAGCCCTCTACATCTTCTTCATTCGGACACAATTTCCCACAAACTGTGACACATATCTGACGGAAAACAATCTTCAAGCACACTCTGGTCCAGCTATTTATCGGGCGATGTACTTAGTATAAGGGATTCAGAAGCGAAATGCAACCGTCTAAACAAACGTGTTGACTCATAAATGCCATAGCCATTTCTTTTTCTGCTATATCATCTTTTACACTGTCCTTTAAGAGTACACTTTTCGATACTTATTGTATGTAGACTTATAGTATTCAAATTCATTATAATATAGAGTGAGGAGGATTGCAACTATGGATATTGTAAAAGTCTTTGGCGACAATTTAAGAAAATACCGCACTTCTGCGGGATTTTCTCAGGAAGCCTTTGCCGATAAATGTGGGATGCATCGCACTTATATTAGTGCCGTCGAGTGCTATCGCAGGAGTATTTGTTTAGAAAACATCCAGCGAATCGCTGATGCCCTCGAAATTGA
Organism: uncultured Lachnospiraceae bacterium; assembly: GCA_910586315.1. GTDB lineage: Bacteria > Bacillota > Clostridia > Lachnospirales > Lachnospiraceae > CANRXD01. The sequence continues at coordinate 1,915 of CAJUIP010000071.1, read as the reverse complement.
AACATATAAATTGTTTTTAGAGGATAAAAGATAATGCAATATTTTTTAACAGAACCGCAGCTTAAACGAATGGAAAAAGGACTTAGAGTGGCTATCGCCATTCCTTTTATTGATGATATTGAAGATTACATCGTGGAAGCGATTTTAGAATACACAAAAGAAATTGACGGCATCGATCCCTTTGCAAACATTCGCTCTAAGCGCTTATATGATGTTGTGGACGCAAAAGAAAAAATCGGCTATTCCGTAAAAAGCCTAAAGTGGGCTTTTCAAGCCGGAACGGAATCTGAATTCGAGTTAGTCATTCAACGTGCCGATATTTTCAAAAAGGCAAAAGCGTTAGGTTTTGAACAACTTGGTATTCATTCTGACCCTCAGACACTTGGTGCCGCACTGCTCGAACATTGGAGAATAAAAGTTGAGGAAGATGCAGTTTTCCAGGATGTAAATGACAAAAGAGTGTTCGTTCTGTTGAAGTCTATGGATAAAAAGAAATTTGCTTTTTTTGAGGAAGATATCAAGTTATATCAGCAGGATGAAATCACCTGGAAATGGACGGACCACACGAAAACCGGTCTTCAGGGCATTCGCAAAGAAGACCAAATGTGTGTTTACAGATGGTATCCCAACCAGAAGCAATTTTTTGAGCGCTTCAAGCTTCCCGCAAATATTCAAAAATTAGAAATTAAACCTGTGCGTCTTGAAAAAGCTCAAGTTGTTGATACGCTTCTTCCTTACCTTGAAGAGCATCCATAATATTATCTGCTAATTTTTCCATAAAATATGGAGGAACTGCATTGCCGATTTGACCAGCCTGGTCATTCCGGCTACCCAAAAAATGAAAATCGTCCGAAAAAGATTGGATACGGGCCGCTTCTCTCATTGTCAGCCCACGAATTTCCCGTGGGTGGGCAAAGCGGCCTGATCCAATATGAAAAACCCATCTTGTAATGGTCGGCGCCACAGATGTATAATCGAGTCTTCCATACGCTCCGGAATAACCACTCTTAACCTGAAGCTCTTCAGGCATATCTTTTAGCCCCTGTCCCGGCCCGATGGATGCAATTCTCGCAGTCTGTACAGGTCTCATTATATTAGCAATATGGTTATATAATGAAGTGGAATTTATTCTCATATGGCGTTGATACTCATTCAATGCATCATTACTATACGGCATTCCATCATACCCCTCGCCCTGATTCACGATTGGTAAATCAGAAATCGCATCCCATCCTGCAAGAATCCTCTCGTCTTCTTTTGGAAACGAAGGAGTTCCGTTTTTCGACGCAAAGAAAAAACATCTGCGCCGTTTCTGAGGAATTCCATAATTTGACATATTAACAATTTTTACCTTAACTTTATATCCCCATCCGTTAAGCGTATTAACAATTTCATCTCTTATAATACCATGAAATGCATTATAGATTTCGGCAACGTTTTCTATGATCGCAACTTTTGGATTCACCTCTCTTACAAATCTAAGATAGGCTTTGTATAGCTGATTTCTTGGATCCTCCAAAGCTCTCCAGGAAACAGGTGTGTTTTTTGAAAACCCCTGACATGGGGGACCGCCAATCATAACATCTATACTTTCAGGATCAACGCCTATGCTTTTAAGTACTTCTATCGGGTCGGCATCCGAGAGATCTAAATTTACTGTTTTTGCGTCTTTATGATTCAGCTGATACGTTTTTAAAGCAATATCCCATATATCAAAACCGGCCACAATATTAAATCCTTTTTTTGCTAACCCCCATGACATTCCCCCACACCCGCAAAAAAGGTCCAGCACATTATATTTCTCCATATTAATTTCCTTTCTGAGAGCGTGTCTGAAAATTCATTCCCATCATCTGCACTCCCCACTTTGCAGGAAATTTGGCCCTCATTCGGTCAACGTAGCCCACTACGCCTC
>CAJUIP010000070.1 GCA_910586315.1 uncultured Lachnospiraceae bacterium | reverse complement strand
GCACTTTACGACAGACAATGCCAGGGAGAAACTGATATCCCTATATCCAAAGTTCAAGGCTCCAGTTCCAGAATAGGGAACTGGTTTATCTAAATATAAACGTGTCGATACACTAGTGCTGAACTGGCGCGCACCTCGCCGTGGTTTGTAGTATCCCGAGTCCCCTATAAGAAGAATTATAAAGAAAAAATAAGCTCAGGGAAACCATTTTCATTACGTTTTGTGCCTGAGAGGAGCGAAAGGAATGGATATAATTATGAAAGAATTTATAGGTTCTATACTTGCATCGCTACTAGCAACTGTGATTACTACAGTCTCCGCATTCCTTTTCAGAAAAAAGCTAAGCTCGTTAATCAAACGATGGTTGATTAGCATATTTGATATGAGTACATATAATATATTTCCCAATGAGACAGATGGAGAATACCGCAATGATTTAAAAGAAGAGCTTTTTAAAGCAAAATTTATCCATGTGTTTACGGGGAGAGGGCGTTTTTTATTTATGGAACCATATCGAACTGTTTTGGAAACACAAAATATCGAAATAAAGATTCTGTTACCCGATATTTCGAATGATTATGCTATAGATTGGATCGAAACTGCTCTCGATAAAGTTGCACTTCATGAGTCCTTTCGCGAACAAGTATCAGCAAGTGTAAAGCTTGTATCATCATTAAGCGAGAATAATCCAAGGCTTATGCTAAAGAAATATCATGCATTAGCTGTAGGAAGAATAACTATTACAGATCGTGTTGCTTATTTTCAACCATATATTAAAGATTTTTCGGACAAAAGTCCTATTTATAAGTATAAATCAGGCTCTTTCATGTATATGTGGGCGGTTAGGTATTTTGATTCATATTGGGAACCTAAGCACATAGGAAAAGTAGAAACATCAGAACATTATGATGATAAACATGTGAGATGAACTCAAATTTAAAAATGTATAGCAAATCATGATTGGAGTCCTTGGCATGGAAAATTCACAAAAAGTATTTGAGAAGATGATTCCAGGTTTTCAGGCAATCTTCGGTAATGTACTGGAGAAAATCATTTTATATGGTTCTGTTGCAAGAGGAACACGGACAGATGAGTCGGATATTGATATAGCGGTAATTGTCAGGAAATATACGGAAGATATGCATGATAAAATGATCGAGCTTACGGTTGATATGGAATCAAAGTATAACAAGGTATTGTCGGTTCTGCTCATTGATTATGACAATTTCAGAGAGTGGGAAGATGTACTTCCGTTTTATAAAAATATGAAAAAGGATGGTATTATGTTATGGAGTGCCGCATAGCAGACTTATCGAAATATCGCTTTAGTTGCTGCCATGAAGTGTTAGGGGACGCAAAGATTATGTATGAAGCTGGTAGATATAAAACTGCTCTTAATCGTGTATATTATTCCATTTTCCATGGAATGCGTGCGGTAACTGCTTTAGGCAGTTTTGACAGCAACAAGCATAGTGGAGTAATTGTACATTTAATCTGTGGCTGTCTATGCAAGTATCAAGTCCCTCAAAATCCCACACAGCTGTCGTCACCAGCATCAGCCTCCGCCTAGCCTTCTCAGCTGGTTTTCAATTTCCTCAAGCACCCGTTTCGCCATGTCACACACTTCGGCAGATTCATCATGACACGCTTTTTTATCACTGGCAGATACTCCGGATCGTAGTTGTTCAACATGGCATTCAAAGCATTTATTTTGTATCGCCATTCTTTCCCTTTGGGAATATACCATAGTTTTGGCTGCATAACAGATTTCAGCCAACTGTAATCTGACAGAACAATTTCTGCATAAGTAAAATGACTGCTCCATTCTTCGAATCCGGGAAATTCTTCTGTGTCTTTCCATGCGTTTTTATTATAAGGACAAACATCCTGACAACCATCACAACCGTATATCTATTTTCCGAATTTATTCTGAAAAGGCTCTTTCCTTAAATCCCAGCCGTCCCATGTTGTTAGACAGGAAACACAAATATTTCTACACATCATGTAAGGTGCTTCCAGGGAACCCGTGGGACAGACCTTCATACATAAATTGCACTTTTCAGAACACGGCCGGATGTGACTTTCCATAACATACTGCAGCGGTTCATCAATTAAAAAAGTCTCCAGATGCTGATAAGAGCCTTTTTCCACGTAAAAGAAATTATTTTTGCGTATAATTCCTATTCCTGCCCATCGTAAGGCTGTAATTCCAAAGTCTCTGTCAGCTGCCACCTGAAAACCGAAATCTCCAAGGTATTCTTCAAACGCCACGCTTATTTTATAACCTTGCAAGTCTGTATTTTTTCTCCCGTCAGTCAAATAATACTTTGCAACACAATCTCGTACACCATTTGGAATATGATATTTTTCATACCAAAATGACAAAATCACAATCGCCTTAGCCCAGGAATAACTTTTTTGTAAATGAGCAAAACTCCTGAAAGATTCATAGTTATCTTTCGTTTGAGGAAAATAAGCCATACGTTTTTCAAGTCTGTTTTCGTTGCCATACATTATTCCAACAGGGATAATGCCGCATTTATCAAAACCAAGTTCTATTGCCTTATTTACTATATCTAAAGCAGTCACTGCCATGCTGTTATTCTCCTATCAAAATTCCGATTGTGAAGATTATATTAATGTTTTAAAATTTCATCCAGAAAATCATCCATCTCCTCTTTCCAATTTTCGCTCTTTGACATATTCGTAAAAAATGGGTTTTACAATTCCTCTGGCAACCGCCTGAGAAGTTTGCAGCATCCCATCCTGCTCTGCCAGCAGGGCATCCAGTTGTGCAAACCATTCCAATTTTGTCATACTGCCACTTCCTTTCGTGCTACTATTATACTTTAATGTAGCACAAAAGTAAATGCATGAAAACGAAACCATAAACCCTTTTTGCTTCTACGGTGTAACATAATGCTACAAAAACGGCGTTCCCATTCTCCATGTTATGGGATAGAGAAACGCCGTATCTGTTTCATATTCTGTTTTCATTTATTCTTTCAATGCTGTACTGATATTGTGACTTGCTCCGCTCGATCATCTAGGACCGCGCAGACCTGCCCGAACCGCTGCTCTTAATTCCCTTTCCATCCCGCTTCGCCGCTTTCAGCCTGTTTAAATGGACTTCTTTTCCTTTATAAGTAATCACAGTTTCCCGGTCCGGGAAATACACCTGTTCTATGCGGTCCTCCGCTTCCAGCTTCATCCCCCGCACCCCGCGGCTGTTTTTCTTAAGAAGAGGAACTTCCTCCATCGAAAACTTAAGGAACATGCCTTCCTTACTCTGAAGTACAAGATTCGCTTCCTCGTTCACCAGGCATACCGTCTCCAGCATATCCCCGTCGGAAAGCTTTGTGGCCGCCACCATCCGGTTTGCCGTCAGGAATTCCTCTCCTGGAACGATCTTAATCATTGCTTCGGCCGTCACAAACAAAAATTTCTTCTCGGGAAGGCCGGATGCCGGCATGGCAAGCAGGATCCGTTCCCTGGTTCCGTCAAATTTGCTGACATTCTCAACAGGAATTCCCTTATCCTTTACCTTTAAGGATGGCATATCCGATACTTTCACCTGATACATGGTGCCGGAATCCGTAAAGAAACAGATTCTGTCATCCGTCATGACTGGAATCACATGGATATTCTCAGCATGGACGGTCTCCTGATTTCTTTCGTAAACCGACTTATCCAGTGTCTTTAAATAGCCAAGCCGGTCCATGACAAAGACCACCTCTTTGGCCTCTTCCTTTTCCTCTTCATAAACGATTTCCTCGCTATCCTCAATCAGCGTTCTCCGCTCCCCGGCAAACTCTGCCTTGATGGCGTCCAGCTCTTCTTTTATGACCGTATCCATGTTTTTCTGGCTGGACAAAATATGGCGGTACTCCCGAATCTTCCTTAACGTTTCCTTATAAGCTTTCTGAAGCGCCATGATTTCCAGGCCGATCAGCTTATAAAGCCGCATCTCCAGAATTGCCGTAGCCTGACGTTCCGTAAAATGGAGGTTTTGGGCATCCTTTTCAAAGCCCGGCGTTCTAAATTTAATATGGGAGGTGTTCCCGGTCATCAGACATTCTTTGGCATCCTTCATATTTTTGGAACCGCGGAGCACCGCAATAATCAGATCAATCACGTCGCAGGCCTCAATTAGGCCCTCCTGCACCTCCTTCTTTTCCAGCTCCTTTGTCAAAAGCACGTTATATTTTCTGGTCATATTCTTATACTGAAATTCCAGAAAAACATTTAAAATCTGCTTTAGGTTCATGGTCTCCGGCCGGCCGTCGTCGATGGCCAGCATGTTGACGCCAAACGTATCCTCAAGCTTCGTTTTCTTATATAAAATATTTTTGATTCTGCTTACGTCCGCATCCTTTTTAAGCTCCAGTACAATGCGGATTCCTTCTTTACTGGACTGGTTGGAAATATCCACCACATCCGGCAGCTTCCGGCTTTCCGCGAGCTCCGCCACATCCGAAAGGAATTTGTTAATCCCCGCCCCGATCATCGTGTAGGGGATCTCTGTAATCACAAGCTTATCCCGGTCTGCCTTCCTTCTTCCAAGCTCCACCTCCATTTTCCCCCGGAGTTTGATTTTTCCGGTCCCGGTTTCATAAATGGATAACAGCTCTTTCTTATTGGCGATGATTCCGCCTGTAGGAAAGTCCGGACCCGGCATGTATGCCATCAGATCCTGCACCGTAAGAAGGCGGTTGTCAATATAGGCCTTTACCGCGTCGATGACCTCTCCCAGGTTGTGAGGAGGAATGCTGGTACTCATACCCACGGCGATTCCCTCGGCCCCGTTAATCAGAAGATTGGGAACCTTTACCGGGAGAACCTCCGGCTCCTTTTCCGTCTCATCGTAATTGGGAACAAAATCTACGGTTTTATCCAGGTCCTTTAAATAGACCTCCTCCGCGAATTTTTTAAGTCTTGCCTCCGTGTAACGCATGGCGGCGGCCCCGTCTCCCTCAATGGAGCCGAAATTTCCATGTCCATCCACAAGGGCCATGCCCTTTTTGAAATCCTGAGACATGACGACTAACGTCTCGTAAATGGAGCTGTCGCCGTGGGGATGGTATTTACCCATGGTATCCCCCACGATACGGGCCGATTTCCTGTGGGGCTTATCGTGGTCTAAGTGCAGCTCGCTCATATCGTAAAGCACGCGTCTCTGTACCGGCTTTAAGCCGTCCCTGGCATCAGGGATGGCTCTGGCGGTAATCACGCTCATGGAATAGTCCAGATAGCTTTTCTGCATTTCCTCAGAGTATTCCGTTCTCAGTATTTTCTCTGCCATTGATTCCTTCTCCTTACTACGCGTCAATTTCCGCCTCGTCGGCATGGTCATAGATAAATTTCTTTCTGGGCGGCACATCGCTTCCCATTAAAAGCTCCGTCACCTCGCTGGCAAGCCTTGCGTCCTCAATCTCCACCCGCTTTAACACCCGGTTCTCCGGATTCAGCGTGGTTTCCCAGAGCTGGTCCGCGTCCATCTCCCCAAGACCTTTATACCGCTGGAGAGTAAAATCGCCCTTGTGAGTCCTCTTATACTCCTCTAAAGCCTTATCGTCATAGAGATACCGTTCCTCTCCTTTTTTCGGAACCACCTTATAGAGGGGAGGCATGGCAATGTAAACATGGCCGTCATAAATCAGTTCCGGCATGAACCGGTATAAAAAGGTCAAAAGCAGGGTGTCAATGTGGCTTCCATCCACATCGGCATCCGTCATCAGCACAATTTTATCGTATTTCAGCTTAGCGATATCAAAATCATTTCCATATCCTTCGGAAAATCCGCAGCCAAAGGCGTTAATCATGGTTTTAATCTCGGCGTTCGCTAACACCTTGTCCATGGATGCCTTTTCCACGTTCAGAATTTTTCCGCGAATGGGAAGAATGGCCTGGAACTGACGGTTTCGTCCCATCTTCGCGGAACCTCCGGCGGAGTCTCCTTCCACGATGAAAATTTCACATTTAGATGGGTCCCTGCTTTCACAGTTTGCAAGCTTTCCATTACTGTCAAAGGAGAATTTTGATTTGGAAAGCATGTTTGTCTTCGCCTTCTCCTCGGCCCTTCTTATTTTTGCGGATTTCTCCGCGCAAGCAATAATCGCCTTCAGGGTTTCTAAATTCCTGTCAAAAAACAGCTCCAGTTCCTCGCCGCTGATGGCTGCCACGGCCTTTGCGGCATCGGCGCTGGCAAGCTTTGTTTTGGTCTGCCCTTCAAAAATCGGATCCGGATGCTTTACGGCAATGACTGCCGTCATTCCGTTTCGCGTATCAGCCCCTGTAAAATTACTGTCCTTTTCCTTCAGGATTCCAAGCTCTCTGGCGTAGGAATTGATTAACATGGTAAATTTCGTTTTGAAACCTGCCAGGTGGCTTCCACCCTCCTGGGTAAAGATATTGTTGCAGAACCCCAGGACATTTTCCTCAAAAGCATCCACAAACTGGAAGGCCACCTCGATTTCCATATTCTCGGCCGTCCCCTTAAAATACACTGGCTCATGGACCGGTTCTTTTCCGGAATTTAGTTCCCTCACATAGGCAGTGATTCCGTCCGGTTCCGAAAAAGTCGCCGCTTCTTCCTCCCCGGCCCTTTTGTTTTCATAGCGGATCACCAGCCCGGGATTCAAATACGCTGACTCATGGAGGCGGCTTTTTAACCAGTCCGCCTTAAACCTGGTTTTTTCAAAAATCGTATCATCAGGAAGGAAGTTGATCTCTGTTCCTGTTTCTTTGGTCTTTCCCATGACGGGGAGCAGCCCGTCCTTTAACTCCACCACCGGAATTCCCCTTTCATACCGGTCATAATGAAGAAATCCGCCCTGGGAAATTTTTATAGTCATCCGCTCCGACAATGCGTTTACGACGGAAGAGCCCACGCCATGAAGGCCGCCGCTCGTTTTATAGGCGTTATTATCAAATTTTCCGCCCGCATGAAGAGTGGAGAGAACCACTCGTTCAGCGGAAACCCCTTTTTTATGTAATTCCACCGGAATTCCCCGGCCATTATCTTTTACGGTACAGGATCCGTCCGCTTCCAAAGTCACCAGAATCTCCGTACAGAACCCGGCCAGGTGCTCGTCCACTGCATTGTCCACAATTTCATATATCAAATGGTTTAAGCCCTTTGAGCCGACGCCTCCGATATACATACCAGGACGTTTCCTGACGGCCTCAAGCCCTTCCAGGACGATGATACTGTCAGCATTATACTGTGTTTTCGCCATGGGATACCTCCAGATTTCGTGTATAGTCCAAATCATTATACACTGGGTTACTGGAATTTTGCAAGGTTTTTGTGGCGGTTCACAACAGGCAGCGTAACCGTTCAGACAACCCTTGAGCCGTTATGGCATACGGCCATTTAAAATCGCCAGGGCGATGGTCCGCCGTATGCCCGCGACCGCTGTGTTTTCTTACGGTCAGCGCAGAGAACGCACAGACCTGTCTGAACTGTTGCAACAATTCCACAGATGTTCCGGCCACATTATGGTACTGGCTCCCGGTCAATCGTTGACGGATACAGTACCTTCCGCTTTTCATGATTTATAATCGGCGGTTGATTTTTTTTCCATTTCTGCTATAGTAATACATAGCTTAACTTCATCCAAAGGAGAGATATTATGAACAAACTTTTTGACCTCTTCTTCACCTTCGCCAGAATCGGCGGCCTGACCTTCGGCGGCGGCTATGCCATGCTTCCGATTCTCCAGCGGGAAGTCGTCGATAAACGCGGCTGGGCGACAGAAGAAGAACTGATGGACTATTATGCCATAGGGCAGTGTACTCCCGGCGTCATTGCAGTCAATACGGCCACCTTTATCGGCCAGAAGACCGGCGGAATCATCGGAGGCATCGTTGCCACCCTGGGAGTTGTCTTCCCGTCCCTTGTGATCATCAGCGTCATCGCCGCCTTTATTCAGAACTTTGCTGATCTGGCCATTGTACAGAATGCTTTCGCGGGAATCCGTGTCTGTGTCTGTGTCCTGATCTTCAACGCAGTCGTCAAGCTCTGGAAAAAATCTGTGGTGGATAAGATAACCCTTCTGATTTTCCTGGCGATTTTTGCCGGCTCCGCCCTGACGGATTTGTCCCCCATTGTTTTCGTCATTCTGGCAGCCATTGCGGGTATTGTTCTTAAGAATAAGGAGGCGCAGAAAAAATAATGATCTATCTCCAGTTATTTTATGAATTTTTTAAGGCCGGGCTTTTTGCCATCGGCGGCGGAATGGCCACACTGCCGTTCCTTTATGACATCTCCGATAAGACAGGATGGTACACCTACGGACAGCTTGCGGACATGGTGGCCATTTCCGAGTCCACCCCCGGCCCCATCGGCGTCAACATGGCCACCTATGTGGGCTTTACAACTGCCGGAGTTCCCGGCTCCGCCATTGCCACCATTGGCCTTATCACGCCGTCTGTCATTATTATCCTGATTATCGCGGGCTTTTTGAAGGCCTTTAAAGATAACCAGTATGTACAGCGCGCTTTCTATGGACTGCGTCCCGCTTCCACAGGGCTTATCGCTGCCGCCGGACTTTCCGTTTTCATTCTTGTTTTATATCAGAAAGATGCCTATGCCTCCAGCGGGAATCCCATGGACCTCGTAAGCCTTCCCAATGTGGTCCTGCTTCTGGTTCTCTACTATTTTACAGCCAGATGTAAAAAAACAAAGGGACTGCATCCGGTTGCGTTTATCGCCGTATCGGCTGTCATCGGAATCATATTCCGCTTTGCGGGCGTATAAAGAATAATCCTGCTTTGGCGCATGCAATTTTCAGACACGCTCTGGGAAATAGAAAAGGAGACAATCCGGTGGAAATTCAAGGTCTTGAAAAATCCTGAATTTCCAGGGAATTGTCTCCTTCTTTTATATCAGGGACACAAATTAAATCACACTCTCTTCTTCTGTCAGATTCAAAAGGTCGCTGATAATGGTACTGTCCACTTCAGAAATCATCTGGGAGCCCTCAAGCTGCACATAGCGCCGTTCTCCTCCCGCATCCGCAAAGGTTCCTACATAAATCGTGATGGACTGCGCCTCGCCGTCTACAAGAAATTCTGCGTTTAATTCCATCCTCAGCTCTTTGGAAATCTCAGCGGAAGTTAACTCCTGGGCTGTGGCATTGAACGTAGAGTAGATCGTGGGCTTAAGTTTACTTAAACCATTTGCAATCCTGGTCATTGCCTCTGTATCGGAGGACTTATAGGTTACCGTCTTATTGCCTTTTTTCACAATGGCCTTCTTCATGTCGGAGGCAGCCACCGTGAGGTCTAAGCTGTCGCGGACCACCAGGGGATCATACTCAAAATCCATGGATTCCACCGTTTCTTTTTTGATGACATAGACATTTCTTTCATCGAGTGTCGCATAGTAGTTTCCGTCCGCATCCTGGTTTCCAACGGCAATGTAGGCCTCCCCTTTCTCTTCATCCGTAACCAAAAGGGTATAGGACGGCTTGTCCAAACCATAGGAACTTAAGTCGCCGGGATTTTCCACCTTGGAAACAGCCCGGAGCTTAAGGAAGTTGTCAGCCATAGCCTGGAATTTTTCCTGGTTGATGGGAATACTTGCATCTGTCATATCCACCCAGACGCCGTCCTTCCTTTCAAATACCATATCCGCATTACGGCTGCTGTAACAGTATTCCCTGGGGTTCTCCATATTCAAAAGTTCAATTTCCGCCCCTGTGGTATCCGGCTCCACCACCGGGTCCCTGAGTTCTGTGTAAGCGGCCCTGGGAGCGGTTGAAGGGGCATCTTTTGCGGAACATCCGGCAGCCGCCAGACAAACGGCAGCCGTTACGGCAGCTAGGCAAATTTTCTTATACTTTCTCATGTAAGTAAATCTTCCTTCCATAATTTCTTCCCATATACCATACCACTTCTTTGTGTTTTTTCTGTGAAACATGGGAATCCACTTTTCAGGAAATGATACCACAGCCGCCCAAAAAAAGCAAGAGCTGCCAGAATTTAAAGCAGGGTTGTTTCATGAAGCTCCCAAACAACATCATTTATTACGAACCCACCGCT
>CAJUIP010000069.1 GCA_910586315.1 uncultured Lachnospiraceae bacterium | reverse complement strand
TTTTTTTCAATTTCAGCATTATGCCTAAATCTGGCGTGGGTGTGAAAAGTAACATACGAAATTGTTCCTCGATGAATAACATTATGCCTTACTTGACAATATAATTATAGTATGATATATTTGTTTTACCAAGTAATTTCCCTTATACGGTGCATGAGGATGTAAGGCGGCTGTAATGTCGTCCACCATAGGGTTTTGGTAGAAAAGCATTCCAGATATGGGATGTTTTTTCGCTCTAAAAGCAAATATTTTCATATATCTTATGAAGAGACGAGGCTGGCTGCTTCGTCTCTTTTTATTCGCAGACTCCATTATTGTTCTGCACTCCGTCAGAATACAGGAACATATCATGTAAGTATTACTTCCTGTACTGTGACGACTTGTAGATTAGCATTGGAAGTGATTACGTTGAATTAAAGAAGGTGATACCTATGCCAGAGGCGACTTTAAAGAGGATTCCGATGTAGATATTATGATTCTGGTAGATTTGGAAGATTCAGAAATTGAACAGTTCCGTAAACAATTGTCATGGATCACATACGACTTTAATGAAGAGTATGACACGGATATGAAACCCATAGCCAAAAACGAGACGCATTTTAGAAAGTGGCTGTAAGTTTATCCCTTTTATACCAATGTGCAAAAAGAAGGAATCGAAATATATGTAAGCGTATGAAAAAGTTCACCGCAGCTATGCGGCGCCATATGATGGCTTTTAAAAACATGTATGGCTGAAATAGCGCCTGAAAAGGCAGATGATATAGAACTGCATGTGAAAAGGTGGGCGGCACAGGATGTCCCCTCGTGTCCGACTCTGCCTTATACATAATCTAAGGTCTCCATTTATGTCCGCAGTTGGCACAGCGGTTCACGGTTCTCCCAAAGCCCACAAAACCTGTCAGAAGGGAAAATCCCCTCTGTCCTGCAGTGATGTTGGCGGAGCCGCATCTGGGACATTTCACCGTGTTGGCTGCCTGCGCACGGGTGTTTTCCTGCTGTTGTACCTGGGTTTTAAATTGGCTGAGTTTGATAATCTGCCAGAAACATGAGTAATCTTTATTACAGAAAATGACGTCATAGGAAAAGGTCTGCCGCTCTATTCGGTTGAACGCTGCTTTTTGGACACTGGAGAAAGATTTGATGACGGCTCACATATACTGTATGTAAATGGCGCTTACCGTGGAGATACAGCAATCGGAAAGCTGATGCATGACTTCTCCTGTACAGACGCTGCAGATATGTATTATGGAGTGCTTGCGGAACGAGTAAAATTTTTCAAAGAAAGCAAGGAAGGAATTGAGATTATGTGCCGTGCTATGGAAGATATGAGAAATCAGACTTTAAAAGAAGGGGCGATTGATTCCGCAAAAAGAATGTTATCAGACGGCATCCTGACCCTTGAGAAAATTGCGGAATATGCCGGACTTTCACTTGACGAGGTCAAAAAACTGAAAAAAGAATGAAGAGCGGACATACAATTTAATATTAAGATAACCGCGTAAAGGGCGTATGTATCAAAACATGCGTCTTTTTTATTTTTCTGCCCTCCGCCAGAATACAGGACGATGCAATCACTATTCCGCTTCCCGTACTGTGGCGGTCTGCAGAGGCCGGAAATAAAAAAAGACAACCTACACACCACAAATTTAAAAGGAGGAAAATCTATGGATGATTCTTTGATGGAAGTTCTGGAAAGTTCCGAAACCCAGGAGACAAAAGCCAGTACATCCAAAAAACAGAAACAAGATTCTTTCGACTGGGCCTCCCGCTTCCTGGATATCGCCGGTCTTCTGGAATACCTGAAAGTGATCCCGGAAGAAGCCATGAAAGTGGATGCCGCCATGACACAGTTAAGCCAGTCCAGCGGCGCATCCGCTTCCGAGCTTCAGGATTACTTTGGACAGGCGGCACAGAGCGCACAGAAATACGGCGTCTCTGTCAGTGACCTGATCGGCATTACCGCCGAGTGGAGCCGGATGGGCTACGGTCTGCCGGATGCCAGGGCTCTGGCTGAGACTGCTGCCTTATACAGCCACATCACCGGCATGGACCCTGGCGCATCCAGTGAGGCGCTGGCTTCCACCATGCAGGGGCTGCAGCTGGAAACCGGGGAGGTCATGCAGCTTCTTGACATGATGGCCAGGGCAGGTAACGACCTTTCTGTCGACCCCGCCGGAATCGGCAGGGCATTGCAGGAAAGCGCGGCCTCTTTCCGCGCCGCAGACACGGATCTCTCACAGACCATCGCCCTGGTTGCCGGAGCTGACAGTGTCATTGCCGATCCCGGCACAGTCTCTGATTTATGGAATGCCGTGGAAACCCACATATACGGCACAAGGCAGGAACTTGAGGCGGCAGGGGCAGAGACTGACGGGATGTTATCATCTGCCGCACAGTTAAGGGATCTGGTACAGGATCTGACAGGATTTGATATCATGGCTGACGCATCCGGCACACAGCTCAGGGATCTCTACAGTATCATTGTGGGGATCGGGCAGGAATGGCAGAACCTCTCCGCCTCCGAACAGGGCGGGCTCCTGGATGCCCTGGCTGGTTCCCGGGGAGACGCCCTCGGCTCTGTGCTGGACAATGTTTCCAGGATTGAAGACGCTTACCAGTCAATGGGGAGATCTTCCGGGGCTGCCCTGAAAGCACAGGAGAAATATGAACAGGGCATCCAGTATTCCCTCGGCCGTCTGGAAGCATCTTTCCAGCAGTTCGCAGACACGCTTGCGGACGACGGCCTGTTAAAGGGGATTCTGGATTTCGGGAACGGCGCGGTGAACGTGCTGGACTTCATTACCGACAAGCTCGGTGTTTTAGGGACACTGGGTACGATCGGCGGCGCTGTCGCCGGCGCAAAGGGAGCAGGGTTAACGTAAGTTACACGTCATAGTTTACAGGCCCTTCTACATAAGGTCATATCAATAAGCCATATGGCTGAAGAGAGATGTTCTTCGATTTGATGCTGCTCATCGGGAAGACTGCTCCCCGGATTTTTATCCGGAACATGTCGAATATCGGGGGAAGCCGTAAGCCTGGAAAGGTATCGTCATGGCAAATCCATGATGCACTAAGCACAGTTTTTCTGTGTGAAAATGGTAATCCCGACACGGTATATGTAACAGGGAAAGTGTGATTTCCAGATATGCCGTGCGAGAGGCTGACAAGACACGGTAGCCCACAGGCTTAATTATGGGATGCTGCAAGATACATGATCCGTAACCTGGGCGAAAGGCCCTGAGAAGCGAATAGGGATGCAGACAGTAGTTCCTACTGCCCTACTTAGTACATATCACACAGATCCGTTGATGGCTTGGAATAACATGACGGATGAAGAAGAAATACCCGAAGCATTATTTTACAAAATCAAAAGCTGGACGGCTGGATGATACAGCCTCTGAATGAATGGATGGATGGCATTGGAATGCCTTACATAAGCAGAGAGCCGCCTGCCCGGAAGATCACCTCGCGTCGGGCTCCGCCATATGGATTTTCTAAATATTCCGGCATTGGCTGGGAAGCGCGGACGAAACCGCCCTCTATTCGCCATCCGGGCTCATTTCGGGCTTTCCGGGACATCCGTGTCCCGGAATTTCTGGATATCGGACGGAATATAAGAAAATCTCATATGCCTGCGCAGAACGGCTTCGGCAGTCTTCCGGGCAGACGGCTTATCTACGTTTTATGGCTTCCATTTATGCCCGCAGCCGGCACAGCGGTTCACAGTCCTCCCGGAACCCACAAAGCCTGTCAGAAGGGAAAAACCCCTCTGGCCTGCAGTGATGTTGGCGGAGCCGCATCTGGGGCATTTCACAGTGTTGACCGCCTGTGCGCGACTGGTTTCCTGCTGTTGTATCTGGGTTTTAAATTGGCTGAGTTTGAGTTGATATTCGATCGGGTCTTTTTCTTTTAAATGAATCATTGACTCAAGGAAATTATTATCCATAGATATTTCCCTTAAAGTCATCAACTCGCCTACTGTCATTTTAATATCATCGGGAATATTTATAATATTACTTGAATCGCACCTTTTACATATTAATTTATCATAATCAAAATTTGACGACACCAGATTATCGCAATTTATGCACCAATACATATTTGTTTATCCTCCAAAAAATAATATTCTAAGTATTATTTTATTATACTCTTAGACTCTTTCGTTGTAAACTATGACAAAAACGGATCAAAAACATCTTGGGTGCATAAAATAGAACCTAATACGTCAACTCCCTCTATCAATTTTAAAAACTTTGCAAACAGTTACAAAGATGTAGATCCTTCCTCTCTAAACCAAGGTTGGGTTGCCTACGCCCAAAGTATCGGGAATACAGACAAGGAATTACTCAAGTTTTTATCAGATGTAGACAATAACAAACGACAAATATCTGATATTGACACTTACATACAGTCTGCTACACAATCCACCTCCCAATTCGCCACCTCCCTCAAAAACATCGCCGTCAACGCCGGCTCCATCCTCCTCATCAACCTCGTCATCCAGGCTGGCATGCTGGCATGGGATAATCTCAATGTAACCGTGGAAGAACAGGAGTCGAAAGTAAACAGCCTCCAGGCCGCTTACCAGAACCTGCAGTCCGAGTATGAACAGCTCTCCAACAAGCAGGACCTTACCGATGCGGAGCAGAAAAGGCTCTCTTATCTGGAACGCCGCTTAGAACTTGACGAACGTATTCTGAAAGCAGAGGAACATCAGTTATTTGAAGAGAAAACCGGGACTAAGTTTACTGACTGGTTTGATAAGGATAATTACAATGTACAATATGCTGGAGAAACAACCCTTGACAGAATAAACACAAATCCCAATAATTATGCCTTCTTATCAAAACTGTATGATCAGAAAATGGATGATATTAAGGCTACGCAGGAGCAGATTGCAGAATGGACAAAATATAGGGATACTGTTGCGGAAAGCTCCGATGCATGGAATGTATATCAGTCTCATATTGATGACGCTCAAAATCGTCAGACTGCTGCTATGAAAGACTTAGAAGATGGTGCAGACAAAATGACCATTAATCTTGGAAAGTATGCTGATAACATTCAGTATTTTGAAGAGTGTCTTGCTTCTGGCGATTTAAATGATGAAGACACCGCTATCGCCGAAGAACACTTTAAAAACTGGCAGGAGCTGTATCATTCTACAGAAAAAATGCTTTCAGACATTCAGAAATTGAATGGTACTTATGATGATACAAATGACCGTGTTGCAAAATCAATCCGTTCTATTTATGACGATCATGGTTCTGCGGACAGGGATGCCTATTCTGATGATGAATTCGGCTATGAAAAACTAGTTGAATACACAAATAAACTTACCCCGGAACAGAAAGAATTATGGATTACTGCTACGGATGGTATTCACAATGCAGAAGAAGCAATAAAAGCATTCGAAGCTGAGCTGTCTGCCTTAGAAAGCATGGAAACAGCAGATTCTGCTGACGCAGGCCTTTCCACTTTATTCGAAAACCTCAGTACAAAATTAAAGCCGGCGCTCACTTCGCTTAAATCAGCATATGAAGAAGTGTTTGCCGATGGGTTTCATCCTAAAAACATTGACTCTGATATGCTTGACGGCATCCATGATTCAATAGTCGCTTTCAATAAGACGGCGGATATTGGCTTCCATATTGATATGGACGCGTTCAACAACTTTGCCCAGGTAATGACAAATGCCAATGTCACATCTGGCCAGGCACAGGAAGCATTCAATATCCTTGCAGGCGAGATATACAATGCAAGTACAGCCACTGATGAACTGACAGAAGAAACCGCCGGGCTTTTCTCCGGGTTACTGGAATCAATGGGCATTGCCAACGCAGACGAACTGGCCATGCGTGCACTTGCCGAGTCGAAGGGCGCGGCACTTATCGCATCCCACAATCTTGCGGAAGCCTCACAGGCAGACATGTTTAACCTGTTAAATGAGGGACAGGCTGCGGGTATCACCCGTGAAATGATTTACCAGTTAGCCGCCGCCGAAATTGCCTATAATACCACCGGCCTAAGCACGGAAGAAAAGATTAACCAGTTAAAAGGACTGGCTGACGCCTACGGTGACACGGCTGTTTCCGCCCTTGCCGCCTCCGCCGCAAACCGGGTTATAAATGGACGTGGTGATTATAAGACAGTCCTATCTGACATGATGGCGGCTATCAAACGCAAGACCGGGAACTTTCAAATAGAATTTAACCCCGTAAAACCCGGAAAGGCCAGCTCCTCCGGCGCCGCCAAATCCGCCAAATCCGAAACCAACGCCCTCTCCGGCCTGAACTCCGAGATGGACAAGCTCCAGTCTTCCTACAAGTCCCTCTGCGATATCCGGGACACTTACAACCAGAATGGGAAGATCACGGTGGACCAGTACCAGGAGCTTACTAACATGGGCTTTACGTTCCTCTCCCAGCTTGTGGATGAGAACGGGCAGTTAGGTTTAAACGCCAGTGCTTTTGAGCGTCTCTCGCAGGCGAAGCTTGAGGAGATGCAGATCCAGATGGCGAGGAATGCCGCAGATACCATCAACGGTTTAAAAACCGAGGCGGCGGCAGTGGAATATCTCACCTACGCCAACGAGCAGCTCCGCAATGCGGCCCTGGGAGCGGCGGAAGCAGAACTGGAAGCCGCTGTAGTTAACGCCAGAAGGCGGGGCGGCAGCCAGGCCGAAGCCGCCAGTCAGATTTACCAGGGTTACCAGGCTGCAAAACAGATGGATTGAAGTAAAACCAGGCATTCTGTATCCCGCCAGAATACAGGAACGTATAACGCAAGTCCCTGTACTGTGGCAGTCTGCAGATTAGCAGCCTTATAAAATGAAAACCAACAAACTACAAAACCAAAAAGGAGGAACTATCTATGGATGATTCTTTGATGGAATCCCAGAGCAATTCTGAAATTCCAACCAGTAAAACGTCGGAATCCAATAAACCTAAAAAAAGCTTTTCTGACTGGCTCTCCGAATTTTCGGATATCATCGGTTTTCTGGAATATCTGAAAATAATCCCGGAAGAGGCAGTCAAGGTCGATGCCGCCATGACGCAGTTAAGCCAGTCCAGCGACGCATCTGCGTCTGAGCTGAGCGCTTACTTTGAACAGGCGGCGAACAGCGCACAGAAATACGGTATCTCCATCAGTGACCTGATCGGTATTACCGCCAAGTGGAGCCGGATGGGGTACGGCCTGCCGGATGCCAACGCACTGGCGGAGGCCGCCGCCTTATACAGCCACATCACCGGCATGGATATCAGTGCATCCAATGAGGCACTTGTTTCCACGGTACAGGGACTGCGGCTGGAGGCCGGGGAGGTAAGACAGCTCCTTGACATGCTCTCCAAAGCCGGGAATGACCTTTCCCTTGATCCCGCCGGGATCGGTAAGGCATTACAGGAAAGCGCAGGGTCTTTCCGTGCATCAGACACTGGCCTTACAGAAGCAGTCGCCCTCACGGCAGGGGCGGACAGCATCCTGCAGGATCCCTCTGCCGTGGCAGATTTATGGAATGCCGTTGAAGCCCATATTTATGGCATAAGGCAGGAGCTGGAAGCGGCAGGAACAGAAGCCGGCGGGATATTAGAATCCACCGCACTGTTACGGGATCTGGTGCAGGAGCTGACGGGCTTTGATATCATGGCCGGTTCAGACAGCACACAGCTTAAAGATCTCTACAGCATCATTGTGGGGATCGGGAATGAATGGCAAAACCTTTCCGCCACCGAACAGGGCAGCTTACTGGATGCCCTTGCGGGGTCTCAAGGGGAAGCCCTCGGATCCGTGCTGGATCGTATCTCCTCAGTCGAAGATGCCTACCGGTCAGTGGAAAAATCTTCCGGCTCCGCATTAAAGGCACAGGAGAAATACGAGCAGGGCATCCAGTATTCCCTTTCACGTCTGCTGGCTTCTTTTCAGGAGTTCGCGGATACCCTTGCAGGAGACGGCCTGTTAAAAGGGATTGTTGATTTCGGTAACGGCACGGTAAATGTGCTGGATTTCATTACAGACAAACTCGGCGCCTTAGGGACGCTTGGCACCATCGGCGGCGCCGTCGCCGGTGCAAAGGGAGCAGGGTTAACGTAAGTTACACGTCATAGTTTACAGGCCCTTCTACATAAGGTCATATCAATAAGCCATATGGCTGAAGAGAGATGTTCTTCGATTTGATGCTGCTCATCGGGAAGACTGCTCCCCGGATTTTTATCCGGAACATGTCGAATATCGGGGGAAGCCGTAAGCCTGAAAAGGTATCGTCATGGCAAAATCCATGATGCACTAAGCACAGTTTTCCTGTGTGAAAATGGTAATCCCGACACGGTATATGGCACCGGGAAAGTGTGATTTCCTAATATGCCGTGCGAGAGGCTGACAAGACACGGTGTCCCACAGGCTTAATTGTGGGATTGCTGCAAGATACATGATCCGTGACCCGGGCGAAAGGCCCTGAGAAGCGAATAGGGATGCAGACAGTATTCACTACTGCCCTACTTAGTACATATCACACAGCTCCGTTGATGACTTGGAAAAACATGACGGAGAAAACTGAAATACAGAAAAGGGTAATTGAAAGACCAAAAAACAGAACCGCAGACAGATCAAAAACGGGTAAATGTCCGGGATACATGGAAACCCCCGCAGACTGTGGAAGCCGCCCGGAAGATCCCCTTACGTCCGGCTCCGCCATATGGATTTTCTAAGATATTCCGGCGGCGGCTGTAAAATGCGGACGAAACCGCCCTCTATTCGCCATCCGGGCTCATTTCGGGCTTTCCGTGACATCCGTGTCCCGGAATTTCTGGATACCGGGCGGAATATCAGAAAATCTCATATGCCTGCGCAGGACAGCTTCGGCGGTCTTCCGGGCGGGTGGCTAATATACGTCTCAAGGCTTCTCAAGGCTTCCATTTATGCCCGCAGTTGGCACAGCGGTTCACGGTTCTCCCGGAACCGACAAAACCTGTCAGGAGGGAATAGCCCCTCTGCCCTGCGGTGATGTTAGTGGAGCCGCATCTGGGGCATTTCACAGTGTTAGCTGCCTGTGCGCGGCTGTTTTCCTGCTGTTGTATTTGGGTTTTAAATTGATTGAGTTTGAGTTGATATTCAATCGGGTCTTTTTCTTTTAAATGAATCATTGACTCAAGGAAATTAGTATCATTAGTTATTTTAGTAAAAATTATTGCATCTTCCTGTAATATATCTATCTCAATCAATTCGCCATTACACTTTGGACATATCCTATTCTCTGGTACTTTAACAATTGTATAAAACCCTCTATATTGAATGTAAGTTTTTACAGATTCATTCCTCAACAATTCAATACACCTTGGACAAACAAATAATTTATTGCTACTCATATACTCCTCCCTATCAATTATTCCAAGTAATTGATACTAAATATACCATTTATTTTAAACGTTGTAAACTATGATGCAAATGGTAATAAAACAACCTTGCTTAATAAATTATCGAAACAAATCCCTACGGATACCCTCGATCTAATTAACGACTTACAAGAGGTACTCAATAGTGGGTTGGCAATAGATGTTTCTTCCATTAAAACCGCTGATACCTCTTTTAAAAATTTTCTTAATACCTGGAACGGCACAGGTAATATTGCCCAACAATATCAACAGCACCTTGCAAATGCTTCTACATCCACTGCTCACTTCGCCGCCACCCTCAAAAACATAGCTGCAAACGCTCTCCCCATCCTTGCCATCAGTACAATTATACAGTTAGTTCAAGCGGGCTGGGATACACTTAACGTAACCGTCGAAGAACAGGAAGCAAAGGTCAACAGCCTCCAGGCCGCTTACCAGAACCTGCAGTCCGAGTATGAACAGCTCTCCAGCAAGCAGGACCTTACCGATGCAGAGCAGAAAAGGCTCTCTTATCTGGAACGCAGGCTGGAGCTGGATGAACGGATCCTGAAAGCCGAAGAGCATCAGCTTTTTAAGGAAAAGACCGGGCAAAAGTTCACTGACCGCTTTGACTCAGACAATTACTATACAAAATACCAGCAGGATACCCGCTGGGATAAATGGGGCCTCCTCAGCAGCCAATGTCATTAAGTTAAGCCAACGATTAAAATCTCTGTATCAGGAATGGTATG
>CAJUIP010000068.1 GCA_910586315.1 uncultured Lachnospiraceae bacterium | reverse complement strand
CATTTATTTCGCCTCCTCTATCATGCGGGCAAGCCGGAGTGCCTCCGCCTCCGAAATCCCCTTGCTTTTCAGAAATGATGAAAAGAACAGCTCGCTGGAGCCGCCGAACATCTTGTCTATGAGCTGCTCGGTCTCGCTTTTTGCCACCTCTTCCCTGGTGACCAGGGGCGTGCAGAGGAATCCCGGCTCGCCGCGCTCTATGGCGCCTTTTTCCATGCATTTCTTGATGACTGTATAAGTGGTATTCTTGTTCCAGCCGATGCGGCCCGCCAGGATGTCTACGATGTCCCTGGCATAGCTGGGGCCCTGCTCCCACAGAACCTCCATAACTTTCAGTTCCGAATCAAACAGCTTTCCTTCCATGGAATCTCCTATCTGGTTTGTTGGGTTTTGGGTTCTTGGTTTTGGTTTCTTGGTTTTGGTTTCTTGTTTCTGTTTTCGGTTTCTTGTTTCTGTTTTTGGTTTCTTGTTTCTGTTTTTGGTTTCTTGTTTCTGTTTTTGATTTCTTGTTTTGGGTTTTGGTTTCTTGTTTTGGTTTTCTAATTTCTTAATTTGTAGTTCCCTGGTTCATGGTGTCTTGCATGCTTTGTTTTTGAAATTTCTGTTCCTGAAATATAAAATGGACTATTGCAATAGTCTGAGCTCATTTACAGACTATCACAATAGTCCAGTCTTGTCAACCGGAAGTTTCGGATATTTGGGATTGTCGGCTAATTCACAGATTTTCTATCCCGCACAGCATTCACCGCAAGCTGTAACTGTCGTGAAATCCATATTATTCACTTTCTTACCTCGTTATCATTTACCGAACATTCGGACATCCCCAAGCAGTTTAACGTTTCCATCGTCCACAAGAATTGCGCCGCGCTTGAACGCAGTGGCATATACTGTTTTGCCGCGCTCCGCAAGGGCACGCGCAATGGCGGTATCCTGTGCCGCTGTGCCAGTATAATGCACCTGTACATAGAACTTGTCCAAGTATGGAAGCCCTTCAAAATATTGGAATTCCGGGTAATCTTCATCAGGAGCCAGATAATATTCCGCCAGCTGAATGACGGCGCCGGCGCTGTACCCCATCAGGATTCCTTTATGTTTCATGAGAACATCGTATAAACGGAACTCTTTGATTCGGTTCATCATTCTGTCGGGCAATCCGCCGAGGAAATAGAGAATATCCGCCGCTTCCATTTTCCGGGCGGCGGATTCCCCGGTGTCCGCAAAATAGTTGACAAAGGTAATCCTTTCCTCCGGAATACCATAGGCCGCAAATCCTCCGACAATTCCGCCATAATACATGCCGTTCTCTTTGCTGTACAACGCATCCCAGTCCGCAGGAGACTTTACGCGATTCTCCCGGAATGCAAACGCCAGCACTGCCACGGAATGATTCGGCTTTATATACTTCTTCAGTTCTCCATAGAGCCATGGAGCATCGATATCAAAGCCTTCCAGCAAAATATTGACTCTCATTTTATTAAGCCCTTCCTTCCACTCCGGAGCCTTCCCCGAAAGCTGCCACCTGTTCCAAAAGGCTGATCTGCTTCGTCTTCCCTTGGCGCTGTCCTCCTACAGCAATCATTCCATCCGTCAGCATTTCCTCCATATTCCAGATCCTGCGGTCGCATGACATAATTCAGTATAGCATAAATGCCCAGCCACTATCACTCCACCCCTAACGCCTTATAAACCGCATCCTCCGCGCTTTGATATGGAATCAGCTGGAAAGAACTCATCAGCTCAGGCGGCACTGTGGCAAAATCAACAAAGGACGTACTGGGAAGCAGCACCCTCTTCGCTCCGCTGTCAAGGCAGACCTGCAGCACATTGGCCAGTTCCTCCACCCTGATCAGAGTACCGCTGATGCTGATGTCGCCCAGAATCGCCAAATTGCTGACGGCAGGCTTTCCCAGCGCAATGGAGCAAAGCGCTATCAAAGTAGGAAGCGCCAGCTTTCCGGTCATTCCAATTCCCTGCAGATCCTGATAATTTACGATGTAGTCTTTTATAGTAGTACTGATAGAGCCGCTGATTCTCCCGCCATTTGCCTTCAGATAATTAAAAGCCGTATTAGAGGCTTCCTTGGCATCCCTGTCTGAACCAAGCCCCGTTCTCTCAAACCTGCCATTCCCCGGCAGCATCTGAGACTCTAGTCGAAAGACTCCAATCATGCCGGACTTACCCTGGGAAACCGTATATACCTGTCCCGGGTTGCACATGCCATCCGGAATCAGCTTTCCGCCGCCCTGTTCCGGCACAGAGACATATTTCTCCTCAAAGGTCTCATTGTCTATGTAAGAGAAATTCACATCATAAAACTCCATACCGCCCAGCTTCTTCAGCTGCTCTTTCACACGGCGGCGCATCTCCAGTGATATCTTGAGTATCTCCTCCAGCTCCTCTTTCGTGAACACGCCGTCCGGATACAGCAACTTCACAAAGCCGCCCACCATTTTCCGAACCGCGATTGTATCCCGTTGATTCAGGTTTTTGCCCAGACGATAATACTTGTCCAGCACATCCCCGTACTGCTCTTTCCGCAATTCCCGAATGAACTCCGCCAGATAGTCCGATATGAACCCGTAGTCATCCGTGAAATGCTCCGGGCGGAACTTAGGAATCTCCCATCCTGGAATATAGCAGTGCATCCGGTCAAGAAAAGCTGTGTCCGTCCCCATTTCCGGCGGAAAAGGGTCGAACAGACTGGAAGTCTTAAGCAGCACATCCACGCTCTGATTGATATTTCCCACGAACACCATGGATGCGGAAGCCGCCTTTTCCTCTTTGCCCCGTGCAAAAGATCCGGATGCCATGTAATCTTTCATAATCTGGATACCGTCTTTGTCTTTGAACCGAATGCCCGCCACCTCGTCAAAAGCAACGCAGTCCCACAGCCCCACCAATCCCACTGTCTTTCTGCCCATGTTGTAGAACAGGTTTGCAACCGTTGTCTGTCCGCCGGACACCAGGATACTGTTGGGCGATATTTCTTTATACAAGTGGGATTTTCCGGTACTTCTGGGCCCTAATTCGCACAAATTGAAATTGTTCTCAACCAGTGGAAGCATGCGGGTCAAAAGCAGCCATTTCTCCCGGTAAGACAGCACCTCTGGCTCCATTCCGATTGAACGCAGAAGCACATCAATCCACTCATCCTTCGTAAATGCTTTCCGCCCTGCCTTCAACTCTTCCAATTCAATGTGGGGCATCTGAATGGGTGTCAGCTTTCGGATACTGATCGGAGAAATATCCTTTTGCTTCTTTTGCCTGGATTTCAGCATTTCTCCATCGGATGAAACAATTCCGAAACTGGCATCTCCTTCCACCTCATACTCCAGCTGCACAATGCACCAAATCCCACCGCATAATAGACGGTCATACTTTTCCGGGTAATCATCCGAAATAGGTATGGTCGTCAATCCAAGATTGGAAAATTCGGCAAAATAGCAATCCTTTTTGATGTCCAGCCTGACTGTGACCATATCAATGACCGTATGGCTGCCATTCTTCCGCAGCACGGATAAAATCTTCTGAGCCTCGTCCGGGCGCACAAAATTATCTGCAAGAATGCGCTTTACATTATTTACGCCATCTTCAATGATTTCAGGATCATCCGCGCTGCAGTACTGCCCCAGAAGAAATTCCAGGACGTAGACCGGGACATTGGCTCCCTCTTTCATTTTCTTTGTTAAATCTTTCCGGACAATTTTCCCGTCAAAATTCTCCCTCAGCTTCCCTCTCAGCACAGCCCTAGTGTCATCACTGTCCATGAAGTCCATCATCAAAACCGCCTCCCACAGTATCGCTAAAACCCAAATCCATAATCATCCGCGAACATCAGATCCATGATCACCGGATGGCGGAATGTCTCAAACCCGCTGTCCGCGTCACGCACCACAAGAAAATACTGCTTGTCCTTGTGATATTTTTTATCCTTGAACTGGAACTTCATCCGGAAAATCCGCTTTCTCGCTTCCGGTTCCCTGCTGTCAGCTATATAGCTATTCTCATTGGAAATCCGCTCATTCTCCTCGGAGATAAAAAATATTTTGTAGGATGCCGCCTTAACCGTATCGCTCACTGAGTCCGACTGGATAAAATCCAGGATGGTAGTCTTGTTGGTGATTTTCTGTACCATGCTGACCAGTGCGATTCCTGCCTTGCGGGTCTCCATGTGTCCGCGCTCCATCTTGATTTCCAAAACGGGCACCAGCATCTCCTGGGGAGAAGAACCGCCGTGCACATAATTCGCGCCCCCACCGGTCACCTTGAAGACATTGCTGTTGATTGGAAAGGACACCACTTTCGTATCATCATTCCCTAAAACTTCTCCCAGACGAATGGAGTCAATCCCGTCATCCACCATCGGCTCCGGGGCAACAATGAAGCGGCGGCTTGCAAAAGCCTTTTTGTCATTCCATGTTTTAATCTTGTCCCTCTCCGATACCTTATCCCGCTTATAGATAAAACCATGGTCTGCCGTTACGATAAAGTGATATGTATTGGCATTGAGGGAGATGCGCCGAATCAGCTCCATTATCTCAGCAACCGCCTCCTGGCAGGCCACGAACACTTCATTTTCTGTATTTGCTTTGTCCCCTCTGGCATCAATCTGATTATGGTACACATATATGGTCTGCCTGCCCGTAAAAATATCCCGCAGCTCCGCCTTTTTCAGGGACTTAATGTCATCGAACTGCACACAGACACCGCTGGGGCTGTGCTTTTGCAGAACAGTCTGACGGCCGACCAGGTCATCACAAAGCGCATCGTCAGCCAAAACCTTATAATCATCGGTGACGGTAAGCGATGTGTGGGGCAAAAGCGCAGCCATTCCCAGACGGGTATATGAGGGCAGCACGCTTAACTGGGGCTCCAGACTGGCTGTGCATTTCGGGTCATCCAGCATCTTTCGGAACAACTCCTGGCCGACCTCATACCGCAGCGCATCTGAAATAATCACGATGGTACGCTCTTTTGTATTTTTGACATAATGCTCATAGAAAGCTCGCTGTAACGGAAGCTGCAGGAAAGCATCCGTTTCTCGAATACCGGCATTCCACTTTGGAAGCAGGACTGCCAGATACTCATTGGTATATATATTTTCAATCAAATCGCGCAGGGGTTCCAGGAAAGACGTATCCTCCAGCTGGTCATACATAAAATAAAAATGCCTATATTCCTGATCCAGCTGAAAATCCCTTTTCTGGTACTGCAAAAGGATGGCCCGAAATCCATCCGGGCAGCTATAGTCTCCTGCGCGAACCAGCTGCCAGGCACTGCAAAGCAGCTGATACTCCTTGCCGACTTTGCTGCCAAAGTGCATTTTCATCCGCTTCTCACAAATCTGCGGAATGCTCAGTCCATTCAGCTTTGCCCCGGTATCCTCCGCCAACAGACGCTGGGCCACCCAATTTATCAGAATCTGGTCAATGCACAGAAATGTATCGCATTCCAACAGTTCTTCCGGCAGGCAGGCCATAAAGGATGACATGGCGTTTAACCCGGCTGCCACATGATCCGAGAGTACATCATATCGTTCCCGATATAATACATTGTTCATCAGGTTATCAAGGAAAGCAATGATGTTGCCTGATTTATAGGACACAAATACTTTCCACGGCTTCGGCAGTTCGGCCTGAACGTACTTTGCTGTATATGTAACGAACAAAGTGGCTGTCAGCTTCTCCAAAGTCGGCTTTACATCGGTGTAACCAAATTGCTGCTCGCAGAGCTTCCAGAAAGCATCCTGTAAATCGTACTTTTCCATCTCTGCCAGAAACTTGTTCTCCTCCAGGCTTCCCTCGGTCAGCATTATCCGAATCACTTCCTCGAAGGAGCAGGTTCGGGTACGGCAGATTGCGCTGAGAAGCCCGGTCAGGATGTTTTCTTCATTAAAATTCTCAATCTCCAAGTCATAAAAACGCCTGGTCCGCTCTTTCTCTGCAAAGAATTTAATATGCTTCTCAATGACAGGCTTGTACTTTTCTTCTATTCCTAAATCCACCGCCAAAAGGGATGCACGGTCTGCAAAGAAGCGTTTGGAGTACAGCAATGTGTCCTCCAGGTGGTTGTCCCTTACGTCCGGCTTCGGAAAGGGTGCATAGATTAAGTAATTGGTCGTCTTGTCTATGCGCTCCAGAAAGATTTTTGTCTGGAACTGATTGTCCGGCTGCAGGAAATATACCTTGGCATTTTCCAGCGCCATTTCCTGCATATCCACCTCAAACTCTGCTTTATCGTCGTACCAGAAGACCAGTTTGCGGGTGTCTCCAACAAACTCTGCATTGAGACGGTCTATAATTTGTTTTAGGTTTAATTCTGCCATTTTTTGCCTCATTTTCCTTTCCCATGGCCAGTTACGTTGGTTATTATCTTTGCATTTCACCTAATTCACAATTTTTCTGTATTCTACATTATTTGTATTTCCATCAGGCTCTATTATTCCTGCCTCTACAAGTTTCTTTAAATAACGCCATGCCGTAGCCGATGACCTTCCTGTCAGCCGTTCAGCAGTCTGCGTCGTAATAGCAGAATTTCCCTCTAAATATTCAATAATAGGAAACATTTTCTCATACTCTTTTGCTATTAAAACTTCTTTCAAAACTTCTTTCAAACTTCTTTCATTTTTTTGATTGAAGTTCTTATCTTCTTTCATCTCCTTTTCATTTGCAATCATCTTTAATGTCAAAGTAACCTGATTCAACCTCGTGTCTTCTTTCAGTTCTGGCTCTATCCAGCCTTCCTCTTTCCATGCCGCTAAAATGGCCGGAAAACCGGAACCGGCATTATCTCCAAATCCAATCATCCTGAGCATTGTCTGCATGCGGGGATTCCTTGGCTTGGAATTCCCTCCCTGGTAGATTTCCTCAAGAGGAAGCTTCAAGATTCCGGGATTCGTAAATTCAAATCCGTCCGCACGCTTTATCACTTTTAAGGTTCCTGCATCCATCAAATAATCCGCATGTATAGTCAGGTTCACGAAAGCCTCCCTGACTGCCTTATGGACAGGAGTCTCATCAATGCGCTGCATCCCTTCCAGCTTAAAGGGCTTCTTCAGGTCGGCAGTCAGCTTTGGCGTGACTTTCGTAAAGAAGTTGAATAGGTTGTTTTCCCAGGTTCCATCATAGGTGATGCGGTCGTTCCAGCGAATCTCCGGCGTGACCTCGCTTTCGTCCCGGTAATCCATGAACACGTTGTCGAACTCGTCCCTTATGGCAAGCCCGTCTCCGAACATCATCAGACCTGCAAGGGTCAGGCCCTCTTTTTCTTCTCTTCGGTCTTTTCGGTATCCACCAAGCTTTTCAAGAAATGATTGATCGTCAAGGGAATTCCAGACATGGCCATCGTTTCTGATTTCAAAAATCTGGCGGTATTTCCGCAGTGTCTCTTTGTCGATGTCTTCCATTGTGTAGTACTCGAGAATCATACCGTCATTTCCGTCCGGATTCTTGTCACGAATCATCCCGTCAACTTCGTAGTTTGTGGCGTGATAGTCTCCTTCGTTATTTCTCTTGTATGTGCCCTTATATGGGTTTTCTCCCACATAGACCGGACGCAGTTTATAGTCTGCCCTGGGGACTTTTATTACAATCAAACGAATGCCGTTCTCCTCTACGATGAATACGTCTTCGTCTTTCAGGATATTGGCATTGACTTTATTTCCGTTGATTGTATTCCAGAAATCCTCTATTTGCTTTCCGGGATTCTTGATTCCCTGTATGTTAAACCTTTCTTCCGGTGAGGGCTTCTTTTTATCCTCTTTTACTCCCAGGATAATGTAGCCGCCCTTGGTATTTGCTTCAATTCAGATATTTCGTCCTCCGGGTGCTGCTCACAATATTCCTCCTTAATCTCATTTACCACCGCATTTAAATCATCATTTGAACTATATATTTCAAAATCTGACTTTAAATTGACATAAGAACCATGATTACGAAGCACCTCTGAGCAAAATGAGTGAAATGTCCCTATAAACAGCCTTCTATCCTGATTTTCGATGCCTGCAGCCACTCGTTCACTCATTTCGGCTGCCGCTTTATTGGTAAATGTCAACGCTAATATCCTGAAAGATTCTCTTTCAGCGTCTTTTAAAAGCCGGATGATTCTTTCAGTAAGTACTGCTGTTTTGCCGGAACCCGGACCTGCCAAAACAATCACAGGTCCTTCTCCCCAATTAATAGCATCCTGTTGAGATTGTGTATATATCTTCTCACCCATTTTTGCATACCTCTCCGATGAACTTTTTTATAAAATCAGGAATCTCTTCTTTTTGCATATTTCTTGTTTTCCAGACATCAATGAGCTTATAGGCGTATTCGACTTTTCCTGCCTGTACGATGGATATTATTGCCTCTTTATATTCATTATCTTTCCCATCTTCCTTAAGTTTTTTCACATCATCATCAATTATATCAGACACTATGGTCTCATAATCAGCTAAAAATCCATTCTTTGCAAACTCATTTTCTATATCTTTTTCACTTGTGAGAAATACCTTTTGCGCAATCTCTTCTTGTGAATATCCACAATTTCGTATTTCGCCAATCGTTTTCCTCCCTTGTAAGTCCCTGTCACCAAGCAATACCCACTCTATGCCCAGTATGCGGGCCAATTTGACAAACGCACCCGCTGAGCCATTCGTCCTGTAGAAAACGCCGCTTATGCCGTATTGTTCCAGATTATATCCCAGTTTCTCTGCGCAAAAACGGATTATGACCTCTTCTGTTTGCCCTTCATATAATATCCACTTTCTGGCAAATAGAATTTCACCTCTTGTACGCTGCACATACATATTCAGGCTATTCAGTTCCTCTGTGATAAAAATATCCCGTGATTTTAAAATATAATCGTCTATTCCATCTTCTTTACAGACTCCTTTTAATGCACGTGCAACTTCCCTGAATATAGGCTTATGTATGATTAATGTTTTCTTTTCTTCGTTTAACTCTAATATATTATCATAATGTGGAGCCATTCTGCAAAGGCTCTCGGGTATTTCCGTTAAAGGAATGGTAATTTTATCGATTATCTTAATTGCTTCTGTCTTTCCATTCACTTTCTTAAAAAGCCTAATATTTAAAAGATTAACATTCTGCAAAAAGTAGGGAGAATGTGTCGTAAGTATTTTCTGGCACCTCAACTCCTGTATCACTTTTTCTATTGCCTGTGTTGCCTGGGGATGGAGATGCGCCTCTGGCTCTTCAATCATCAATATAGCCTCTGCATTAGCAGTATTCAGCTCAGCCAGCAAAATATCAATATATGCCTTGAACAGTAAAATAGTTGTTACACTTTGCGTTCCCTGTCCATGTCTCTCCAACGGAAAGCTGACCTGACTGGCATTATTTAATACTACCTGTGCTTTGGACAGAAGCTCCCATGTCTTTATTGGCAATGCATTGATTGCCACAAGGTCATCCCCCTGAAAATCCAACACTTTCTGCACCTCTTCCAAAGTGCCCACCAATTTGGTCAAGTTTGTATCGTTTTCTATGATTTCTTTATTCAGTGTCTTAATGCCTTCTTGTAGCTCCAATAGTTTCTCTTGTGGAATGTTAGCCTTCTTTAGAAACTTTCCCCACATAGGAGACCTATTGCTGAAAGTATCTTTTATGTTCCTGAGTGCCTGTAAATAGAAAACGGGGCACAGATTGTAAAACGTAGAGAGTTTAGCCTGTACTCTTCCGGCAATTTCTTCAAATTTATTATTCAGAAAAGAACCTTTTGACTCAAATTCATTTGTCGCTTGATTATATATAGAGGATACCTTGACGATGATAGCTCCTAAATCTGGTTCTCCCTCAATGAACTGGACAGCCTCCCCCAGATTATCCATGATATATCCATCCCATTCTCCCATGGTTCTCTCCTGAAATATCAAAATGATTTCGATTCCATCAGAATCTTTCGGAGAGAGGACTTGAACATCCATGTAATAATCATAGTCTTCAAAAGTGTATCTGCCATTTACTCTATTAAGCGCAATTCTTATTGCGTCCATAAAAGAAGTTTTTCCTGCATTGTTTTCACCTATTAATATTGTGCTTTCATCCAAGTCTATATGTATGTTGTGCAGGCTTCGGAAATTTTTCACGTATACACTCTTTAAAAACATATGTATCCTCCCAATAATAAGCATAATAATTCTACATTCAATTATCATGCTAATTTTGTTTAGCTTGTATACTATAAATGAGTAAATACCAAATTTTGCACAAAATAAAGACACCCGCTGCTGAATGATGTATAATTGAAGTATCAACAAACAACATACTCAAACAA
>CAJUIP010000067.1 GCA_910586315.1 uncultured Lachnospiraceae bacterium | reverse complement strand
TGCAGCTGTCCCGACTGGGCGCTGATGTGCAAGCATGTGGCGGCGGTGCTGTACGGAATCGGGCACCGCTTTGACGAGGATCCCCGGCTGTTCTTCGAACTGCGGGGCATCGATGTGGGCCGGTTCGTGGATATCACCATGGAGAACCGCATTGAGACCATGCTTGCCAATGTGGACAGGCCCAGCAGCCGCATCATCAGGAGCGGCAACTGGGAGGAGCTGTTCGGAGTGTTCGGGTAGGAGCTTTGACGGAACTTACGGAAAAATGCTATGAGGCAGTGAAACAGGTTTTGGATTAGGGTGTTTGGCTTTTTTTAAAATTTGGGAATATTTCCTGCAAAGACTTGTCTTTATAGATAAAGGCAGGTCTTTTGTCTTCCTTACAGGAAGGTCCGTCGCCGGACGGGCATTTCGCTACTCAATTGGAAAAATGCGCCGCCGGATGGATATGGAATAGACGGGCGGCGATGACATGTTAATACGGACAGGGAATTGTGGCTTTGACTTCGCGGTATTTCGCGTATTTTTGACTCCGGACTGTCCGGAGCAGGAACGGAGGCGGCAGCATGGAGGATTCACGGATTATTGAGTTATATTTTCAGCGGGACGAGGCCGCCATCTCAGAGACGGCGGCCAAATACGGAACCTACTGTCACAGGCTGGCGTGGAATATCCTGTCAGTGGAGGAGGACGCCCAGGAGTGTGTCAACGATACTTGGCTGCAGGCCTGGAACGCCATTCCGCCGGGACGTCCGGACAGGCTGGGCGCATGGCTGGGCAGGGTGGTGCGCAATATTGCTTTCAACCTGTGGAACAAAAATCACCGGAAGAAGCGCTATGCTGGCATGGAGCAGCTTTTGACCGAGCTGGAGGAGTGCATTCCGTCGCCGGAGAGCGTGGAACAGAAGCTGGAGGCAAAAGAATTGACCAAAGCGGTCGACGCCTGGCTGGGGGAGCTTTCCCAGGAAGACAGAGTCCTTTTCCTGCGTCGATACTGGTATGGGGAAGCGGTGAAGGAGCTTGCGGAGGAGGCGGGCATGCCGCCGGGAAGGCTTGCGAAACGGATGTATGGGCTTCGGCAGAGCCTGAAAGGCAGACTGGAAGAGGAGGGGTATCGGATATGAGGCAGGCGGAAAAGCTGTATGACAGTATCACGAATGTAAGGGAAGAATATCTGGAGGAGGCCCGGAAACCGGAGTATGCAGAAATTACAAAGGATGTCGGGAGGATAGAAGATAGCGGAGCAAAAGAGCCTGGGAGGAAGCTGCCTGCGGGAAGGAAACGCAGGCGGCTTGCGTGGTGCATACCGGCGGCCTGCCTGTGCGCCGCGGTGGGAATCGGAATCGGGATGCGGCAGAAGTGGGACGATCTGGGCGGCGGAGGACAGGACGGCGGTCTTTGGGGCGACAGAGGCAATTCCGACGGCTTCTGGGGCGACGGGGACTGTACTCTTCTGGAAGCCCGACGGGAGGATTTTACGCCGGGACTTACGCCGGAGGCGGAGGCGGCCTTCGCCGATCCGGCTTTTGCCGACGCGCCGGGGGTGATGAAGATCTACCGGACGCTTTACAACGAATGGTTTCTGGCGGACGATATAAAGGATTTCAGCCAGGTCCTCATAGCAGATCCACTCTATATCGTCCACGGCGCCGTGAACTATAAAATGAGCGGGAGCGACAGGGAGACCGGGGAGGCCGCCTACGGCGTCTACACGCTGGATGAGACCGGCAGAGTCCGGTGGGGGATGGGAACCTCCGGACCGGGGTGGACCAATAAGGAAGTCCCCTATGGATTGTGCCGCCTTACCTGTGAGATTATTGAGAAGGATCTGGAGGGAGTCGATTATGAGGATTACATCATCACCAAGAGTGAGCCGCTGTATACGGTGATCGTCTGGGCCAGATGTGCCGGTGGGGAGGATATGTTTGTGACTTACCCTACATGTCCGGAATTTATAGGGGTGGAGAACCATGGACTTTATACCCTGGAGGAACTGACGGGAGCATTTCGGGAGGCGTATCTGGTACACTGATGCATAAATCCTTGAGCAATCAGCACTCGCTGTCCACCCCAGTACTGCGTTGTCGCCAGTCGACGATGCCTTGTGCTCGCCTCCTTCCTCCTCCTTGTTCTGGCATGGACATCAAGCACTGATTACTCGGGAATTCATGCACCGGTGTACCAGAGGATCGTTAGGTTTCGGACCGCAATCGCATTGCATTGCATATCGGCTCGTTCCTTTGGGGTGAAAGAAATCTCAGTTGATGAAGCAAAGCAAAAAGCAGCCTGACTTTGGACGGAGGGGCTGCTTTTTGTATGAAAGGAAGAGAGCGCTTGAATTTTCAAACGATATGATTGTGATTTAGACAGGCATCTGCTATAATTTATCCTGTCACTGATTTTAATTGTATCAACAAGACTGCGGAGAAGGATATATGGTAAATGAGAGAACAAATGTCAATTACAAACCATTATGGAAAATACTGATTGACAGGGGTATATCAAAGGCCTGTATGGCTCCTGGCTGCGGAATGGATGACATAGTGGAAACTGGAAGGTGATAACAGGGAGGGGTTAAGATGGCGGAACTGGAAAGCAGCAGGGATTTGATCAGTGTACTGTGGAGCGGTGCGGATATTTTGCGTTCCAAAATGGATGCAAATGAATATAAGGATTATTTGCTGGGGATTGTATTTTACAAATACCTGTCGGATTCTTTTCTGATCAAGGCGTATGATTTGATTTATGATGAAAAGCCGCAAAACCTAAAGGCGGCACTGGAGGCATACAGAGAAGCGCTGGAGGATGAGAGTGCGGAAGAACTGAAAGAACAGGTCCGGGAGGAATGTCATTATGTCATTGAGCCGGATCTGACCTACACCTGTTTTGCGGATGCGGCAAGGAATAACGCATTCAGCCGTGAGCAGCTTCAGAAAGCCTTTAACAACATCGAGCAAAGTGACCCTCTGTTTGCGGATTTGTTTACCGATATTGACCTGTATTCCAACCGTCTTGGGACAGGGGATCAGAAACAGAGCGATACCATATCGAGCCTGATCAGGGAAATTGACAGGGCCGACCTTCTGAATACGGATTCGGACATCCTCGGAAATGCCTACGAATATTTAATCGGACAGTTTGCTTCCGAAACGGGCAAGAAGGCGGGGGAATTTTATACGCCTCAGGCAGTGTCAAAAATTCTGACAAGGATTGCGATTGCGGGGCAGGAGGGAAAACGGGGGCTGTCGGTGTATGACCCCTGCATGGGTTCCGGATCCCTTCTGCTGAATGCGAAAAAATATGCCGCAGAGCCGGACTACATTAAATATTATGGGCAGGAACTGATGACATCTACCTATAACCTTGCGAGAATGAATATGTTCCTGCACGGTATCGTGCCGGAGAACCAGAAGCTCCGCAACGGCGATACCCTTGATGAGGACTGGCCTACGGATGAGGAAACCGATTTTAACATGGTGCTTATGAATCCGCCGTATTCGGCAAACTGGAGCGCAGCCGCCGGATTTCTGCAGGATGAAAGATTCAGCGATTACGGCGTGCTGGCGCCAAAGTCGAAAGCCGATTATGCGTTTCTTCTGCATGGCCTGTACCACCTGAAAAGCGGCGGGACAATGGCGATCGTACTGCCCCACGGGGTTTTGTTTCGGGGGGCAGCGGAGGGGAAGATAAGGGAAAAGCTGCTCCGGGCCGGAAATATCTATGCCGTGATCGGGCTTCCGGCCAATTTATTCTACAATACGTCCATTCCCACCTGTATTATCGTGCTGAAAAAACACAGGGACGGACGGGATGTATTGTTCATAGACGCATCCCGGAAATTCGAAAAAGGAAAAAAGCAGAATGCAATGACGGACGAGCATATCGATTCTGTCATAGACCTGTACAACAGACGGGAAACAGTGGAAAAGGAGTCCTTCCTTGCGGAATTTGCGGATATTGAAAAGAATGATTTTAACCTGAACATTCCCAGGTATGTGGACAATTTTGAGCAAGAGGAAGAAATAGACATGAAAGCCCTTCTGAACGATATGAAGCAGACGGAGGAAGAAATCAACCGGACGCAGGGGGAATTTGTATCCCTGATGAAAGACCTGGTTACTTCTGATGAAAGGATCAATCAAACATTAAATGATCTGATTAAGATGATTGAGAGGTGATGGATGTGGATAAACCGAGGATCAGGTTCAAAGGGTACACGGATGCTTGGGAACAGTGTAAGTTGGGGGAGATTGCAGAAATTGTAGGAGGTGGAACACCAAATACAAATGTGGATGCATATTGGGACGGAGATATTGATTGGTACGCGCCAGCAGAAATCGGAGAGCAAATTTATCTTAAATCTAGTCAAAGAAAAATTACAAAAGAAGGATTGAATAAAAGTTCTGCTAAGATACTTCCTATTGGAGCTGTTTTGTTTACATCTCGTGCAGGAATTGGAAAAACCGCTATTTTAACACATGAAGGCTGTACTAATCAAGGATTTCAATCTATTGTTCCGCAGAAAGATAAGTTGGATTCATACTTTATTTTTTCGAGAAGTGAAGAACTGAAACGATATGGTGAAACAGTCGGAGCAGGCTCTACATTTGTTGAGGTATCTGGAAAGCAGATGGCGAATATGTATCTGATGATGCCAAAAACTATGGAAGAACAACAGATTATAGGAGCTTATTTTGCCCGACTCGACCACCTCATCACCCTTCACCAGCGTAAGTGTGATGAAACTAAAAAACTAAAAAAATACATGTTGCAAAAAATGTTCCCACAAAATGGAGCCAATGTTCCGGAAATTCGATTTGATGGTTTTACAGACGCTTGGGAACAGCGTAAGTTAAATGATATATCCGAGATAGTAACTGGTACAACACCACCAACAAAAGAAAAAAATAATTATGGAGGTGTAAAATTATTTGTTAGTCCAGCAGATATTCAAAGTAACAGATATGTTAATAATACAATTACTACATTGACTGATAAAGGTTTTGATTTAGGAAGAAAATTAAGACCAGGAACCTCGCTGTTTGTTAGTATTGGTTCAACTATTGGTAAGGTAGCGCAAATAAAGGATTTTGCTACTACAAATCAGCAAATAAATGCAGTTATCCCGTTTGAGTTTATGGATGATGATTATATTTTTTCAATGCTCGAAAAAGAGGCAACTACAATAAAAAGATTGTCAGCTCAGCAGGCTGTTCCAATCATAAATAAAAGAACTTTTGGGGAAATAGAAATAATGTATCCTAGCAAAGAAGAACAGAAGAAAATAGGAAGATATTTTACAGAACTTGACCACCTTATCACCCTTCACCAGCGGAAGTGCAATGGATTGAAGAAAATCAGGAAATTCATGCTCCAGAATATGTTTGTTTAGCAGATATGATATCAACGGAAACTTTAAAAGGATTATGGGAAAGGTTACTGCCGATGATAAACTGAAAATAATCATTTTTGAAACCACAAATTTTCACTTCTTAGGAGATTAACGAGTGGGAGAAGCGGTTATGGCAATAAAAAAGTTACTTGGACTTCGGTATATGCGGACGCTTTAAAAAGAATGGGAACTCTTGGATTCTGTTGAACAGCACGAAAAGATTGCAGAAAATGTGTCAGGCAATTTGGAATTGATGAATTCTGAAATAGGAAAAATGTAATTAAACCAATTTGGAAATTGCAAGTTTCAAATCGCCGGGATTTTCCGAAAGATGCATTTTTACATATAGGGTTTACTCACCATAGGGTAATTCTAGACTTTGCATTTATTCATAATCAGTATCACTTGGATGTCTTTGGAGAGGAGCAGTATATCCATCTTTTATTCTTTAATTGGGAGCTAAAATGCTTTGTTGCTGTAGAATTAAAAAGAGGGAAATTCAAAACATCCTATCTGGGGTAGTTACAGAGATATTTGAGTGTCCTTGACGGATTTGAGCGTAAGCCTCATGAAAATCCTGCGATAGGAATTATCAAAGGATATGTCTGAAGAGTTGCGGTAAGCACTGCCGGATATTGAAGATCGGAAAAATTGTTGGATACAGAGGAAGATGCTTCATATTAATGGCAAATCTTGAATTTTTATTGGCCGATAATAGCGAATGTTTTTGGAGATAGCCTGTAAATACGTTTTGGCGTTGTAAAGGGAGAAAGTAATATGTTAAACATCTTTTTTGGTGACATGAAGGACGTGATTTTTAATACATCAGTGTATTTTAAAAACGTGTATCATGACGAGTGGATAACAGC
The DNA here is from genome assembly GCA_910586315.1 of uncultured Lachnospiraceae bacterium. GTDB lineage: Bacteria > Bacillota > Clostridia > Lachnospirales > Lachnospiraceae > CANRXD01. The sequence continues at coordinate 5,744 of CAJUIP010000067.1, read as the reverse complement.
GCCGCTATCGGTGGAGATGATTGCAGAGGTGGATAAGTCAAAGGTAATTGATAGCGGTGTGATAGACAGTCCGGTATTGGGAAAAATACCGCCCACAGGTTTATCCGGCGGGGTGAAGACTCTGATGCTGATTGAGAACAGGCCGGACAAGGTATTTAATGCCACAAATTGTGGTGACAATTGTGCAAAGTGGCTTTTGAAGATAGCGGAGAAAAAAGACGTGACGATTAATCTTAGATATATGATGGATTTTGGAAAGGGAAATTTTGATATCAGGGTCTTAAATAATGACAGGGTTGTTCACTGTATGGAGGAACTGGTTGAGGCGGCGATTCAGTATGTGTAGGTGGGAAAACGACGCTAGAGCGTGTTTGAAAATTCATTCCCGCCATCTGCCGCGGTAACCGCGTCCCCACATTCGCGGTATCTTTGGGTCAAATTCAGGTTACATAGCCCGCTATGCGCCCTTCATTTGACCCAAATCTCCCACAAATTGTGACGCACATCTGGCAGAAAGCAATTTTCAAACACGCTCTAGTAGACATGATAAGGGAACATCAAAACCTTGGAGTGGAAAGCGGGGTTGAATTGTTTTGCGAGAAAGAGTGTACTGTGGTTGAGGGAAATGGCTGGGAGAAGCAGTTGTCTGACGTAAGGCAGAGCATTGTATTTGTGGATGAGGGAAATCGCTTTGTGTCATCCGTGGAGTTTGCGCGTTTCATCCAGGGGACGGACAATTATTATGTATTGGTCACCCGAGAGAGGCTTTCAACGTTGCCGTACAGCGTGGAAGAGATTTATGGGATTCGTTCGTCGGGGAAATATGGCGGATTAAAGCCCTTATATCATGAAATGTACCAGCTGTATGCGGATAAGGTGGACACAAGTGAACTGAGACCAAAGAAAGTTGTTACAGAAGATTCGAACGCAGGATATCAATTTTTTGCGAGTGTGTGCAGTGAAACAGGAATAGAATGTGTTTCGGCGGCTGGAAAGAAACGTAGAAAATGATAAGAAAACGGTTTTCCGAATCAGAAAGGATGATTATACATTTTGTTAAAGTAATTGCAGAACAAGAAGGGAAAGGCAAAAGCTTGTATTAAAAAATCCCTGAATTACAAGGGAATCGAAATCATCATCACAAAGGAGACGATAAAAATGCCGAAATCAGAATCAATAATTGAAAAGCAGTTGATAGAACAGCTCGTCTACGGAGATTCCCAGTGGGTATACAGGGAGGATCTGAAAACGGAAAATGATTTATGGGCAAATTTTAGATATATTCTTGAGCAGAACAATAAGGACAGGCTGAATGGGGAAGCTCTTACGGAAAGCGAGTTTGCGCAGGTGAAGAACCAGCTTCACTTTTCGTCCTTTTACAGGGCGGGCGAGTGGCTGGTAGGAGAGAACGGAAAAGTCCAGGTGCATGTGCAGAGGGATACGGAGCGCCTCCACCTCGTTGTGATGAATCATGAGCATATTGCGGGCGGGAGCAGCGTCTATGAGGTCATCAATCAGTACAGCGCATTGAAGACGGACGAGGACAGCAAGGTTCCCGCACGGGACAGGCGGTTTGACGTGACGCTTATGATCAACGGACTCCCCATGATACATATTGAATTGAAAAACAAACAGCATTCGTATATGGACGGATTCTGGCAGATTAAGAAATATATCGGCGAAGGAAAATTTACGGGCATTTTTTCGGCAGTACAGATGTTTGTCATCAGCAACGGCGTAAACACGAAATATTTTTCCGCTGCGGGCGATACGGAACTGAACCCCAGATTTATCAGCGGCTGGCTGGATAAAAACAATAATCCGGTAACGGACTGCATGGATTTTGCGAAAAGCGTTCTTTGCATCCCGGAGGCCCACGAGATGATTGCCAGATATACCGTACTGGATGAAGACGCAAAGAAGCTGATCCTGCTGCGGCCGTATCAGATTCATGCCATTGAGGCAATCCGTGAAGCGTCCAAAACAGGCAGATCAGGCTATGTGTGGCACACGACAGGTTCCGGGAAAACGCTGACCTCGTACAAGGCTACAAGGAATCTGCTGATGGACATACCGGTCATTGACAAGGCTTTATTTCTGATTGACCGCAAAGATTTGGACGCCCAGACCACAATGGCATTTCAGGCCTATGCAAATAACGATCTGGTGGATGTAGACGAAACGGATAATGTAAACGACCTGAAGAAAAAACTGAAATCAGGCGACAGGCAGGTAATCGTGACGACCATCCAGAAGCTGCAGAGGCTGATCACAAAGAGGCTTCAGGAAGACACGCCGGAATACCGGAAAATAAGGAATCTTAAAATCGCATTTGTGGTGGATGAGTGCCACAGGGCGGTCACGCCGGGCATGAAAAGGGAGCTGGAACGGTTTTTTGGAAATTCCCTGTGGTTCGGCTTCACCGGAACGCCCAGATTTGCAGAGAACCCATATCCGCAGATGGGGGATTTGCCCAGGACTACAGAGGAGCTGTATGGGGAAAGGCTGCATAAGTATACGATTCAGAACGCGATCCATGACAATGCCGTTCTCGGATTCCAGGTGGAACACAACGGGCCAAAGGATATAGCAGATGAGACGGATAAGAGCGCATATGACAATGAGGCGCACATGCTGAAAGTGCTGGATGTGATCCTGAACAGGTCTTATCATAAATTAGGGTTTCAAAACGGCAGGGGAATGACATATGAGGGACTTCTTACAACAAGTTCCATCCAGCTAGCGCAGAAATATTATGAATTGCTGGCAAAGGTAAAGAAGGGGGAGACCTCCCTGGTGATAGATGAGAGAATAAAGCAGGTGCTTCCGGATTTCCCCAAATTTGCCATAACCTATTCCGTTTCCGAGAATGAGGAAGGCTCCCAGGTGAACCAGCAGAAAATGCAGGCTTCCCTTGATGACTATAATGAAATGTTCGGGACGAAATTTGACCTTTCCCAGATTCAGACTTACAATGGAAACCTGAATAAAAGGCTTGCGCGGAAAGAAACCAAATTCCAGAGCAGGAGCGAGCAGCTTGATATCGTGATTGTTGTGGACCGGCTCCTTACGGGCTTTGACGCTCCGTGCATGTCCGCTATTTTTATGGACAGACAGCCCATGGGACCCCATGACCTGATACAGGCTTTTTCCAGGACGAACCGTATTTACGACAAAAATAAAGCATACGGGCAGATTGTGACCTTCCAGGCTCCCGTATTATTCAAAAAGTGTGTGGATGAGGCGGTGAAGCTGTACTCTGCGGGAGGGACGAAGGAAGCGTTGATAGCGGAATGGGACGAAATAGAGCCGGCGTTTCGGAAAGCGCTCTCGGCGCTGCGTGTTTCGGCGGGGACACCCTCAGAGATTCCCGGGATGTCCATGAAAGAGAAAGAAGTATTTGCCAGAATGTTCCAGAATTTTGACAGGTTATTTGCCCAGATGAAGTCATTTACGGATTATGAGGACGGAATGCTGGCAGGTTATGGCATCACCCAGGAGGAATATGACGACTATGCGGGGCATTACTTTAATGTGCTGGAAGAAATCAGGGAGAGTAAGCCGGATAAGGGAGCGGATGGCGATGAAGCTGTGCAGCCGGATACCGATTATGAGCTGATGGCGTACAGCAGCACGAAGATAGATTATGAGTATATTATTAACCTGATCCAGAATATTGTCACGCCGGACGACAGGGAAGAGGATGTCACACCCGAAGAACGGCAGAAGAAGATCGGCGAGATAAGGCAGTATGTGGAGGAACTTCGCAGGGATAATCCGAAGATTGCGGATATCATGTCCGGGCTGATCGATGAGATTGAAATTGATGCGGAAAAATATAAAGGAAAATCCATCTTAAATATCATGGAGAATATGAAGCAGGACTCCATAGACCGGGTAATCACGGATTTCTGCCTGATATGGTATGCGTCGAAGGATGATGTCATGTATGCGGCAGATCATTACAGGGACGGGGAGATACCAAACGAGAGCAGGATAAAGGCGACAGCAGATTTTACCGGTTATAAGGCAGCGGAAGAGAAAGCCCTTCCCAAGTTCAGATATTATGCACAGATGATGGCGGAACTTAAGAAAACGCTGGATGAGGAGATAAGACCGCTCACCGGCCGTTGAACATGATGTGGAAACCGTTATAAAGTGATCGAAAGGTACAATATGCATGAAGAATGTTAACTTCCCGCTTGACAGGTGGTCAGGCATAGATGAATTAAATAACCTGCTTCAGGATATGATGGAATCAGGCGGAAATTATATCAATTATATGATGAAAATTCAGGACAGTAAAAAGCTGACGCCGGATTTTGGAGGAAAGGCTCCGGATACATATGGGTGTGAACGCCTTTTTATCTATTTTTTTATAAATGATGAGATGGGGGAGGACTTTCCGCTGATTGCGAGGGATTTTTATGCCCATGAATTTGCAGACATTCCAAATCACCAGGATGTAGAGTATTTTGATATTCAGTCCGGTGAAGACTGGCCGGAACAGATGTTCAACAGATTTACACTTGATCTGATGATGAACGCGGTGAAAAGCGGAAGTGAATATACGAAAGCATTGCTGATGTACCTGCACAAAACATATTACAAAAAGGAATACCGCACACTCAAAAGATTCAGTACGATGTCATTCAGTGAACTGCTGGCATTGGCAAAGCCGGAGGGAATAACACAGCATTACTATATAAATCTGTCGAGAATTCTGTGCTTGGCGCCAATATATGGCATCAGGATCAGCGGGGAATGTAATCTTATATACGATATCTTGAATGAGTTCAGCAATAAACTTGATTCAGGCGATGAATATTCGTTTGATGAAGCTGTGGGTGACTGCCTTAAGGATTGCCGGAAGGAAATAGAGGAGCGTTTTGACCGGAAGAAATTATATTCTCTTGATGCAAGGATGTCGAAATTTCTTGGAAATGTATTCCAATGGCTGGGATACAGCCCGGAATATGCAGATTGGTGTGATGAAAACGACAGGGGAGTGGAAGAACGCCTTGCCCTTGCTCTGGCTATATTGAAGAAGACTTTCCCCAGAAGTAACAGAGAATATTCCGCAGAGGAGCTTACGCTTTATGGAATGGTCCTTCATTGTGCAGGCGCAGTGGCCTGCAATTCCTCATGGCTGGCTGAAACGCTCAGGACATTGGCTTATGGAGAAGACGGAACATTTTATTATGACGAATTTCCGCCGATGTTTCATCCGGAGGACGTGCAGGTCAAGACCGGCAAACCCGAGAATGGTAAGACAGTAAGACAGGTAAAGGATTCTGCGGAATATGCCGGAACAGATGCAGACAGGCATGACGAGTCTGTGCTCATTGAGGAAGTGGATAAACTGCGCCGTAAAGTCCGCAGGCTGGAATCAGATAACGGCAGCCTGCGTGCCGGACTGGCTGAGAAGAGAAGGCTTGAAGAGGAAGCAAAAGATATCAGAGAACAGCTGGAGGCGTCGAACCGTGAACTGGCGGCGCTTAGAGATTATGTGTATAAACTGACGGAAGACGATCATCCGGTAACCGATAAGACGATTAAAAGCATGAAGGAAACGATTGCCGGCTACCGGATTGTTATAGTGGGCGGACATTCAAATTGGCTGTCTAAGATGAAGAAAGAATTTCCGGACTGGATATTTGCCGATCCAAAGGCCGGTGGATCGACAGACGTTTCGATTGTTGACAAAGCGGATTATGTCTATTTCTTTACGGATACTATCAGCC
>CAJUIP010000066.1 GCA_910586315.1 uncultured Lachnospiraceae bacterium | reverse complement strand
GGCAGTCGCCAAGGTCTCGTGCAAGCACGGACTTTGGCTCGTTGATCGCGTAAATCATCAGAGGGTCTGCCGTGTGATTGCGGCAGACCCTTTATACGTATCCTGTACACGTTTGCGCCGCCTGATGCATTATTTCCAGATAATTTCCAGATAGTGTTTATCACCAAAAACACGGATTGGAGTCATACAAAAAGGTGATATTTCATGACGCAGAATCATCAAATACCACCATCTCTCTCAGCAGGGGAAGAGGGGCTCGAACCCCCATCTACGGTTTTGGAGACCGCTGCTCTACCATTGAACTATTCCCCTGTGTTTCTCACACTCAGAGAGTTTATCATAAGTATTGTTAAATGTCAACTAAAATTTTTGAAACATCTTTAAATTTTGAAACATCTTTAAATCAAACTGATGGCCTCCCTCACATTCTCCACGCCGATTAACCGGATTCTTTTTTCTTCCTTCATCCTGACAAGATTAGCCTTTGGAAGAACGCAGGCAGTAAATCCCATTTTCACCGCCTCCGCCACTCTCTGAGCTGCCTGGGATACTCCGCGGACCTCGCCGGAAAGACCCACCTCCCCGAAAATCAGCATCCCCGGGTCCACCTCCCGGTTTTTAAAGCTGGACACCAGAGCCATAACCACAGCCAGATCGAGAGCAGGTTCATTCATCTTCATTCCACCTGCGATGTTCACATAAGCATCATACCGGCTCATGGCATAGCCGCAGCGTTTTTCCAGGATGGCAAGCAGAATGTTGATGCGGTTATAGTCCACACCGTTGGCGGTCCGTCTGGCCATTCCGAAGCTGGTTGCAGTCACCAGAGCCTGAACCTCCAGTAAAATCGGTCTGGTTCCTTCCAGGGAACAGGCTACCACCGCTCCTGACGCCTCCCGGGGGCGGCCGGAAATCAGCATTTCCGACGGATTTTTCACCTCCATGAGGCCGCCTTCCTGCATTTCAAACACGCCGATTTCATTGGTAGAACCGAAACGGTTTTTTACCGCTCTTAAAATTCGGTAGGAGTCATTCCTGTCCCCTTCAAAATACAGCACCGTGTCCACCATATGCTCCAGCACTCTGGGACCTGCCACAACTCCCTCCTTGGTCACATGGCCCACAATAAAGATGGTAATTCCAAGCCCCTTTGCCACCTGCATCAAAAGATGGGTGGACTCTCTGACCTGGCTCACGCTGCCGGGGGCAGAGGTAATATCCTCCCGATACATGGTCTGAATAGAATCAATAATTACCACCTGGGGCTTTGTCTGCTCCACCGCCCCGGCAATCACATCCAGATTTGTCTCACAGAGAAATAAAAGCTCTCCTTCTATGGCTCCGATTCGGTTAGCCCTCATTTTAATCTGCTTTAAGGACTCCTCCCCGGAAATATAAAGAACCTTTTTTCCTGCCTGGGAAAGATTTCTGCACACCTGTAGAAGCAGAGTGGATTTCCCGATTCCCGGATCTCCGCCCACCAAAACCAGGCTTCCCCGAACAATCCCGCTCCCTAAAACCCGATCCAGCTCTTCATAGCCGGTGGCGGTCCGGTCCTGGTCCTCTATGGAAATGTCTGAGATATGAACAGGGGCAGCGCCCCGGCCGGGAATCCTGATTCGCTCGGCCGCCTGGGATTTCTTCTCAGAAACCACAGGCTCCTCCACGAAGGAATTCCATTCCCTGCATACCGGGCACTGCCCCATCCATTTGCCGGATTCATAGCCGCATTCCTTACAAAAAAATACCGTACCGTTCTTTGCCTTTGCCACTATAAAATCCCTTTCTTATAAAACCCTTTTGTATTTTTCCTGCTCTTATTTGCGGACTACTTTTACCTCAACAGTCCTCCCCTCAGAGAGCTCCACAGAAAGACTTAATTTTCCGCTCATGTTCGTTTTCATGCCGCCGACAGCCACACCGTCCTCAAACACTTCATACTCCATATCATCTTCCAGCTGAATTGTAATCTGCGCGTCCTGGTTTCCTTCCACTTTAAAAGACACAGCCGTATCCTTTACAGAAAATTCTCTGACTGCGGTTCCCGGCACAGACTCATAAACAAACATGCCGTTTCGCTCCAGCTTTGTAATTTCATAGAAGGTTTTTACTTTATACAAGTCGCCATCATGTTCAAAGTCCTCAACCTTGGATTTTTTATCCAGCGCATAATTTCCAAAGCTGATGGTCCCGTTTTCTTCCGTGCGGATTAATTCATTGATCACTGACATAATACTTAGTCTCCTTTTGTGTTTCATGAAAGCTTTTTCTACTAATGTCTTTCACCATTATACCATAACCACCTGGCTTTTTCTAGTTGTTTGTGGGCGTCTGGCGGAAAATTTAAGCTGCCCGTCTTTCACAGAAATTTTCACGGAATCCCCCTCTTTTACTTTGCCCTCCAGCACAGCCTCTGCCAGTTTATCTTCCACCAGATTCTGAATGGTGCGCTTTAAGGGCCTGGCGCCATACTTTTCATCGTATCCCTTTTCAATCAGGTACTCTTTTACGTCATCCCCGGCGTTTAAGCGGATGGACATCTGGTCCTTTGTCCTCTTGCCAACCGTATTAAGAAGAATGGATACAATATCCTTCATATGATCCTTGTTGAGAGGATGGAAAACAATGATCTCGTCAATCCGGTTTAAAAATTCCGGTTTAAACAGCCGTTTCACTTCATCCATAACGCCGCTTTTCATTCGGTTATATCTGGATGTTTCATCTTCCTGTGACGCAAACCCCAGATGCTTCGGCGCAACGATATTTTCCGCTCCGGCATTGGAGGTCATGATGACGATGGTGTTCTTGAAGTCAATTTTATGGCCCTGGGAGTCTGTGATATGGCCGTCGTCCAGCACCTGAAGAAGAATGTTGAACACATCTGGGTGGGCTTTCTCCACCTCATCAAAGAGAATCACCGAGTAGGGGTTTCTCCGCACCTTCTCACTGAGCTGTCCGCCTCCCTCATAGCCCACATATCCTGGCGGGGAGCCGATCATCTTGGATACGCTGTGCTTCTCCATATATTCCGACATATCCACGCGAATCAGGGCGCTTTCTGTTCCGAACATCGCCTCCGCCAAAGCCTTGCAAAGCTCTGTCTTCCCCACGCCGGTGGGGCCCAGAAACAGGAAAGAGCCAATGGGACGTTTGGGATCTTTAAGGCCCACCCTTCCCCTTCGGATCGCCTTGGAAACGGCGGCAACTGCCTCTTCCTGACCCACGACACGCTCGTGAAGGATGGATTCCAGCTTAAGAAGCCGCTCGGTTTCCCCCTCCTTCAGCTTGCTCACCGGAATCTTGGTCCAGCCTGACACCACGTCTGCAACCTCTCCTTCGTCCACGGAAAGGACCCTGGATGTCTTTTCTTCTTCCCACTTTTCCTTCAGCTTTGCGATTTTTTCTCTCTTTTTCTCCTGTCTTTTTTTGATTTCTCCTGCCTCTTCGTAGGCCTCCGCCTTGACGGCCTCTTCCTTTTCCTTTTCTAACGCCACGATTTCTTCTTCTGTTTCTTTTATTCCTTTCGGCTCCACGTAAACCGTGAGCCGTACCTTGGAGGACGCCTCGTCAATGAGGTCAATGGCCTTATCCGGCAGGAACCTGTCATTGATATAGCGGGAGGACAGCTTAACAGCGGCCGCCACGGCAGCGTCCGTGATAGTCACATTGTGGTGTTCCTCATACCGGGGACGAAGTCCCTTTAAAATTTCAATGGCTTCTTCCTCTGTGGGCTCCTCCACCGTTACAGGCTGGAATCTCCGTTCCAGGGCCGGATCCTTTTCAATGTATTTTCTGTATTCCTCGATGGTGGTGGCGCCAATCAGCTGAATCTCCCCCCTGGCCAGGGAAGGCTTTAAAATATTGGAGGCATCCAGAGCCCCTTCGGCCCCTCCTGCCCCGATGATGGTGTGAATCTCATCAATAAACAGAAGGACATTTCCCGCATTCCGGACTTCACTTAAGACATTTTTAATGCGTTCCTCAAATTCTCCCCGGTACTTGGAACCGGCCACCATTCCGGAAAGGTCCAAAATCACCACACGTTTGCCCTTAATGGTATCCGGCACATCCCCGGAAACAATAAGCTGCGCCAGGCCTTCCGTCACTGCCGTTTTCCCGACGCCGGGCTCGCCGATCAGGCAGGGATTGTTTTTGGTCCTCCTGCTTAAAATCTGAATCACACGCCTGATTTCCTGTTCACGGCCAATGACCGGATCCAGCTTGCCATCTCCCGCGAGCCTGGTTAAGTCTCTGCTGTACTCATCCAGCGTGGGCGTGGCTGTTTTCCCGTTTTTCCCGCCGCGGCCGCGGAGCAGCTCATCTCTGGCAGCTGCCGTGTCCTCTCCCATAGAGGCCAGAAGATCAATATATACTTTCTGTATATTGATGTTCAGTGTATTTAAAAGCCGGATCGCCACACAGTCAGATTCTTTCAGCATGGCCATTAAAATATGCTCCGTTCCAATCAATGGCGAACGGAACCGCACAGCTTCCCGGTAACTGTTTTCCAAAACACGTACGGCGCTGGGTGTATATCCCTCCCGCTCCCGGGTCTTTGTATTCTGGTAGGAAGAAACCAGTTTCTGCAAAAGCTCCAGCACCCGCTCCGCCTTCACATCATTGGCTTCCAACACCATGGCTGCCGTTCCGCTTCCTTCCTCAATCAGACCCACCAGCATATGCTCCGTGCCAATAGCCCGGGAACCCAGCTCCTCAGCAGCTTCCCTTGCCAGTACAAGAGCTTCCTTCGCTTTTCCTGTATATCGTTCCATATCTGTCTGTCAGTTCCTCCTGTCAATTTATTTCAGGCAGACGGGCCCGTAAAAAATCGGCCCGCACCACATCCAGCTCCTCTCTGCTCAAGGGCTTTTTCGCCTGTCTCAAAAGATTTGCCGGCAGAACCCCCAGCATCAGCCCGTAAACAGAGCATGGCTTTCGGAGAGTAAAAATCCCGTCAGCCGCGCCTGCCATGATCTGAGACAAAAACTCCATGGCGTCCTTTCTCGTAAGCCTTCTGGCATATTTCAGAACACCATAGGACTTATATGCTTCATCCGTGCGGAGCAGAGGCCGCTGCTTTAAGGCTTCTTCTCTGAGACGCCGCTCCTGGGCATCCAGTTCCGCCGCCGTTTTTGTCACCAGATCCATAATTTCCTTTTCCGTCTGTCCCAGAGTTTTCTGGTTTGATATCTGATAGAGGGAACCGAAATTTTCTCCGCCTTCCCCATAGACGCCGCGGACAGAGGTGCCGAACCGGCCCATATCAGCCACCAGGCTGTTAAAATTCTTCTTTTTAGACAACATTGGCAGGTGGACCACCACGGATGCCCGGAGTCCTGTTCCCACATTCGTGGGGAAGGGCGTTAAATATCCATACTTTTCATCAAAGGAATACTCAAACCGTTCCCCAATGTAATCATCCGTCCAGTCTGCCTTTTCATAGCAGGATGTAAGGGCCAGCCCCTTTTCCAGTATCTGTATCCGTATGTGGTCATCGCCGTTTAACGCGACGCCTACCCGCTCATCCTCCGATAAAATCAGCGCAGAAGGCTCTTTTTTCTTTGAAATTCCCCGGTTAATGGCCCGGCGCTCTAAAAGAGCTGTCTTTTCTAACTCCGGCATCCGGTTTAAATATACCGGAGTTCCAAGACCCGTCAGACCTTCACAGAGCCGTCTGGTCATTTCCTCATTCTGCTCTCCTGTCATTTTCCCCGGAAATGGATATTCTTTCCAGTTTCTCACAAGGCGGATCCGGCTGTATATCACATTGGAGTTTTCCTTTTCAGGAACCTCATACCACTTCTCCATCCTGCGTTCTCTCCTCTTTATATTTATGAATTTCGTCCCGCAGGGAAGCCGCCTCCTCGTAGTCTTCCCTCCGCAGGGCATCCTTTAACCGGGCGTTCAAAAGCCGGATTTTCTCTTCCTCTGTCAGGGCGTCTTGAGGTTCCTCTGTTTTTTCCCCTGTCTCCTTCTCACCGGAAACCGCATGACCTATGTGGTCCGGATGCTTTCCCACATGGCGTTCGCTTCCCTGGAGGTGCTTGATATTCTCACCAATCAAAGGATCGAACACGCTGTAACAGTCCGGACAGCCAAATTTGCTCTCCGTCACGAAATCCTCATACGTGGTCCCGCAGGTAGGACAGGCCACGTTTGGAAGGCGGACTGTGCTCTGATCCATGTTCTGGATTCCCAAAAGCCCAGAAAGCAGCTTTCCCAATGGGAACTCCCCTTCAAACAGCGCCGAATACTGACCGATATCCACCCGGCCCGCACAGGCCGCGCAGAGATTGTGCTCTGTCTTCACCCCGTTTATCACTTCCACATATTTCACTGTTGCTTCCCGCATTTTACAGTGTTCACAAAGCATCTGTCTCCTCCTTTATTCCTGTCCACAGAATTCGTCAAAAATCTCATCAATCAGGGCATGGACTTCCTCCCGGCCCACATCCCGGCAGATTCCTCTGGCCACAACCAGGGCCAGGCTTTCTTTCATTTCGTTTAATGCTCTGAGTTTATCCATATCCAGGGCAATGACGGCTCCCCGTCTCCGGTCCAGCCTTAAAAACCCCTCCTGCCTCAAAACAGCATATGCTTTGTTGACTGTGTGCATGTTAATTCCGATTTCATCAGCCAGCTGCCGCACCGACGGCAGACTGTCCCCTTCATGCAGCATCTCTGTGGCAATTCCCCGGATAATTTGGTTGCAAAGCTGCACATACAGGGCTTCCTCGCTGTCAAAATCAATCTTCAGTATCATACCTCCACCGCCCTTCTTTGTATCATTTGTTATATTGATATGGTAACAGTGAAAGCCGGATTCGTCAAGTGGAAAAACATGCCCATTAACCTTTTGGGTCCTCGCAGATTCCTATGAAAACTACCTGTCCGCGGTTTCTGATCACATAAAAGAACGGCCGGTCCAGAATCATATCTGCTCTTCCCACAGGCATAGTCGCCCCGGCCCAGGCAATCTCCGTATAAGCCGCCGCTTCCACGCCGTTTTCATCAACGCCGATATGGGCATCCTGGGTCACCGTCGTAAAAAACAGCGGAGAGCTGTCGGAAATCCCCGTAAAATCGGCATCTTCCCGGAAGGCCGTTTCCACCCCCAGATTCTTTAAGAGCGCAGTGAGCTCAAGACTGCTTCCATAAGAGAATTTCGGTATTTTCCAGACTACTTCCCCCATTCCTGCACCATCCTCTCCCTCTATCACTCCATAAAGGGTATTCGGGTCCTCAAAAAAACCATGAACATCCACGCCTTCATCCGGCAGATAGAATTCCACGGTTCCATTTTTAAGGGGCAGAGAGGACATGGTAAAATTTTTTCCCTTTCGAAAGCCATGGGAGCCCATAGTGCGATTCATAAAATCGCAGACTACACTCTCCCCGTCCGCCTTTTTAAAGCTGTCCTCTCTGGTATTTTCTTTTTCAAATTTATCCAGCCATTCATCATAAAAATAAACAGTATTTTTTAAGGACAGGACCAAATCTTCAGGAATCGCGGCAGACGGCTCCAGAATTCCTCCGGTCCGTTCCTTTACCCATTCTGCCATGGCCATACCCGTTTCCGGCGCCCCAAAATCCGCCGAATACGTGTCCCCGTAAAAATATGCGGCTCCATAATCTGCAAACTCTTTTTTCACCTCCAGAGACTTATCTGCCCAGAGGGAGCTTGCCATGGTGAAGGAATACCTGGATTCCGGCGGATATTCTCCCGAATCTCTGTCCTTTCCGTTTTTTTTATTGGGAACATGGTAGAGGGCCTCAAAAGCGGTCCTGCAGTCCGCAGAAAGTTCTTCGGCATCCTCGTAATGAAGTATATGCAGAAGTTCTTTTTTTGTATTCCCAAAGGCACCTCCGGCAGCAAAGGCCAAAGCATAATAAAAACTCAAAGGCGAATAAATGATGTTTTCCCTACTATCCTTAAAAAGGGCGGACCCGGTCTCCATGAAAAAATCCTGGTAGGCCGTCAGGAAATTTTCCGGAATTTCCTTCCTGTTTTCATACCGTTCCAAATCGTTTTTATAAACAGGTTCCTTCGGATACTCTGCCAGAGCCACGGCGCTCACGGACCCGTATGTTTCCGGCTCCGCCATTCCTGTTCTCTGACATCCGGAAAGTCCCGTCGCCATGGCCGCAATTCCCAGAATTGCGGCCAGCGTTCTTTTATTCCTTATCATAAAAATTCCTTCCTGTTTCCTTCCGAATTTCCATATGCTGCTTATATGTCCGCTGCAGCAGCCCATGCATTTCATTTATTGTCTGTCCTTCGGACGGACGCGAATCGGCGCTGATAGGGGTATCTGAAGTGCTACTTTTTGTTGCTTTCCCATGGGCTTTCCATCTCCAAAGGCTTTCCGTCGCCGTCCCGGCTGTTGACAATCTGATTCATAATGAAGTAGAGATCCTCCATCTCATTTTCCATCCGTTCTTTTCCGGCTTCGTCCAGATATTCTGACAAAAGCAGCCCGAACAGAGTCTGGCGGTCCTCATACAAAGAATCCGGAAGGTTTTTAAGTCTGCTGAGCTCACTGAACTTATAGCTCAGCTCTGTGGGATAATTTAATTCTCTCAAATCCGGTTTTACATTCCGGTATATATATTCGCCGAAGGCCGTCCAGATGTCTTCCTTGTCGCAGAAACGGATGATTTTATCAGAAACACTGAGCTTATAATAGAAATAATATCTTTCGCTGCCATCCTCAAACTTTGCGGAAGAATAATATTCCTTATCCGGGCAGTAAACAAAGGTCCAGCCGTCGTCCACAAATTTTTTCAGCCACCCTTTTGGAAGGGCATTGAGTTTTTCAGCTATCTCATCCTTCTCATCGTCAGGAATGGAAATCTTTTTGCCCTTTCTGTTCTCAGCTCTTACGTCATAGTCCGAATCGGCCTGACCGTCTACATCGTAATACTTGAAGCCGCGGTACAGATTGACCTGGGCGCTTCCGTCTTCGTTGAAATAATACTTTTTATTGCCGATAGTCCTGGAGGGTTCCGTATTCATCACTCCATTGGCGTTAAACCAGTACCACTTTCCGTCGTCGTACAGCCACTGGATCACGGCCTGTCCCTCCCGGTCAAAATAATACCACTGTTCTTCCCCGCCTTCGTTATAACACTTCCATCCTTCCGCCAGAATTCCGTTCGGCTCAAAGTAATAACGGATATTGCTGATTTTATGCCATCCGGTCTCCATGAACCCGTCACTTCCAAAATGATACCATTCTCCGTCAATATCTTCCCATGAGTTTTTGGCCATAGTGCCGTCAGCCCGCCTGTACTGCCAGTCTCCGTTTACCGGCATCCAGGTTCCGTCAGCGCCAAAGGCGGTCATTGCCGCATACATGGAAATACATAAGCCTGCTGCCGCAGCCAGCCATTTTTTCTTCATTTTTTCCTCCTTTTCGGATTTTCCATCTTCCCTTTTAAAATTCACGGATATGCGCTATAATAAAGAGAAAGACCATCCGCAGACCCTGCTGCCTGCGGGCAGGCCGTTTCCTCCATCTCATTTTATTCACAAGGAGATTTTCCATATGAAACGTGTTTCAGCCATCCTTGGCCTTGTCGCCATCTTTGCTGCCGTAACAGCCCTGATCATCTGCACCATTACAGGCGCTTCCTCCGGAACCATCCTGGCTCTTTTAGTCTGCCTCATAATACTGCCCGTCCTGTTTTACGGGCTGATGCTTTTTGCCAGACGAAACGGCAGAGAGGACGGAGATCATACGGGGCCAAAACAATAGCTTTCCGTCTGTCCATATGATACCATTTTCCCCCCGCCGTTTCAATGGCTGTCAGAAATATTTTCCACATCGGGTGAACGCCCGATGCTTCTTGTCCGCAGTACACGGGCAAGAAGATGCCCCCTCCCGTGAACAGTAACGCAGTGTGAGCCGCCCCATCAGGATACATCAAGATTTAACTTTAATTGTGAATCCTTCATATATCCCTACAGGTATTTCATCCTCAAAAGAATATTCCTCCATCGTATTATTGTCAAAATCATACACGGTAGTCTGCTGTTTTTTCGGATCGACAATCCAATATTCTCTAACCCCTGCAGAACGATATTTAAACAGTTTAATCATATAGTCCATTCTTCGGCTGCTTTCTGAAACAACTTCTGTTATCCAGTCCGGCGCTCCATGGCACCCCTTATCGTCCAGCTTTAAAGGATCACAGATCACAGAAATATCCGGTTCTACATAATTTCTGTCGTCTTTCATTAAGAACACAGCAAAAGGAGCAACGTTTACTTCACAACCGCCATTTTTTGAGTCTATATAGTCCGCTATCTTTCTAAATATAGAGCCTAAGATTCTCTGATGTGTTCTGCCTGGCGGTGCCATGTTATAAATCTTCCCGTCAACTAATTCCGCTCTTTCTCCGTCCGGCAGTTTGTAAATGTCTTCCACTGTATAAACACTTTCTTTTAATGCCTCCATGTTCATACCTCCTTTCGGATTTTCCATATGAAACGTGTTTCAGCCATCCTTGGCCTTGTCGCCATCTTTGCTGCCGTAACGGCCCTCATCGTCTTAACCATCACAGGCGCTTCCTCCGGAACCATCCTGGCTCTTTTAGTCTGCCTCATCATACTCCCTGTCCTGTTTTACGGACTGATGCTTTTTGCCGGGCGAAATGGCAGAGAGGACGAAGATCATACGCAGCCAAAATAATAGCTTTCCGTCTGTCCATATGATACCATTTTCCCCCCGCCGTTTCAATGACTGTCAGAAATTCTTAAGAAAGCCAGTCTCCGGCCATTTTCTCCAGACGGTCCGCCGCCTCCTTTAAGGTCTCCTCACCTCTGGCAAAATGCAGGCGGATCAAGTGGTTTACCGGCTCTCTGAAAAAACTGGAGCCCGGAACTGCAGCCACTCTGTATTCCTTTATCATCCACTCGCAAAATTCCATATCCCGCCATCCAGAAAATTTCGGAAGGGCAAGAAAACCGGAGATATCCACCAGTACAAAATAGCTGCCCTGAGGTACTGTGTGAGGAAGTCCCATAGCCGAAAGTCTGCTGCAGAAATAATCTCTCTTTTTTGTATACAGTTCCTTCAGTTCCCTGTAATAGCTCTCACCAAACCGAAGCCCTGTGACGGCTGCCTCCTGTAAAGGAGCCGCCGCACCCACAGTGAGAAAATCATGGACCTTTTTCGCTCCTTCCATCACTTCCTCCGGTCCCACCAGATATCCCAGCCGCCAGCCTGTGATGGAGTAAGTCTTAGACAGGGAACTGCAAGTGATGGTCCTCTCAAACATTCCCGGAAGGGAAGCCATTGACACATGCCTGTGGGGCTCATATACAATATACTCATAAACTTCATCCGTCACCACAAAGGCATCAAATTCTCTCGCCAGGGCGGCGATTTCCTGAAGCTCTTCCTGTGTAAACACCTTGCCGCAGGGATTGGAGGGATTGCAGACAATAATGGCCTTTCCCCCCTGTTCAAAGGCCTGCCTCAGCGCTTTGCTGTCATAATTAAATTCCGGAGGCGCTAACGGCACGAAAATCGGCTCGGCTCCGGAGAGAATGGCGTCGGCCCCATAATTTTCATAAAACGGGCTGAACACAATGACCTTATCCCCGGGATTGCAAATCGTCATCATGGCGGACATCATGGCCTCGGTGCCGCCGCAGGTCACCACGATTTCCTTATCCGGGTCTACCGTTCTTCCAAGTTTTCTTGTGTACATCCCGGCCAGGGCCTCCCTGAAATTTTCGGCCCCGAACGTGATGGAGTACTGGTGAGGTCCCTCCATGGCAACCCTGGAAAGGGCCTCCAAAATGGCCGCCGGCGGGTCAAAATCCGGGAATCCCTGACTTAAATTAATGCTTCCCGGAGTCATATCACTGATTCTTGTCATTCTCCGTATTACGGAGTCTGTAAAGGTCTGTACTCTGTCGCTGAGCTTTGGCATAATTTTCTGTCCTCTTTTCCTTTGAATCTGCATTCGGCAAAAAAAGCTTCCCGCATCTTACTTTTATAAATTAACGTGATAAGGTCTCTCTTAGTACATCGTTATTTAAGAAACGATGTACTAAGAATCGAGTAGGAGGGGAAATTAAATAATTTCCCCGACCTCTCACACCACCGTGCA
>CAJUIP010000065.1 GCA_910586315.1 uncultured Lachnospiraceae bacterium | reverse complement strand
ATATTAATAGAACAATATTAAGCCCGCTAATTAAAGCTATGGAAATTATCGAACCAGTTACCCATGTTGAAATATGCCGTGACCCTGACGATAACAAATTTCTGGAATGTGCAAAGGATTCTCGTGCTTTATATATTGTTAGTGGAGATAAAGATCTCCTCGTAATAGAGCAGTTTGGAAATATTCAAATTATGACGGCAAAAGCATTTTTTGAAAAATATTTATATGACTATTTAAAATCATATTAAAATATAGTTGATTTTTACCATATCTTACTAATAAGCCGATTCAGCACAGCTTCGTCCAATTCCTGAATCGTAGCATATTTTCGGATTTGCCCTTGCACCTGTCGGAAACGTGCACCGCCGGGCGCACAACAAAAAAGCATTGCGCCGGAGGCTTAAAGTAAATCCCCTTCCATGTATGGTGGTGCCAGCAAAGCGGCATGGGGATTTACTTCAAGATTCGCGCAAATCTGTACTGGTTTTTCCTGGCAGAAGACGGCCCTTCATCTTTATACGCAGAAGCAGGCCGCCTTATGCCCGTTATAATCCTTCATTTCCGGCCTCTCCCTGCCGCAGTCCTCCGTGGCCATGGGACATCTTCCCCTAAAGGGACATCCGGCCGGGGGATTGATGGGGCTTGGAAGCTCTCCCTCCAGCTTAATCCGCGATTTCCTCTTGGCCACATCGGGGTCCGGAATGGGAATTGCAGATAAAAGCGCTTTTGTATAGGGGTGGATGGGATCGGAATACACCTCATCGGCGTCCCCCTCCTCCACCAGATGGCCAAGATACATCACTCCGATGCGGTGGGAAATGTAATTGACCATGCTGAGATCATGGGCCACAAACAGATAGGAAATTCCCATCTCATCCTGAATTTCCTTCAACAGGTTAATAATCTGCGCCTGGATGGACACGTCCAGAGCTGAGATCGGCTCGTCGCAGATTATAAATCTGGGATTTAAGGCCAGAGTCCTTGCGATGGATATTCTCTGTCTCTGCCCGCCGGAAAATTCATGGGGATACCGGCGGATATGGTCTGGCTTTAAGCCTACGATCTTTAACAGCTCGGCAGCCCGTTCCTCCCGTTCTCCGGAAGAAGATAAAATTCCATGAATTTCCATAGGTTCTTTTATAATCTCGCCCACAGTCATTCTGGGATTTAAGGAGGCATATGGATCCTGGAAGATCATCTGGACCTCTTTTCTGAAATTCTTCTCCTCCGCGCCGCGAAAGGCCGCAATGTCCTGCCCGTTATACATGATTTTTCCTTCCGTTGCCGGATAAATCTTAACAAGCGTCCTCCCAAGGGTGGATTTTCCACAGCCGGATTCCCCGACAAGGCCATAGGTCTCTCCTCTGCCGACAGAAAAGCTCACGTCGTCCACAGCCTTTACAATCTGCTTTGGAGAAAACAGGCCTTTTGTCACGTCGAAATACGTCTTCACATGCTCAACCTTTAATATCGGCTGTTCTCCGGCGCATACCGCCAGATTGGTCCCTCCGGCAGCAGAAACGTTTCTCTTGACTTCAGCCATATCAGCCATGATTCTCCCCCTTCCTTCTCTTCACTTCCTCCAGCCAGCAGGCGCACTGATGGGTTTCGGAATATGCGGCCGCCTCCGGCATATAGAGCTTGCATACCTTCATGGCTTCCGGGCACCGGTCCACAAAGGGGCATCCGACCGGAGGCTTTAAAAGATCCGGCGGAGATCCCGCAATGGGCGTAAGCTTCTCCTTCTTTTCCGGATTATGGACGCACTGCAGCAGTCCCCTGGTATAGGGGTGCTTCGCCTCATAGAAAATTTCCCGGTCCGTACCTGTCTCCACAATCTTTCCGCCGTACATGATGATAATTTTATCGCACAGACTGGCTACCACCCCCAGATCATGGGTGATCATGATAACGGACGACTGTAGCTTTTCCTTCATTTCCTTAATTAAATCCAGCACCTGGGCCTGAATGGTCACATCCAGAGCCGTGGTGGGCTCATCGGCGATGATGAGCTTCGGATGGTTGGCCAGGGCGATGGCGATGATGATTCTCTGGCGCATGCCGCCGGAAAACTCGTGGGGATACTGATTGAGCCGCTTCTCCGGCGACGGGATTCCCACCTGGGCCATCAGCTCGACGGCCCGCTTTTTGGCCTCCGCGTCGCTTATCTTTTCGTGATTTTTGATGACTTCCGTAATCTGTTTGCCGATTTTCACCACAGGATTTAAAAAGGTCATGGGATCCTGAAAGATCATGGACATCTCGTTTCCCCTTATTTTCTCCATGCAGGCCTCATACGCCCTGTGGTTCAGGAATGCTTTTTCTGTAATTTCCGTCCCCTTAAAGGTCACGCTGCCGTCTGTGATGGTTCCGTTGGCCGCCAGAAGTCCCATGACCGAATACATGGTCACGCTCTTTCCGCTTCCGGACTCCCCGACGATTCCCACCGCCTCGGACTCTCCCACAGAAAAAGTAATATCGCGGACCGCATGAACCGTACCCTGGTCCGTCTCAAAATCCACACTTAAATTTTTTACATCCAATAATGCCATGGCGCACCTCCTAGCGGTTCTTCGGGTCCAGCGCCTCGCCGACGCCGTCGCCGATAAAATTTAAGGAAAGGACCGTCAGACAGATGGCAAGCACCGGCCACACGATCTGAAGGGGATAGCTTTGAATCACCGAACGGGCCTCGCTGGCCAAAGTTCCCCAGCTCGCCTGGGGCAGAGAGATCCCAATGCCGATAAAAGCCAGGAAGGATTCGGTAAAAATGGCCTCCGGCACCATAAGAGTCGTGGAAACAATGATGGGGCCCATGCAGTTGATAATGAGGTGCTTAAAGAGGATCCTCACCTTACTGGCGCCGATCACATAGGCGGCCAGAGCAAATTCCTGCTGCTTTAAGGTCTGCACCTGGGTCCGTACCTGCCTTGCCATCCCAATCCAGGAGGACACGCAGATGCCTAAGAGCACCGAACCGATATTGGATCCGAACACCATCATAATGAGAATCACGTAAAGCATGGAAGGGATGGAGTAAATGCAGTCGATAATACGCATCATGACCATATCCGCCTTTCCGCCCACAAAGCCGGAGATTCCTCCATAGACCACGCCGATGATGAGGTTTAAAAACGCCGCCACAAAGCCCACCGAAAGGCTTATCCTGGCGCCGAACATCAGACGCACCAGAATATCGCGGCCCAGCTTGTCGGTTCCCAGAAGATGCTCCATGGACGGCAGGGCGTTCCGCACATCCAAATCCTGCGCGTCATAGGTATAGGGCGATACCAAGGGTACAAAAACAGCCAGGAGAATCATGATAGTTAAGAACACCAGGCCTCCTAAAGCCAGCTTATTCTTTTTAAAACAGCGCCAGGCATCCTGGAAGTAGGTCTTGCTTTCCATGGCAATAAATTCCGTGTTCTTTTCACTGTCATCCAGCTTTTCAAACAGGGAATCGTCCAGTATTTCTTTTGTTTCTGTCACAAAACCCGCCTCCTATCTTCCTAATTTTATACGTGGATCAATCATCGCGTTGATGATATCCGTAATGATATTGGCAATGATAATAAACGTACCGTAAAGAATCGTCAGGGCCATGATCATGGTGTAGTCACGGTTGGTAATACTGGTGACAAACTCCGCGCCGATTCCCGGAATGGAATACAGGCTCTCAATGACAAAGCTGCCCGTAAGGAGCGTTGCGATCATGGGACCGGCGTAGGTGATCACCGGCAGCATGGCATTTTTAAGTCCATGGCGCCAGATCACCAGCTTTTCCGGGGTCCCCTTAGATTTGGCAAGGACCATATAGTCCTGCTTCATGACCTCCCTGAGGCTTGAACGCACCAGACGGGCAATCATGGAGATAGGCGCAAAGGACATGCCCACTGCCGGGAGAATGTAGTGGAGAGGGCTCTGAAGGCCCACGAAGGGAAGCCACTGAAGCACCACGCCAAACAAAAGCAGTAAAAGAACCGACAAAAGGAAGCCCGGCATACTGACGCCGGCCGTAGCTAGCACTAACACCAGATTCGTCAGCCACTTCCGTTTCGTAAAGGCAGCCACAGTTCCCAGGAAAATTCCCATGACCAGAGCAAAGCACACGCTGACAGCGCCCAGGCGCATGGTGTAAGGAAGGCCGTTGGCAATAATCTTATCAATGCTCTTTCCCTTCCGGTAGATGGAAACGCCGAAATCGCCGCGGACCGCATTCTTTAAATAAATCACATACTGTTCGGTGATGGGCTTATCCAGTCCATATTTTTCATAAAGCTTTTCCAGCACCTTCACCGGGAGCTTTGTGGTCTCCCCCGCGAACGGCGAGCCGGGAATCACGTGCATCAGGAAAAATGTAATGGTGGCCAGAAGAAACAGAGTCACCGCCCCCACCGCCAGACGCTTTACGATATATTTTAACATTCGCTTCCTTCTCCTTTAAGATACAAGTCAAACCAGCCCTTCATCTCCTGTAAGCGGCGCACTCTGTGGCGGGGCTTTCCGCTTCTGGACAGCTCATGATTTTCTCCTTCAAAGAGAACGGCCTTGGACGGCACCCCATGATATTTGATGGCGGCAAACATCTGCATTCCCTCAGAAAGAGGGCAGTTGTAGTCCTTAAGAGAATGGATGAACATGGTAGGCGTCTTCACCCGGTCCGCGTAGGCCACCGGGGATCTCTCCCACAGTTCTTTTGGCGCCGTCCAGGGAGTCTTTCCGCCATTCTCATTGACATCGAAGGAAAATCCGATCTCACTGCACCCGAAATCACTTAACCAGTTGGAAAAGCTTCTCTGGCTCACAGCCGCGGCAAACCGGTCCGTATGGCCGATCATCCAATTGGTCATCCAGCCGCCGTAGCTGCCTCCGGTAACGCCGATCTTCGTCTCATCAACGGCCGGATACAGACTGCACACATGGTCCACGAACTCCATAAAATCCTTAAAATCAATGGTTCCATATTTTTCCCGCAGATCCGCAAACGCATTGCCGCGTCCGTCGCCGCCTCTGGGGTTACAGAGCATCACAAAATATCCCTCGTTTGCAAACACCTGCATCTCATGGAAGAAGGTATTTCCAAAGGCCACCCGCGGTCCGCCGTGCATGTCAAGAACCGCCGGATATTTTTTCTCCGGGTCATAGTCCTTTGGCAAAATCACCCAACCGTCGATATCCACGCCGTCGGAATCCGTAAAGCCTGCGTAATGAAGCTCTCCCACATACTTATCCTTTAAGGCGTCCTCATTGACCGCGCTTACCTGGCGGCATTCCTTCGTTTCCGTATTGTAGAAATAAATCTCCTGGAGCTTTCCGGGCGTCCGCCCAACCATCACGAAGCCGCCCTCCACGGCGTCAAAGCAGTCCACGGAACCGTCAAAATCAAAAAGCGGGGCAGCCTGCCCGTTTTCCATAACGCAGAGTTCGCCTTTGGTCCGCAGACAGGAGGTAAAATACGGTTTTCCGCCCAGAACCATGAATTTCTGCCCGCCGCCCAGGGAAATATCTCCTGTGGGAACAGAACCGATGGAGTTTCCGTACACAGCCGCTTTTGTGACAGCGCCCTTTTCCCACACATAAATGTCCGGATACTGTCCGCTTCCATACTTTTCCATGGTATTTCCCGCAAAGAACACCTTCATGCTGTCTGCGCCGTCCTTCTCACATCCAAAGAGGCCCACACGCATGGAATCCGCAGCCTGAAGCACCGTTGTCTCCTTCGTCTTTGTGTCAAAGCAATACAGCCCGCTGGTCTTTGAGATCACGCGGTCATAAAAGCTTCCGGAGTACACGATGTTTTCCCCGCAGACCCGAAAGCCGTCCATGGCAAAGAACGGCTCTGTGACCCGCTCGCAGGAAGCAGTCTTTTCATCAAATAAAAACAGTGTGTTCCGGAATCTGGACACAAAATATGCGCCGTTGGCCCAGTAGGGAAGCTCCTCTAAAATATGATAATCGTTATAATCCTTTGCGTCCTCTTCCTTCTCCGGCTTATTTAAGTCCACCGTGGCGGAAAATGCATAAGTCCCTTCCGAAAGCTTCCTTATCTCCTCCACGGCATAGGGAATTTCAAAGGCTCTTTCCGCCTCTCCGCCCTTTAAGGAAAGGCGGTAGAAAACAGTTTTTTCTTTAAAGCTCCCGCCTTTATCTTCATGGGTCCTCACAGAGGAAAAAAGGATGGTATCCTCATCGTCAAATAAAAGATTTTTCTCAGCACCAAAGGAAGTCAGTTTCCTGACTTCCTCTGTGCAAAAATCTACGATGTAAACCCATGAATCATAGCTGTTCTTTTTTTCATTGGCCTTCTTCCCCACGAAAGCCGCCTTTTTCCCCGCGGGGGACGCCGTAATTCCCGACAGGAACTTATAATTCATCAAATCGTCGATTTTCAGTTTTTCCATTGTTTTTCTTCTCTCCTGATTTACTCGAAATATGCGTAGGAATAGACCGGAACATCACCCGGCACCATATATACGCCCTTCATGTTCTCCTTCTTAAGAGCCGGCTCGTTAAAGTCAAATAACGGGATTACATATACATTCTCCTCAACCAGATATGTCTCGATTTCATGGAGCTTGTTCATGTACTCCGTTCTGTCCACGATTTTTGTAACATCATTCATCATCTGGTCGTAGTTATCATCAGAAACGGCCGGAACCGGCTGCATGGCCTTTGTCCACTGGTTTAAGAACTCGGACGGGTCATTGGCGCACATAAGGCCGTAACGGGACATATCGAAGTCGCCCTGGTCAATCTGGTCATAGAAGACGCCGGACTCTACCACTTCAAGCTCCACATTTACGCCGATGGCTTTCCACATCTGCTCTAACATCTGAGCCACATCGGCATGAATGGAGTTGTTGGAGTATTTGTATTTCAGAGTCAGCGGATTGGACTCGTCATAGCCCGCCCCTTTGAGAAGTTCTTTTGCCTTCTCCGGGTCATACTGCTGGTACAGCTGCATCTCATCGCCCTCTGTACGGAACTCCTTTTCGGCTCCCATCATGCCGTGGGGAACATAGCCGTAAAGCGGCGTATAGAAGTCGCCTGCGTTGATGGCTTTTACAATCTCGTCACGGTCGATAGAAATTGCAAGGGCGCGGCGCACATTCACATCCTTAAGAGCCTCCGGTCCCTTTTCGCCGGAATTTAAGTTAATGGAATATACGGACTGCTGCGGACGGTTCCAAAGCTCATTCTGGTTCTCGTAAGTGGCAACGATGGAAGCGTTGATGGCAAGGGCGGCATCCAGCTCTCCGGTCTTAAAGGCAGCCGCCTGCGCGTCCATATCCGGCATTACCTGGAACGTAATCTCATCCACAGTTACATTTTCTGCATCATAGAAGTTCTCATTCTTCGTAAGCACTACTTTTTCATTCTCATTGCAGTAATCAAGAACATAAGCGCCTGTGACCGGATAGCCCGGCTCCACGGCCCACTCGGAAAAACCTGCCTCCGCCACGTCCGCACGAAGCGGAAGCCAGGCGCCCGCACATAAAAGTCCGGTAAAGAATGCACAGGGAGTCTTTAAATGGTAAACCACAGTGGTATCATCCAAAGCCTCAACGCCTGCAAAGGAGAAAGTGTCTAAATCCACCTCCGTATCCGCAAGGTGTTCCTTAGCACCTTCCAGATAACGCGCCAGCTTATCCGTAACGAAGCCGTTTTCTGCTCCGTAGGTTAAGTTTCTGTTTACGGCAAACACAAAATCATTGGCTGTAATGGGTTCGCCGTCGCTCCATGTGATTCCGTCTTTTAATTTGATGGTATACGTAAGGCCGTCCTCGCTGACCTCCGGCTCTCCTGCCGCCAGGTCCGCAACTACACTGCCGTCCTCCAATTTCTTATACAGGCCGGAATACATATGGGCGATTGCAAACCTGTTTACGGTTTCCGTGGAAAGGCCTGGATCCAACGTTGTAAACTGCTGGGCCACGCCAACGGTTACGGACACCGGTTCTCCTTCTTCTGAGCCTTTATCTTCTGCTTCGGTAAGCGCCTCAGAGCTGCCTGTCGGCCCCTTAGCGGCCCCATTGTCACCGCTTCCACCGCATCCTGCCAGAAGACCTGCACACATGGCGGCGGAAAGCATGACGGAAAGAAATCTCTTTTTCATAATGATTCTCCTCCTCATAAAAATGAATTTCGTACATTATACATCAAAGTGAATAAAAATGCAACCGAAATTTCTTTGTATCATTCCAAAAGAGGAGAACAGGAGAACTGCCCGTATACACCCTCCGGATGCAGTAATTCCTCCGCCTCCGGGCACAAAAAACCCCGGAAGAACATGAAATCATATTCTTCCAGGGTCGGAATCACAAAATAAATCCTGTAATCACAGATTATCAAACACCACCGTCTCTTTCTCCAGTTCTGCCACAACATCCTGGTTGACGCCCATGCGCCGGGTGATGTCCTCCATGTCGGCAGCCAGGCTTCTGGTGCTGCCCGCCATGCCTGCGATACCGGACGCGCTTTCATCAATGGCTTTGTTTATGGTGCCGATAGAATCTGCAATGCCGGATATGGAGTGGTCCAGATTCTGGGTCTTCCCATGGAACTCATCCATGGTATGGCGGATGTAGGCGGCGTCTTCCTTATACTGGTGGCCGGATTCCACGAATGCCTGGAATTCTTTCAAAACAGACTGTCTCATATAGTCAATCATCTGCCGCGCATTATCGGCGAGATTGTAGACGGAGGCGGTGATCACATCGTTGATTTCCTGGATGCGGGCCGCGGTTTCCTGGGTGGAATTGGAAAGTTCCCGGATTTCCCGGGCCACCATGGCAAAGCCCTTTCCCGCGTCTCCCGCGTTGGCGGCTTCCACGGACGCGTTCAGGGAGATGAGCCTGGTCTGTTGGGCAATGGTAAGGATATCGCCGGTAAGGGATTTGATCTGGTTCACGCTTCTGCTCTTTTCGATGGCGTCATTGAGGGCATGTAGGATTTCCTCTGTTTTTACCCCGGTGGCCTGCGCGCTGTTCTGCGCGGATTGCTGCATGTCGTCCGCCCGGGCGTTCATCTGGGCGGTGTAGGCGGTAATGTTGCTGCATTCCTCTGTGATGGAGCGGACCTCCTGCCGGACATTACCTGCGCCCTCATTGATGGCGGATACATTTCCGGCAACCTCCTGGAATGCAGTGGAAAGCTGTCCCGCCAGGGCGGAAAGGCCTGCGGCGCTTTTCCGGGAGGCATGGGTTTTCTTCAGCACTTCCCCCGTCATACTGTTAATGCGTCCCGAGCTTTCCTGGATTGTCTTCAGTATATTTTTGATGGGGATCACGACGTAAACAGAAATCAGCCGGAAATCAGCCAGTACCAGAAGGATACAGACAAGAGCGGCCGTAATGCCCACCGCCAGGGAGACTAGGTATACCGCGGTGAGGTGGGATCTGGCCTCCCTGGTCTGGGCGTTGAAGGATGCATTCAGGGCATCAATATCCGCTCTCATGGCATCAGCGTACTCTGCAACGTCACCGTTGGCCAGGGCATAGGCGTCCTGGGTCTTGTGGCTTGCGCTGGCGCACACCAGGTGGACAAGGGTGTGCTTGAATTCGGCATAATTGTTCAGAAGAGATTCATACTGTGCCCTGTCCTCCTGTATTACAAAATCCTCGTACTCCGAGAGCCTGTTGTCCAGAAGCGATTCCTCTTCCTTGATTTGCTGAACCAGAAGAATCATGGTATTATAATCCGTGGCGATAATGTGGCTTAAAGCCATCTTGTGGATTTCCATGGAGTCCTGGCAGATTTCGGCCAGCCGCTCCTTGCCCTCCATATAGTTGTCCGCGATGTTGGAGGCGCTTGCGTTTACGTTGCGGATATTGAGGATGGATAGAATGTTGGACAGCAGCGCCACGATGCCCAGCAGGGCAATGGGGAGGATCAGGCGGTGTTTTAAGCTGATATTTTTCATGTTGGACAGCACTCCTTATTTAACTGTAAATTGACATATCTATACCGTTCCAAGAGTTCACTGTTTTTTGGTGAAATTAGAACGCAATATCAAACGCAATGACTGAGGCAGCGGAAACTGCACATGAACACCATAGGGGGCAGACATGCTGTGAAACCAGCAGCCAGTATGCGTAAATTGCACACAGATAGAAGGTGAGACTCGGTCACGGCGCAATAATGCCCGTAACCATAGTGTCCAGCAGCTCCTGAAGGCTTTTCCCCGAAGGGTTTCCCGCCAGGATCTCCGCGGTAAAGTCGGTGACCGGTTCCCAAAAGTTTCCGCCGATGCGCTGCAGGCAGGAGTACTCCGACTGCTCCAGAAGCGCCGCAATGGCAGGGGAAGACTGAACCTCCTCGGAAGCGGCCGCCTTTTTATTGGAAGGCCCCTGGCCCCGCATTTCAAAGCGCAGTTCCTGATTTTCCTCACTGGTAATCCATTCGGCAAGCCTGGCGGCCCAGTCCCTGTGCAAGGAATACGCATTCACGCCGATGAGTTTGTAGCCGGAAAAGGACGCCATCTGAACCTGCCGTCCCGCGCAGGCATAGGAAGGCAGTTTTGCGGCTCCGAAGGCATCGCCCCAGGCCTCTTCCACGGTTACTGCGTTCCAGACGCCGCTGATTCCGGCTATGATAGAGCCGTTTTTGACTCCCTCCACAAAACCGGCGTCGTCTGTGCTCAAAAACCCCGGGTGCCCGGCCATAACCGTCATGGCTTTTGCCACGTCGGTTCCCTTGATGGCGCCTTCCGCATCGTTCCAGGTACAGTAATTTGTAATGCCGTCATCGTTCAGCCCCAAGGTGAGGCCGGTATTTCCGAACAGGGCGTACACGTACCATCCGGAAGACCATTCCATGAAAATTTTCCTGTCCGCATCCCCGGCAATGTCCAACATCCTGTCCCAGGAGAGGATGTCTTCCGGAGAGAAATATTCTTTATTATAATATAGAAAATATCCGTTATCCGCAGTCAGAGGATAGGCGTACAGGATGTCGTTGACACAGGCTGCGGAGACAGCTTCCGGAAGATTCGCTGCCCGCAGGGATTCCGCGTTTTCTACAGGTTCCAGGGCCCCTGATGCCACCAGTGTGTTCAGCTGGTCATCCGCAAACGCAAAAACGTCAGCACCATTTTCCAGATCAGCCATCAGCGCATCGGTACAGTGGCTTTCGCTCTGGGGCTCATATGTAATCCGTAAGTCGGCTTCGCCACGGTATTTTTCCTGAAATTCGCCTAAGATCTGGCTTAGCAGCTCTTCGTCCTCAGCCGCACCCCAGACCGTCAGCTCCACCGGACCAGAGTCGGAGGAAGGGGCCGCGTTGGAGAGCTGCTTTCTGTCGGAAGACTGCGCCCCGTCGGAAATGTCTTCTCCGTTGGAAGGAGATGAGTTTCCTTCGCCTCCGCACCCGCACAGAGAGGCGGCCAGCAGAAAGAGGGCGGGAAGGAATAAGTAGAATTTTCGTTTCATGGTATTCTCCGTATATAGCATATTTTGTACGTTATTTTAACATTATTTCAGATTGTTTGCAATTATTTTTCCCTTTGCGGGCAGGATTGTTCCACGAGGCGCTGCTAACAGCTTCATTTCAAATCGGCGCGTCTGCGAGCTTCTTCGGCGTTTCCCGTCAAGGGCTTTCGATCCGTGGATTATGCTCCACAAACTCCCACAACAGGGCAGGGGCGAATTCCTCAAAGCTTGGTGTATTTGCGTACCACTTTCATAAGCTTTTCAGCGTTTGCCGCAGCTTCCAAGCGCGATAATAGTCCTCTTTGCACGGCGTGATACCGGCGATTTTTGAAAATGACAAAAATGAGCGTAAAAAGGGGCTGTTGCAAAATGAGGTTTTCATACAAAATATACGTTTCTGTTCGAAAACAGTATACTATATCTTGATGAACCTTGTCATTTTGCAACAGCCCCTTCTGTGTGCCATTTAATGTAGCGGCAGTTATTCCGTTTTCATGCGAGCCGGCTTCTGCCTGCCCCAGTGTTATTCCCTGTCTCAATTACAACAAGTAATTATTTTCCCTGTTTGCAATCTGTAAACCGACTAATTTGTATGTTGCATATCCTCCCATAACCAGCGGCTCCGATTTGCAAATATCCTTTGCTTCTTCACGGCTCTCTGTTTTTAAGATATACATACCTGCCATTCCCGGGTAGCCCTTAAAGACACCGCAGATTTCCAGCTTTCCTTCATCGTCCAGCCTTCTTATGTTCTCAACGTGTTCCATAACTACCTGTTTTGTCATTTTATTATAGGT
>CAJUIP010000064.1 GCA_910586315.1 uncultured Lachnospiraceae bacterium | reverse complement strand
TGTCTGTCCTTCGGACAGACGCGAATCGGCACTGATATAATGTCTGGCGACATTATATCATGACCGCTCTGCCGTGTCATCCTTTTATGGACCTTCTGTTCTTCGTTTTCTCGGATCATTCAAGAAGCCTTCTCCATAGGCTTCTTTCGTCTCCATTACCACCACAAAAGCATGTTCATCATGGGCGTCAATGATCGCCTTTACCAGATAAAACTGCTTTCTGTCCACCACACACATCAGGGTTTCGCCCTCCTGTCTGCTGAAGCCGCCCATACTCTTAAAAAATGTGGTTCCCCGATCCATTCTGGCCATGATCTCATCGGCAATTTCCCGGTTCTTTGGGGAGTGAATCATAACCAATGTGCCTTTATTCATTCCATAAAGCAGCACATCAATGGTCTGAGTAGTGCAGACCATGGAAATTAAGCCGTAAAGGGCAGCCTCCAGTCCACGAAATACCAAAATGGAAAGCCCAATAACCACCATGTCAATAAGCATCAGCGCATATCCTGTATGCATATAAGGAAACCTTCTCTGCAAAAGCTTCGCGATGATGTCGCCGCCGCCCGTGGTGGAATTTCTCATGAAAATAAGAGCCATACCCACACCCACAAGAATTCCGCCAAATGCTGATGAAATCAGACGGTCGCCTATATATTGAGGGAAAAGCGGTGTTACCACAAAGTCTAAAACTATTGTCATAATGACCACTGTCTGTATCGTTTTTACCGCCATTTTCCGGTTTAATAAAAGCCATGCGCTGATTAAAAGCGGAACATTCAGCACAAAAGTCATGACTCCCACAGGAAATCCAGTTATGAAATTAATTAAAAGAGCAATACCGGAAACACCACCGGGAGCGATTCGGCACGGTTCAATAAAGCACCAGGTCCCCAGAGCCTGTAAAAGCGCTCCAAAGAAATCGTACATGAGGTCCTTTCCTGTTTCCTTCCAATTCATTTTCAATCTTTTATACCTCCTGCTGTTTCTATATCATCATCGAGCCGGAGAGACCTCCTCCTTGCCCGCCGCGCGGCCCGCACGCCGCTTTCTCGGCATATCCTTCTGTGTAGGCCTGTGCATAAGAAAAAGACAGGGGACTTGTACACCTGTCTTTTTCTTATGCACCGTGTCCGCAATTATAACTTTCGTTATGATTCCGTGCACAGCACGTCTTTTCAGTTATCTGTATGTTACCCGATTTTCCGGATTTTTACAACCCCTTTTGTCAATTTCTCATATACATCCGTAACCGTCCGATACTTCTTTCCTTACCTCTTCTGCATTTGATACATAAGGTGCATATCCTCTTTATTCTTTTCATAAAGCCTGTCAAATATCTTCCGGTACGGTTTATAAGCCTCATGAGCCTCTTCATCCGGTGTCAGGGTTGTTTCCAGGACGATAACATCCCGTAATGCCTGAAAGTCCTTATAATGACCAACACCGATGGCCGCCATCAAGGCATCCCCATAGGAGGCACCGGCCGTTTCCCTGGCAATCACTACCGGTATTCCGGTAATATCAGCGATCATCTGCATCCATCCTAAATTCTTTGTTCCGCCTCCCGCTGCCAGAATCCGCTCCGGAAACAGGCCGTTCTCACGGAAAATATCGAGATGCTGTCCCACTCCATAGCCGATTCCTTCCAGCGCGGAACGGTATAAATGCTTTTTCGTATGGCTTAAATTAAGTCCAAAAATCATCCCCCTGGCCTTCGGGTCATTGATTGGCGTCCTCTCTCCGGCAAAATAAGGAAGTGTAACCAGGCCCTCGCTTCCCGGTGCAATCTCATCGATTCCCTCCATCATCAGGGAAAAGGCATTCTCACCCGTCCGCTTCTCTTCTTCCACACAAGTCTCCAGAATTTGATCCCGATACCAGTTCTGAATCGTTCCGCCGTTGTTGGTTCCGGCTGCCACGCTGAATGTGCCGGGAATCAGGAAGTTATTTCCACGCACCCTGTCATCCTTCACCAGATGGTCCGTACAGCAGAAAAAGAACAGGGAGGAACCAAACTGAACCATGAAATCTCCGGGGCTTAAAACTCCGGCGCTGATAGATTCCGCAGAAGAATCTCCGGTCCCCGTAATCACAGGCGTGCCCTCAGAAAGACCTGTTTCCTCTGCTGCCTTTTTTGTCACGGTTCCCGCTAACTCCGTGACGATCTTTCCCTTCGCCAACTGATCCGGACGGCAGACCGGCTCACACATCTCCTCGATCACAGAGCCATCCGCCCGATAGAAAGGACGGAAGGAGGCAACTCCAAGGAAACGGTCAATGACATAATTTCCTGTCAGTTTCGCCGCCATATAAGAAGAGCCCGTCAAAAACTTATACGTGTTTCTATAAATCTCCGGCTCATGGTTTTTCACCCATAAGATCTTGGCCGCCACATCACCGGAAACCATGGGCCGTCCAAACAGTTCCCTCGTTTTCTCTTCTCCGTAATATTTTGTCAGTTCGTCAATCTCCTCCATGCATCGGGCATCAATTCCGTAGAGAATTGCTTTTCTTAAAGGACGGCATTCTTCATCGACCGGAAGACAGTCGCTTCCTAACGTGCTTGCACCAACAGCCTTAATCTTTTCCGGCCCGATTCCGCCATTCTTCAAAAGCTCTCTGGACAGAACACAGAAATCATGCCACCAGACCTCTTCTGCATCCTGTTCATAATATCCGGGCGCCGGATTCTCCATGCCGTGAGCCGTCTGCGCCCTCGCCACAACGTTTCCTGCCGCATCCGTGATTACGCCCTTACTGGAAAACGTTCCAATATCAATCCCCATAAAATACGTTTCGTTTCCCATTCTTTCCCTCTTCTCTTATAAAGTCTTCCGGTACTCCTTCACCACGTCCATGAATTCCTTTACCCGCACCGGATCCACGAAGTTTGCAAATTTTCCATCCACCTTAAAGGCCGTACCCACACAGGCGCCGTCGCTCTGCGTCAGCTTTTCCACAATGTTATCTTTCGTACATCCCGTATTGCAGAAAACAGGGGTGTCCCCGGCCACTTTCTTGACACGTGCAATGAGGCTGGAATCCGTCTCGGTTCCGGCGCTGCTGCCGGACACGCAGAGAGCGTCCGGGAAGCAATGGAAAATCATGGATTTTGTAATCTTCTCCAGGCTCCGCTCTGCCAGATATGCATCCGATTCCGGATTTACCTTAAATAAGAGCTTCAAATCGGAAAGCCCCAGGGCTTTCTTTCTCCGCAGGGTCTCCGGAATGTTGGTATCGGTGATTCCGTTTTCTCCGATATAAGCTCCGGTAAAGGTGCTTCGGACGAAGCTTGCTCCGGTGGCGGCTGCCAGGTCAATGGTGGCGATGGGGTTGGAGACGATGTTTACGCCGAAGGGGACCTTAATCTCCGCCTTTAATTCGCCCACAATCCGCCCCATGGCTGCAACCGTAATGTAGGAAACCTTCTTCTCATAGGGAAGGCTGAACTCGTTGGCGATGAGAATGCCGTCCACGCCGCCGTCCTGTAAGGCATGGAGCTCCTCTCTGGCCTTTTCTATCACCGACTCCATGGTATCCCCATCTCCAAACAACGGATCCCCTGGAAGGGCTCTTAAATGTAACAATGCAATAATCGGTTTTTCAACATGAAACAGTTCCTGTGTCCACATATAGATTCCTCCTGAAATTAAATTTCTTCTTTCATTATACCGCAAAAGGGATGCCATGGGTACAGCATCCTTTTACGTGAGGGGTTTATCTAAAATTCGTTGATATCTTTAACCTTCTTTCGACTCATCCCAGACAGCATGCGGATGCGAATGCCACCATTTGAATACAAACGGTACAACAATCAATGCCGCCAGATAAATGAGAATCGGGGCCACACCGATCATCCAGTTGCCCTGTACACAGGCCACCGGAACGGCAGCCAGTGCAAAGATCTCGATGATGGACTCGATGGGTGTTACGATGGCTGCATCATCCAGTGTGCAGCTCTTATTCTCCGGGTCAACGATACGAAGAAGAGCCATACCGATTGCAGTAACCCCTGTGGAATAGCCGTATACATAGATACCTCTTTCAAACCACTCCTGCTTTAACAGGCGGGGGGCAAGTACAGTAAAATGGAACACAACCCAGATGATACCGAAAACCATTAACAGACCGAAGGGGACTGCGTACTGGATAACAACCGGAATCTTAATGGAAGCAACTCCAAAAAATACCAGAAAATCAGTTGCACAGCTTCCCATGCGGGAGATAATACGGTTATCCACATATTTGTCAGCTTTAATTCCCTTAAGCAGGAAATGGAATACAATGGCTACCAGGAAACCAACGGAGAAGCTGGGAACGCCAAGTCCCGTTGCACTTTGGATGGCGTTTGTAAGGAGATATCCGATACCTGTGGGAATCAGAATCAGCATTAAATGCCACGCTAACGGGTCAATGGCCATGGGAGAAACAGTTTCCTCGCCAAGAACCGGTCTGCGGCCCTCTTCTATAAGACCTGTACGCATGTCGTCCGGAAGCTGGCTGAAATCTTTTACAAACTTGGTGTAATTTTTGGTGGTACCGATCTTAATCAGTGCAATGCCACCAAAAATACCGGTTAAAATACCTACGGTTGCAGAGGTCATGGCCAGGTCCGTAGCGTCCTCCCATCCAAGGTTTCCAAGGGTTGCGCCAAGAGCTGCCGCAGTGCCATGGCCGCCCTGAAAGCCAGCCGGAATCAGCATACCGAACGCCGGGTTTAACTCCGGAACAATCACACGCAGTACCAGCATGGAGAAAATGATGGGCATTGCGTACTGGAACGCCCAGCCGATGTTGCGGAAGCAGTAATAACTTCCGATGCGGTCAAAGTTGGATTTTGCTCCGCCTTTGCTGAAATTGAATCCACGGAGTCCGATGGATACGAATACCGCGATGATTAAAAGGCCGGAATAGGAGCCAAACTGGCTGGAATATGTAATCAGCCCGAAGCCGTTCTGTCCAAGGGCCAGTCCAATGAATCCTGCCAAAAGGCTTACCGGAACGAACAGGCTCTGTAAAATTTTGATTTTTTCTCTTAAAAGCTTTGCAGCAAACAGGAATATGCTTGCCCACATTAAGTCTACCAGCAAAGAATAAATATTAAATTCCATTCTCTCTTTTCCCCTTTCTTTTTAGTACGGATCAAACATCTGGATAATGCCGGTTGCTGTCACCTTTCCCTTGTGCATACATTCTTCAAGCCCCAATCCCTCGCAAAGGCCCTTTGTGAATCCTGCCACGTAAGAATCTCCGGCTCCCACCGTATTGACTACCTTCACTCTATCAGCCAGCTCCCGATGGAATTCCTTTCCATCATAGGCCAAGCTTCCGTCTTCCCCCAGCATGGCAATGACAACACGCCCTGTCTTTTTCTGGGTCACCTTTAAAAATTCCCGGATATCATCATCCAGCTTCTCATATGAGAAAAATGCATAATCCAGATACGGTAAAATCTCCTCATTGGTCGGGTCCTGGAGCCGTTTGGAAAAATCATGAATCATGATATTGTTTTCACTTTTAATCTCCTTGATATATCGGCCGATTCTGGACCACTTTTCGGAATAAACCACATCGAACTGCCTGACAAATGCCAGCCGTTCTTCGTTCAGCGTGAAATCCGCCAGCACATTTCCATTGAATTTCTCATGAACACGGTCCCCGTTTATCACGTTCATCTGCGCGGCGGCCGACTGGCGCTCTCCCTCATAAAAGTGGGTCAGATCAATCCCGTAATGTTTCAGGACATTCTCCACCGCCACTCCAAACACATCGTTTCCCTTAATGGAAACCAGCGAAACATCCTGCCCCAGCTTTTTTAAGTTAATGGCAAAATCCACTGCGTTTCCTGTGGGATAAAAGCGGTTCAATGTGTAATAAACGTCCACGCAATTATCTCCGACTGCTACAACCTTCATCCCCTTATCCCTCTCTTCTATTCTCCCATTACCTCAATGTAATATTTACGGTTTTTGATTCCATCGAACTCTGCAAAATAAATGTCCTGTGCATGGCCGACTACCAGCTTCCCATCCTTTACAGGGAGTACACAGTGGTTTCCCACCAGCATGGATTTAATATGCCCCGGGGAGTTTCCTCCGGTAGCTCCGTAGGACGGAAGGAAATGGTTATGTGCGTACACATCATCATAAGGAACCATGTTATCCAGCTTTCCGATCAGGTCCTTTTCCACACAGGGAAGTCCCTCATTCATGGTGATTCCCGCCGTCGTATGAGCGCTGATCACAAACACGACGCCGTCCTTCACTCCGCTGTTCTCCACTGCTTCCTTCACATCATCAGTGATTTTAATGAGCTGCTCTTCCATGTCAGCACAGACAACCTTTGTAATCAGTTCTACCTTCATCTATCTGCCCTCCATTCCAAGGAACCGCATGGCATTTTCACCGTAAAGCTTCCTTCTTGTATCATCACGCATGCTTAAGCTGTCCAAGCCGCGTTTGATTCTCACCGGACGGAACCGCGGGGCATTGGAGCCGAACATCACCTGGTCCTGGAAATTGTGGTCCAGCCAGTACTGGCCCATGTCCTGATGGAATACCTTTTCCATGAACAGTTCCGCGCTGTCCATGTACATCATGGCCGTATCGGTGTAGACGTTCGGATACTTAATCATCAGCATGGCCATTTCCTGTACCCAGGGCCACGCAAAATGTGCCAGACACATCCGAAGCTCTGGAAATTCCAGCGCCACCTCCTCAAACCGCAGAGGATGGGAATATTTGCACAAGGTTCCCGGCTCCCAGGAGAGGCCTGCGTGGAAGGTAACCGGCCGGTTGTATTCCAGGCATTTTTCATAAATCGGCCACATCATTCTGTCGTCCGGATAAAATCTCTGTTTGGCCGGATTCAGTTTCAGCCCTCTTAAGCCAAGTTCTGAAAATGCATGGTCCAAAACCTCCAGAGCATCCTTTCTGTATGGGTCCACGCTGGCAAAACCAATTAACATATCTGGCTTTAAATCAACCAGGGTCTTAATTTCTTCGTTGGTAATCATCACTTCCCCCTTGCATCTGGTGGAGTGATCTAACGGCAGCAGCACCATCCTGTCGATTCCCGCGAAGGCGTTCTGCTTCTCCAGAACCTCTAAAGGGAAAGGGCTCATCAGATGGTAGCCCATCTCGTCACAGCGGCGGTTCAAACGTTCCTTATCTTTACAAATATCAGCAAACAGAGCCGGATGCACATGCGTATCAATTATCATAGTCAACTCCCCTTTCCCAATACCGGATATTTTAGCAGTTAAAATATTCGGCTGCTTTTTTCTTCACATATGCGAGCTCTCCGGCTGTCATGTTGCAGTACTCGCTGTTTTCCGCGGTGGTTCCTGCATCCTGCACATAGGCCATCTTGGCGTCCTTCATGGCCACGGTGTTAAACCACATTCCCTGAGGGATGTTGTACACCTTTCCGGATTCCATGGGAATCACATCAATCTGGAATGCATCGTTTTCCCTGGTGGCAGCTAAGAGAACTGCTTTTCCGGAAATCATGATAAACTGTTCGTCTGTTGCATGATGTACTTCCAGGCGTTCAATGTTTTCGATGTCATTGTTGGGTTTCCAGTTTTTAATACATACCACCCAGTTTTTATTATCATATACACACTGGATTCCTTCGCCCTCATGGCTGTAAATGTCTGCGTTCATAATATGTAACCTCCTCTTTCCCTTTTCTCCATTTATTATAGATTCGACCTGTTTTGTTTCATGTCATTATAATATATTATGAATCATTATATTGTCAACATCTTTTTTACACATTTAGACAAAAAATGCAACCATTCAACCCTTGCATTTTCTTTTTATTTTTCCCCTGTTAAACAAAAACAGGCGAAGCCCAAGGAAAATTTCCTTGAAACTCCGCCTGATTTCTTCAAAAAACTGATTAGTACTCTACCTTCCACATATATCTTCTATCATCCATGGAATGGCCGCGAACCTCCGCCATCTGGGACACATAGTAACGCTCAATAGGAATCATAACAACCGGGTTGAAAAATTCCACAACGCTCTCGTCGATCTTTCCGCCGTTTAGCTCCTTAAAGTCAATTACAATAAAGTTTTCCGCATAAGTATTTAAAAACTTCAAGCACCGCTCATCCAGGGCACGGGTTCTGCCTTCACTCATTAAAAGAATCATCGGAAGCTCTTTGTCTGTGGTCTCAAAGGGGCCATGGAAGTACTCACCGGTATGCAGGCATACGGCATGCTTCCACTGCATCTCCATAAAGTGACAGCAGCACATGGAGTATGCGACACCATAGTTGGGACCGGAAGCCAGAACATAGAATACCGACTCATCTTTCTCTTTTTCAGCCCATTCTTTTGCAGCCGGGAGGCAATTTTTCTTGCCCTCTGCAATGATCTCATCAATATACTGGTAAGCATCCATGGCTTTCTCATACTTATCCCAGTTCTCGAACTGGTGGAGAAGTTCAAAGCCGATTCTTAAGGAATTTGCCTGGTTGGAGTCGCTGTAAACCTGATCATCTCCATTAGAATATGTGACTACATACTGGCCAACCTTTGCCATACCTGTCTGCATATTGCCTGTCATGGCAATGGTGACTGCGCCTGCCGCATTGGCGGTCTTAACGGCCTCTACAGTCTCTGCAGTTGCCTTAAGGGAACAGATTACAGCCACACATCTTTCGTCCAGCTCCTTGGGGGTTGCATGAACAAACTCATTGCTGGTGTAGGTAGTTGCGCTGAAGGTCTTTGCTTCACTCTGTAAAAGATAAAGTCCCGGGAAAATTGCTGCCTTGGAGCCGCCGCATGCTACAAAATATACATGCTTTAAACCGCCGATCCGGTCCATTTTCTGCTTGATTTCTGCTACGATTTCTTTCACTGTCTTTGTCATTTTTTACCTCCTGGTTATGAATGGTTTGTTTCCTCTTCTTCAAATACTTTTCCATGGCCGAATGCACCGCGCACCATACAGGTTTTGGATGCAAACTCAGCTCCGGCCTCAAGGGCCTTCTTCAATTCGGCCTCATAAAAGGCCTTATCCTCTTTCATTTTTTCCGGCTCTTTTTCCATGCTTTCTGTAAAAGAAAGGAGAAATGCAGTGGCAAAGGAATCTCCGGCTCCCAGAGTATCCACGGCTTCCACCAACTTTGGCGGCTGTGCATAGAAATTCAATCCGTCGTAGTACATAGCTCCGTAGCTTCCCCGTGTTGCAATAATCTTTCCGCAGCCTTCTGCCTTCATATTCCGGCAGATTTCCTTCGCTTCCTCCTCAGAAACAGAACCGCAGGATAAGAATACAAAGTCCGCGTAAGGTGCAACGGCTGCCACCTTTTCCGGATCCTTCCACTGTCCTGAAAAATCATAGGAAAGTGGGACACCTGTTGATTTCACCTTTGCAAGCTGGCTGTCAAAGTGGCTGTTGTTGCTGGTATGTACATGGGAAAAGCCCTTGATGTACTCCAAGTCTTCCTCTGTCAGATCAAGGGGCTTTTCCTTTGCGATTCCGCCCTTGTTGCTTCCTAAGAACACCCGGTCACCGTCCACCAGAGTCACCCTCGCACATCCGTTTTCCCCATCATACTGCCGGCACTGTCCATGCTCCACCTGAAGCTCATCCAAGGTAGCAATCACATGGTCTGCAACCTCATCGCGTCCGAATACTCCCATATAGGAAGCATCCGCTCCCAGCATCTTGGCATAAACTGCAAAATTCAATGCCTGTCCTCCCGGGAACATGGTCTTTAAGTGTACGTATTTATCGCACACATTATCCCCAATACCAATTACCCGCATCTTCCCATCTCCCTTTTCAATGATTATATATCATTATATAACGTTGCGTTATAAGATTAATCGAACTTCTCACATTTGTCAATAGTTTTTTTAATTTTCTTTCCCATCTGCTTCCGTGCAGCTGTCATTTTGAGCTTTCCCTGTTAAGCAAAATCAGGCAGCAGCCCACCTAAATAAAAAGCCGCGTTAGCTCCGGATACTCTGTCTGCTGCAAATCAGAAAGCGCAAAAATAGCGGAAGCCCTTATAAATAAAGACTTCCGCATCAATCAAAAAAGCACGAGACGGGATTCGAACTTTAGCAAGGCCTAAAAACCCAATAAAATCAAAGGAGAATGCACGCTGTCTACCGTGTGTCTACAAACTGTCTACAGTTCATTTCATATCCTTCCAGAGTACGATTTACAATTTTTATTTGTACTTGTATAAAGCCCTCTTTCATGCTATACTATTTCCCAGAAAACAACCGTGTTACAAGGTGGTAAGCCTCCCTAAACTTGCAAAAGAGGGGAGGTGGTGCAGATGAGCACTTACGAAGTGTTAACATTGTTAATGTTATTCGGAACGTTTCTTGTCGCATTGCTTGCCTACATAGATAGGAACAACAAGCGGAAATAAATAAGCCTACCTTGTACTTTGCCGAGACAGGTAGGCTTTAGTCATTCTGGGAGGTAAACCACTTTGTGGGCGGCTGTTTTCCCTATGTTTATAATATAGCACAATCTGTAAAAGAATTCAAGATTTTTTGTTTCTTCCATATTGGTGAGAAATTATTATTCGCGTTTGAGAAAAAGCAGTCAAGGGGTCTGCGAAGCAGATACATTTTACCCCTTTACTGCTTTTTGCCGCGGCGGTAACAATCCCATACTGATACAAGAGGTTGATAGACGCATTTTACTATCAACCTCTTAATTATAGTTTTTACAGTTCCGGGAGTTTATCTCCTTTGCTACTATAAGCACTTTGATTCAACATTGTATTTTCATGAATTAACAGTCCCTTAATTTGTTCCAGATTCTCATTGATTTTTTCCAGTTCATTCATCCTAGCATTAATCTTCCAATACCAGCACCAAAACTGGCGAGCTATCAAAAATATTAAAATTAAAACAATAATAAATACTATAACGAATTCTTCCATGAAA
This sequence comes from uncultured Lachnospiraceae bacterium, assembly GCA_910586315.1. Taxonomy (GTDB): domain Bacteria; phylum Bacillota; class Clostridia; order Lachnospirales; family Lachnospiraceae; genus CANRXD01. The sequence goes on along the minus strand of CAJUIP010000064.1, from coordinate 1,811 downwards.
TTTTCTCCTTTATCTTAATTTGAATTTTTTTTTGATTATTACAAAGGTTCCTATTGCGTTTATGCAAAGTTTCAGATACTCACAAAATATAAATATGCTAGAAGGTTCATATCGTGGCCCATTATACCCAATTATCCAACCCTTCCCATATCCGTGAGATCCCCCTTCATAATATTTGAATGTAATTAATAATACAGTTAACCCAATCAATAATAAGAAAATCTTATTTCTATTATTTTCTATTATAGCCGTATGTATTAATACCAGGATTAAACACCCTGCAAAACATAAATAGTATTCTTCAGAAAGACCTAACACATCGAATAATCCAGCTGTCATAAGAATAAGAACCATTAATATTTGAGCCAAATTTGATATTAATAGCTTCCGATAATTCGCTTGGTTCTTATTTAATAAGAGCTGCGTCATGGGATATAGATATATAGCAGTAGTTGACAACACAGCAAAAAAGAGTTGGACTGATGTGCCATAACCTCCACCGATAATCCAAGGTGAGAGAGAAATTTTCTCATTGATTAAAAATTTCCAGTTTATTAAAACTATTGTATGATATATTAAAAAAAACATTGAAAAAGGAATTACTAATACATTATATATTTTAGGAAACCATGTCGGAGTCCACTCTTTTTTTGATATATTCTTACTACTTACTTTTATTCTTTCTAAATCTATTTCAGTTTCCACTACTACAGATTCAACATTTTCATATTTTAGTGGTATTGCTACATCCGTTCCAAATTCTGTACCGGAAGTTATAAAAATTTTTTCATATGTATAATTCTGCTCACCTATTGCCTGTCCATCCTTACCTATGCAGGTAATTTTGACGGTTACTCTATTCAGGATGTCCTTCCCATTATTACGAAGTTTCAACTGTAAAACCTGTTCTGTCCCGTCCTTTAAAAGAATTGCTCCCTTTAATAGTCCGACCGGCTTTGTATTCTCCCGGCCAAACTCTATGACCTTTTTCACCTCATATCCCATACGTGTCTAACTCCTTATAGATTTTTTGTAACATGCACTAAACATAAATAGTCCGATTCAATGACTATATTTCTCTTTTTCCTTTTCAAATTCCTCATACAGTTCTTTTTCTTTAAGTGAATCTTCCATATGTTCCCACATGGCTAAATATGTACTGTCCATCTTTTTTTCAAATTGACAAGCGTACTCAACCATTTTTTGAGAATTTCCATTTCTATAAGCCCGTTCAAATAAGTTGCTTATGTCTATCAAGTCCTTGTGCTTACTCATATCCATATTCTTTTGTCTCCTATAAATGATATATTTGAAATCCTTTCTCAAAAGGTATAGGTTTCGAGAAATAAAATTTTTATAAACTCCATTCCCTGGTTATGGTAATAATAGACAAAATAAAAGATTTTTTTGTTGTATTTAGGCTTATTTTATGTTAAAATTGTTATCAGTCATATTTTCTCAAAACTTATACATTTTGAGAAAATTATGCTATAATAATTACGAAAAGGAAATATATCTCATTTTTACAGGAATATTTTGATTTCTTTTCTTATCTATTGGATATCTTACATCCAATATAACTTCTAAAGCCTAATTCAGATAACGTAAACCGCTGTCTGTGATGTTCGCATATTCACATGGAATATGCGTTAAAGTTCCAGATGTTAAAGCTGTGTTGTTTTATCATAGCTGTAATATTTCTGGGCCAATCACAGGACGGTGGTTCTTTTTTGTCCCCCTCTTGTGAAATTCTAATAGAAAGACTAACTATTAAAAGTCAAGACCTAAAATGAAATTTTTTGAATGAATTG
>CAJUIP010000063.1 GCA_910586315.1 uncultured Lachnospiraceae bacterium | reverse complement strand
AGTTCCCCGTGTGCTGGTGCAGGCCAGTCAGGGCGTTAAAAATCGTACTTTTTCCTACGTTTGGGTTGCCGGTCAGGGCGATACGCCGCTTCATGACGGCACCCCGCCGCGAAGCTCCTGGACCATAATCAGACGGCTGTCTTCCCTTCTCAAGGCTATGACGGCGTTTCTTACCAGGTAGGCGGCAATATTCTTTTTCCTTTTTTGTAAAACACAGGAGATCACGGCGCCTGGTTCGAAGCCCAGGTCCATGAGCCGCCCGGCCATAAGTCCTTCATTGGCCAGGCAGATAATTTTGGCGGTTTCGCCGGGAGTTATATCACATAATGGAAGTACCATGAAATCACTCGCTCGCAGGTTGCTTATGAATGAGATATGAGCAGAGACGGGAAAATGTGCGTGGACCAGGCAGGGAGTGAGACTCATGAATTTGCTGGTGTTAGCGGAATTCACTCACGGCGGCCGTTCGGGAGATTACACCATAATAGGGCATATGTAGTAAGGGGCTGTCACAAAAGGTTACTTTTTACGAGGGGAAGGGAAAATCATAATTGATAATTGTGCAAAATAACGAATTTTGCAAATTGTGCAAAATTTTGAGATAAACGTACAAAAAATATCGGCTCGTATGCTATAATTTATGTATTGCTCACCGACACCTGCAACAGGGAGTAGGTGTCTGCATGGAAGCTGTGAGTTCTTTTTTGGTTGCTGTTTTGGCTGGTGTAGCTTGCCACTACATCATCAAATGGTTAGACAGTGACGACAAGAGCAATGACTAGTGGGTGCTTTGCCACTGTAAAAGAAGAATCCCTAAACTGTGCGGCAACACGGTTTAGAGATTTGTTCCTTGTCCACATGGACTTGTGATTTCTTTTTGCCTATTGGCATTATAACATATGCAAAAAGCTTTTTCAATATACTTATTTATGAATCAAATTTTCCTGTGATGCAGGAACAAAGAAAGGAAACGGAATGGAACTGTTATATGGTAGTACCCGGGGCGGGGAGTGTAAGGTGACAGCCTCCTGGGCAGTTTTAAAGGGACTGGCCTCTGACGGCGGCTTATTTGTCCCGGAGAGGATACCGGCTCTTGATGTGACAATAGAGGAGCTGGCAGAGATGACATATCAGGAGACTGCGTATGCGGTGATGAAGCAGTTTCTTACAGATTTTACAGAGGAGGAATTAAAGGGCTGCATTGCCCGTGCCTACGATGACAAATTTGACACAAAGGAAATTGCTCCCGTAAAAAAGGCCTGCGGCGTGTATTTCCTGGAGCTGTTCCATGGAAAGACCATTGCTTTTAAAGATATGGCGCTGTCGATTCTTCCGTATTTGATGATTACAGCCGCAAAGAAGAATCATGTGAGCAATGAAATCGTGATTCTGACGGCGACATCCGGTGATACGGGGAAGGCTGCCATGGCCGGCTTTGCAGATGTCCCCGGCACCAGAATTGTGGTATTTTATCCGAAAGGCGGCGTGAGCCGGGTGCAGGAGCTGCAGATGCTGACCCAAAAGGGCGCCAATGTTTCCGTGGTGGGAATCAGCGGAAACTTTGACGATGCCCAGACCGGGGTTAAAAAGATTTTCGGGGACAGGGAATTTGAAAAAGAACTGGACGAGATGGGATTTCAGCTATCCTCAGCCAATTCTATCAATATCGGCCGTCTGGTTCCGCAGATTGTATATTACGTGTACGCATATGCGAAACTTTACGCGGCAGGAGAAATTGGGAAGGGGGAAACGGTCAATGTTGCGGTTCCCACAGGAAACTTTGGAAATATTCTGGCTGCATATTTTGCAAAGCAGATGGGAATTCCTTTCGGAAGGCTGATTTGCGCTTCCAATGACAATAAGGTACTGTATGATTTTTTCCATACGGGAGAATACAATAGAAACCGTGAATTCATTCTGACTACATCCCCGTCGATGGACATTCTTGTTTCCAGCAATCTGGAGCGGCTTCTGTATTTAAGCTGTGGAAGTGATGCAGAAAAGACGAAAGCCCTGATGGACAGCCTTTCCAAAGAGGGCAGATATGAAATCACTCCTGAAATGCAGGCGTTTATGGAGGACTTCTGGGCCGGGTATGCCGGGATGGAAACAAACGCCGCTGAGATAAAAAAAATATATGAAGAGTCAGGATACCTCGTGGATCCCCATACAGGTGTGGCCGCCGCTGTATATGAAAAGTATAAAGACGAAACCGGAGATGGGAGGAAGACTATTCTGGCCTCCACAGCAAGTCCCTATAAGTTTTCCAGGAGCGTCATGGAGGCGGTTACAGGGGCGGACGGGAGCTTGGATGAGTTCGAGCTGATCGAAAAGATGGAGGAACTGTCAGGAGTGAAGATTCCATCCGCGATTGAGGAGATACGAAACGCCCAGATTCTCCATAACCTCCAGTGCAGGCCGGAAGAAATGAAGGAAACTGTGAAATCAACCTTTTCAAAACCGGAGAAATAAGGTATAATTAAAGAACAGAGAAGCAAGGTTTGCAGTTCCTGTTCATTTAAGGGAGCGGGAAACAAATGCAAAAATAAGTGCAAATGGGAGGTCCAAAATTATGTTGGTAACAGCAAAAGAAATGCTTGAAAAAGCAAGAGAAGGCAAGTATGCAGTAGGTCACTTCAATATTAATAACCTGGAATGGACAAAAGCAATTCTTCAGACTGCTGAGGAGCTGAGATCCCCGGTAATTCTTGGCGTATCCGAGGGCGCAGGAAAATACATGACCGGCTATAAGACAGTTGTAGGTATGGTAAACGGAATGCTGGAAGAGTTAAAGATTACAGTTCCGGTTGCCCTGCATCTGGACCATGGCAGTTATGAAGGCTGTTTAAAGTGCATTGAGGCTGGATTCTCTTCTATCATGTTCGACGGTTCCCATTATCCGATTGAGGAGAATGTGGAAAAGACAAAAGAATTGATTAAAATCTGCCGTGAAAAAGGAATGTCCCTGGAAGCAGAGGTAGGCGCTATCGGCGGCGAGGAAGACGGCGTTATAGGTATGGGCGAATGCGCGGATCCGGATGAGTGCAAGATGATTGCCGACCTTGGCGTTGATATGCTGGCAGCAGGTATCGGCAATATCCATGGAAAATATCCGGCAAACTGGAAGGGCTTAAGCTTTGAGACTCTGGCGGCTGTTAAGGAAAAAGTAGGCGATATGCCTCTGGTTCTTCATGGCGGCACCGGTATTCCGGAGGATATGATTAAGAAAGCAATCTCCCTTGGCGTTGCAAAGATTAATGTAAATACAGAGTGCCAGCTTTCTTTTGCGGATGCGACAAGAAAGTATATTGAAGCAGGAAAGGATCTGGAAGGAAAAGGATTTGATCCGAGAAAACTTCTTGCTCCGGGCGCGGCTGCAATTAAAGAGACTGTAAAAGCCAAGATGGAGCTGTTCGGTTCCGTAGGAAAGGCAGAATAAGAGGAAGAGTCCGGCCCTGCGCCTTGTGAAAATGCAGGGTTTGAACGGATACGAAAATGAAGGGACTGTCGCAAAACAGCAGATTTCTGCAATATATAGTATCAATACTTTCAGATATTGGATGCATATTGCAGAATTGCTGATTTTTGTGACAGCCCTTTTTAAAATCAGAAAGGGGAGGAAACGTTTATGAGCGAAGCCATCCATGTGGCAGAGATCTTTGGAGAGAATGTATTCAATGAAACGGTGATGAAAGAACGTCTTCCGAAAAGCGTATACGAAAAACTGAAACAGACCATTGAGGACGGAAATGAGCTGGATCCTTCCATCGCAGACGTGGTGGCCCATGCCATGAAGGAATGGGCGGTGGATAATGGCGCGACACATTATACCCACTGGTTTCAGCCGCTGACAGGAGTCACTGCGGAAAAGCACGATTCTTTCATCGGAAGACCGAACGAAGCCGGAAAGGTTTTGATGGATTTGTCGGGAAAGGAATTAATTAAGGGCGAGGCGGATGGCTCCTCCTTCCCCTCCGGCGGACTTCGTGCCACGTTTGAGGCTCGCGGATATACGGCATGGGACTGCACTTCCCCTGCGTTTTTAAAGAAGGACGCTACAGGCGTGACGCTCTGTATCCCCACCGCGTTCTGCTCCTATGGCGGCGAGGCCCTGGATAAAAAGACGCCCCTCTTGCGTTCCATGGAAGTCATCGATAAAGAGGCCGTGAGAATTTTTCATCTGTTTGGAAATACCAGTGTGAAACGGGTGATTCCGTCTGTGGGACCGGAGCAGGAATATTTTCTGGTGGACAGAGAAAAATATTTACAGAGAAAAGATTTGCTCTATACGGGCCGTACTTTGTTTGGCGCCATGCCTCCCAAGGGCCAGGAAATGGACGATCATTATTACGGGGCCATCCGCGAGCGGATTGGCGCCTATATGAAGGAGCTCAACGAGGAGCTCTGGAAGCTGGGTGTTTCTGCAAAGACCCAGCATAATGAGGCGGCCCCGGCACAGCATGAACTGGCTACGATTTATACAAAGGTAAATCTGGCCGTTGACCATAATCAGCTTGTGATGGAGACCATGAAGAAGGTTGCGGGGCGTCATGGCCTTGCCTGCCTTCTTCATGAAAAGCCGTTTCAGGGTGTCAATGGTTCCGGGAAACATAACAACTGGTCCCTGACTTCCGATACGGGAGTAAACATGTTAGAACCAGGTGTGACGCCCCATGAAAATATTCAGTTTTTACTGGTATTGGCCTGCATCATGAAAGCTGTGGATGTGCATGCGGATCTGCTTCGCCAGTCCGCTGCCGTTCCGGGCAATGATTACCGGCTCGGAGCCCAGGAAGCCCCGCCGGCTATCATCTCCATTTTTGTCGGGGAACAGCTCGAGGATGTGATTGAGCAGCTTTGCAGTACCGGTTCCGCCACGCATTCCAAAGCAGGGGGAATCTTAAAGACAGGCGTGACGACGCTTCCTGATTTTGATAAGGATGCCACAGACCGAAACCGTACTTCCCCCTTTGCATTTACAAGCAATAAATTTGAATTTCGTATGGTTGGCTCCTCTGATTCCATTGCGTCCGCCAACGTGGTATTGAATACGATTGTGGCAGAAGCGTTTAAGGAGGCAGCTGATATTCTGGAAAAGGCCGATGATTTCCCGGCAGCCGTCCATGACCTGATTAAAAAGCTGTTTATGGACCATAAGAGGATCATTTTTAATGGAAATGGATATACGGATGCCTGGGTGGAGGAGGCCGCCCGCAGAGGCCTTCCCAATTTAAAATGTATGGTGGATTCCATCCCATCCCTCGTGACGGAAAAAGCGGTTAAGCTGTTTGGCGACTTTGGGGTATACACAAGGACCGAGCTGGAAGCAAGGGCGGAAATTGAATATGAGGCATATGCAAAATCTGTGAATATTGAGGCAAAAACCATGTTGGATATGGCGGGAAAGCAGATCATTCCGGCTGTAATCAAGTATACCACAGTTCTGGCGCAGTCCCTGAACGCGGTAAAGGCGGCCTGTGCGGATGCGGATGTGAGCGCGCAGACAGAGCTTTTAATGGAGACCTCGGATTTGCTTTCTGATATGAAGACAGCGGCGGCTGAAATTCAGGATAAGCTGGAGACAAGCGGAAAAATCAGTGATATGGAAAAACGGGCGCATTTTTATTATGATGAGATTATTCCGGCTATGAACCGCCTGCGGAGCGCTGCGGATCAGCTTGAGATGATTGTGGATAAGGAATATTGGCCGTTTCCCAGCTATGGAGATTTGATTTTTGAGGTATAAGGTATAGGGTTAAGAAGGGATGGGGCTGTTGCAAAATGAGTTTTTGAACTGCTCTCTGTCAAGCAGATAAGTGAAAAAATATAATTTTTTCTATCTCCAGCCGTAGTTGTACGGTTGGAGATAGGAGAAAAGGGCCAATACAGAGCCTTCTGCCAGCCATAGATCCCCCGGAATAGTCCCAAAGGCCATACAGAAGAGAATCACAGCTCCAGCTCCGCAAAGTCAATCCATAGATCATCATAGATATTGACTTTGATTTTGTCCTGAAAAGAATACTGCCGGACATTAAAAGAATCTTGCTCAAAGAAGTACACAAGGGTTGTCTGGCTCCTTGGGTCAACAATCCAATACTCCCGAACGCCATAGTTTTTATAATAATATAGCTTGCGGATATAATCATCTGACGGGTTACTGGGAGATATGATCTCGATGACAAAATCCGGGGCTCCATTACATCGCTTTCCGTCTAGTTTATCCTTATCACAGACAATCATGATATCAGGTTGGACAAGAGTAAGAGGGTGGTCAGAAAGTTTTACATCGAATGGGGCCGGAAATACTTGGCAGTTGCCGCCTTTTTTTTTGAAATAAGAGCGGATAGAGACGAGTAGCTCCGTGAGAATTGTCTGATGAATCTGGGACGGACTGGCCATATAATAAATCTGGCCCTCAAATACTTCCGCTCTTATATTCTCCGGGAGATTTTCGTATTGTTCCATGGTAATGAGTTCTTGCTGGGCTTGTAATGCTGACATGGTGATTCTCCTTTCTGGGGATGGTTATGGGATTTCGGAGGTAGCAGGGGGAAGATTGTCCCGTTCCATGCGTTCATCAATAGCTTTTTTGATATAGCCGTTTACGGATTCACCGGTTGTTTCTGCTGCTGTTTTGATTTGGTCATATTTATCCTTTTGGACATCTAAGGGTATACGTTTTAGGTTCTTTTTAGCATATTCGGCATTATACTCTTTTTATTTGGGCTATTAGGCATTGAGTTTACCACCTTTCTTTTTGTATTGGATATAAAGATACCTCTCCCATTTTATGTACATAGTATATCATAAATCAAGCACTGCGTACATGGTAAAATAGACAAAAATACCACGTACATGGCATGCTTATACCATCAACAGAGAGGAATACAAAAGCAGCCAAGGTGGACCGATAATCAGTCAAAAAGGCTATGCAGGAAGAAAGTAGTATCAAAAAAGAAGGAATCTCACCGTCTATCCTGTAACAGTCTACCTATCTTTTTCAGACATAAAATATACTCCCTCCTAAGTGACAAGTTTTTGTTATTTCACTTGTCTACCTAAAAGGGAGCATATCTTTTTTTCGTTTTGCAACAGCTTCTCTTTATTTTGGGCCGCTGGTCTGGAACTCCTTAAGTCCGCCGGAATTTCCGGAAGCGCCGGAGTTACCGGACGGGGAACCAGGATTTCCAAAGGTGCCGGAGTTACCGGAAGACGAACCAGGATTTCCAAAGGCGCCGGAGTTACCGGACGGGGAACCAGGATTTCCGAAGGTACCGGAGGTGCCGGACGGAGAACCGGGATTCCCGGAAATGCCAGAGTTACCGGACGGAGAACCGGGGTTCCCGGAAATGCCAGAGTTGCCGGACAGCGAACCGGGGTTTCCCGGGATGCCAGAGCTGCCGGACAAGGAACCGGAATTTCCGGGGGCGCCTTGGGTACCAGACGGGGAGCTGAAGCTGCTCCCCATGGTTCCGGTGTTGCTGCCTGTGCTTCCTGGGGCCGCAGGTATTCCATAGGAAGTGTTACTGCTTCCGGGAGCGTTGGAGGAACCGTTGGGGTTGGCAACTGTGACTCCGTTTCCAGTACTGCTGCTGCCCGACGGGGAAGAATAAACACTTCCGGCAGAACCGCCGTCAATGGCGGATGCCTCATTCTGGCAGACACCATCCTGGTCAAAGGTATAGTTGATGTTATTGATGGTGTAGGAACCATTGGAAATCATTTTTCCGTCGGATGGATTCAGATAGTAATATTTTCCATCCACTTTAAGCCACCCCGTAATCATGTGCCCTGACGGGTTAAAGTAATACCATGCGCCATTGAGTTTCTTCCAGCCAACAGCCATTTTTCCGGAATTTGTATCCATGTAATATTTGCTGGTTCCATCGCTCTGCCATCCTGTCACCATGCGCCCGTCTGTATGCAGGTAATAGTATCCGCCATCAAGCTGGATCCAGCCAGTGAGCATTTTTCCATCGGTACCAAAATAGTACCAGTCATTATTTATCTTGGTCCATTTTGTAGCAAGGGAGCCGTCTGTGTTGAAATAGTAAGTGGTATTGTCGATGGTCTGCCATCCGGTTACCATGGTCCCGTCAGGTTTCATGTAATAGTACTTGCCATCAATGGATTCCCAGCCCCGTACCAGCTTTCCGTCTCCGGCGAAATAGTAATACGCCCCGTCCATTTTGCGCCATCCTGTCACCATGGAGCCATCGCCCTTCATATAGTAATAATCATTTCCGATTCTCAGCCATCCGGTTACCATGACTCCATTCAGCAGGTAATAATATTTGCTGTCCACCTGCATCCATTCCCTGGCCATCCGGCCGTCTGGCTTTAAATAGTACCACTTATTTTCCACCTGTACCCATCCGGTCTGCATCTGGCCTGTCTTGGGAAGCAGATAGTAATATTCGTTGTTTAAGAGAAGCCATCCCTTATACTGGGTTCCGTCAGAATTTAAGTAGTACCAGCTCTGCCCATCATTGACCCATCCGGTCTGTTTTATATAATTCTTATAGTAATACCACTGATTGTTGATAAGGCGCCAGCGGTTTGCAGGAATCTTTTCAGAAAAATTTTTCAACGCAAAATTTATGTCCACACTGCCGGAAATGCCATTGATCTGCCCCTGATTGGTAGCCTGCCACAGTGCGGCGCCGGCATAAGCGGGTTTCACATCGTACCGGGCCACCCACACATCATAATGGACCTTAGACATGTCAATCTTGTTGGAAAGCCAGTAGTCGTTCGTATAGAGCATCGGATAATATCCGGCTGTTTCGATTTTTTTGCAAAAAGCGTTAATCACATCTGCGAGCTTTGCAGGGGTAAGGGTACTCATTTCGGAAGACTCTACATCCATGACAACAGGATAGGAGATGGGATAGTCCTTAATGAGATTTAAGACAAAGTCGGCTTCGGCCTCCGCCATCTCCGTTGTTGTTGCGTATGAATAGATATAGGCTCCGACTTTAAGACCCGCATTGAAAGCTCCGGTGGCATTGGCGCTGAAATACGGGTCCACATCGTTGTTATAGCGGGTGCCAAGCATAACAAACTGAACATCATCAGCGGCCACCGCCGTCCAGTTTATGCTTTGCTTCCAATGGGATACGTCGATTCCCCGGGAAACAATACCAGTGAGCGCCGAGCCGTCACTCCCCACATAAGACCCGTTTGCACCTTTCCCCCAGGCTGCCATGGTGGGAACAGCCGGATATACCGCAGAAAATGCAATGGAAAAACTGAGGAGCGCCGCCGCCAGCCGTTTCCTGTGTATCATAAAAATCCCCCTTATCGTTTGAAATATCTAACTAAATATCTAATGAAATATAACATATTCCCGGAATCGTGTGTTCCGCAGAACATGCACGATTTGCCGTTGTGTTCATCTTTTCACAGACAGGCGTAAATTGGCACAAGATGCCATCTTCTGGTATTATAGCATAAAACAGTCATATAGTCTTGAATTATTTTTTATGTAACAGAAAAGTGCGTTCTGTTGCATAAAAAATGCTCTTCTTAGGGCCGCAGTACTAGAGCGTGTCTGAAAATCCATTCCCATCATCTTTCAGACACGCTCTACGGCGAAAAAGAAAGTCTCCGCTTTGCAACAGCCTTTTTTATGAAAGCGGGCCGAATTTGCAGCGGCTTAGAGGGCATCTGAAGTATTACATTTTTCAGCCGGGAGACAGCTTGAAAAATATGGTGGCCTACCGCAGCAGAATATGTTAAAATGGGACTATACACAGGAGGTGAGGGCGTGTATACAGATACTACCATAGCGAAAAATATCCGTGTTGCAGATGAGAAGGCCAGTTATGACGCAGCCTGCAAGAAGCTACTTTCTGAGAAAATTATTTTGGCGTGGATTATGAAGAACTGTCTGGAAGAATACCGGGATTGTGATGTGAATGAGATTGCAGAGAAGTATATTGAAGGCCAGCCTCAGGTAGGGGAGGTACCAGTTGCACCAGATGAAACTAATTCTGCAACTATGATACATGGCTCCGGGAATGAAGACAGAACCTTAACAGAGGGGACAGTGACTTATGATATCCGTTATCTGGCATTGGCCCCGGTATCGGGGGAATTGATCCGCCTGATTATCAACATTGAAGCGCAAAATGATTTTTACCCGGGGTATCCGTTGATAAAACGTGGAATTTACTATTGCAGCCGTATGATTTCCGCGCAATACGGAACGGAATTCACAGGATCTCATTATGAGAGGATAAAAAAGGTATATAGCATCTGGATTTGTATGAATCCGCCGAAGAACCGGGAAAATAGTATCACCCGTTATTATATTGCAGAAGAAAATCTGGCAGGAAGTGTAAAAGAGCAGAAAGAAGATTATGATTTAATGACGGCTGTTATGATTTGCCTTGGGAATGAGAAAGAAGATACGGGAACCGATGTATTGAAACTGTTAAACGTTCTTCTTTCCACGGAAACAGGATCCGGGGTTAAATGTCAGATATTGGAAGAGGATTTTAACATTAAAATGACGCAGGCATTAGAAAGTGAGGTGTCACTGGTGTGTAATTTGAGCAAGGGAGTAGAGGAGAAAGGGATTCAAAAAGGGATTCAAAAAGGGATTCAGCAAGGAATGGATAAAGGAAAAATTTACGGAGCTATTGTTGCCTATAAAGATGTGAAACTATCAGAAAAAATGATAGTGAAAAAATTACAGGAAAAATTCCAATTAACAGAGGAGGCAGCAAAAATCTATCTGGAAGAAGTAAGGTGAATTTTTCAGGCAGAGCATCACGGTGTTCTGCCCGATGCAGTAAGGCCATCTCAAAAACTGCTTTTTGTGGGCTTTGCCACGAGGGTATCGCTCAATCATCCAATTTTGATGATTTTGCGGTACCCTCTTTTCTGAAAATTCTTTAATTTGTGATTTTTCGGCTGTTTAGAGGGATGAATTACCTTCAGGGAATCCTTCTGTTCAGCGTTTAAAATCTGTCCCAATCAGCAGGAATGCCGGATTTGTGACGATTTTCTTATAATAATCCTTTGCGTACCGATACATGATAAGGGTGTAATCGCCAAATTCTTCACCGATACTGCTTTTATAAACAGCCCAAAGGCACCATAAGAATCCTCCAAGAGCAATATAAGAATAGTACACAAAGCGTTCCTCCGGAACGGCATTACGGCCAAGGTAAACGGAAAGGAGTTTTTCTGCTTCCTCTTCATTATAATAAGAGTAAATGGCGCACATGCTTACATCAATCAAGGGATCACACATTCCGGCATATTCCCAGTCAATCAGCCTTAAGGACCCATCGGGGAGAAAGAGAAAATTATCGCAGACGCTGTCGATGTGGGACAGGGTGCGGGGACGGTTCAGACGGTCCAGGCGGTCTAAGAGCACATTTATGTGGCTCCTGACTTGAGAATAGTCCTCAAACAGGCTCTTCTCATATCCTGCACAGGCGGATTCGTAAAATTCGATCCGTTCCCGGATATCAAAGGAATGTTCTACCTGAATGGAAGCATCATGGAGTGTGTGAACCAGCTTCATACACCGTGTTACATCATCCCAGTTTCTTGCGTCTCCATTCCTTGAACCAGCATAGTATTCGGAAATCTTATATCCGGTTTCCCCATTGATGTAAATGACATGTTCAGAAATTTTAAGGGGCTTAATGGCATCATAAACAGCCTTTTCCTGCTGGCGGTTGATGAGAAGTTCTGTTCCGGGACCGGGAATCCGGCAGATATAGGAACGGTCTTTTGCACAGAATAAAAAGGATTTATTGGTCATTCCCGTTTTTAAACAGCGAATATCTGTAATTTCCGATTCCGGGATATGAAGGACATCGGAGACTAACTCCATGGCCGCATTATCCGAATGGCTCTGATAGCGTTTATCGAATAGACGGAGCTCCTCCAGATTTTCAAATTCATAAACCTGAGCTTCCGGCTGTTTGTTAATATACATATCTGGAGCCGGGTATTTGCGGCGGCCGGGAAGATGTTCTTCTGCGGTTTTATTTATGAGATCAGCCAGAACCTGTTCCCAATACATTTGCTCTGTCCCGGGCGTATGGTAGTATTCCTCCAGGATGGGAAAAAACTGCTCTGAAAATTCTTTAGAAAAATATACGGGGCCATACATAACCCAGGAGTCGGCGCCGCCAATCTGGACTTTTGTAATCACTCCTTTTTTATTAAACTCCAGGCACCACTCAGAAGTAGTCCCTTCCATATATATAGAAGAATACCATGCACCGCATTCATATGTGTGGTACATATTATTGCGGATCCAGTTATCAGAAGAAAGAAGATACGTATTCTTACCTTTAAAGCAGTCTCTGGCCCAATATACGGTGGTCAGGGTGTTTTTACTGTGGTATTCCGGATTGTAGAGAAGTCTGACTCCATACTTATCAATCAGGTACTCAAACTTTTCTTTCAGATATCCGACTACGATGGTGATATCCATGATTCCGGCTTCGTGAAGCTGATTGATCTGGCGTTCTATCATACGTTCCCCGAAAACCTCAAGGAGCCCTTTGGGGGTTTCAAAGGTCAGGGGAACAAAGCGGGAGCCGAAACCGGCTGCCAGAATGACGGCGCTGTCCACACGGTATTTCTTTAAAAGTTCCACTCCCCCCTTTAATAATGAATAAACTCCGGAAGAGGAATCAAGAGAAATGAGATTGCTGGCTAAAGCTTCTTTTATAAGATGATTGCAGGTTCCCAGGGAAAGGCCCATAGAAGCGGATAACTCCCTTTGGGTAATAGTATTATTTTCGTAAATATTACGGCATAACAGTCCAAAACGGTCCATAGATAAGGCCTCCTGAATGATTCTTTTATATATTGTTTGACTTTCTATAAATCCTGTAGAAAATGAATGTTCAAAAAAAGATAAACACTCTATAATATGAACATTATACCATACCCCTGACGAATTGCAAGAGGGTAAAAAAACTGTATTGTACTAATATAAATACAATATTGGCTAAAAAAAGGAATAAAGTAAAAATTTCGTAAGGAAATAAACAGAGAAAAGTTATAGAAATTCTTAAGAAATTATACTATAATGTGGATGTATCGGAGGTACAGAGTATTTCTGAGAGAGATAAGAACGATACAGATTTCGTAAAATCTACAAAATTTGTAAAAAAACTATTGATAATTTCTCTTATACGAAGTATAATGACCCCGTGATGCAATTAGGAATTTCAAAGAGTTTCAAAAAGAAA
>CAJUIP010000062.1 GCA_910586315.1 uncultured Lachnospiraceae bacterium | reverse complement strand
CAAAACGGAGCCCACCAGGGCTCCATTTCTGTCTTTCTAAGTGGCAAACTCGGGTTATATCACAGGAATAGGAGAAAAACCCGACATAAAGAAATCAAAAGGATATTGCCCGATAGCGGAAATTGTGTTATATTGTCAATATGGGAAAACCATAGAGCCAAGGCGGCTTTACCCCCTCTTATTTACTCGGAGGGTTCAAGTAGCCCTCCAGACGAAAGAAAGGAGGGTGATTCAATGGTTACATACTCCGATCTGATTCAGACTGGAATATTCATTGTTGCCCTTGTTGGTTTATGCTATACGATCTTCAAGGGAAAAAAGAAATAGCCGCCACTACCGCTAATAGTGACGGCTTGCCTGTACAACGCAAATTGTAAAGGTAAGTAAAAATCATGTGTCGGGGTAGAGCCGCTTCTATGGCTTTCCCTTTTCTTGTGTCTAATATAGCATATTCGGGGGCAGGAAGCAAGAAGTTTTTTGTTTCCTTAATCTTCTTTATTTGGTTAATTTTCCTCTTTTTGGGTGTAGCGTGGTATTTCAGCGAGTTCTTCTACTCGTTCAACAGCTATTGCTTTTCCTGTTTCATTTAATTGTTTGAATTTTTTAACTAATTCAATATCTATTTGTTCCCAATCGTCCACTTGTTTTGATAATTGTGCATTTATAAAGTCTTTTCCTATAGGATGCTCGGAGGGATTAGCATTTTTTAAAGCTTTATAAAATGGTGAATCATCAAGAGGACTTTCTAGCAAATCATTGATATTTACATTTAATGCACCAGCTATTTTCTGGACGGTTTTTAATTTTGGGGTTCTTTTTCCGCTTTCATATTGAGAGATGTTTTGTTGGGAACATTCCAAAATATCAGCTAGTTGCTGTAATGTCATGTTTTTTTGTTTACGTATATTACGCATGTTGTCACCTATATTCATACCAATTCACCTCCACAAACATAAGTATATCAAAAAGTTTTGAAAAAATAAATCAAAAGATTAAATTTTAGTATTTATATCAATCAAAAGATTGGTTTAATATATAAATCAATCTTTTGATTGTGACATTGAGAGTTGGAGGTAATGCTATGAAAATGAGGTTAGACACAAAGAAAATCTACCTTGCAATGGCTGGAAAAGGTTTGACGGCTACAGAAATAGCCAAGCAAGGCGGCGTAAGTCAACAGGCGGTATCTAATGCGCTGAATGGCAACAGGATGGGAAAAGTAAAAGTTGTTCCTGCTATCTGACAGCCGCACGAACCGTAAACAATGCCATTCGCCATATAAGGCGAGCCATAGAAAGGAAGTGTATGCAGACCAGAGAAAATAAAAAATGCCCTAGTAGAGCCGCAATCTCTGACAAGGGCAAGTAACCCGGACATTTGGAAAAGCCGGATACTGAAAATATTGTACCATATCCGGCGTAAGAAAAGAATGGTAATTTATGCACATTGTCAAAAGAATAAAGAAGAAGCTGAAAGCATGGCGCAACCATGTTGACATTGCGGAGGTTCAAACATTGTCTGACTATCTCAGGGGAAACGTGTTAAATGATGAAGCGTTGGAACTGCTGAAAAGCAAGGATTTTGAAAGCCTTACTAATGTAGCGGTATATGCAGATTTGGGCGTATGGACAGCGATTGAAGCCGCCTTTTGCATGGGATATGAAGCAGGAAAGGCAGGGCGGCACAGTGACGGAAAATAAACAGAAACTTATTGCCCTTGTGTCGGCACTGGAAGAAGAAAGCATTGTTGACTATCTCTATACCTTTATCGGATTGAAAGTCTACGGACAAGCCAGACTTCCAGAGAGCATAACAGCGGAATTGCGGTAGATGTGGGAAGAACATTTCAAATTGCCGCATGAGGACGCACAGAAAGAAGGTGCGGTGTGAGCGATAAGGAAAGAAAAATTGCAGATCGTATCTTTTCCGCTACAGTAAGTTTGGAAACGGCAAGGACAGTGTTACAAGTCACAACGGAGCATTTTAGACTATGCGAAACGGATTTGCCGAAAGAAGACAGGCAGACAATAGGCTTGAGTGTAGAAGCAATCGGAACTATGTTAAATGTTGTTGATGATTATATGTTTAGAGCAATAGACGCACTGGACAAGAAAGGCGGTGCGGCAGATGAATAAACAGCGTGACAGGTTCCGGGAGGAATACAACGAGGACTTAAAGAGGAAAATCCGCATAGCGATTGACAGCATAGGCGGCTACTCAAAAGAAGAAATGTTTACCCTAGAATTTGTCTATAGGGCAGTAAAAAAGTATATTCCAGAGAACGGCAAGGCAGGGCATGAGGAAACACAGGAACACAAAGCCGAGGTTATCCGTAATGTGTCCGAACTGGAAAGCCTC
Source organism: uncultured Lachnospiraceae bacterium (assembly GCA_910586315.1). Lineage (GTDB taxonomy): Bacteria > Bacillota > Clostridia > Lachnospirales > Lachnospiraceae > CANRXD01. Next base: position 11,430 of record CAJUIP010000062.1, on the reverse strand, counting down.
TATCGAAAGCATATATAGCTTTATTATGGGTATGTTGTCGGTGGGGAAAGGCGGTGAAACTGCATGAATAAAATACAAAGACTGCAAAAAGAAGTATCTGAAGCGGAATACCTTTATATTCATAAAGGAAATGAGGAAGCGAGGTATAGGCTTATGGCAGACTTAAAGGCGTTATCTGGCGAAATGGCAAAGCTGAAAACCGCAATATCCTTTACAAACTGGACGAGGTACAGAGCAATCTTGCCTATTATGACAAGCCAGTTAAAGAGGTTAGCAGACTTCACATGAACAGCGAGGGCAGATACGAAACAGCCAAAGGACACTACTACACAAGCGGAAGCGGCATAGAGTTTTTGCGTACTGAGGAAGTCTATAACTATGATACGGATAAATGGAAAAATGCCGGGATATGGACTTGTAGCCGGGTTGAGAGCCGCAACGGACAATATTATATTGTTGGCTATTCTGATGTGGAGTTGTCCGGCTTGAAAGTAAGGGTAAGGGGTTAAGCGGCAGGGGGAGCAATAGTAAGATTACTCTGAATCAGCTTTTTAAGATGCATATGGAATTGAAAAATGATTTGAGAGCGACCACAAGAGAGAACTATAACAGAATGTGGAAAAATACGGTAGAGGAATCCACGATTAGGAATAAAAGAATATCGGAATTGAAACAATTTCATATAAAATCTTTCTATAATGATTGCGTTAAGGCAGAATTGAAACGGAACACAATCAAACTGGTTCACAACTTGATTTTTTCATCCTTTGAATTGGCGGTTGATTCTGATTTTATAAGGAAGAATCCGGCAAAGGGCGCAATGGAGAATATCAAGCAGGATGCCGGGGAGAAGATACCGTTGTCAGAGGATGAAATAAAAAGACTGATGGATTTTTGCATAAACAGCGGTACATATTCTATTCATGTTCCGTTCCTTACAATCGCAATCGGTACTTGTCTGCGGTGCGGGGAAATTACCGGCCTGACATGGAGTGGTGCAGAAGTGGACGGATACAGTAATTTTGTATTTGTCAGCGGTGACGGACAGCCTTTTGCGATAAATGCGGTCAATAGCTTTTTGCTGAATATGGAAAAGGCGTATAATAAAGCACATCCAGAAGAAGTGATACCGCACCTGTCAGCACATATTTTAAGGCATACCGGGTGTACCTTGCTTGCATCCGCAGGAATGGATATTAAGGCATTGCAGAACGTTATGGGGCATTCTGATGCAAGTATCACAATGAATGTGTACAATCACAGCAGTTTTGAGAGAACCGAAAAGGAAGTACAGAGAATTGATAATGTAATCAATTTTTAATTGCCAGGGAACCGCCGTCGATGATTGGATGGCGGTTCTCTATGTGTAAAAAACAAAAAAATGTGTAAATGGTATGTAAATCATATAAAATATAAAAACATGAACATCCAGAAACCGCACAAAATCAGCACGCCATAAAATTTTCACACAATTTCAGCACTCATTTTAAGCGAGTGCTAAATTTTTGTTGACTTTTCCATCCTGTGGTATTACAATAATGTTTGTCCTGAAAAGGCAGCGACCGCCCTGGAGCACATCTGACGGAAAGAAGTTTTCAGACACGCCCTGGCGGTGAAAGATACAAATGTAAGAATGTCAAAGGAGTGGATTTTTTATGGCAAAGACTGGAAGTTTATCCATTAACAGCGAAAATATTTTTCCGATTATTAAGAAATGGCTGTATTCCGATCATGATATTTTCTATCGTGAGCTTGTAAGCAATGGCTGCGACGCTATTACAAAATTAAAAAAGCTGTCCTTAATGGGGGAGTATGAGGAGCCGGAGGACGTGGAGTACAAGGTGGAGGTTGTGGTTAATCCTAAGGAAAAGACCATAAAAGTCACCGATAACGGCCTGGGGATGACGGAAGAAGAGGTTGAGGAATATATCAACCAGATTGCATTTTCCGGAGCACAGGATTTCTTAAATAAGTATAAGGACAAGGCGAACGAGGATCAGATTATCGGTCACTTCGGACTGGGCTTTTATTCCGCGTTTATGGTTGCCGATAAGGTGACTATCGACACCTTATCTTATAAAAGCGATGCAAAAGCCGTACACTGGGAGTCCGAGGGCGGTACGGAATTTGAAATGAAAGACGGGGAGAGGACTTCTGTCGGAACTACCATCACCCTTTATTTAAATGATGACAGTACGGAGTTTTCCAATGAGTACCGGGCCAAAGAGGTTCTTGAAAAGTATTGCGCCTTCATGCCGGTGGAAATCTATGTGAGCGATGAGACTGCCGAGCCCAGATATGAGACAATCGAGAAGGAAGAGCTGACGGAGAAGGATACGATTGTGGAAACAATCGTGGAAGAGGCAAAGACCGAGGAGAAGGAAAAGGAAGATGGAACCAAAGAAGTGGTTGAAGTTTCCCCGGCAAAAGAAAAGTATAAGATTGTAAGCCGGCCGGTGGCGGTAAACGATACCCATCCGCTCTGGAACAAGCACCCCAACGAGTGTACCGAGGAGGAGTATAAGGAATTTTACAGAAAGGTATTCATGGACTTTAAGGAACCCCTGTTCTGGATTCATTTGAACATGGATTATCCTTTCAACCTGAAAGGCATTTTGTATTTCCCCAAGATTAATATGGAATACGAGAGCATCGAGGGAAAAATAAAGCTCTATAATAATCAGGTTTTCATTGCAGATAATATTAAAGAAGTAATTCCGGAATTCCTGATGCTGTTAAAGGGCGTCATTGACTGTCCGGATCTGCCCTTAAACGTTTCCAGAAGCGCACTTCAGAATGACGGCTTTGTAAAGAAAATCTCTGATTACATTACAAAGAAGGTCGCCGATAAGCTGACCGGAATGTGCAAGACGGACAGGGAAAATTATGAGAAATATTGGGATGATATCAACCCGTTCATTAAATTCGGCTGTCTGAAGGATGAGAAATTTGCGGAGAAGATGAACGACTATATTATCTTTAAGAATCTGGAGGGCAAATATCTCACCTTGAAGGACTGCCTGGAAGCCAATAAGGAGAAAAACCACGAGAATCAGGTATTCTATGTGACGGATGAGAAAGAGCAGAGTCAGTACATCAACATGTTTAAGGAGGCCGGACTGGATGCGGTGATTCTTCCGAACGCCATTGACTCCCCGTTCATTAGCCACCTCGAGCAGAAAAATGAGGGCGTAAAATTCTTACGTATTGACGCCGATGTCAATGATACCTTTAAGGATGAAGCCGAAACCGATGAGGCTTTAAAGGAACAGGAAAAGAAGGACGCCGAAAGCCTTTCTGAGATCTTCAAAAAGGCCCTTGGAAATGACAAGCTGGAGGTGAAGGCGGAGCGCCTGAAAAACGGGGAAATCGCATCCATGATTACCGTATCCGAGGAAAGCAGACGTATGCAGGACATGATGAAGATGTACAGCATGTACGGAGGAGGAGCGGATATGTTCCCGGTTTCCGAGACTCTGGTATTAAATGTCAACAATACCCTTGTGAAGTATGTTCTGGCTCACCAGGATGGAGAAAATACGAAAAAGATATGTGAGCAGCTTTACGATCTGGCAAAGCTGGCCCATGGAAGCCTTTCTCCGGAGCGTATGACAAAGTTCATTGCCAGAAGCAGCGAGATCATGATGGGAATGACCGGAGAAGAGCAGAATTAAAAGGAATCCTTATGGAAATAAAAAGACGAGAGTATCTGATATCTTTTACTATGTTAAGCCTGGCTGCCAGTGTACTGATGGGATTTTATTTCATCGGAGGCTACTGCTATGTTCTGGCGGATACATGGATTGCAGACCAGGGGGCCGGCGTTTTTCGCTGGCTTTCCTGGCTTTTCCATTCTCCGTGGACAGAAATGCTTATCCGGTATGTGTTTATGCTGGGGGCCGCCTATCCGGCTGCCTGGCTTGTCATGTGCCGGGTTCCAAAGGTGAAATGGCCAGATTATGGATTTTCTCTGGAAGAATTCATGGTCTGCCTCCTTGCGGCCATGGGGCTTGGATATTTGTTTAATTTTCTGGGAACTTTTATTAATCTTTTCTTTACCGTATTTAACCATAAAACGATTTTTGAGATGAATCCGGTCACAGAGATTGCTGCGGATTTAACACCGTCCATGGCGCTCTACGCTTGTGTGGTGGGGCCGTTTATGGAGGAACTCATGTTCCGCGGAATGCTGTTTTCACGGGCCAGGAGATTTGGAGACAGGACTGCTGTGGTGTTTACAGCAGTGCTGTTTGGACTGATGCACGGAAATATTTCCCAGTTCCTCTATGCTGCAGCGATTGGCCTGGTGCTTGGCTATGTGGCTGCAAAAACAGGGGGAATCCGCTATACGGTTCTCATGCATATGATGGTGAATACTTACGGAACCGTTCTTATGGGCGGGGAGCTTTTGGTGATGGAAACGATGCCGGAATGGGCTTTGGGCCTGTATACCCTGGCAATTCTTGCGTCGGTGTGCCTTATGGTGACAGGAGCCCTGATTGTGATTTGCCGGTATGGGCCCCGCTGGTACAGAGAGCTTACCCGGAATAACGGGATTTCGTCGCCCTTTAAAAAATATGTGTATCTGAATCCGGGATTTATCCTTTATCTGCTCATCTGTTTTGTGGAAATTCTTTCCTATTTGCTATAATCAGCATAGACGTATTTGCAGGTCTTCCTGACTGCCAGATAAATGAGATACGAGGGTTATCCAATGTATATTCGGAATACTTTGTCAAATAATTTAAAAGTAATGACAGGAAAAGTCCCGGGAACCGCTTTCAAGAGCGATTTTCGGGACTTTAATACGTTTTTTGATTGAACGTTACTTTTCTGGTTTTTCTATCCATCGATATCCATCGACAATTCAAACTTCCAGTAACAGCTTGGAAATGAACTGTGAGCTGTTACATCAAGAGACCGCTTATTCGGGGCGGGAGATGCAATTTCGGACATCCGAAAAAGATGTAACATGACATAATACTTATTATGTCATGAAAACATCTCCTGTTTCTTCTATACACAAGTCCATTCTATCATTATTATCTGAATTTTTCAATAGATTTCTTTCTCCATATGCAAAATTGTCCATGACATAATACTTATTATGTAATGAAAAAAAGCCTCCTGTCTTTTTTGTACATACATTTATTTTAACATTTTTACCAATGTTGTTCAATAGATTTTTGGAAGATTCAAAAAACTGCGGAAATAAGCGGTAAATTTCGGCTTTCATAATAAAAGCCTTATGGCGTTACATTACATAATAAGTATTATGTAATGAGCGATTTTGCATATGGAGAAAGAGATGTCAGGGAAGCAGTTCGGAATGCTGACGGTACTTCGGGAAGTGGAGCGGGAGAACAGCCCAAAACATTACTGGCTCTGCAGATGCCAGTGCGGGAAGGAAACCGTTGTAGAGGAGTCACATTTAAAAAACGGACATACAAAGAGCTGTGGATGCTACCGCAGAACGGCACAGAAAAAGCGGGCCCGGGATTTGACGGGCTTGCGTTTCGGGCGGCTTCTGGTTCTGGAGGCGGTTTTGGATGAGGATGGACTCCTGACAGGCTGGAAATGTCAGTGCGACTGCGGGAAGCAGTGCGTCTGCAAGTCCGCCAGTCTCACATCGGGAGTTACAAAAAGCTGCGGATGCCTTCAGGAGGAACAGCGGAAGGAAAACATGAATAAAGCCATCCATTTCGTTGACGGGACCTGCGTGGAGCGGATTGCCAGCCGGAAGACGTTTGTAAATAATACGACCGGCCACAGGGGCGTTTACCGGAGGGAGAACAACCGCTGGAGGGCCAGCATCGGATTTCAGGGCAAGGTGTACTACCTTGGCTCCTTTGAGAGCTTTGAGGATGCCGTGGAAGCGAGGCTTATGGCAGAGGAGAGATTGTATGACACGTTTTTAAAGCAATATGCGGAGAAAAAAAATTACAATGATACGCCTGCACAATACCAAAACAAAGGGGCCGATGGGCAATAGAGTGTTAAAAGGGGGAGCGGAAAATGAATGAAAAGCCGGATGCGGGAAGGAAAAAAGAAGAAGCGTGGGATCAGTTGACAGGACTGCTGAAGAAAGACATAGCAGAAGCACAAATTATATCAAAGATGAGAGAGGAGCGTGGAGGAGCGCTCTTTTTGTGCGATGTCGTTCACATGAAACAGATTAATGAACAGTATGGCCACCAGATGGGGGATGAATGCCTGAAACAGGTTGCACAGATTCTTTCTTATATGATCCGTCCCAATGATATTCTGGGCAGATGCGGAGGGGATGAATTCGTGATTTTCATGCCGGAGTGTCATGATATGGAACAGGCCCAGGAGATTTGCAGGCGTATTCAGGAACGTTTTCATGCCAGCAGAGGAAAGGGCAGGTGTTCCCTTTCGCTGACTGTTGTCTGGGAACTGCGGAAGATGGGAAATACATATCAGAAGTTGTTTGAACGTGCATGGGAAAAACTGGAACAGCAAAAAGGGACATTGGATATAGCGAAGACGAAAAACAGAAAAAGAGAGGATCATTACATAGCGGATGTCAGACAGGTTCAAGAGGAACTGACAGAAGAAATCCAAAAGCAGGAAGCCTATTGTCAGGATTATGAGACATTCAAGAGCATTTACCGTTTTTTGGAACGTGGAATTGCCAGAAGCGGGCAGAAAGCGTGTGTGATTCTTCTGACAGTGGTAGATGGACAGGGAAAAAACCCTCTTCCTTACGAAAAGGACGTGTTGATGGAACAACTGGGGAAGGATATCGGGATAACACTTCGGCTTGGAGATGTGTATACCAGATATTCCAGCAGTCAATACCTGCTTCTGGTTATTGATACTACGGAGGGACAGGCAGACAGAATCGTGACGCGTATCCGAGAGAGATTTCTTGACGGCAGGCAGGGAGAAGATGTTCTGATTCACCATTGTTATGAACTACAGTCGGCCCGGTATAAAAAGACGACGGGATAGAAAATGACAGCTGTGTGCTGAAGAGAAACCGTGAAGGAGAGACGGGATACTATGGCGAAGAAGTTATTGGTAAAAATGTTTGGCGGATTTTCTGCTCGGTACGGAGAAGAAGCACTTAGCTTTGGGAGACAGAGAGATTCTAAATTTACACAGCTGTTTCAGATCCTGATGACCAGACCGGGACAGGGGTTTGATAAAAGGGATATTATGGAGTTCCTCTACGGCTGGGAGAATGTGGAGGATCCTAACGCCAGTCTCAATAATACAATCTTTCGCCTCCGCAAATATCTGGAAGCATCGCCGTTACCGCCGGGGAATTATCTGATCTTAAATGAAGGTGTTCTGCGTTTTGACTGCATTGTTTTGGTGGAATCTGATGCATGGAAATTTGAAAGCTTAGCTGGGGAATTTGAGGGGGAGCAGGACAGACAGAAAAAAGCGGAATGCTGTGAAAAAGCGTTTGAGATTTATCAGAAAGAATTTTTGCCTCAGTTATCCAGTGAACAGTGGGTGATAGAAAAAAGCAGAGAGTACCAGAAGATGTATGCCAGATTACTGAAGTATCTGCTCTGCTATCTGAAGGAAGAGGGAGATTATAAAAGGATAGAAAGTCTGTCGGCCAAGGCGGCGGAGCTTTACCCTTACGAGGGGTGGGAAGGCTGGCGGATAGAAAGTCTGATTGTGCTGGGGCGCCGCAAGGAGGCAGAGAAGGTTTATCGGGAGACGGCAGCTTATGTACAGAAGATGGGAGGCTTTTTTTCGAAAAATCAGCAGGCATGGTTCCGCAAACTTGGGGATTGGATGCAGCAGCCGGAGGGAACAACAGAGGATATCGAAAAGTGTCTGATGGGCCTGGAACCTGAAGAAGGAGCATACAGCTGTACGCTGCCCGGATTTTTGGACTGTTTCCGAATGGTAAAACGGACTGCTGCCCGGGAGGGAACCATTTCCTTCATTCTATTTTTGTGTACGATTCTGGATGCGGAGGGCCATCCTGCCAGTGAGAGGGAGTATTGTAAAAAGCAGGGAAAGAAGTTGTGTACGTCATTTAAGGCGCATCTGCGTAGAGGAGATATTTACGCAAAATACAGTGAGAATCAATATTTGCTGCTTTGCATAGGGGCAGGGAAAAAGAATGTTTCGGATATTGGGATGCGTATTGACAGAGACTTCCGAAAACTCTGCGGCGGCCGGGGCGGCATCAACTATTGCCTGCTGGATGACGGAAGTATGTGGTAGACAGAATTGTCAACGGATATAAATGTCGGATTTTCAAGAATTGTGAGAGATGAAAAGCAGGAAAACCGGAAAATGAAAGAGCTGGTGAAAGACCTGTTTTGTTATACTCTGCATAAATACTATAGTTATACACTGAAAAAAGGGGAAAGGATATATGAGCAAGAAAAACCGCAAAAGCAATAAAGCAAATAAGGTTTTGAAAGCTGCCGGAGCTGCCGGTATTATTCTCGGCGGGGCAGCGATGGATGCCAACGTTGTGTTTGCAGCTGAATTGGAAGAAGAGCTGGAAGCACAGCAGGAAGATCCTGTCGAGGAGGAATTTCAGGAAGAGCAGGTTCAGGAAGAACAGGTTCAGGAGGAGCAGGTTCAAGAGGAACAGACTCAGGAAGAAGAGGCGTCAAGTGGTGTCGATGACAATACAGCAGGTGATGCCGACAATGATACCGCAGACGACACCGGCGAAGATACTGAGGGCGGAGATACCGGCAGTGATACTGCAGGCGACAACGCCAGCGGAGAAACCGAGGGCGGCGACACCGGCAATGATACCACGGGCGGCGACACCAATGGAGATACTGAGGACGGAGAGACCGGCAGTGATACCACAGGCAGCGACGCCAGCGGAGAAACCGAGGGTGGAGACACTGGTAATGATACTACGGGCAGCGACGCCAGCGCAGATACTGAGGACGGAGAGACAGACGGTGACACTACAGGCAGTGACACCGACAATGATACTGCAGGCAGTGATGCCAGTGCAGATACCACAGGCGGGGACACCGGCAATGATACAACAGGCGACGATGTCAGCGGAGATACCAGCAATGATGCCGCAAATGACAACGCCGGCGAAGATACTGAGGGCGGAAATACCGGCAGTGATACCGCAGACAACGACGCCGGCGAAAATGCTACAGGCGGAGATGCTGACAATGACATTACGGACGGTGACGTCAGCAAAGATACTACAGGCGAAGATATCGGCGATGATACCACGGACGGCGACGCCGGCAAAGATACCACAGGCGATGACACTGCCAGCGGCGATGCTGCAGACGGCGGCCTTAACGGAGATACTACAGGAAATGACGTCAGCAATGATACCGCGGACAGCGACGCCAGCGCAGATACTATGGGCGATGATGCCACAGACGGCGGCCTTAATGGGGATATTACAGGCAGTGACGTCAGTGGAGATGCCATAGGTGATAATACCGCCAATGGCGATGTCACAGACGGTGCACTTAACGGAGATATTGTCAGCAATGATATCGCCAACGGAGATATCACAGCCAACGACCTCGGAAGCAGTACAGCAGGTGCGGAGGATGCAAATTCTGTTACTTTAGGAGAAGAATCAGGTTCTGAGCAAACTTCAGAATCAAAGGCTCCCCAGACTTCAGAAGAGGTTGAAAAAACTTCTGAATCAAACAGAAGCGATGCTGTGTCTGAATCTGAGAGCTTTAACGATGCAAGCGCATCTGCAAGTGAAGCCGCTAAAGATAGTGTGAACATCGCGAACAGTACGTCTGAAGAGAACAGCAGCAAGGCATCGCAGAGCGCTTACGTTGCAGCGTCTGAAAGCGATTCTGCCTATGCGGCAATTTCGGAATCTCAAAGCACATATGAGCGTGCATCGGAAACCTACCAGTTCAGCGATCTCTCAGGCGGAATGGCTTCGGCACTTTCTACGTATGATTCGGCGCTTTCTGCATTGAATTCTACTTCTGCTGCAGGAGAAGGAGATTTAGAAGCTACAAGAAAAAGCGTAGCGGAAAGTATTATTACCTACAATATTGTCAGCCAGGGTTCGACTCTGGATAAAGATGGAATCGTATGGAATGAGGATGGCAAGTACTATACGGTTTATTATAAAGATAAGGATGGAAGAGAACTTTCCGAGATTTATCAGTATACGACGGATGAAAATGGAGCTGTAAGCGTAAACAGAGCAGAAATAAAGTATGTAGAAAATGAATCAAAAGGCGAAACGGTAACAGTTGAGAGCGGTAAAAATCCTTCCACTCCGGTTCCTCCTGCTGAGAAAGGGCCGGGAGTCAGTTACGAAATTCGCCATAAAGCAGACGGCACGACAGAGGTTATTATTACAGTAGGGAATGAAACATATAAAGACGGCGATTTTACCAGACAGATTAATCCGGATGGAACCATTTCTTATCTTATCGGAACGAGAGAAGAGGGCAATGCGGTAATTCAAAAGTTGTTTGTTATAAGCAAAGACGGCTCTACCGGCTACTATACAGAGTATAGAAAAAATACTGCTTTGAACAACAACGAAAATGGAAGTACAACGCTGGACACATCTGAAGAAGTTAATGGTAAAACCTACGATGTTGCAGGAGGAACAGACAGAGCTAGCGTGCTTGGTACATCTAATGGTACGGGTATTGGACGGTATGTTGTTGTTCAGGATCAGGAAAGTAATTGGCACAAGCTTGTTTTAGATGGGGATTCCAATAAGACACTTTTGATAAAAAATGAGTATAGTGGGAGGAAGGTTACCGGCGCTCATTTCCGCCTTCAAAATGGCAAAAGTAATACTGACTACGAGTACCTTGGCAAAGACTATGTATTAAAACTGGATAAGAACGGTAAGTATGGTCTGTATAAAAACGGTTCTGATACCCCGGAGTATACCTTCACAATCCGTAAAGACAAAGATTATACTACATGTACAGAAAGAACAACGCATGTCTATGACAGAGAGATAGAAGCCGGCAGCAAGGTAACAAATTGCAGCGAAGCTCTGAGCGATTATCATAGCACGATGAAGAGCGAGTCAGAAGCAATCAGCACTTCTTCTGAGCTGGCTACGTCTGAGTCCAGGATTGCAGATAGTCTAAGCAGGGGTAATTCAGATAGTTATAGTAATAGCGCGTACAGTGAGAACTCTGAAAGCGAAAAAGCAAGTGAACAGGCAATAGAAGACTCTAATAGTTTTTCGGAAGTTAGTGAGCATGACAGTGAGTCTCATTCGGATTCCTACGCGAAAGCCGTTGCTTCGTTGAGCGCCAGTGAGGCAGCGAGTGAAGAAAGCGCTAGTGAGAGTACCAGCGAGAGCGCTGCAAGCACGAGTGAGAGTACAAGTGAGAGCGCTGCAAGCACGAGTGAGAGCCTGAGCAATAGTACAAGCGAAAGCCTGAACAATAGTACGAGTGAGAGCCTGAGCAATAGCACGAGCGAAAGCTTGAGCAA
>CAJUIP010000061.1 GCA_910586315.1 uncultured Lachnospiraceae bacterium | reverse complement strand
TACTCCTGTACGGACGCTCTGTAAAGGTCTGCTAAACTGGTCGCTCTGCTCAAGCTGTTCCCCTCCTTCTCTCATTTCAGTTACGCATATGCCCTTTTTCATGCCAGTCCCATGAACGCGTCCGGATTGCTTATTTATCCAGAAACTGCTCTCCATGTTCTTCCGGGATATGCTGATTTTCAAAGTACAGTGCCAACGCCCGGTCTATGGTGTCCTCAATCTCTCTGGCACTCTTGGACGGAATCACCTCCACGCCGCTTTCATGTTTTATCACATAGCTGTCCGGCTCCGGCAAAGGCTCGTCCTCCATGATCTTCCGCAATAAGGTGTTGATTGTTATTTCCAACCTGTTGGTGTTCTTTACTCCATAGATGATGCTGGAATGCCCCTGGCCGTCAAAATCAATCAGGGCTGTCCGTTTTCCTCTCTTTGCTAGCAAGTAGGCAGCGTGGTGGCCGTGGCTGATTTTCCCACACCGCCTTTCTCGTTCATTACTGCTATAATCTTAGCCATTCGTGTTCTCCTTTCGTTTTCCTGTCCGTTTTTCCAGATATAAACGGCAATACCAGAACGGTATCTTGTAGTCAGATGGGTTTGGGTAGTTTGGATTGGGTAAACAGGGCGGTTGCTAAATCAGCTTCTTTTATGCAATTTTTTTCTCCTGTCTCATTCCGGGCGAAAAAAGACAGGACCAAAAGAGCTTGCACACTGGAAAGCTGATTTAGTCCTACCTAAATTCGGGTTTCATTATGTCCGTGCGGCTCATTTCCATGAACAACCCTCCTTGTGTTACATAATTGCCACACGGTATGATTTTTGTCAAAAATATGATCGTAAACAGGCCTGTCCTAACCAAAACTCTGAAAAAAATCACCATTTTCTATTAGGACTGAATCAGCGGAACCCCTTGATTTTACGGGCTTTTTGCTAACGTAACCTTATTATAACCTCCTCCCCCCACTCCATAATCAGCGCACAGCTTCCCGCCGCAATAGGCGTGGCAAAGGAGGTTCCCGTCATCGGCGTGTATCCCCCGTAGATATCCGGTGCGATAATCCCCACCCCGGGGGCCGCCAGATCCGGTTTCGCCAGCCCGGCGGCCACTACCCCGATGGTTCTGTTGGCATCCGCATATCCTCTCCCGGAAAAATCGGCGTAGGCCTCATAGGTGCTGTCATAGGCCCCCACGGAAATGACCTTTGCGGCAGTGGCGGGGATGGTCAGCGTCACCTCCGGCGTGGAACGGTAGAAGCCGGTTCCCCCCGCTCTCACCACTGCGGAAGGAAGATAGAAATAATACCGCCCCGTCACCACCTGCATGGGCTCCAGCCGGATGGTCCATACGCCGCTGTTAATATAATCTCTTCCCACAGGAAACATTTCAAAGTAAATTTCTTCCGCCACCGCATAGGGCGCAGGTTCCCCGAAATATACCAGGATTTCCGTCTGCTCCAGTCTCAGCGTATATTTTCCCCCATTGATCATCTCCGGCAGCTGTGCCTCCTGTCCTCCCGGAGAGCGCAGATAAATGCGGTACTTGTCGCAATAGTTCTTCCACAGCTGGACATTTAATGTCCTCTCATATTCCGCCACCGCAAGCTCTATGGACGCGGGACGTGCAATCATTCTGCCCGGCTGCCCGGAAGTCCCTTCTCCGTCCCGTATGAGAGCACCTGAGCCGCTCCTTTGCCCGGCGCTTCCCCCCGGGGTGCTCCCCCCGTCCGCCTGATGCAGCAGGCTGCCTGCCAGATGACCTGCGCTGTTTCCTTCGTTTCCGGTGCCCACACAGATCACCGTGCGCCCCATCTCCGATGCGTTATCCAGAAAACGCTCCAGAAGCGAGCTGCCGTCATGAGCCCCATAAGTATTGCCGAAGCTTAGATTGATGACAATGGGCATCCGCAATTCGATGGCTTTCCTGACCGCATAGGTCACTGCCCGCATGATCTCCGTGGTCCTGGGAAAAGAAGAGGCGGACGGCAGCCCCAGCTTTACAATCAAAAGCTCCGCTTCCGGCGCGGCTCCCTGATACGCCCTGCTGTTCCCCGCCGCAATTCCCGCCACGGCAGTTCCGTGCCCGCCGGTGTCTGCGCTCGGCAGCAACGCGTACTGCCTCTGAGGATCCGCCTCCTCCAGGGCCCGGTTGATCTGTGGGGCGTCAAATTCCACCCCCTTCGTAAAGCCCGCAGGCGGACGGCGCACGAATCTTTCTCCTTCCCCTGCTCCCTCGTTCGGCGCTCCTGTTCCGGTACCTGCCTCTCCGCCCCCGGCATTCGGCACTCCGGTTCCGGCATCTGCTACACCTGCCCAGGCATTCGGCACTCCGATTCCGGTATCTGCCTCTCCGGCCCCGGTATTCGGCGCTTCCGTTCCGTTTCCGCCGGGAGCCGGAGGATTCTCCTCCGGCTGCAACGTCTGGTCCCAGAGATAGAGGATCCTGGTACTGCCGTCACTATGCCGGAATTCCGGCAGCCTGTAATCGATTCCGGAATCCAGCACGGCTATAACCACGCCGGCTCCGGTCAGAAAGGGATCCCGCAGGGTCACCTGCGCAATGCAGGAATTATCCGTGGGCATTTCCGCACTGTAGAAAAATCTCTTCGGCTTCTCCACATATTCTATTTCCTCCACCTCCGCCATCCTGTCCACCAGCTGCTCCGGCACCGTCAGGATCGCGTATCCTGCAATCAGATATTCCACCTGTATGTTCAAATCCTCCAATGCATCCAGATTTCCATGGTATTTTACGATCAGCTCCCAGGTCCTTGTACTTCCGTTGAATCCTACATTCAGATCATCCGTTCTCTCCCGGATCTCCTCCGGCGTCTGCAGCGCAAGCTGCAATACATCCTCCAGCTTTTGATTCATTCTCCAGCCTCCCCGGCCCTGCCATGGCGAAGCCCCAAATCCTGTCTCCTGCGGTTTGCATCTGTTCTTCCGCTCCTTGCAGGTTCCGTCTCATCCGCTTATTTCAGTCTATGAAACTGTTTCCGGATTGATTACCGCCCTCTTTCCAGGCTTTTGCGCTATGCAGAGCTCTTCCCATAAGCCGGGTCCGCTCGAAAAAATAAATTTGCGGCCGGATGACTTATCCTATATAAAAAAGAAAATGGGCAGCTCGAAGCCTGCCCACTTGCAGATACATCCAAATATACTTAAATAATTATATACAAAGCTCAGCCGGTTCCCTTTCAGATGCTTTGCGATGCGTATCAGTGCAGTGAAAAGAAACCGGTGAAATGAAGTCCGAGCTTATAATGTCTCGCACATGTCGTACAATATTTTTACGATATCCTGCATCTTGCTTCTCTGTTTTGGTTCCACCATTTCCAGTACGCATATGGTCTTCTCCATACCGCGGTGTTCCTTCTCTTCTCCCAGCATAATATAGTCACAGCTCACTGACAGGGCTTTCGCTATCCGGCAAAGCGTATCGGCAGAAAATCCCTTCCTCCCGGCTTCTATTTCATACAGAAACTTTTCAGAAATTTCGGCCTTTTCAGCCAATACTTCCCTTGTATAATGATGCATCTCCCGCAAATCCCTGATTCTTTCTCCTGCACGCTTATTCGACATATTACACCTCCACATGACAAAATTCTACCTTATTCGGCATGCATACAGGAACCCTCTATTATTCCTGATCTCCTTACCTAAAATTCCTGTTATGCTTATTGTAATGGAGCCTGATTGCATTTCCTGTTTTTTAACAAACCTTGAGAATTTATTGCAGAAACCTTCCATGCCGGAAGCAAAGCCCGAGCTCACTTCCTGCCTTACAATATGATGCCGGCAGATTTTCGGCGAAAAGGGGGATGATATGGAAGGCACGCTGAAAGGGATGAGGATTTTCTGAACGCCCTGGAACGGATGCGCATTGCACTACGCATCCACATGCATGAAACGGCCCCTGAAAAGGAGCGCTTTTTACTCACTTATTACATAATGCGGATTCATCATAGCTAATGAATTTTTTCCGGTCTTGGAATCCACTTTCTCCAATAGCCAGCCTGCTTCACATAGTATTCCTTTTTTATCCTTGATAATAATAGACGGCGGAACCCGAAATTCATTGTAAAACCGCCATAAAAGTTCACTGTCCGGCAGGCATTGCCCGTTTTCAAGTCTTCGTAATTTCTTGACATCAACCCCAAGATACCCTGCCATTTCCTTTTGTGTATAATGTTCTATGCATCTTATCATATAGAAGAGATTATTATTATAATCCTGGTCGGCATCCAAAAACCGGACAAACTTTATTTCCTGATACAATTTCTCCCAGTAAACAGATGGTTCCCATGTATAATAGTACTTTATTACTGCAAAAATCATTTCCAGCAAGCTTATTGCTTTCGTATAATTGACCTTCTCATTTTTTTCAGCGAAGCATCCTTTGCTTCTCTGTCCTGTGAAAATATAGTGTACATCGATCTCTAAATTTGTTAATGCTTTTACTTCGTCATAGCTGAAATTCTGCGTCCCTTTTTCAATTTTACAATACTGTGCCTGTCCCATACATATATGCTGAGATATATCTTTCTGAGTCCATGCCTTTTTTTCACGCTCTTCTCTCAATCTTTCCAGCACATTTTTATATTCCATACTCATAGGCGGATATCCTTTGTACTATAGTTCATTTACAATACTATTATATTTTATTATCCTTCCCTATTTTGCGCCTATTTTGGAATCATAAAGTATGCTGGCAATGTTTTATAGAAATTTTATGAAAACTAAAATCAATGATTATTCCGCCAAAAGATATTTCCTGCAAGTGTTGTGCAAATTGTATAAATGTTGAACTTGATTCTCTCGTTAATAGCATCCTGATTGAAAAGGCAGTCACAGCACAATTTATACTGCTTGACGATTTCGCTTGCCGCGAAACCAGACTGCATAGCGCTGACTGGTTCCAGCGCATGATTACATCAGGCAGTAAAAAACAGGACGTCACCTTCCAGGCCGCCCTGCTCATCCAGAATCCCCTGCATTTCCAGAGATCACTGCATTGGTCTCATCTCTTCATTTTCCAGTTCCTGCATTATATCAAAAGCTTTTTGTACAAAATTGATCTTCTCATTGAATATCAACTTATTATCCTCATACACCCTGATTTCTGCATAAATAAAACTGTTATCATCCGATACCTTCGTTTTGCCTCCCAAAGCTGTCCATATGATCTCAATATCTTCCTCTTTTACTTCGCCTGCTGTCTCTACAACAAACTGTGCTCCGTCAAAAAAAGCAGCCTCCGACTGCGCGTTAATAATGAGCTGCTTTTCCCGCTCATATATTTCGACAGAATGAAACCCTTTTTTTGAACTGACTAACAGCTCCTCCGCCTCCACAGCTAATTGAAAAGGACTCTCCTGTTCTTTCCTGCCCTGATTCTTAATTCTCAGCGCCACACAGCCCAAAAACGCATATACTGTAATTACGATAATAAATGTTTTCTTTTTCATCCTCCGCCTTCTTCACCGGGAATACCCGCAGCCTTACCTGAATTGTTTTAAATCAAAAGGCTCTTCCTGGCGCACATACCGAATTGCTTCGTTTTCCTTCATTTTGGATAATATGGCTTCCTTCTCTTCCGCATCCGCTTTTATTATGAGAAGTCTCCGGCCTGCCCTTGCAAACAGGAAATTTTTATAATCCACAACGCATCTGATACCTGCATATGGAAATTCTATTTTCCTGTATATCAGCCTGTCTTCTTCTATCCCAACGGAAAAGGGCTTCCCGTATGCCCGTTTTATGATATTTGCAAGTTTCATTTTCTCATCCGACTTCTTCCACAGCGGCTCAGCTAACAAAGCGATCGCTCCGCCAGTCATGAAAAACATTGTCCTGGCTGATATCCTGCCTTCCAGGACAATTAGCATCACACAGCATCCAAACAAAATGAAAACGCATACATCCTTTATCCCTTTCCGTATTTCGCCATATCTGCCCTCGCTTATTATTCTGAAATATCCGCGATTCATTGTCGCGGAAAAAACCTGTTCTAATTCAGCCAAATCAGCTTCCGAAAAATTCTGCTCTAATATCATATGTTTTCCCCTTTATTTATAACTTTACCACATAATTGCCAATTCATCAAATATTTCTTTCGCAAAATTTCAATTAAAGTAATTTTCTGTTTTTTCTTATTTGAAAATAACAGGGGGCGATGTGACATCTATGGGTCACGCCGCCCGCCCGTTTCGGACTGTCTATTCCCCGACAGCACCTAACCCGGACAAGCCGGAACCAAAATTTTACCACTTTGCGCAAGATTTCGTTGTTAAGTGCCTAACAACAAAAATCCTCCTGTACATAGATAATTTAATAATATTCCAGAGCCAGCCGGTGACACAAAACTGATCAAGGCCATCACAGTTATACCCGCAAAAACCAGTATTGTAGCTGTCGCAAATGCCTCAGCATCAAAATTATCACCACCATTCTCATCTAAAGCAAACTGGAAAGCAATCTCAATTTCCATAGTCTGCTCAATCTCCGCGTCATCCGGAGCTAAATTATCTGTACTTACTCTAATATAGGCTTTCATTTTTTTATTGCTGCTTATCGGGCAAATTCCCAATGTTATATTACCACGCTCAATATTCAGTGCAATACTCTCCAACGCCTCCTCAATTTCCAGATTATTTCCCAGATCAACAAAATTAAGTTCTTTCGTTGCCTCAGTTATCTGGCTTTTACATCCTGCTGTCAATTTCCCTGTTTCGTCTACAGAGATCCCGATGCAATAATCTGTTTCTGCAGCAGTTTGCGTCGAAGAAGAAAATGTTACCGAAACCTCCACCCGAACAGTGCCTAACATATATGAGCCAAGCGGAATTTCCCGGTTATAAGAGAATCCAATATTGATGAGCTTATCCCAATAATTAAGAGGATGCAGCACATCATAGATAAACTTATGTCTCGCAATTTCCGTTTTAGCCCTGCAATATTCTGCGTGTTGCTCAGGCGTCTGTTCTTTCTTATCAAAAGTACGAGTTCCTTCATCTCTTTTGGAGTACGCGACTTTGTCGATCGGAAATGAAGGCGAAGAGGGGAACTGCTCTTCAAAAAACTGGTCAAAGGCCCAGTTAGGCGGAATGGGAAACCCCAGATTGCAGCTATATTTCCATGACATATCTGCTACAAAGGAGAATTTTGCATAACCTTTCTCACTTACCTTTGTACATACCTGACGCGCCGCATATATGCCAACATTATATCCCATAATATTTTTCGCACTGCTAAAAAAATTCTGAATCTCCTCAAAATAGGGAATAATATATCTATTTATCTGGAATTCGTAACAATCAAAATCTACAGCAAAATATATGGTCGTGCCTTCTGGAAACCCTAAAATTTCGGCAGTTAAAATTGCCATCTTCGCGTCCAGGATACCCCGTGCCGGATTCTGAAAATATTCAAGATAATATCCTCCATCCTGATATATGGGAAATACACGTAAGCCCGCCGCTTCAATGTTCCGAATCTCTTCAGGCGTAAGGTACTTAGGAATATGATTTATTCCGACATATCCTGTTAAATAACGGCCAACATGCGTATAGCCTGCCTCTGCAATGTCTTTTGCCTGTTGAAGATTTAATACCGTAGCACAATCACAGGCACTCGCTCTCCGGGAAGTGTCGCCTTTACTCATAAGCAGTGATTTCATAGTGGACACATCCACATCTCCAACATAAATACCCTCCAGGGAATACAGCTCATAATCCCTTTGAAATTTTGCAACTTCAATCGATGTGATTGCGTCATAAATTCCGTCAACTCTTTCCGGATTGTACCCATTAAAATATAACGCATATTGGACTAATTTATTATACGGAAGAAATTCATCTGCATTTTGTCCTTCCTTTAACCTGCCCGGAAAAGCATTTGTTGTGGCATCTCCGAAATTTACGGAATTTAAATTATCGATCAGCTCTGTCGCAATCCCTTCGGCCCCTTGCAGCGCCCCTATCAGAGAAAGCACCGTCTGCCTGGATAAAATGCCGTCGCAGGGACCAACCCCCACAATATCGGACCATTCGGAATTAAGCTGCCGCTGAATCCGCCGGATCACATCATCCCCTGTAAAAGATTTCTGGAACCAATTCAGGGAAAGCAATCCCATCCAGACTTTCCAATCGATTTCTCCTGTTCTTGGTATTCCGGCATCATACTGCATCTCCTTCACAGCCTGTACGCCTGCATTGTAATAAATCCCCGTGATTCCCCCTGCATCATATCCCTTACAAAATAAGGCACATTGAATCAGGCATACATTAATGCTCCCTTCGTCATTGGGATCCATTTTCTTAATAACGGGAAGTCCCTTCATTACTCCAATAGTATACGGCCCTGCCGTCCCTGTAATATCAGGTATATTATTCTGGATCTGAAATGCACGAAGAATCCCTTCCATTACAGCCGTACCTGTATTACCGTCTTCATCCAGCATTACCCATGCCGGATGCCCCCCAAACATTGCATTAAGATATTTCTGCGCTTTTATCACATTATTATCGGCCATTCTTCTCTTTCCTTTCATAAATTTAGTGAATTTGCAAATTCTGCTAATAAAAAAGAGAATTATCGGCCATGTGTAAACCGTCATTTCGTTTTATTTAGTGGATAAACTTGTACTGTCTGATAGAAATATTATTCCATCATGTTGTCTGGGAAGGAAACAGGCCCCTGGTAATTCTCCTGATTTAAAGGTAAAAATTCATATGTGCATTTCATGGAATAATTTGAAGTTTCATAATAAACAGGCAGCACTTTCTCTTCCGTACCCACATAAGCTCCGCAAATCAAGTACTCCCCCTGATCCGTTAAAATAATGGTATTCTCCATTCCTCTTTCATATTCGCCCCCAAATTCAGCTATATCATTGCAATCTGTGTTATATTTTATACTGCCTGTCCATACCATAACGGCATTCTCCGCAGCTTTGGCCGGCTCGGAAATAATTCCTCCCCCGGCAACGCCGCAGTTCCCCGAATAATTATATCCCCATGTCCATACGCTGCCATCCGCAAGCAAAGCGGCATGGTTAAAGAATCCTCCCGTTATAAGCACAGCATTCTCCAGTATTTTAACGGGATACTGAGAATAACAGATTGTCCCTGCGTCAAATCCCACTGTACCAAAGATCCAAACGGATGAATCCTCCGTAATACAGGCCACGTCGCTCCGGCCGCATCGGGCATAAATTACATTTTCCATTAACAGACATGGCTCAGAGACAGTATAATGTTCCGCATTCACACCTATATATTTCATCCAGTCAAATTCCTTATATTGCTGTAATGCACCGCATCCCGCATTTCCCAGCCCATAAAGCTGATGATCTGCAGTCAAAAAAATCACATATCCGGTCTGAGAAAAATCTACATGGATTACATTTTCCGCAATTTTCTGCATGTCTTCATAGAAGGAATAGTCCTGTTCCATTCCAAGTTGGGCATAATTATTCCTTCCGCATCCCCATAAGACCCCCTCCTCGTCAATATGATATAAATTAGACGGATCTCCGGTGTTTGTGATATAGTAATCCTCAATATCCAGTTCTATATTAATTTTCTTTTCCTCCTCCAGTTCATTCAACGTGCCTTCTTCCTTTGTTAAAAAAACACCTTCTATCTCTGTAGAGCCAGGCTCGTTATCATATGTATTCGAATCAGCACAGGCAATAAGGCATACAGTACAGGCAATCGCCCCGAAAAAAACAGCACTTTTCCATTTCATATTAGAATTCTCCTTTCAACAATACAATTTTCTCTATTCCCTTTTAAGCTACAGCTCCTATTTCATTATGACACAAATAGAGCTAAGTTAATAGAGGGAATTACAATAAAGACACCGTTAATTTGTTATTTCCACAAATATAACGGTGTCTTTAATTATTCCTTTTGTTCTATTCTTTGAAAGGCAGTATCACTGCTGTCTGTTTATACCTTTCGAAGCAAAATATTATTGACATTGACCCAACGGCCTCCATACGTAAGATCAATAAATCCATTTCCGACAAAATTATATGTTTTTCCGGCAGCTGTTTTTACACTGGATACCGCAATATAATTAGCATTCTGATCGCCACGCGTACAGGCGGGATCCAACCAGACACGGGAACCTGCGGGCAGGCTGCAACACACCTTCCCATCAGCGTAATATGCTACCGTCGCATATTTCACCTGTCTTTCCAGTGTGCTTACCTTTTCCCACGAGGTGCCGTTTGATGCATAGTCTGCGAAGTCAACGGAATCATATTCTGTGACTACTCCCATGGTCATTTTGTGATTGGGCGCCAGAACCCATACTGGCAGGTCAATCCCCTCCCATGCAGCTCCGATAACGCCGCCATGGACAAAACATTCATTTTTCAGGATCTTTCCGATTTCAACATTGCTCACAGCTCCATTGTTTAACATCTGATACACAGGAATATCATCTGATAAATTGATTTCCCATCCATGATAACTCATAATTTTTCTCCTTTTCACATTTATTTGATTTGCAAATCTATCATATATAAAGATATTTTAGTGGCAAATGTAAACCCCCATTTTATCTCAGGTTTTCATATTTTTAATATTACGATTGAAGTAACAAAGGGTAAATAAAAGTCCCCTTTGTGTAAGAAAAGCGCAGACAGTATATCCTCATCAGACAGGCCCATGAAGATATTCGATTATCAATGCACAAATTTTGTCCCAGACGGATAGGAGCTTCTGGTGCTCTAATCATTTTATCTATATCCAATCATACCTATTGGTTTTGTTTTCACGTATATTTGTTCATTTTATATGTATCATATTATCTTTATAATAAATATAGAAATACAAGTATTTCATCTTGTATTCAATCATAAGGTTACATCTTCTATTAATATCTATTGTCATACACTACAGAGAAATCCATGTATATTGCTAACTTGGACAACGTAGAATCAAATTTTTGCCGTCTATGTGGTTTCAATCCAATGATCTGCCTGGATGCCATTGATGGCAATACCAGCATGATATTTGATTGGTAACTCACTCCCAAGTAAAAAAATATGAGTGTGTAAACAGATACAAAAATACGTAAGTGCGTGTTTTACGAATGTGTCTGTCAAAGGTTATATGCTCCTTGAAACATCTAATGAAATATTTTTTAGTATACCTCCCTGGTATAGACGCGCACAAAAACCACAAACGTAATTGTCGTCGTTTAGGAGGAGCAGGGTATTTCTTTCAATCTCTTTACGTTCAATGTTGGTTTATGATGCTAGCATAAGTGCTATAGCCCCTACGGTTCAATTTACTCCTTTTTATCATATTCTGTTTTATTTATTAAAAAGATCATAGTTTACATTTTCATGTATCCCTTCTTTTTATCTCATGGAGGTAAAGCTATGGGAGAATGGTGTGAATTATTGAAAAACATTAAATCGAATAAAGACAGCTTTTCAAAATTGCTTGATAATATGAATCCATTAATCAGTAAATACGTAAGACTACTATATAAAAATGATAGAGAGGATATAAGACAAGAACTCATATTGGCTTTATGGGAATCCATCTTAAAAATGAAATACTACAACAGTGACGGGGAATGTCTCTCATATTTAAATAATGCGTTAAAAAATAAATTTTTAGATCTTTACAGAAAAAGCAAAAAACAAAATGAAATTATTTCTATTGAAATTGATGAAACTTTTGAATTTCCATCCCTTATAGAATCTTCTTATGAGTTTACCGAATTGATTTTCCGTGAAGATATAAAACAAATATTGCGAAATACGAATGGAAAAAACAAAAAATATCTTATCAGATTTTGCTGATGGAAAAATCAGATGCTGAAATAGCAAAATACTTTAAGGTTTCACGTCAATATGTACATCGACTACGTAAATCACTTTATTTGCATCTTAAAAACAACTATTTTGGAGGAAATAAAAATGAATAATAAAATTATTATGGGAAAAAATGGAATTTTACTTCTATGTACATGGATAATCAATAAATTGGGCTTGCTTCTCCCTGCAATTATCTTATTCATTCTGTTAATGATTCTTGATTATATATCAGGAATATTAGCTGCGAAAAAAGAGGCACTGGAAAATGAAGATAGTCATCAATATGGTTTAAACAGCAAAAAAGGCATACTGGGAATATATAAAAAAATAGGATATATGCTGACAATAGTCGTAGCTGTTTGCATTGATTATTTATTATTCAAATTTTCCAGTGAGCTGGGTCTAAAATATTCAACAAATACCTTTTTTGGCTTAGTAGTGACAATATGGTTAATAATCAATGAAATTCTGTCAATACTGGAAAATATAAGCAGGATGGGATGTGAATTGCCAAATTTTTTGAGCAAACTTTTATCTGAATTAAAAAAAGATATAGACGATACTCACTCTACCGGCCAAAGCCGGTAGAGTCGGTCTGTAATTCTTCTTATTTCTATTCTTTTTCATACGCCAGCCGGCAGGTTTTCCGATAGCAGGCCAGACCATATTTATGAATCGTCTCCATGCCTTCCCGCCTCAGCAGATCAACGTATTCATGGGTTTCGATCTGCTCCATCGCCTCTCGGAGCGCGGCGTCAAAGGCGCCGTTCTCGGTATATTTCACTTCGATGACACAACCGGTTTTCTCTCTCGGGACAATGAGCAGGATATCGGAGTAGCCGGTGCCGGACTCGGCGTTGGATTTTACAATCCAGCTGCCTTCTGCCCGCAAAAGGCCCAGGAAAATGCCGTGGTAGAAATTTTCCTTTTTCTCCTTTCTCACCGCCGTGTCGCGGATGCTGATGGATTCCGACAGGAATGCGCCAAACAGCTCCTGCACGGTCTCGGCGTTGCCGGTTTTGACTGCCCTGCAGAAAGTCTCCCAGCGCTTCCTGTCGCCGGTTACCTGATCCTCAAACCATGTGCGGATTTTATTTTCATAAATCCTGAGAACCTCCTTATTCGGAATCACCAGCTTATGGCGCCCTCCGTCGAATTTTTCGGCATCGGTTAGATATCCCGTGGCGTAGAGGACGCTCCACAGATACGTCTGACGGATATTTACATTCCTGTTATCAGGGTCTGCGTAGGTCAGCTCCGGAATAATCTCCTTCTCCACGGCCTCGCCGGAAATCAGCGCCTCAATCTCCCTTTTGTGGCCTCTGTGGCATCCTCCAGGATGTCCTTTATAATGGCGTTACTGCTGCTGTTCTCCCAGTGCGGTCTCATAGGAGCATCCTTTGATAGGAGCATCCTTTGACATCCTCAGCAGATCACACTGATTGATTACATCCCAGGGACAGTAAACATCCACACTCCTGAAGCGGTAGCCGTCGTACCAGTCTTTAACATCCGAAAAACGGTCTTCCACGCCATAGTATCTGAGCATTTCCTTTACTTCACCATCGGTGAAGCCGAAATACTCCGCACACTGCCCGTCGGAGATAAAGCGCACTTTAAAGTTATTCAGGCCCTTGAAAATACTCTCTCCATGTCTTCCGCAGGAAGACATGGCAATTCTCAGGCATCCGGTAAGCACGGCAAAATCCAGCCTCTCATTTGTTTTGAGCGCCTGACTGAGAAAAGAACGGATCAGATCCACCATCTGTGCGTAATACCCTCTCTGATAAGCCTTATCCAGAGGCACATCGTACTCGTCGATCAGGATCACGACCCGGCGGCCATAGTGTTCACTAAGCAGCCGGCTTAGCAGTTTCAGGCTTCCATAAAGGAAAGCCGCCCTTTCAAAGTCCCCGGCCATGAGCTGACGGAACCTCGCCTTATCCTCTTCCTGCAGCCTGTCACTTTCCTTCAGAAAAGCGAAGCGGGTCGCTTCCGCACTGACCAGCATGCCCAGGCTGTCACAGGCCGTCTCAAAGTCACCGCCTTCCACATCCTTTAAGCTGAGCGAGATGACCGGGTACTTCCCCACATGCCGCTCACATAGCTCTGTCTCCCTGGAAATGTCAAGCCCCTCCGAACAGGGACGCATCTGCCCCGATTTCAAAAAAGGACTTGAACATATTCATGTTCAGACTTTTCCCGAAGCGCCGGGGCCTGGTGAAAAGGTTCACGGTTCCTTTCGTTCGCAGGAACTCCGCGATAAAAGCCGTTTTATCCACGTAATAGTAATCCTTCAGTTTAAAATCCCGAAAAAATTCAATCCCGATTGGAAGCGCTTTTTCCTTTCCTCCATCTGGCAATCCTCCTCCCTGCAGTGAAAAGACAATACATGCGTTTCAGTACATTCAGTATATCATACCCCCTTATGCATTTACAGTCCATGTTAACCCTGAAGTTCCCAAAGGATCGTAAAAATGTTGCCTAAAATACTTTTCTGTGATACCATACAAGTACGTTGGAATTCCCAGACACTGCAGATGGCAGAAGGATGGCTGGCGGCCGGTAAAAGCGGCGATATCTCATAGGGACGAAAGGATTCAGCGTATGAATAAAAAAGTAAAGCTTCCTATCGGAATCGAAAACTTTGAAGAAATAAGGACGGAAGGCTTCTACTATGCGGATAAAACCGGACTGATCAAAGAACTGCTGGATAATTGGGGAAAAGTAAACCTTTTCACCCGTCCCCGGCGGTTCGGCAAGTCGCTGAATATGAACATGCTCCGCTATTTCTTTGAGTATGGATGTAACGGCGAGCTGTTTGAGGGGCTGGAGATCAGCAGAGAATCCGGTTATTGTGAAAAATATATGGGAAAATTCCCCGTGATCTCGGTTACCCTGAAAGGGG
>CAJUIP010000060.1 GCA_910586315.1 uncultured Lachnospiraceae bacterium | reverse complement strand
CTCAGATGCTTTCCTGTATGGAGGAGAGAATCCATGATTTGAACAGCGATATAGAAGTTACCTGCTTTGGACAGGAGTTTAACCCGTCTACTTATGCGATAGCAAAAGCAGATATGATGATTCGCGGAGGAGATCCGGATAATATGCGGTTCGGAGATACTCTGTCGGACGACCGGTTTGCAGGATTTACTTTTGATTATTGTATTTCCAATCCACCTTTTGGAATTGACTGGAAACGGGAACAGAAAAAGGTGGAAGAGGAAGCCGCAAGAGGAGAGCAGGGTAGATTTGCGCCAGGGCTTCCCAAAATCAGTGACGGACAGCAGTTGTTTGTATTAAATGGGCTTTCCAAACTTGCGCCGAATGGAAAGATGGCGATTATACAAAATGGCTCTCCGTTATTTTCAGGAGATGCAGGAAGCGGTCCATCAGAGATTAGAAGATATATTTTGGAAAATGACTGGCTGGATTGTATCGTACAGCTTTCTACGGATATGTTTATGAATACGGGAATCAGTACATACATCTGGATTTGTTCTAAGAATAAACCGCCATATCGGGAAGGGAAAGTGCAGCTTATAGATGCCTCTCATTGCTATGAAGCCAGAAGAAAAAGCATTGGAACGAAAAGAAACGATATTACGGATCAATGCCGGGAACTGATTGTAAAGGCGTATGGTTCTTTTAAAAACTGTGCTGTGTATGGAGATAAGGGCGGAATCTATTGTGAGAGTAAAATATTTGAGACAGTAGAGTTTGGATATAACAAAATTGTGGTGGAAAGACCTGAGAGAGATGAGAACGGGGAGATTGTCCTAAAAAAGGGTAAACCCGTTGCAGATGCAAGCCTGCGCGATACGGAGAACGTGCCGCTTACGCAGGATATTGACAGGTATTTTGAGAGAGAAGTGCTGCCTTATGCGGAGGATGCGTGGATCGATAAGAAAAAGACAAAGGTAGGCTATGAGATACCTATGACAAGATATTTCTATGAGTATCAGGCACCGGAAAAAGTGGAGGATATTGTGGCGCGGATTCATGTATTGGAGGCTGATATTTCAGCTTCTTTGGAGAAGCTGTTTGCGGGGGAGAAATAGGTATGGCCAGGGAGATGGAGGATAGCGGGAGTGAGTGGATTGGGGAGATACCGAAAGAGTGGACTTGTCATTTTTTTAAGAACATTATAACACAAAATGATGGTGGAATATGGGGAGATGATTCAGTAGATGATAATGGAGAAACCGTTTTGCGTTCAACTGAACAAACTGTTGATGGCAAATGGGATATAGTATCTCCTGCAAAAAGAGATTTGAGTAAAATATCTAATAAAATATATTACCTGTGTAAGAAGAATGATTTGCTTATAACAAAATCAAGTGGTAGTAATTTGCATATTGGTAAAACCACTATTGTAGACGATGTTATTGAAAAAGAACAGTGTTATTATTCTAATTTTATTCAGAGAATTAGATTATCAAAAACTGTTTCTGCAAAATATTATTGGTATATACTTAATTCGGATATATCTAGATCACAGTTTACATATATGCAAAACACTACCTCTGGTATAGGAAATATAAATTCAATGCATATAGCAAATTTAATTGTTCCAGAGCCAACTCTTCAAGAACAGTATAGGATTGTCAAGTATCTTGATATTATATGTTTAGAGCTTGATAACGTGCTTGAAAAAACTCGTGCAAGTATAGATGAATACAAAAAGCTAAAGCAAGCCGTCATTACACAGGCTGTTACCAGAGGAGTAAGAGATAACAGGGAAATGAAGGATAGTCAAAGTACATGGTTCGGACAGATTCCAAGTGACTGGGAAATGAGAAAGATTAAATATATTTTCAAAATTCAAAAAGATATAGCAGGAGAAGAAGGGTATACGGTATTATCTATAACGCAAAAAGGAATTAAGCCAAAAGATTTATCTAAAAATGAAGGGCAGTTAGCTGAGAACTATAGCAATTATCAACTGGTACATATAGGCGATTTTGCGATGAATCATATGGATCTATTGACTGGATGGGTGGATGTTTCCAAATATGAAGGTGTAACAAGCCCCGATTATAGAGTATTTGGATTGATTGATAAGGATAGTTATTGTGGTCAATACTATTTATATTTGATGCAGATGTGTTATACAAACCGTATTTTCTATGGATTAGGGCAAGGAGTAAGCGGGTTAGGCAGATGGAGATTACAGGCAGATAAGTTCCTGAATTTTTCCATTACTGTGCCAGGTTATGAAGAACAGAAAGAGATAGCAAGTTATCTTGACAGAAAATGTTCAGCGATAGATGAACTTATTGCCAAGAAAGAGCAGTATCTCTCTGAGATAGAAAATTATAAAAAATCTTTGATTTACGAATATGTGACAGGGAAAAAGGAGGTATAAATTTCTCCAAAATGAATTTAAAATATATGAATATTGTACCAGTTTATAACCAGATTCGTCCACAGCTTGTGGATAAATTGAGTGCGAAATGAAAACGACGTAAAAGAAGCATAGTGTATACTATGAAACAGATGATCGGAAAAGAAGGGAGCATACCATGAAACGAGAAGACTATATTCCAGATGAAGCAGTTATTAAGCGAGCAAATGAGGCAGTAAGAATTGAGTTAGAGAAAAACAGGGCATTAGGGGTTCCGGTGGTGATATATGACAGGGAAAGCCAGATCATATATCAGGAAAATGAGGACGGGACTCGAATAGAGGTGGGAAGAAGGATGCGAAAGGAGCGTTATAGTGAGCGAATTTCAAAGGAAGCCTGAAATTGTTATTTTTGCAGGCCCAAACGGTTCCGGAAAAAGTACATTTACACAATTATTGAAACCGCCAATGGACTATATTAACGCGGACGAAATAAAAAAATACTTAAAATGTTCTGATTTAGAAGCGGCACAATTAGCAGAAAAGCAGCGGGAAGAGCATTTGGAACAAATGCAGGAATTTTGTTTTGAAACAGTGCTGTCAACAGAACGGAACTTGAAGCTATTAAAAAGAGCAAAGGAAAAGGGATATTTTATTCGCTGCTATTATATTTTGACAGCGGATTCCATAATTAATGTATGGCGTGTAAGGGCAAGGGTGGAATCCGGTGGACATAGTGTGCCGGAAGAAAAGATAATTGCGCGATATGATAAGGCGTTGGCGCTGGTGAAGGAGGTGGTCAAAGTCTGCGATATTTGCCATATATATGACAATTCTGCCAGCAGACCTTTTCGCATATTTAAGAAACGAAAAGGACAGGTATTTTTTGATGAATGTGATGACTGGCGTTATGAAGATATATGCGCTTTGACGGATATTTCGGATATGGAAAGAAAAAATTTGAATCAGATAATAGAGTAGTTAATATTCGTGAGAGTAAAAAGGGGAAAAGTCGCTACATGCAGCAATCTTATGGGAAAGCGATTTACGGAGGAAGAAGCATGGGGATAACAGTTACCACAGAAAAGCAGTTTGAATCAGATATTGAGGCTTTTCTTGTATCAGCTGAAAGCAGATATACAAAGGGAAATGGAGCATACAGCCCGAAGCTGGGTTTATATCCGGATAAACTGATTTCTTTTATAAAACGCACCCAACCGAGGGAGTGGGCGGTATTTGAACGACAGAATAACATAGACCCAGTACGCAAATTCTGTGTTGCTTTTCATAATGCCTGTGATATGGACGGAGTGCTGCACGTCCTGCGAAACGGATTCAAGCACAGAGGCACTACCTTTAAAGTCTGCTATTTTAAGCCGGAGTCTGCATTGAACGATACGGCAGGGATGCAGTATGCAGAAAATGAAGTTGAGTGTTATCGGCAATGGTATTATTCTGCGGATACCAAAAAATCTGTGGACATGGTGCTTGTGGTAAATGGTATTCCTGTGTTTGCTTTTGAATTGAAGAATCAGTACACAGGGCAGAATGTGGATCATGCCAGGACCCAATGGATGTACGACAGAGACCCGCGAGAGATATGTTTTCAGTTTAATAAGAGAATTTTAGCATATTTTTGCGTAGACCATACGGAAGTCTGGATGACAACAAAACTGGCAGGAAAAGACACCTGTTTCTTACCTTTTAATCAAGGCTCTAATGGGGCAGGTTCTGATGGCGGTGCGGGTAATCCGCCCAATCCGGACGGATATCCCACGGCATATCTTTGGGAAAATATATTTCAGAAAGACAGTATGCTGGATATTATCCAGAAGTTTATCCATCTGCAGAAAAACAAAACATTGATATTCCCACGCTATCATCAGTTAGATGTTGTTCGAAGGCTTGTGACAGATGTACGGCAAAATGGGGCAGGTAAGAATTACCTTATTCAACATAGCGCCGGTTCCGGCAAATCCAATTCGATTGCATGGACAGCATACCGCCTTGCCTCGCTTTTCAATGAGAACAATAAGCCCATATTTTCCAGTGTAATCGTTGTGACAGACCGCACTGTATTGGACGCACAGCTTCAGGAGACAATTTCAGGATTCGACCATAAGTTGGGCGCCATAGAAACCATAGGTGAGGATAAAAATTCTCAGGATTTGAAAAGGGCAATCAATGACGGTGTGCGTATTATTGTTACGACTCTGCAAAAGTTTCCGGTAATTTATACAGAAGTCAATAGAGCTAATGGAAGGTGCTTTGCGGTGATTGTAGATGAGGCGCATTCTTCCCAAACAGGCAGTTCAGCCCTTAAATTAAAGACTGCGCTGGCAGATACGGAAGAAGCCCTGCGGGAGTATGCGGAGCGTGAAGGCCTGGCGGAGGAAGAAGTTGATCCGGAGGACAGGCTTGTAAAAGAAATGATTGCTCAGGGAAAGCATAAGAATCTATCCTTTTTTGCATTTACTGCAACGCCAAAAGCGACCACGCTGGAAATGTTTGGACAGGAGCAGGAGGATGGTTCTTTCCATCCGTTCCATATATACAGCATGAGGCAGGCGATTGAGGAGGAGTTTATTCTTGATGTCCTTCAAAATTATATGACCTACAATACCTGCTTTAGAATTGCGAAGACCATGACAGACAATCCGGATGTTCCGTCCAGCAGAGCGGCAAAGGTTATCCGTAAATATCAGGAACTGCACCCTTATAATATCAGCCAGAAATCACAGATTATTGTAGAGACATTTAAGAGTACCACAAGACATAAGATTGACGGCAAAGGAAAGATGATGGTGATCACATCCTCAAGACTGGCTGCTGTCCGCTATTACCACGAAATCAAACGATACATTGAAGAGAAGAAATATGACGATGTGGATATTCTGGTGGCTTTTTCCGGTTCGATTGGCGATAAGGGAGAGGAATACACGGAATCAAAGCTGAATGTGCGCAAAGACGGTTCGCATATTTCAGAGAATCAGACCAAGGCGGAGTTCCATGACAGTTTTAATGTGCTGGTTGTAGCGGAAAAGTATCAGACAGGGTTTGATGAGCCGCTTTTGCATACGATGATTGTGGACAAGAAGTTAAAGAATGTAAAAGCAGTGCAGACCTTATCCCGGCTGAACCGCACCTGCGAGGGCAAGACAGATACTTTTGTGCTGGATTTTGTGAACAAGGCAGAGGATATAAAGGACGCATTTCAGCCGTTTTACCAGGAAACTTTCCTGCAGGAAGAAGTAAACGCGGACTTATTGTATCAGACACAACGGGAATTGCGGGCGTATGGTATATACTCAGATGAGGATATCAAAGCTTTTACAGACGAGTATTATAAAAAAGGCAGACAGGATGACAGGGCAATGGGGCGAATGAGCAGTATTTTGCTTCCTGTTTCCAACCGTTACAATAAAAAGACGCAGAACGAAAGATACCAATTCCGCAGACTGGTTCGCAATCTGATGAAATGGTATAGCTATATATCGCAGATTCTTCGGATGTTTGATAAGGAGTTACAGAAGGAATATGTATTTTGCTCCTACTTAATCGGTTTATTACCGAAAGACCCTGTAGAACTGATTGACTTGGAAGGTAAACTGAAGCTGGAATATTACAAACTGCAAAAGACATTTCAGGGTGAAATTGCTCTGGAAGAAACAAAGAGCGCATATGTGCCTGCCAAGCACAAAGGCGTGAAAGGCATGGATGAAAAAACGCCTTTGGACGAAGTGATTGCGAAAATCAATGAGAAATTTAAGGGTAATTTTACGGAGGGGGACAAGGTTATTCTGTCGGCACTCCGAGATAAACTGCTTTCCGATAAGAAGTTGAAAAAGATGGCACAGTCCTCTGATCCGCAGATTTTTGTTGAAAGCATTTTCCCTAAAGCGTTTGGTGCGGCAGCACAGGACGGATATATGGAGGCACAGGAATCCTATCAGAGCTTGTTCGAGGATACGGTTAAGTATAATGCGATCATGAGCGCGCTGGCGGAGGTTGTGTATCGGGAGATGAGGAAGAAGGACATAAAGGCTTTGGATGCGACAGGTGCTTATATATATGAAATACCGCAGAATTTGTCTATGGTGGCGGAAGCTCGGACACAGTATGAAGAAGGTAATAGCGGAACATCGGAGTCTTGTCTGCTGAAATAATCAGATCGGCACGACGCTGATGGCCAGGGCGTTCCTGGATCAATGTGATTTCGATTATGGCAGGAGGTAGATGGGGGCTGGGCGCAGAATTGTCAGGAGGGAGTACGGGCGCAGTTGAAGCGAATGAATCAATTCTGAAAAGAGAAATAATCTGTATGAGAACCAAAATCTGAAAGGACAGAAACAAAAAATCGAGAAGTCGCTGGAACGATAAAAAATGTGGGGTGTGGCGGTTGCTATGCCCTGTTTTTTAGGGTATAATCATGTTGATACATTAAAATAAGCTGCAGTACATTGTTATCGAGAGGAGGCGATTGACATGAAAGCATATCAGAAGAATATGAGTCGTGATAAATCCGAAATATATGAGGTGAATTTATATTAACGGATAGAAGCCAGTGCTTCAGAAAGGACTTATATGCTGAAATTAAAATATTTATATGAAAACTATGACCTTGCAAAGTATGCATTGAAAAATTGGGAATATGATACAGAGACTCTTGGTGATTGCCTGCAGCATTTCAGAATTTCATCAAATGCGGTTTATCCTTTCTTATGGCAGGGAAATATGCGTTTTCTGCGTTTATCTCCTGCGACGGAGAAAATGGAAGACAATCTAAAAGGTGAATTGGACTTTTTGTGTTATCTGCAAAGCAGGAGCTATCCTGCCGTAATTCCGGTTACATCCAATTCAGGTGAACTTGTCATAACGCTTGATTCCGTTTGGGGAAAATATTATGCCAGTGTTTTTAAGGGGATTGACGGAATTCCGATCGAAGATACCGAGTGTAACGAATCTATTGTGTATGCGTATGGAAAGGCTCTTGGACAGCTTCATATGTTATCTGCCGAATATTCTCCGGAAATCAGAAAATGGACATATCGTGATGTCCTGCTGTGGATTGGGAAAACGCTTGAAACATACCATGCCCCCAACAAAATGCTGGTTGAGTTGGCGGAAGTACAGCAGGCGTTGGATATGCTTCCTCAGACAAAAGATTCTTTTGGATTGGTTCATTACGATTTTGAGCCGGATAACGTATTTTGGGATGAAACCAGGCAATGCTGCACAGTAATTGACTTTGAAGATGGTATGTATCACTTCTTTTTGCTGGATTTGGAGCAGGCTCTGGATGCATTGCTGGAGAATATTCCGGCAGACAGGAAATCAATCACAAAAGCTTCTTTCCTGCGGGGGTATCAAAGCGTAAAAATGTTAGAACCAGATTATGCTGAAAAGTTAAAGCTGATGCGAAGGTTCTGTAATTTATATTCTTATGCAAGGTTAATTCGCTGCATTGACGAGGAATACCCGAATGAACCAGATTGGATGGTTAGGCTGAGAGAGAAACTGCACAGGAAAATTGTATTTTTAGAAAACGGTGTTCTGTAAGGATGTTCGTAACGCGTGACAATACAATTTGATTTTCAGAATCTTTTTCCATAGAAAATCTGTTTAGGCTCAGCTTATCACACTTCGGGCCGCTTTTCAATATTTTTCTGTGCTGTTTTTGTACTGTGAAACTTTTACAGAGTGGTTGACAAAGCCCCGGAAGTCTGGTAAGGTAATTGCAACAATATAAGAAAAGCGACGACGGAAAGAGTAGTTTATGCGGCATCATCCAGAGAGAACAGCGCATGGTGGAAGCTGTTTATGAAAGGCATGGACGAAAACCATTCCTGAGCCGCAGCGCCGAAAGTCCGGATATTCCGGAGGTAAGCGCTGCCGTACGCCTGCGTTAAAGGATAGGATTTGCTGGAATCCGAAGTGAAAAGTTAAGGTGGAACCGTGCAGATGCACCCTTAGGGCTATTGGGATAGTCTTATGGGTGCTTTTCTTATGTTGTGAAGGTAACCGATGGGCCTGCCAGGCAGGCGGCAACAAAAAGGAAAGGAGCAGGGATTTTATGAAGGTTCTGCTGCAAAACGGGAAAATGGAGGAAAGAGATTTTGAGGATGCGAAGGGAAGGGAGGCGTTCTGGCATACCAGCGCCCATGTGCTCGCCCAGGCGGTGAAGCGCCTGTATCCGGGCGCGAAATGCGCGGGCGGGCAGACGGCAGAGAATGGATTTTACTGCGATTTTGAGTTCGCATTTCCCTTTTCTGAGGAGTATTTGGAGAAAATTCAGGAGGAAATGAAGAAAATTGCGGGGGAGTCCCTGTCCCTTCAGGTTTGGGAAACGGAGAGGGCGGAAGCGGAAAGGTACATGAAAGAAAGGGGGGAGTTCTATCAGTTGGAACTGCTCCGCGGATGTTCGGGCAGAGGCGATGGTGCGGACAAGGAGCCGGGCATATGCGGAGGCGATGGTGCGGGTAAAGAGCCAGGCATATGTGGGGGTGATGGTACGGACGAAGAGCAGAGCATATGCGGGACGGTTTGTGCCGATGGGCAGGATACGGCAGGCGATTCGTTCCGGGAGAAGATTATTTTGTATAGGCAGGGGGAGTATGCGGAGGTCTGTGCAGGCCCCCATATTTCCAATACCTGCCATATCAGGGCGTTGAAGCTGCTGTCCGTGGCCGGCGCCTATTGGAGGGGCGACGAGAGGGGGAGAATGCTCACCCGGATTTACGGGATTTCCTTTCCGAAGGCTTCTCTGTTGGAAGAATATCTGCTTACGCTGGAGGAGGCTAAGCGAAGGGATCACAGAAAACTGGGGCGGCAGCTGGGGCTCTTTCTGCTGGCGGAGGAAGGGCCGGGGCTTCCCTTTTTCCTGCCGAAGGGAATGATTCTGAAAAACCTTCTGCTGGACTACTGGAGAGGCCTGCATCGACGGGAGGGATATCAGGAGATTTCCACGCCGGTGATGCTGGACAGGAAGCTGTGGGAGGTGTCGGGGCACTGGGAGCATTATCGGGATAAAATGTATACCACCGCGGTGGACGGGAGGGAGTACGCCATCAAGCCCATGAGCTGCCCGGGGGGTATGCTGGTCTACCAGTCGGAACCCCGCTCCTATCGGGAGCTGCCTCTTCGTCTGGCGGAGCTGGGGCTGATTCACCGCCATGAGAAATCAGGCACGCTCCACGGACTCATGCGCGTGAGGGAGTGTACTCAGGACGACGCCCATATTTTCATGACAAAGGAGCAGATGGTGGAGGAAATTCAGAAGGTGGCCGGGCTCATCCATGAGATTTATACGAAATTCGGCTTTGCCTATCATGTGGAATTGTCCACCAGGCCCCAGGACAGCATTGGAAGCCAGGAGGAATGGGAGCTTGCCACCGATGCCCTGCGCAGCGCCGTGGAGGCCATGGGGATTCCCTATGTGGTAAAC
Organism: uncultured Lachnospiraceae bacterium; assembly: GCA_910586315.1. GTDB lineage: Bacteria > Bacillota > Clostridia > Lachnospirales > Lachnospiraceae > CANRXD01. The sequence goes on along the minus strand of CAJUIP010000060.1, from coordinate 5,103 downwards.
GAGGGGGACGGGGCGTTCTATGGCCCCAAGCTTGATTTTCATCTGAAGGATTCCATCGGGCGTACCTGGCAGTGCGGGACCATCCAGGTGGACTTCCAGCTTCCCCGGCGGTTCGGCGCGGAATACACCGGTACGGACGGCGAAAGGCACAGGCCCGTGATGATACACCGCGCCATATTCGGTTCCTTGGAGCGGTTTATCGGGATCCTGATCGAGCATTACGCCGGCAGATTCCCGCTCTGGCTGGCTCCGATGCAGGTGAAGATTCTGCCTATTTCGGATAAATATATGGCATATGCGGGGGAAATCGAGAGGGCTCTGAAGGAAGAAGGGCTGCGCTGTGAGATCGACGAAAAGGGCGAGAAAATCGGTTATAAAATCAGGACGGCCCAGACGGAAGGGATTCCCTATATGGTGATTTTGGGGGAGAAGGAAGCACAGGAGCGCAGCGTCTGCATCCGGAAGCGTGAGGAAGGGGACCTGGGGCGGATGACGTTGGAAGGGTTTCTGGAAATGCTGAGGGAAGAGGGAATCTGAAATTCCGTTAAAAAACATGCGTGCAGGCAGCGGTTCCTTTCCTCCTGCACGCATTGTATCAAACCCTATCGCTATAAATCAGGTGTGCATATATTGAGTGTAACATGCCCATATACCTGCATAATATTGAATTTTACTATTTTGATACGCACAGGAATTTGGGGGTGTATATTGACAGACGAAATGCTGTTATATGCCAGGTTGATACAGTATGCACCCCTAACCACAAGCGTTAGAACAGCCTCACAGAAACAGGAAAGGAGATTCCGAGAGTATATAATTTGCGAGTATATAATCCCGGAGACGGAAATTCCGGAAACCAATTCTGGAAACGGAATTAAACATACATTGAAAACATCGGGCAAATATCTTATAATCGAGAATATAAGTCTGGAGTTATCCTAAAAAGATTACGCCCTGGCAGCAGTGACCAGAGAAAGAATTGATATGTGAGTGAAAAGGACATTTGTCCGAAAGGAAAATGAAACAGGTCATTTTTACAGCGATAATCCAGGCAGAATGGCGCGAAGACAGAAGGAGGAAGATGGAGAAATTAGAAATTCGCTTCAACGAAATACAGAGAGCAATCCATGTGATGCGGGAGGTCTCGGCCTGGGCACGGGAGAGGGGATACCGGGTCTGGTCTGAGGAATGGCTCACGCCGGAGGAGATGGTGACCGACGATGCCGGGCCGGAGAACTTCTGTATCGGAATGCTTGACGGCGAGGTTGCCTGCGCTTTTATCCTGCAGTGGAAGGACGGGGAATACTGGCCGAAGAAGCCGGAGTATGGGGCGGCCTACCTGCATAAGCTCTGCGTGCGCCGCAAATTTGCCGGCAGGGGTATGACGGGAAGGGTAATCGGCGCGGTCAAAGAGGAATGCCGAAGGCGCGGGATCCCTTATATTCGCCTGGATACGGCACTGGACGAGAAGAGGGTGAGAAAGATTTATCTGGACGCCGGATTTAAGATTGTGGACATTATCGACTATCCCAACGGCAGATCCATGGCGCTCTATGAGATGGAGGTATGAGCCCGCTGGCAGGTAAACTTTTCTATCACTGTGGCTATGTACAGGGATTGAGGAAAGACAGTTTATGGGAATATGCCATGCCTGAAGCAGAGAAAATCGGCGGCAAGGTCGGGCAGAGCCCGTCGGAGTTTGAGGCGGACATGCAGGATGGCGATGGAATTTGGCTGGCCATGTGGGATGGCGATGGAGCCTGGCCAGAAATGCCAGAGGATGGCGGAGCCTGGAGCCGAACCGAACATGCGGGAATACGGCGGAACGGAGGAAAAATGAAGTATAAAATGTTACAATCCACGGATTTAAAGGTGTCGGGCATATGCCTGGGCACGGTGAAGTACGGCACGGACATGGCGGAGAGGGATGCCTGGGAGCAGATGGACAGCTTCCTGGATCTGGGCGGGAATTTTCTGGACACGGCCCATGTGTACGGGGACTGGACCCCGGGAGAGCGGGCCAAGAGCGAGCATGTCATCGGCCGGTTCCTGAAAAACAGGGGGAACCGCAGCCGGGTGATCATCAGCACCAAGGGTGCGCATCCGTATATGGAAACTATGGGAGAATCCCGGGTGAAGCCGGAATGTATCCGCAGGGATCTGGAGGAAAGCCTGCAGGCCCTGGGGACAGATGAGATTGATCTGTATTTCCTGCACCGGGACGACCTGTCCATGCCGGTAGAGGAAATCCTGGGCGTGCTGGAGGAGGAAAGACGCAAGGGAAAAATCCGGTGGTACGGCTGCTCCAACTGGACGCTGCCCCGGCTGCAGGAGGCGGATCGGATTGCGAAGGCGGAAGGCTATTCCGGGTTCGTGTGCAATCAGCTCATGTGGAGCCTGGCGAAGATCAATGCCTCCGGAGTGGCGGATCCCACTTTAGTGCTGATGGATCAGGATACCTACCGCTACCATGCCGAAAGCGGGAAGAGCGCCATGGCCTACACGGCCGCCGCCCAGGGGTATCTGGCAAAGCGCATGACGGGAGCCTATATCGGGGATTCCCTGAGGGCCCAGTACGATAACAGGGAAAATGAGGAGATCATAGGGTTGTTAAGAGAATACAGGGTGTCCCCCGGAGAATTTGCCCTGGCCTGGATGATGCACCATGATTTTGTGTCCATTCCCATCGTCACTTTCCGGACGGCTCTGCAGCTTTGGGAGGGAATCCGGAGCACGGAGCTGGAGATGCCAGAGGAGCTGGTCTGGGGAATTCGGGAAATAAAAAGGAAAAGCCGGGAAGAAAATGCAGGAATGCTTTGAAACGGCGGCGTGGCAGCTATGCCGTCTCCATTGCTGCCCGGCTCCGGCATAGCTTATGCTTTAGAATATGTTCCGAATGGATTGGAATGGCAGAGACTTCCGACAGACAGGAGCTCTGCCGTTTTATGTTCGGTGCAAGCTGTGATTCAAATACCGTACAGCCTGTACAGCTCGCGGCGCTTCTCCCGGCTGCCGGATACTGCCTCAATCTCTTTGTATTTTTCTCTTTTAAAAGAATCTGTATCAGCTGCGCCAGGCGGGTTTCTCCTTTATTTTCTCCAATTGTGATTCCGCTGGCTTCACTATTTTCTGGCCCTTGCGGCGTTCAAAGCTCCCCTCATTCAGATAATCCACCACAAAGCCCGTATCACGGAAGAAGGGCATTCCGGCGGCAAATTTTTTCTATTCGATATTGACATTTGCAGGAAAGCGAGTAAAATGGGGTCTAATACTTTTCACGGGTCTGTGGGAAGAGGAAAGGAAAGCCGGACGGATTCCGGCGGGAGAACGGAAATGGACAGATTGTTTGCGGCAGGCATCCTTATGCAGGGAAACCAGAGCCGGCGTTTCGGACAGGACGCAGGTCTTTTTGCCGTGGCAGTCTCAGGGGTTTTGGAAGGTTTTTATTCCCAGGCAGGTCTTGTCGTAGTGGGATCCGAAGCAGAGTCCCCAATGTCCTCCGTCATGGATTTCGGAGTATCCGCCTCAATGTCCTCAGTCATAATTTCATATAGAACAGACACCGGAAAAGTATCGCCGAACCTGGATTCCGCTGAGCCTAAAGTCCTATCGGATAACGTTTTCAGAAGAAAGTTCCACACAAAAGGGGTTCTCGGAACATAGCTTTAGAACAGGATTCCACAAAAGGAATTCACGGAAGAAAGCTTTAGAACAGGGTTCTCGCAAACGAAGTTCCCGAAAAAGTCCTTCGGACTTGAAAGAATCAGGCAGAATATTTTCCGCAGGGATTTCAGAATAGACCGGTGTCTGGAAGCAAATCGCTTCAGGCGCCGGTCTTCTTGCTGTTTCTGCGGGAAACCGCAAGGGGAGGCGGATTTCCTGCGGGGACTTTTCTGAAAGCAGAGTTTCCGGAAGTCACAAAAGGGTTTTCGCGAAAGCAGAATTTCCGGAAATCAAAAAAGTGTTTTCCCTGGGCGCTTAACAACGAAATCCTGGGCAAAATGGGAAAATTTTGGTTTCGGTTTATCCGGGTTAGGGACTGTATGATGTGGAGTGTCGGCAGGATCGGGAGCAGGAAAGAGGGCAGACAGGTTTGGAACGAAGGATGGGTGCCCGCCACAGCGGGCGGAGAGGAGGAGAAATGAAACATTTAGGAAGCAGGACGTTGGAGACAGAGAGACTGGTCATCAGAGCCTTTGTGCCGCAGGACGCGAACCCCATGTTCCGAAATTGGGCGAGCGACCCGGAGGTGACAAAGTATCTGACATGGCCCACCCATGAATCGGAAGAGGTGACCAGGCAGGTGGTGGCCTCCTGGGTGGAAAGGGACGGTGACCCCACATACTATCAATGGGCCATTGTGTGGAAGGAGAGTATGGAGCCCATCGGGAGCATTTCCGTGGTAAACTGGAATGAAGGCATCAGTGAGGCGGAGGTGGGATACTGTATCGGGAAGCCATGGTGGCACCGGGGCGTAGTGTCGGAATGCTTTTCGGAGGTGATCCGGTTCCTTTTTGAGGAAGTGGGAGCGAACAGGATCATGGCCAGGCATGATATGAACAATCCTCACAGCGGAATGGTTATGAGGAAATGCGGGCTGCGCCGGGAGGGGATTTCGCGGCAGGGAGGCAGGAACAATCAGGGGATCTGCGATCTGGGCGTCTATGCAATTCTGCGAAAGGACTATGAAGCCTGAACGGCGCACATCCTCAGGGACGCAAGGCATTCCCGTGAGCAATGGCTCAAGCCGGCAGAGCTGACTTTGTTGGCAAAGCTGACTTTGTGCCGTTGCCTGCGGCGGCGTATTGGCTTACCCGGGATAGAAGGGAGGAGTATATGATGCAGGAGAAAGAGAATACGGAAGCAATCAGAAGAAATTATGACGAAGCGCCGGAGAGAGAATGGGAGCGCTCAAAAGCCGCCGCATGATGGGGCGTGACAATTTTCTACGGTACGACGGCTTTTTTCTTTTGCCGTCGTACCGCAGTCTTTACTCTTGAATTACCACACACTCACCCGAGCTGGTTTGTACTTCCCTCTGCATGTGCTCGTTAAATTCCGTCTGCGTGTGTTCGTCAAATTCCGCTTGGCTGAATTTCTCTA
>CAJUIP010000059.1 GCA_910586315.1 uncultured Lachnospiraceae bacterium | reverse complement strand
TTCGGTTGGGCCTGTTTTTTGGACCCAAGTTTTTCATAGATTACTTGACACTACCCTCAATATTTTCCATATAACTTTCTCCAAGAGCCACCAGCTCCTGAAGGGAATATAAGCGGCACTGCCGCAGATTCCCGGATCCATAATCGAAGACCAGCATATCTCCCGAGCTGTCGCAAAGCCCCGGCAGATACGCCGCAGTCTCAAAGTCTTTATCCAGCAAAAGTCCGTACCTCTCCCCCTCTGCGCTCACATACTCCGTAATCAGATACTCCCCGGTCTGCGTCACATAAGTCAGATAGTCCTCCGACTGAAGAACGGCCGCCAGTCTCCCCGATTCCAGATCATAAACCTCCGGAGCACCGTGAAGCGTGGAAGCGATCCGGTACCGGTCTGTAAAAAATTCCTCATACAGAGAATCATCCGGCGGCTCCCCTACAGTCTCAGAAAGCAGCGAGCCGTCCGCGGCACTGTACGTTCTCACCGTCCCGTCATACCAGATGACTTCTAGATAAGAGCCTCCGTTTTCCTTTCGAAACTGCTGGTCATATATGGTTTTTGCATCAGGAAAGGTTCCCTCCGCCAGCAGATTCCCGCCCATGTCATAAATGCGAAACGCCTCATATCCAAACAGCATTGCTGTTTTTTTATCCTGGCTGATACGCGCCTCATCATGGACAAACCGGGCATCGTAAGACAAAAGCTCCGCCTCCTCGTGACTCTCAAGGCTCATAAGCCGGACCGACGGCTGACTGCGGTTTGCCAAAACGGCATACCCGCCTGCCAGCTCTATAAAATCGCAGTTTTCCTCCAGGGTTTCATGGCTTAGTAACCGGGTCCCACTGTCATAAAAAGAAAAACCCATATCATCCGTCGCTACCAAAACATATCCCCCATCCTGGGAAAATCCCCGGATGGCAAGTGAATCTGTAAAGGCCATCTCCGTCTCTTCCAGGGTTTCCGGGTCAAAACAGGCCAGAAGATTTCCCTCAGACAGCCAGATTCCTTCTGCATCCGCCTCCATATACATCTCATTGCGGGACTCAAGTTCCCCCACATAGACGCCTTCTTCGCAGTCAACCAGTCCAAACAGGGACTGATCCCCTTTTCCTGCCGTAAAAGCAAACAGGTTCTGGCTGAATCCCCCCTCAAACTCCGTGTAGGCGGACTCCTCATAAACAATCAGATCCTCCTCCGGATGATCCACATCAAACACCGTCAGAGCCCCGTCAGAAAAGCTGACCGCCAGCATAGTTCCGTCTTCATTCAGGGCGAAGATGCGGTTATCCGGATTGGCAAAAATATCATTAAACGCGGTTTCCATGTGCTTTCCCTCAAAGGAACACTCCTTTAAAACCGCCCCGCTTTCCATATCATAAAGAACCGCCGTCTCCTCGTCCCGGTTCACGCAGGCCGCCACCCTGCAGTCTCCGGATACGGCCAGAGTTGTAGCTTCTCTTCCGCTCCAAAGCTGCCTTTGTGTTTCCGTATCATAAAGAGCGACGCCATCCTTCGCGGCATATAAAAGCCTGTGATTGTCAACAAATACCGCCTCCGCCAGCGCGGAATCCGTCACCGGAAGAACCATGCACCGCTTTCTGCTTTCCGTCTCATAAACTTCCACCCCGGCCTGGCAGACAGCCGCAAACTTCGTCCCATCCGGCGTCATCACAATTCCGAAAGGAGCGGATGAAAGACTCACCGTATCCAGGGACTGAAACGCATCGTCCAGCTCATAAACCCCCAGAGCGTCCGTAAGCGCCCGGACGGCTCTTGCCGTAACAGGCGCCTCCAGAATACTTTCCCCTCCGGGGATTGCCTGAAGCGCCAGCGAAATGGCCCCGCTCACATTTCCTCCGGAAAGCTCCTCCGCAGAATATTCCGCCAGGGTAAGAGCTTTCTGTCTCTCTTCCATCTGTTTAAGGCCCACAAACGCCGTAAGGCCGCCCGCCAGAAAAACAAAGGTCAGTACAGCCGCGGCCGCACCCATCCGCCTTTTATGACGCACCATTCTCGGATCCTTTTTATGAAGCATCCGGAACGCAGAAAGCATCTCCTCCGCCGACTGATAACGGTCTTGTGGATCCATGGCCATGGCTTTCTGGATGATTTTTGACACCGCCGGGCTGCACACCTCGCTCCCCAGAGGACTGGCCTGAGACGCATTCCGCGGCGGTCTGCTGCCGGATATCAGGTGATAAAGAGTCGCCCCCAGACTGTAAATATCCGAACGCACATCCAGCATCATCGAAGGCCGCCCCGACTTACTTCCCGTTTCTGCGCCGCTGCTTCCAGACGGCCGGGACGGTAAACCAACAGCCGCAGGGACTCCATCCCGCAGACGGCTGCTCCCCGTTCCCGCCGAATCCATGCCATAGTGCTCCGGCGAAGCATATCCAATGCTGTATCCAACCTTTACCGCCCCGTTCTCTCCCAGCGCAAGAGCAATGTTGTAATCAATCAGGCAGATGTCGCCATTGGGGCGCAGCATAATATTAGCAGGCTTAATATCCCCATGAAGAATGCCATGGGGCGGACGGCTGTGCAGGTAGCAAAGCGCCTCCAGAATCTGGCAGGCCCACTGGACAAGCTGCGACTGGGGCGGTGTCTGCCCACGTTTCAGAATTTTATCCAGACTCTCGCCGTCAATGAAATCCATGACTGTATAAACAATTCCGTCCTCCTGGACAAAATCGTACACCTGCGGTATGTAGGTATGACTGAGACCCTTTAACATATCCACTTCCCGCCGCAGGACTTCTGGTTTTGTATTTAAAGACCGTTTGTCTGCCTTAAGCACCACCAGCTTATTCAGGCGCAGATGACGCCCCAGATAAACGACACCTCCACCTCCGGAACCAATCTGCTGCTCAATTTCATACATACCGGCTACCACATGGGCCATTCTCTTCCCTCCGTTTCCATGGACAGCCAGCCCTCTCTAGAGCGTGTCTGAAAATTATTTTCCGTCAGATGCGCGTCGTAGTTTGTGGGAAATTGAATTTTCAGACACGCTCTAGCAGTATGGCTTCCCATATTCTTCCTCCAGACGCTTTTTAAGCTTTTTCCCTGAGACATAAAAGATCACGCAGCAGGCAGCCATCAAAAAAACAGCCGCGCCTGCCACCGCGACACCTCCCCAAAACAAAGTTTCACAACTCGGCAAACCCATAATTTTTACCATCTCCCATAGGACTTGTTGTCGTCCACGATATTATCCTTCCATCCATTATAAGCAATGTTTGCACTGTTGTCAATTTTAAATATCATTTTGATTTTTATAATTGCAGTTACCTAGTATAACTCGCCTTAAATACTGTTCTGTTTCGTTGCATACAACCATTCAAAACCTTCTAACGGCGGACTATCCCTGCGGCTGCTGTGTTTTCGCATCGCCTACACTCTGCCGTTTGGCGAAAGTCGGGCATCCAGTTTACAGAGATACGTTGTGGGATACCCGGAAGGGTATAATTTTATGAATATTTATCGAAGACTCCCAACAGTTTTCACATAAATTCGTCATATTATTAAATCTTTTTGATAATGCAATATCATTTTGAATATATTACTATGCATGAGAAAGGAGTTGCCTATGGTTGCTAATCGTATTAAATTACTTCGTGAACAAAACAGTATGACCCAGTCCGCTTTAGCAAAAAAGCTCAATGTTACCCGCAGCGCTGTCAATTCATGGGAAATGGGAATTTCGGTCCCCTCCACTGCCCTCTTAGTAGATGTTGCCCGCCTGTTTCACGTTTCCACAGATTTTCTGTTGGGACTCAAGGGCAGCGCAACTCTGGATATTTCTGAATTGAATGACAGGGAGGTTCTTCTGCTGCAGCAATTAATCAACTATTTTCTGTCCACCAGAAATACGATTCCGTAATGATACCTTTAAAAAAGCTCTCTTGCGCCAGATTTCCTCTTCGCATCCGAATACATTCATATACGAAGTACTTTTTATTTCGTGGGAAAGACCTTCTTCCATCTCATTTTTATATAGTAACGGAACAAGGTCTTTCCTATAAAACAAAAAATAGTGCGAAGCTGCAATCATAAAACAGCTCCGCACTATATTTTTCAATATCTATGTGTTTTTTCTATATTTATATGCGTTTCCTCATAACACAAACACGTTCTCCTGTCCGGCACATCTCAAACCCGTACTTTTCGTACAGCCGGACCGGCCCCCGGTACTGGTATTTCCGCTCCCGGTCCGCAAAAGGATACCCTTCCACATACTGGTACCCTTCCTCCTTTGCATCCCGCAGAACCCGTTCCATCACCAGACTGGCAATTCCTTTTCCCCGGTATCCCGGAGCAATATCTATGCAGTATACCGCCATGATCCGTCCATCCGCACCGTCTTCGGCCATGTATTCTTTATTGCCGCAGAGCGGTGCATACCTGTCTTTCTCCCCTGCATTGCACCACCCGACCACATGGTCCCCCTCATACACCAAATATCCGCTCATGATGCCGCTTTCAATGAGCTCCTTTGCCTTTTGACGCCGCTCCTCTTTCGCTTTCAGGCGTTCATTTTCCTCTTTGCACAAATGACTCTCAAGACAATAGCAGGCAGACCATTCCACATGATCTGAAAAAGCATCCTGGTCAAAAAACCTCAAATATGCGTCCGCCATCTCTTTCGTAAGCTTTCTTACCTGTACTTCCATTGCACAGTCCTCCTTATCTTTCCCATAATCATCCGTCGCCGATCCTCAGATTCGTTCCAAAAGCTCTGCCGGCTTTACGGCCGCCACCCTGCTTTCCGTAAAATCCCTGACTTTCTTAACCTTGCCCAATTATAGCGCATTCATCAATCCTCCTCACTACCCCGTTGGTATACGGCGTGAAATATTTCGGCCAGAAGCCCCGCGCCGCCGGATTGAAACTCTCGTAGTCCACCCCCAGAAGAGAAACTCCCTCATTTTTAAGAGTCTCTGCCACAAAGCCCAAAAGCCCCCCGGCAATGTTCCTCCCCCGGTACTCCGAAAGGCAGTAGGCGCCGCAAATGTTTAACATATCGGAGACACCGGAGACAAAGCTCTCCCCTTCTTTCGAAACCATATAGCAGGCCGCTGCTATTCCCTTTACCTCTGCCACGAAAAAACGATCCCCCTGCGCCTTTGCGTCTCCTAAAAACTCCTCCAGCCCTTTTGGCGGATGCCAAAAAAAGGCGGGGCTTTCCCTTAAATGCTCACTGATTCTTTGGTAAAAGGGGTAGGCCAGGGAAAATTCCCTCTGCCGAAGTTCCCGGAAACTCACATTCTTATCCGGCGCCTGCACATGAATTCCCTCCATATTCCAGACCGCGTCCACCGTCCTGAGTCCAAAGCCGTACTGATAAAACATCTCCCTTAAAATCTCATCATGAGCAAAAAAGCAAACCGCATGGCTGGCCGCCCCGGCCGCCGCCCATTTTTCCGCGGCGGACTGATACATGCGGGCATAGATCGTGTCGCGCCCCTCCAAAACCGCCCCGTTTCCATGAAGCGGAGAAAAAACTCCCCTCACTCCCGGGATTCCAAAGGCATTGAAGGGCCCCTTACATGTCAAAAACCCCAACATCCGTTCCCCTTCAAAAGCCGCCACGCCAAGATGATTTCCGGCCATGGAGCGCATCAGCTCTGCATCCATATGAAGCTTTGGCAAAACCGGAACATGTCTTTTCTCAGCCTGGTAATTCTCATTGAGAACCCGCATCGCCGCCTCTGCATGCTCCGCCTGAAAATCCACAATCTCCATACTGTCTCCTCCCCCTTGCCTCCCGGTTTTCCCTTCTTTATTTTCCTTCTCTGCTTCTCCTTTTATTTTCCTTTTCTTCTTTCCTTTTTATCCCGCCTGAAAATACAAAAAGGTCCCATGAACCCGCTTGTGTAAGCCCACGGAACCTCTGCCTTTTCCTTTTCCTCTGCAAAAAAGTGTGCGCTTTTTCACACAGTCATCCTTCTATTAAGCTCTGGACAGATACTCACCAGTACGCGTATCAATCTTAACTTTATCGCCCTGGTTTACAAATAACGGAACATTAATCTGTGCGCCAGTCTCAACGGTAGCCGGCTTGGTAGCTCCTGTTGCGGTATCGCCCTTAAAGCCCGGTTCTGTATCTGTAATTTCCAGCTCAACGAATAAGGGAGCCTCTACGGAAAATACGCTTCCGTTATAGGAGCACACCTTAACTGTCTCATTCTCCTTCACGAACTTTAATGCATCTCCCACAATTTCCTTGTTTAAAGCAACCTGCTCGTAAGTATTCGTATCCATAAAATTGTACAGATCGCCATCTGCATATAAATACTGCATGTCCACACGGTCAATTCTTGCTGCCGGGAATTTCTCTGTGGGACGGAACGTTCTCTCTACTACACCGCCGTTAATGACATTTTTTAACTTAGTTCTAACGAAAGCAGCACCCTTACCCGGTTTTACGTGCTGGAATTCCAAAATCTGTACTACCTGTCCATCAATCTCAAGTGTAACGCCATTTCTAAAATCACCCGCAGATACCATAAATGATATTCCTCCTTAAATCTGATTATATCTTTTTCACGCTAATGGCTAATTCTATCCTATTCTATACTATAATCCATCGGTTTTCAACCATTTTTTGCAAAAATCATTTACAGGCGGTAACAGCATATGCCCATTTTACATTACCCCCGGCCGCTGTGTTTTCTCTTCTTCCCGTTAATATAAAACCACAGTACCACTGCCTCCAGATACCGCTTAAGAACGATCTGAATCTCCTCTTTGGGATTAATTGGCTTCACCAGAATGCTGTGCAGACCGACCCGATTGGCCCCCCACACATCGGTAAACAGCTGGTCACCCACAAAAAATGTCGTTTCCCGGCTGGTCCCCATAACCTTCATAGCCCTTTCATAGCCCCTCACCGAGGGCTTTTTACCCTTATAAATATACGGACTGTTCACCTTTTTTGCAAAGGGCGCCACCCGCGGCTCTTTATTATTGGAAAGAATACAGGTAGAAAAGCCCAGTTCCCGGAGTCTTTCAAAAAGCTTCACAGACTGCCCGTCAGCCGGAGCTCCGTGGGGAACCAGAGTATTATCCACGTCAAATATAATGCCCCGATAGCCTTTTTTATATAATTCTTCAAATGGGATTTGATACGCACTGTCCAGATATCTGTCAGGATAAAATTTTTCCAGCATGCGAGGCTCCTACTTATTATTTAAAAATTTAGCCAGCTCTTCCATGAACGCATTGACATCTTTGAATTCCCGGTATACAGAAGCGAAACGCACATACGCCACCTCATCCACATCCTTTAGTTTCTTCATCACAAGCTCCCCTATCACAGAGGCCAGAACTTCCTTCTCTTCCATGCTGAAAATCTGATTTTCAATCTCATCAATCATAGTTCTGATCTGCTGGGACGAAACCGGCCGCTTGTGACAGGAAAGCAGAATCCCTTTCTCCACCTTTGAACGGTCATAGGTTTCTCTGGAATCATCTTTTTTGATGATCATAAGGGGCATGGTCTCTAATTTTTCGTATGTGGTGAACCGTTTTCCGCACTGCTCACACTGGCGGCGGCGCCTTATGGAGCTGTTGTCGTCTGCCGGTCTGGAGTCTATCACCTTGGTATCTGACGCATTACAGAATGGACATTTCATATATACCTCCTTCTGAGCTTTGCTTTTTACCGCTATTTCGCAGCCATTTAAGTATCCTCTGAACAATTATGGGCTTGAACTATTACGTTATTTTATCATAATCCCTGTGCTTCTGGCAAGCCTTTTGCCGTTCCAAATTATGCTTTGCCCCCATTGCCGCAGGCAATCTTAAATGGGCATATAACACGGCAGCGTCTTCCTTATGAAGATTCCGGGTAAAACACACGTTTGAAAATAAGCTTTCAGCACATTTTTCGCCCGGAATCTTCGCAAGGCTGAGCGATTATCGAAATTATAAAAAACATCTGTTAAAAAATGGGTATTTCATGTATAATGTAAGTTCCAAAGCACTGTTTCCTTCACAGGACAGTGCTGGCGGAAGCGTAATCCGGATAGTCCTGTAATCGGGGGAGGAAAACGCACAGGAAAAGGAGGTTAAGCAATTTGATACGAAATCAGAAAAGGATGCTTGCATTGGCTGTGGTTTCCGCCGTATTATTCTCTTCTATGGGAATGGCAGCTGCGGCAGAACCCATCGAAAAGGATTTCCAGCCGGCCATAATAGTTATGGAAGAAAGCGAAGAAGAGGCTGAATTGGAAACCGAGACGGAAACTTTAGAGGAGACAGCCGGGGAAAACGAGACGGAAATTTTCAGAGAGACAGAAGCGGAAAATCAAACGGAGACTTCAGAAGAGATAACAGCGGAAGACGAAACGGAAATTTCAAAAGAGACGAAGACGGAGACTTCTGGAGAAACAGAAGCCAAAAGCGAAACGAAAGCTTCCGCAGAGGCAGGAGACGAAAACGAAACGGAGGCTTCAAAAGAGGCGGAGACGGAGACTTCTGGAGAAACAGAAGCCAAAAGTGAAACGAAAGCTTCCGCAGAGGCAGGAGACGAAAACGAAACGGAGGCTTCAAAAGAGGCAAATGCGGAAAACGAATCAGAAACTTCCGCAGAGACAAATACGGAAGTGGAAATCCCCAGAAACAATTTTCTTGAAACTTCAGGAAATAAGTCCTCTTCGGTCCTCCAAACTCCAGGCCTCAAACCATCCATAAATCCCATACCTGCTGCCCACGAACACAGCTGGTCGGCGGATTGGAATTATGATGGAACCTGTCACTGGCACGAGTGCGGTGCAAAAGACTGCCCTGTTGCTGAAGACAGTGAAAAAGAGGGGTATGGGGAGCATGCCTATGATGATTATGGTGTATGTACCGACTGCGGCTTCGATGCAATGGAAGGCATTTCCGTAGCGGCACTGGAAAATGTTCCGACTTATCAGGATGCCTATGATGCCATGACTGCCCTAAAAGAAGATTATCCTGAGGGTATGAAATGGACGAATTTTGAACCCTATGGAAGCAAAGGCGAACTTGGCGATGCCTACACCTGGAACGGCGGAGCTGTTTATGGGGCAAAAAGCGCTGTTGGCTGTATGGCTTTTGTATTTATCCTCAGCGATGAGGCTTTTGGTAATCTGCCTGCAAGGGTAATGGAAAAAGGCAGCTTTACATTTGCGGATGTAAAGGCAGGCGATATTCTCAGAATAAACAATAACAGCCACAGTGTTATTGTACTCAGAAAGAGCACGGGCGGTGTGACAGTAGCTGAGGCCAACTATAACAGCTCTGTCCACTGGGGACGTTCTCTGAGCGCAGCAGCGGTTGAGAAAGCAGACTTTATTATTACACGTTATCCCAAAGGATACGTTCCGGCTGATGACCCTGATGCTGATGAGGTAATGCAGGAAGGAACGGCCGGAAGCATTCTCTGGTCCTTAACGGGTTCCGGGGTGCTGACCCTTTCCGGCAGCGGAGCCATCCCCGATTACTCCGCCAATGCCCCCTCACCGTGGAGCGGGTATTCCTTCCACACAGTGGTTATTGAAGAAGGGATTACCAGCATAGGGGATTATGCTTTTTATCAGAGCGAAGCTCTCAGCGTGTATATCCCTGACAGTGTAAAAGCTATCGGACAAAGTGCATTCTATAAATCTGACTTAGTGGAAGTAACAATTCCAGGCACAGTCAAAACCATTGGAAACCATGCTTTTTATGAGTGTGAAAACCTGGCTTCCGCAACTGTTTTGGAGGGAGTGGAAACGATCGGAGACAGCGCTTTCTATGGCTGTATGTCTTTAGCTTATATTGATTTTCCGGCAACCATTACATCTGTGGGTGCGGGAGCGTTCATGAGCTGCAAAGAGATGGTCAGCATGAGATTCAAATCCGGCAGCAGCAATGTGACCCTGGGAGACAATTTATTTTCACAGTGCTGGAAACTGACGGATGTGACGCTGCCTCGGACGGCAGACCGCATCAGTGCAGGCATGTTCGCATCCTGTAAATCGCTTTCGGAACTGTATATTCCGGCAACTGTCAGGGAAATTGGGGAACATCCCTTTACTTCGAGCCTGTACTCAGGGACTATATATTTTGGCGGAAGTGAGGCAGAATGGAACCGACTGGCTAACGTCGCTTTAAAATACTCTTTGCAGTCCACAAACACAACCGTAGCGTTCAATGCCGAATTCGATGATCCTTTCGCCAAAGACCCTGACGATCCCGGCGATTTTCAGCCCGGTGAGAACGAGCCCTGCACCAATCACGTAGATTCGGACAATGACGGCAAGTGCGATATTTGCGGTGAATCAGTGACTCCGGACAATCCGGACTCTGATGGCGGAGACGGTGAAGATAATTCAGGTTCCGGTAGTGGGGACGGCGGCAATACAGGCTCTGATAGCGGAAACGGCGGAAATAATCCCGGCTCTGACAACGGAAACGATGGAAATAATTCTGGCTCTGGCAATGAAAACGGCGGAAATAATTCTGGCTCTGGCAATGAAAACGGTGGAAATAATTCTGGCTCTGGCAATGGAAACGGCGGAAATAATTCTGGCTCTGACAACGGAAACGGTGGAAATAATTCTGGCTCTGGCAATGGAAACGGCGGAAATAATTCTTCCGGCAGCTCCTCCGGCAGTTTTGACGAATCCAGTTCATACGAAAGAAATACCGGAGCCGGCAGCGATATCACTTCTAATACATTCAGGAGGAGAGCAGACGGTTCTTATGTCATTACCAAGGCACAGAGGAACGGGACTGTCCTTACCATTACTGTGGACAGCAGCGGCAGGAAACATATGGAGGTCCGGTTATCCGGCTCAGAAATTACCGCTGCCAGCCAGAAGGGAGAAACCATTGATCTTCCTGTTTCAGCTGTTGAGGCCGCCAAAGACATATCAACAGCACCGATGATTACGATTTACGCGCAAAATGAGCAGTCGGTAAAAGTGGCAATTCCCGTTGTTTTGCCTGCCCCGGGTACCGTGGCGGTTATTGTCAATGGAGATGGTTCGACCACCGTAATCCCAAATTCCACACCGGAAGGAAACCGGATTGTGGTATCTCTGCCCAATGGGGCGGCAATAAAAATCGTGAATAACGGCAAAAGCTTTTCCGATGTTCCGGCAGGGGCTTGGTTTGAGGATGCCGTGTCCTTTGTTTCTGCCAGGGAATTGTTCCAAACCACATCAGAAACTGAGTTTTCTCCCGGCAGCCCAATGACCCGTGCCATGCTGGTCACGGCTCTGGCCCGCTTGGACGGGGTGCAGACCCACGGCGGCGTGACATGGTATGAAAAGGCAGCAGCATGGTCTGCCGCACGCGGCATCTGGGACGGTTCCGGACCGGATAACAATATTACCTGCGGACAGTTGATGACCATGATCTGGAAGTATCATGGCTCCCCTGTGGCAACAGATAAATTATCCGATTCTGAATATTCCGGCCAGATGAACGAGGAACAGAAAGCGATGGACTGGGCCGTGAGAAACGGTTTTGCAGGCATCTTCGGCAAAGAAATTCCAGATCCCCAAAGCCCGGTCAACCGTTCGCAGGCTGCCTGGGTAATTATGGAGTTTGTAAAAAAATGCGCGCTCTAGTGTACTGACTCGATTACATTTCGCCAAATAACTTGCCTGAATTTCCATCTGCTGCGTTGTTGTCAGTCAACGATGCCACCGCATCGCCTCCTTCCTCCGCCTTGCAGACTGAAAATTCATTCTGCGTCATTTGGCTGAAAGTAATCGAGCCAGTACACTAGTGTAGCAACCTATTTATATTTAGTCTAATATATAATGCCAATAATATATACTGTAAACAGATTTATGCAAATATATATTTAGCTAAATATAAATAAGTCAGCACACTAGGGCGGCACTCACAAAATAGTATTAAAAATGTTTTCGGGAAACGGCGTGGCTTGTGGTCTATGCCGTTTTTCCGTTTTGCAAATCATTCTGTAAAGACACGGAGAGCATTCCTACAAAGTCATAGGGAATATCAATTTGCTACTCCAGAGACAAATCGTCAAGGACTTTTTGAATCTTTCCAAAGTTAGTTGAAATACAGCTTCTTTCAAATGGGAAAACATGGTATAATAAGCATGGATTTTAAAGCGTTTTTCAGGAGTTGATACCATGGATGAATTTATCAAGGAACTTGAATCAGGAAAACTCCGACAAGAAACCTGTTAAAAACCAACAATCACTCTAAATTCGACATTAAAAAAGGTGTATCGCTTAGAAGCTCTCGCTTCATCACGATACACCTTTTATTGTGCGGCATCTGCTAACCCTTTTCACTGTACGCTTTCGTACATTCTCATGTCCGTTTATCATAATACTCTCCATTTGCATATCAAAACTATTGACGGATTTCCATAAATTGATAATTCATTTCCCTTAGTCCAATCGTAGCTCCCTTTTTGGGGTATATCCATAAAACACCTATATCTCTTGCTGCTTGTTTCAAAGTGAACTTTTTATCTGATGATAATATCAATAAATGTTTCCAATCGTTCCTGCACCGTTTCATCTTTTGTCACAAACCAGAATGTACATTCTTCCCTGTCATACAATCCAACTGCCTGCCCATCCATGGCCTAGTAAAGCCTTCGGGTATTACCTGCGGCAATCTGATCCGTAATACCTGCAATGGAAGACAGGTATGGACTCAACTTCCCTCCTTCAGACAACATCAATGGTTCAAAATACGGAAAGAGGACGAACCACGTTATAACTGTGATAAAATCTACCTGGCAGATAGCGGTAAAACTCTTCCAATTCCCTCAATCCCGGCAAATTTGCAAAGAAACTGTAATTCGGAAGTGGCTCCCGCATTTTTTTCCAATAACTTTCCGCCTTATCCTTGTTGACGGCCGCCACGCTGGGCTGCACTAAGGTCTGCTGGTATCCTTGCTTTTGTGATACCGACTTACTTCAAATCCATAGCCGTATCTTTCATGCCGACAAAAAGGCAGGATAGTAATTATGGTATCCGTCCAATAGACACGTTTGTAAATTTTTAATTCCTCAAGTGGAATCAGATTTCCCTTTTCCGTAAAAGCAGGATCATCCGGATGAAAGGTCAGATATAATTCCTGCAGAGCCTGGGGTAGCATAACCCCCAGTTCTTTTTCCTTGTCTGCAATGTCCTCCGGTGTCACGGAGCTTTCCATACTGCTGCCAAAAGATTTGATTTTTTTCAGTTCTTCAGATATCATAGCGCCGCCTTCCTATTCTTTATAATAAATCACCGGGACTCCTTCAAACGCCAGTCCTTCCTTCCTGCACAACTCGTAAAAATCGCCGTTCCTGTTATTGTTCTGCCATTCAAAATAGATTTGATACAATTTCATGTAATACTCAAACTCTTCCACAAGCTGCGGATCTACTGTTTTTTCTGAAAGGATTTTCTTTGCTACACCTACAATATTTTTAAATTCCTCTTTTGTAATGCGAATGCTCTCCGGAAAATGATGCTGCCCCCACCATAAGGAATCAAGCTGCTCTCTGAAATAGAGCTGAACCGTCTGCGGATCACATTTTTCATGCATGTATGCACGTTCCAGAATGGGATAAAAATCATGTTCCAGCTTTGGAGCATGGGGGTTGTAAATGTTTCCAAAAATCTGGTACGCCCACCGCATCTGCGGCATCTGATTTTTCTCACATTCACGGCTTAAATAATCGTCAAGCAGCTTTGTTAATTGAAATGGCAGATGGCGTCTGGGCAGGGCATCCCCCGGAAATTTCATCTCATCCAGGTATTCCCTGCAAAACCGAAACAAAATAGCGTCTGCATCCGCATCCGGCACATTTTCTTTAAAAGATTTTGTAAATGAGAACAGAAAGCTGTTTGCCTGCTTTTTCAGTCCCTTTTTACGCAGATCCCAATATTTCTGTATCTCTGTGATAAACTGCTCATAATCCATGTCCTAACTCCTCTGGAAGATTCTTTCCGAACAATTCTCTGATTGAAAATTCTGGAACCAGTTTTGAATGATCAGCGGCATGCCGAAGTTCTCCAATCTGTTAACAGGAATAATCCTGCTCTAATTCCTCCTGTGTGGGGAATCTTGCTTCATCCTCGTCAAGAAAGTCACCAGTACAGGCAAAACGGAGAAAATCATGAAAGTCCTTACAGATATAAAGTTCCCGTGTTTCCATATACTTCCTTACTTCCGATTTGCTGTTCCATTTTACCCCGGCGCCCATCATGTCATATACGCCCTCTTCATGTATCGTGACAACGCCGCCGTTTACCAGATCCAGATACACCAGATATCCGTAAACCTTTCCAAGCCCGATAAATCCTGCCTCCAAAAAGCAAGGGCAATCATCCTGTGTTTTCTGTTCTTGCTGGAGGTTCTTCAAAAATTCTGTTCCGCTGTTTCCCTGAATATTATGCCACTCGAACTCAACCGTTGGGTCAATGTCAAATTCGGGCCGGGGAACATAGCCATTTTTCTCCCGTGAAAAGGTTTTACTCCATGAACACGCAAAGGAATCTCCGCAAAAGGAAACAAGTACAGCAATGTCACTTGGCATTTTATAGCTTAACAAAAATTCACGGTAAGGCGCTGGCAGCTTATATCCAAGCCCTTTTTCAATATCTGATAAATCTTTCTCTGTAAAGCCAGATTCTTTTAATGGCTCTTTCCATAATTGCGGTTCACGTTCTTTCAGTATATTCAGATACTTGTTTGCCGTTGTCATAAAAGCCTCCTTTATTTTCTACGCC
This sequence comes from uncultured Lachnospiraceae bacterium, assembly GCA_910586315.1. Taxonomy (GTDB): domain Bacteria; phylum Bacillota; class Clostridia; order Lachnospirales; family Lachnospiraceae; genus CANRXD01. Next base: position 316 of record CAJUIP010000059.1, on the reverse strand, counting down.
AAACTCCAAACAGGCTTTTCTTGTAATGTTTCAGTGCCTCGATTGCCGGTCCATAATTTTCCGCCGCTTTCAGACACTCCACGCCTTTTTCAATATTCTCCTGCACACCGATCCCTTCGGTGTACATCATCCTCAGCCATATCCTGAAAGCCCATGATCCAGTTGGCTGCTTTTGGCCCGCTCAGTGATGAAAAATCTGTATCAAGCGTGTATTTCATAGGTTCCTCCTTGCTTAAATTCTGAGTGCGTTTTGACATAACCTCCATTCCTTATTATGAAAGGGTACGCTTTTCGTCACAGCCCGCAAAATGACCAG
>CAJUIP010000058.1 GCA_910586315.1 uncultured Lachnospiraceae bacterium | reverse complement strand
CTCCCGTTTTCTGCACATCCGCCGGAGGCTCATAGGAAACACTTTCACTCATGGTGGTGCCTGATGGCAGGCATGGGGGGTCCTATGAATCTTCGTAAGGCGGACGCCGCGTGCTTCTTGTCCGCAGTACACGGGCAAGAAGATGCAAGGCTGATCTGTTACAATTCCACAGAGCACGAAATATCAGTTTTATTATATACAAAAATATCTCGTTTTTAAAGAGTTTTTTTCAATTTTCCTAAAAAACAGGGTGAATAGGCATATGCCCATTTTACGGAACCCAGGCCCCATCAGCTCCCACATAATAATTGTCCGGGGTCATTGCATTGGCAAGCATGGCCCCATTCGCTCCACAATAATACCATTTGCCGTCTGTCAGCTGCCACTGGTTTTCCAGGCGGTATCCAGCCTGGTTAAAATAATACCAGGTCCCGTTAATCAACTTCCATGTTGCAGCAGGATACGTTTTATTGGGATTGCACCACCAGTATCCGATATCATCCTTAAGCCATGCGCCCTCCGTAACCCCTGCGTCTGCAGCGGTTTTGGCGCCGCGGCTTCGGATTTCAGCCGCTTCCGCATCTGATACCTCCCGTATTTCCGAGGTACGCCAGCTTCCCGTATTGTCCGCGCTGCGGACTGCCATGGCCCGGAAGGTGTAGTCCCCTCCCTGTGTAAAATATGCGGAAAAATCATAGTAATTATTCTCTGTGGTAAACTCCGCGCTGACAGCTTCCCCGTCTCTGTAAAGCCTCACATAATATTTTTTTGCATAGTCTGTTCCGTCCCAGTAAGCTCTTCCGCCGTCTCCCTGGTCCCAGGTCAGTTCGTAAACGTCCAGGTCATAATCGTCGTTGTCATAGTCGTCTCCATACTCCACGGCTTCCAGGGTCACATAAACCGTAAGTTTTCGGCTGCTGCGGGAAACACTGGTTACGGTTCCCTCCTCGCCGTCCAAAGCCACATCATCCTTTCCCAGACCGGAAGAAAACGTATACTCGTCCTCCGCCGCCAGCACAATCTTAAGTCTTGGCTTATCATTCTCCTCCCACTCATCCCGTTCATTGGTCACAGAGACTGCGTCCACATAGCAGCCCTCTGTGTCCACAACCACATCCACATCTGTCCCGCTTTCCCCCGCAAAAATCCTCGACTCAATTTCCATTGTCACATCTTCAATCTTTTCTGATGCATATGAGGAAAAAGGTATCATGGCTGTCATGGCAGAAATTCCCATAATGGTCATAATCTTTTTTCGTTTTCTCATGCAGTTCCTCCATTCTTTTGCCCATAATCCGGCTGTCTTCCTGTCTGTCATTTTACTATTTTATGGTATCCAAAACACAGGCAATATGCTGTCAGAAATTCGGCAAAAGTTAGGCAGTCTATAATCGCCGCGTTTTTTTCACCTTATCTTTAGTAAATTTATCTTTTTTTTATTTCTAAATCACACTTTAGACACATTTTCCCCCTATAATACAATCACGTTATCCGAAAGGATAACCTGCCTTTGTTTCAAGTGCTACACTTGAACACATAAAGCTTTTTCATACTCATACCTGCCGGAGTTGACTCCGGCAGGCCCCCCTTAAAACATTCCCCGCCCTGCGTACTGCAGGGCGTTTTATAAAGCCCCTGGCGTTTTTCACGCCAGGGGCTTTTAAAATCACACTTTATGAGCCTGTAGTCAGGTGGCAGGCCACGAAATGGCCTTTCTCGATTTCCACCAGTTCCGGCCCCTCGGTCCTGCATCGGTCTGTTGCATACGGACAACGCGCCGCGAAACGGCAGCCGGGTTTCGGGTTGATGGGAGAAGTGATCTCTCCCTTTAATATAATACGTTCCCTCCTCTTTTTCAGGCTCGGGACCGGAATTGCAGAAAGCAGGGCCTGGGTATATGGATGCGTCGGCTTATCAAACAGCATCACTGACGGCGCTTTTTCGATCAGCTGGCCCAAGTACATAACTGCAATATCATTCGCGAAATGGTTGACTACCGACAAGTCATGAGTGATGAAGATATAAGTCAGGCCCATCTGCTCCTGAAGATCCTGCATCAGGTTCAAAATCTGAGCCTGAATGGATACGTCCAGGGCCGATACCGGCTCATCACAGATAATCATTTTCGGTTCCATTGCCAAGGCACGGGCGATACCGATACGCTGGCGGCGGCCGCCGTCCAGCTCATGAGGGTAGGTGTTGACCAGACGGTCCGCAAGGCCTACAACCTCCATTAATTCATGAACGCGCTCATTCCTTTTTGTCTTGTCGGTGATAATCTTCTGAAGCTTTAAAGGCTCGCCGATAATTTCGCTGACAGTTTTTCTGGGGTCCAGAGACGCATACGGATCCTGGAAGATCAACTGCATCTCCTGGCGCAGCAGGCGCATTTCACTCTTGTTCTTCTTTGTGACATCCTCGCCATTGAAAATCACCTCTCCGGAGGTAGGCTCAACAAGTCTTAGGATTGAGCGGCCAGTCGTAGATTTTCCGCAGCCGGACTCACCTACAATTCCAAGGGTTTTCCCTCTCTCCAAAGTAAAGTTTACATCGTCAACAGCATGAAGCATACCACGGGGTGTATTAAAATATTTCTTTAAGTGTTTAACTTCAAGGATCGTATCTGCCATTACTGCTCGCTCCTTTCAATCCGGAATTCCGCTTCTTCATATCTGGAGCAGCGCACGTAATGAGTATCGCTCACCCACTTTTTGTCAGGACGCGCCTTTTCGCATTCCGCCGTACAGTATCTACAGCGCGGCGCGAAACAGCAGCCCTTCGGAAGATCAGTCGGATCCGGCATCAGGCCCGGAATCGGCTGTAAGCGGTTTCTTCTGTCATCAATGTTAGGAAGAGAGCCAAATAATCCCTCTGTGTACGGATGCAATGTGTGTTCGAAAACATCCTCCAAAGTGCCATGCTCTACGATCTGTCCCGCATATACAACGGATACCTCGTCGCAGACCTCCGCAATGATTCCCAGGTCATGAGTAATCATGATCATGGCAGAACCAAACTTCTCACGCAGCTCTTTCATTGTTTCCAGAACCTGTGCCTGAATTGTAACATCCAGAGCTGTCGTCGGCTCATCGGCCAGCAGAAGTTTCGGATTGCAGGCCAGAGCCATAGCGATAACCACACGCTGCTTCATTCCGCCGGAAAACTGATGCGGATACTCTCCAAAACGCTCTCTCGGAATACCAACCACTTCAAGCATATCTCCGGCCTTCTTAGCGGCCTCTTTCTCACTGATATTTTCATGAAGGGCGATAACCTCAGCAATCTGGTCGCCGACGGTAAGAACCGGATTTAAAGATGTCATCGGATCCTGGAAAATCATGGACACCAGATTCCCTCTGATCTTCTCCATTTCCTCCGTTGGCAGATTTAAGATATCCTTGCCGTCCAGAGAAATCGTTCCGTTTTTAATCACTCCCGGCGGATCAGGTACCAGGCGCAGGATGGAAAGGGCCGTTGTGGTCTTTCCGGAGCCTGTTTCTCCAACCAGTCCCAGAGTTTTCCCTTCCTCCAACTGGATATCAAGGCCGTTGACGGCTTCCACAACGCCGTCGTCCGTCTCATAGTGGATGACCAGATCCTTTATATCAAGAATCAGTTTCTTTTTATTTTCACTCACGGTTCATATCCTCCCTTATTTCTTTAACTTCGGGTCAAGCGCATCACGGAGACCGTCGCCAAGAAGGTTCAGGGACAAAATCGTGATGATAATCGCGATACCCGGGAAGATTGTCAGGTGCGGTGCATTTCTTAAGTATGCGCGGCCGCCGGAGAGCATTGCGCCCCACTCGGGAGTCGGTGCCTTAACGCCCAGTCCCAGGAAGCTTAATCCAGATGTGGAAAGAATCGCGGACGCAACCTTTAAGGATACCTGAACGATAATCGGCGCCATACAGTTTGGAATAATATGGCTGGAGATGATCTCAAAGTTATTGGCTCCGATACATCTTGCCGCCTCAACAAACTCCTGATCCCGAACCTGCAGAACCGCGGAACGCACGATTCGGGCATAACCGGGTACCGAAGATATGGCGATAGCCAGCATCAGGTTGAAGATACTCGGCCCCAGAGCGGATACAATCGTAATATTTAGCAGCAGGCTCGGTACGGCTAAGAGGATATCCATGCAGCGCATGATCACATTATCCACCTTTCCGCCATAGAAACCAGCTGTGGCCCCCAGGCTTCCGCCGATCACCAGCGCGATGGAAACCGCCACAACGCCCACGGCCAGAGATACTCTGGAACCATGTACCATACGGGCCAGAATGTCACGGCCAAATTCATCGGTTCCCAGCCAGTGATCAGCACTTGGCCCCTGCAAACGGATCGCTGTGTTCTGCTTAATAACGACTGTTTCGTAGTCGAAAATGAAATCGGCAAAGATAGACATCAGGATTAAAAGTACGACCACCGTAAGTCCGACCATTGCCATTCTGTTCTTTTTCAGGCGGCGCCAGGTTTCCTGAAACTGGCTGCGCTTCTTTACAGGCGTTTTGGCCTGCGCCGCAATCGTGTTGTTTGATACTCCCATGCGCTGCCTCCTTATTTTTTCTTATACTGTGCCTTGATTCTTGGGTCGATAAACGCATACAAAATATCAACCAGAAGATTCACGACACTAAACGTAATGGTTAAGAGTACAATACCGCCCATAACAATCGGAGTATCCTTACTCTTGATGGCATCAACGATGGTACGGCCAACGCCGGGCCATGCGAATACAGTCTCTGTAAGCGTTGCGCCTCCAAGGAGGGAACCAAACTGTAAACCGATAACCGTTACAACGGGAATCAGCGCGTTTCTCAAGGCATGCTTTAAAATAACCCTTTTCTCAGGAACGCCTTTTGCACGCGCCGTCCGGATATAGTCCTGACGGACAACCTCCAGCATGGAGGAACGGGTCATACGGGTAATTAAGGCGGCATCTCCTGTTCCCAGAGTGATTGCAGGCATAATATAGTTCTTCCAACCGCCCATACCACCTGAAGGAAGCCATCCCAGATTCAGTGAAAACAGGATAATCAGCATCAGGCCCAGCCAAAAGTTCGGGGTTGCAACACCCAAAAGGGCAACAACCATTCCAACATTATCCACAGCGCTGTATTGTCTTGTTGCACTGATAATACCAACCGGAAGCGCGATTGCCACAGCCACCAGAATGGACCAGAACGCCAGCTTCGCGGTATTGGGGAACGCCGCCATCAGAGTCGGGAATACTTCTCGTTTCGTCTTATAAGACTGTCCCATATCTCCGTGAAGCAGGTTCCACATATATTTTCCATACTGAATAATAACCGGCTGATCCAGTCCCAGATCTTTTCTTGTCGCTTCGATCGTCTCTGCATCAGCTCCCTCGCCAGCAATCATTGCGGCCGTATCGCCGGGCGACAGATTTAAAATAAAGAAAACCAGAAATGTAACGCCGATTACAACCGGAATCAGCATTAACAGACGTTTTGCTATGTATCTGCTCATCTATACCTTCCGTTTCCGCCGCTTGTGCGGCCGTTCTTTCGATAGCTTTCTGCAAAAAGGGCGCGGATTTCGTCCGCACCCTTTTCCTCATGCCGCCTGTGCAATTCCCCACGCAGACGGAGCAGTTATTGCGGTCAGATTAGTTCTCGTAGTGGCAATTGCCAAGATAATGGTTGGCACCCTTATTAAGACTAAAGCCCTTTAAGTCAGCGCGGATACCTACGTTGTCGTTTCTGTAATACAGCGGCACCCACGGAGCCAGTTCTTTCAGATGTGTCTGGAGCTCTTTATAGATCTCATTACGCTTTGAGTCATCCATCTCCATAGCGCCTGCGGTAATCAGCTCGTCAACCTTTTCGTCTGTCAGGAACGCACGGTTCCCGGTTGCGCCATGGTTGCTGGAGTGGAATAACTGGTATGTACTGGAGTCAGCATCGAAGGAGCTGTTGGACCAGCCAAGAATGAACATTTCGTGCTCACCAGCATTTAAGGAATCCAGAAGAGCGCCCCACTCATAGGTAAAGATTTCAACATTGATGCCGATCTCTGCAAGCTGTGCCTGAAGAACCTGTGCGGAACGGGTACGTGTATCGCCATTTACATAAATCTTGCAGTCGAAGCCATCCGGATAGCCTGCCTCAGCAAGAAGCTCCTTTGCCTTCTCCGGATCGTAAGGATAGCCTTCCTGAGCCGGATCATAACCCGGGATTGCACTGTTGATGTAGCTATTTGCGATCTGTCCGCGGCCCTCAATGATGGTATCAACAAATACTTCCTTATCCAGAGCGTAGTTGATTGCCTGACGGACTCTTTGATCAGCGAAAATTTCTTTTGTGGTATTCATGCCTACATACTCGATAGAGGAGGACGGCTGGCTTAAAAGCTTAAGATCCTGATTCGCCTCTACGTTTACGCAGTCGATAGCATCAACGTTCCATACAAGGTCGACTTCACCGGTCTCAAGAGCGATTGTTCTTGCGCTTCCTTCCGGAATTACACGGCAGGTAATTGTTGTTGCAATCGGCATCTCATCCCAGTAGTTTTCGTTACGGGTCAGAACGTAATGATCGTTGGGAGTCCACTCGGTGCATATGAAAGGACCAGAGCCAAGAATATTGTTCACATCGCCGTAGGCATCTCCGGCTGCTGTTACAGCTGCTTCGGATACGATGCTTAAGTTAGAGCTTGTTACAATTGTCTTAAAGGGTGCATACTTTTCAGTCAGTTTAATTGTTACCTGATGGTCATTGTCTACCACGACTTCCTGAATCTTTGAAGTGTTGGATTTTGTTTTTGGCATTTCCTTTGCCCGGTCATAGGTGAACTTAACGTCCTGAGCAGTAACCGGCGTACCGTCAGAGAAACATGCATCCTCTCTCAGGTGATAGGTAAAGCTGGTTCCATCCTCAGCCATCTCCCAACTTTCCGCCAGATCCGGCACAAGGTTTCCATCATTATCCGTATCCAGCAGCGTGCTGTATATGTGCTTTAAGATAACGGAGGATGTAGTATCCTGCTGATTAGCCGGATCAAGGGCTACGATGTCGCCCTGCATCGCGAATACGATATCGGTCTTTCCGATATTCCCGGTGCTCTCGGCTGCCGTCGTTGTTTCCGTGCCTGCTGCCTCCGTACCTGCCGCCTCCGTACCTGCTGCTGTTGTCTCAGCGCTGCCGCCGCTGTTTCCGCATGCCGTAAGGCCCAGTACCATTGCACCAGCCAGTGCAAATGAAAGTAATTTTTTGTTTTTCATAATACCTTCCTTTCTTTGTTCGTTAAAAAGTTTTTGTTATATTTCACATTTTAACTAATAGATATTCTATATCATTTAGTCATAACTTTCAAGTTCTTTTTCATTATCCTTCTGTTCTCATCATTTTTCACGATTTATACTCATTAAATTTGTGCATTATTTACAGTTCTCCCAGACCTTTTTCACATCCCGGTACAAGCCAATTGAAACACCTTTCTGCAAAAGCCCATTTTATAGACTTCTAATATTTTTTATTCTAATTTTATAGAATGTCCACAAATTCAACACATTTATATGGCATAATAGGACCTGTAAGCAAGAACAAACTTTTTCATACTCTTACCTGCCGGAGTCGTGCCCGGCAGGTTCCCCCTTTAAACTTTTACCCCGCCTGAATCAACAGGTGGGGTTCTGCTTTTCTTTTATATACATTTGGCAATTCGCTGACGCGCCGACTCAATATGGTTCCAGACAGATTCTTTTGCCTTTTTCTCATCGTTGGCCATAATAAATTCCATAATTTCCATATGACGGTCCACTGCCCTTTCCTGGCTCTCCAGCTGATTCCCCAGAGAATATTTTATTCCCACAAAGCGGTTTAATACCGAAACGTGTGCCTCCATAAGACAGGAATTTCCCGTAAGCTCAATAAAGCTTCTGTGAAAATCAAAATCGCACTTTACACTGGTAACTGGATCACCCGACAAAAAAGCTTCTTTACTTTGTTCCGCCAACATTTTTAATTTTAATCCGACGGCCGCGTCATTATTTTTCACATGGATGGATACTGCATGCTGCTCCAGCAGGCACCGGACCTCGCACACCTCATCCAGCATTTTCCTCGTGGGTATCGGAATATAGTATTTTCCTCCGCTGCTCACTGTCAAGATTCCTTCATTGGCCAGCCGTTTTAATGCCAGCACTACCGGAGTCCTGCTGATGGAAAATTGCGCTGCCAGCTCCGCCGGATCAACCTTTTCCCCTGCATGATATTTTCCAGAATAAAATTCTTCAATGAACACATCATGAATTGTTTCGTCCAATCGTTTTTTCAGATTCATTAACTTCTCTCCTGCTTAAGATCTTTCCTAAATTTAGTATGTATGACGTTGGGATCAAAAAATATTTTGACCCTCGAGCTTTCCGCCCGCCAAAGATATATTTTTTATTTTATAAGAAATATCCCATAATTGCAATACATAGTTTCCGCAACAATTCAACCGGCGCTACTGTTATTACTGTTGCACGGTTCCCGGAAATCCGTTTCCAAAGCCCTTGCAGGATTCGCAAGAATATCGTATCATATAACTAATTTCGCCTGAAAGGAGCACTGACATGTACACATACACCTGGTATCAATGGCTGGCGTTCTTCTACCTTTATTGCTTTTTCGGATGGATTTTTGAATCCACTTATGTATCCATAAAAGAAGAGACCTTTGTGAACCGCGGATTCCTTCGGCTCCCCATGCTTCCCCTTTACGGAAGCGGCGCCATTATGATGCTCTGGGTCTCTGCCCCCTTTCAGGACAGCCTCGTTCTCACCTGGTGTTCCGGTGTCATAGGCGCTACCCTTCTGGAATATGTCACAGGCTATGTCATGGAGCTTTTATTTAAAATTCGTTACTGGGATTACAGCGATCAAAAATATAATCTTCACGGCTATATCTGCTTGTCCTCTTCTATTGCCTGGGGATTTTTAACAATTTTTATGACACACCTGATTCATAAACCGATCGAACGCGGTGTCCTCTCTATGCCGCTTACATGGAATCTTCTATTTATATCCGTGGTATCCGTTTTATTTATCTATGACTCCATTGTCTGCACCAGAGAAGCCATTGCCTTCGGGAAATCTCTTGAGGCCATCAAGAAGCTGCGTCAGGAATTGGACAGCCTTCAGGTTCAGACAGCTCTTTTAAAAATGGAAGCCGAAGAACGGCTTCAGGAAGCCCGTTCCGAATTTATGGAACAGGCTGCCGCATTCACAGAAATGCACATGGGAGTCCTGGAAAGCTTGAAAAACCGTGCCGGAGGCAAGTTTGACAGCCTTAAGGAGCTGACCGCCATGAGTCTTGAGGAAATCAAGGCAAAGGCAGAGGGAAAACTGGATGATTTGAAGGACACAACCGGTATCAACTTAAGCAGCTTAAAGGGAAAATCCGAGCAGCAGCTTGCAGAGCTTTTAAAAGAAAAGGAAGCCGCCATGGCCGCCCTCCGCTCCCGCAGCCTGGCTTTTGGCAGACATCTTTTCCATGCCAACCCCTCCGCCTCCTCTCATAAATATACCCGGGAGTTCAAAGATATCATGGAATATCTGGATCGGAGCAAAAAAGGGCCTAAATAGCGGCCTGTGACATGAAAAACCGGAGCTCCATACGGGAACTCCGGTCTCTCCTTCTCTGGCAATTACATTTCCGGTTTTTCAATCTGAACGATTGCCTGCTTCTGCATTGGAATACGGCAGTTCTTATTATTTCCAAATTCTACGATAACCGTATCATCTGTCATATCAATAATTACTCCGTAAAAGCCGCTGGAGGTCAGTACGCTGTCTCCAACTGCAATACTTGCCATTAATTCCTGCATTTTCTTCTTTTCTTTCTGCTGCGGCTTAATTGCGATAAAATACATGAACGCAAAAATCAAAACGATATAGCCGATCCAGAATGCCGGGCTGCTCATTGACATATCCCATACACCTCTCTTTCTAACTTCTGCTTATATTTCATTCATAATCAGCGGTCCTTGTAGTTCCCCGAAACGCCTGCCAGCTTCTTTTCTTTATATTCGGCGTAACGGTTGTTTTCGATGGCCTCGCGTATCTCCGTCATCATGGTATTATAGAAATACAGATTATGGAGCACGCAGAGACGCATTCCCAGCATCTCCTTTGCCTTTAACAGATGCCTGATATAAGCTCTGCTGTACGAGCGGCAGGCAGGACACTGGCAGCCCTCTTCAATGGGGCGCATATCCCGGGAAAACATCTCATTAAAAAGATTCAGCTTTCCACGGTTGGTATAGACATGTCCATGGCGCCCATTCCGCGTCGGATAAACACAGTCAAAAAAATCCACTCCCCGGTCCACACTCTCTAAAATATTGGCCGGAGTTCCCACCCCCATCAGATAGGTAGGTTTATTTTCCGGAAGATGTGGCACGGTAACATCCAGGATCCTGTACATCTCCTCATGGCTCTCTCCCACAGCCAGTCCGCCAAGGGCATACCCGTCGCAGTCCATCTCTGAGATTGCATCCGCGTGAGCGATACGGATATCCTCAAAAGTTCCTCCCTGGTTGATTCCAAAGAGAAGCTGTTCCTTATTGACCGTATCAGGAAGGTCGTTTAGCCGCTTCATCTCTGTCTTACATCTCTGAAGCCACCGGGTGGTTCTTGCCACGGAATTTTCCATATATTCCCTGGTGCACGGATGAGGGGCACACTCGTCAAAGGCCATGGCAATGGTTGATCCGAGATTGGACTGGATCTGCATGCTCTCCTCCGGCCCCATGAAAATTTTGTGGCCGTCAATGTGAGAATTAAAATAAACTCCCTCTTCTTTTATCTTCCTTAAACCAGCCAGGGAAAACACCTGAAAGCCCCCGGAGTCGGTGAGAATCGGACGGTCCCAGTTCATGAACCTGTGAAGTCCGCCCAGCTCCTTAATCAGCGTATCCCCGGTCCGCACATGAAGGTGGTAGGTATTGGACAGCTCCACCTGTGTCCCGATCTCCCTCAGATCATCTGTGGATACGGCACCTTTGATGGCTCCCACGGTTCCCACATTCATGAAAACCGGCGTCTGGATCGTGCCGTGGACCGTGGTGACCCGGGCCCGCTTGGCACGTCCATCCTTTGCAAGAATTTCGTACTGCATGGTTTTCCCCATTAGCTTTTCTTTTTCTTCATGCTCATCACGTACCAGAGGGCGCCTGTTAAGCACACGGAAGAATACGTTCCGCAGATAATGCCTGCCATCAGCGGAAGTGCAAATTCACGGATAGAGGATACACCCATGATAAACAGCACCAGAACCATAACAAACGTAGTCAGGGAAGTATTGATGCTTCTGGTGAAAGTCTGTGTAATACTCAAGTTCACAACTCCTGCCAGATCCGCCTTCGCACCCTGAAGCTTCAGGTTCTCACGGATACGGTCAAAAATAACGATGGTTGCATTGATGGAATAACCAACGATGGTAAGAAGGCAGGCGATGGCTGTGGAGCCCACGGACCATTTTGCCAGTGCATAGCAGGCAACTACCACCAATACGTCATGAATCAAAGCAATAACGGCGCTGGCCGCAAAACGGATATCCTTGAATCGAACCCAGATATAGAGCAGCATGAATACGGTTGCAATAGCCGTTGCCATGACAGCATCCCGCTTCATCTCCGTGCTTATGGCGCCGGAAATGCTCTCGGCGACGATCTTTGTCTCATCCACGCCAAAGCGCTCTGCCAGGGCGGCATCCAAAGCCTGACGCTCCTCCACGCTGAGGGTTCTTGTCTTGATGATAACCTCTGTGGTTCCCGCGACCTTCTGGGTCTGGGTGTCGGCGCTTCCCGTTATCTCTTCAACAACCGGAACCACCTCGCTTGAGATGCGCTCCAGAGACATGTCCTCGTTGAAGGTTACGTTGGTGGAAGTACCTCCCTGGAAATCCAGGCCGTAGTTAAAGGCACCACCGATGGAGCCCTTGTTGATTCCCATACCCACAAAGCCTGCACAGATCAGGACAGCGGAGATGGCAAAGCAAACCGCTTTCTTTCCAAGGAAATTAACCGGCGTCTTTTCTTTCCTGGTCCCATAGAATTTCTTATCGGAAAAGCCCAGCTCATAGAGAGTATTCAGGGCGAATTTTGTTACAAACAAGGCCGTGAACATGGACAGCACAATACCAATAGCCAGAGTGGTAGCGAAGCCCTTCACCGTGCCGGAGCCTCTCCAATAAAGCACGGCTGCGGCAATCAGGGTTGTCACGTTACCGTCGATGATGGCGGATAAAGCCTTTGCAAAACCTGTCTTAATGGCCGATTTTACAGTTTTTCCAAGACCGATTTCCTCTTTAATACGTGTGAAAATGATAACATTGGCATCCACAGCCATACCGATGGACAGGATAATACCCGCAATACCCGGTAATGTGAGGGTCACCTCAAAAGCCGCCAGCAAAATCAGCATCAGCGCCACATACAGGCACAGTGCGATGGATGCCGCAAGACCCGGAATCAGGTAAACAATAATCATAAACACACATACGATGGCAAAGCCAATGGCTCCGGCCTTTAAGCTGGTGGCAATGGCTTCCTGGCCAAGCTTGGCTCCGACCACGTTGGAACGAAGCTCCTCCAGCTCCAGAGACAAAGAACCAATGCGGATGGTGGCTGCAAGGCGGTCCGCCTCTTCATAAGAAGCCATTCCGGTAATGGATGCCTGGCCGCCTGTGATGGCTGCCTGAACGGTGGGGTTGGAATAGACAACACCGTCATAAACAATCGCAATCCGCTTTCCCACATTGGCCGCTGTTACTTCAGCAAACTTCTGTGCTCCCTCATCGGTAAACGTAAGGGCAACCTCATAGTTATTGGAACCAGTCTGCTGATCCTTATAGATCATGGGAGTGGCGGATGCCACATCGGTTCCTTCCAGTACGGTCTGCATGTTCTCATCTAAAAACAGCAGGGAGCCGGGCTTACCAAGCTCTTCCAAAATTTTGTTCGCATCGGAAACGCCCGGAATATCAATATTAATACGGTTGCCGCCTTCCTGATAAACCTCAGCCTCAGAGCTGTATGTCTGTACTCTCTGCTGAAGCTTGTACTGCGTATCCGACATGTCCTCAGCGCTGGGGTTTGCCTCTTTTGCCTGATAGGTGATGCTGACACCGCCTGCCAGATCCAGGCCCAGCTTGATGCCGCCTTCCTGGGAGGTCACACCGTTCTCATCGGTAATAAGCCTGCTCCTCTGGAGCGTATCGTATCCCAAGTATCCGAAGATACCGATGACAACGAGGAGGCCCAAAAGGAATAGAAGGCCCTTTCCTTTGTTGCTCTTCATGATTCTCTTTCTCCTTAACTTTTTAAATATTTCGAGACGGCGTCCCTTATTCTGACAGAGCCGCCCTTATCATAATGGCACACTCGATGCGCTTTTTCTGCATCGCGCAGCCGATATCATAAGCATCCGTGATTTTGCCGTGGAAATTATAGGAGTTGGCGGCACAGCCGCCGCTGCAGTAAAATCTTGCGAAGCAGTCCCTGCATTTTTCCTTGGCATACACATTGCAGAGCTTGAATTCATCACGCACCGCCGTGTTTACGATTCCTTCCTCCACATTTCCCAGAAGAAAATTTTCCATACCCACGAACTGGTGGCATGGATAAAAGTCACCCCAGGGGGTAACTGCCAGATACTCCGTTCCCGAACCGCAGCCGGAAAGGCGCTTGGCCACACAGGGACCCTGGCTCAGATCAATCATAAAATGGAAAAACTTGAATCCGCGGCCTTCCTTTTCCCGTTTAATGAATTCCTTTGCGAGCTTATCGTACTCCTCCATAATCTCAGGCAGATCCTCCTCACGGATGGAGTATGGCTCGTCCGGGGATGCCACCACAGGCTCCACGGAAAGCTTTTCAAAGCCCAGATCAGCAAAGTGCAGCACGTCCTGAGAAAAATCCAGATTATTTCTGGTAAAGGTTCCACGGACAAAATAGTCTTTTTCTCCACGCGATTTTGCAAATTTTTGGAATTTTGGAACAATTAAGTCATAGCTGCCGCTTCCGTTGCGGAAAGGGCGCATTCTGTCATTGACTTCTTTTCTCCCGTCCAGGCTTAAAACCACATTGCTCATTTCTTTGTTGCAGAAGTCCATAATTTCATCGTTTAAAAGGACTCCGTTGGTGGTCAGGGTGAAACGGAATTTTTTATTATATTTCTTTTCCTGAGAACGGCCGTATTCCACAAGCTGCTTTACCACATTCCAGTTCATAAGAGGCTCGCCTCCAAAGAAGTCCACCTCCAGATTAATTCTGTTTCCGGAATTGGCAATAAGGAAATCCAGAGCCTTTTTTCCCACCTCAAAGCTCATCAAGGCCCGGCGGCCATGGTACTCGCCTTCTTCCGCGAAGCAGTACCGGCAGGCCAGATTGCAGTCATGGGCGATATGGAGGCAAAGAGCCTTGACCACAGTCTGGCGCTTTTTAAAGTCCACCACATAATCTTTATAAATGTCAGCCGTAAACAGTTCTTCTGCGTCAATTAACTCCTGAACATCGGAAAGGGCGTCCAGAAGGTCTTCCTCCGTATACCTTGAGGAGAGCGTATGAAAGACACAGGATTTCTGGTCCTCCGTAAGGGAGGCCGGGCGTTCCATATCAGGAACATTGGGCGCCAGGGCCTCTACCACATCATATAGAAGAGCGTCTACGGAATGGACCGAACCGCTGTTTACATCCAAAACAATATAATATCCGTTGTTAATGTACTGATGTATCAAAACAATTCTCCTAGCTTGGATTGAATTTGGAATTTTCCATGTAACAGCAATAGCCCCTACAATCATATGACCGTAGGGGTCTTTTTAAAAACTTCTGATTGTCTGAAGCCCTGTCATTAGCGGCTGCTGTTTTCGCAGCTCTGGTTTCCAACTGTGCAGGATGTCTTACATGCAGACTGGCAGGACGTCTGGCACTCGCCGCAGCCGCCCTTTTTCATGCTGTTCTTTAACGTACCGGAGCTTAAGGTTTTTACGTGTTTCATATTTTTAGTCCTCCTGATAGTTTTTAGGTACAATGTCTGGCGACATTATACCATGTCCGCAAGCGGCCATGGTGCCTCCGGCGGATTCCAGTGCCTGGCTTTCTGCGGTAAACGCAGAAACCAGATGCACAGGTACAATGTCTGGCGACATTATACCATGTCCGCAAGCGGCCATGGTGCCTCCGGCGGAT
>CAJUIP010000057.1 GCA_910586315.1 uncultured Lachnospiraceae bacterium | reverse complement strand
CAAAACGGAGCCCACCAGGGCTCCATTTCTGTCTTTCTAAGTGGCAAACTCGGGTCATACCATAACTTTTCTTTGAAAGCAAGGAAAATGTACGTTCAGCCACAGCAAACACATGAATGCTCCTATCATCCAATTTCTATTTTAATGTCATGAAGATCATCATTTCTATGACTAAGAAAAAAGCTCACTTCTATATACAAAACAAATATGGAGCTTTTTTCATGGTTTTATGGATTTTAGCATTATGGGTTATGGATATTTACCAATTTGCTTTCACGTTCCCAGTATCTCTAAATGCAACAGTAATGAATCCTTAATTATTTTTCCCATTGCTCCTCCTGTAATAATAGCACAAACTTTCTCAAGCATTGTAACTGTCACTTCTCTTAAATATATTCCGCCGAATAGTCATTTGTTTTCAACTTCCCACATATCCCGATATGTTTCCTTTGCATTCCCACCACGCATTCTGTGTGCACCGTCCCCGGAAACATATCCACCAAACACACCCTCTCCACCCGATATCCGCCAGCCTGCAAAACGACCAAATCTCTGGCCAGGCTGGTGGGCTTACAAGATACATATACCATCCGCTCCACTCCATACCCTATGATCTTTGGCAAAGCCTTAGGATGGATTCCGTCCCGCGGCGGATCCAGGACAATCAGATCCGGCTGTTCCTGTAACGTATCCAGCACCTTCAGCACATCTCCTGCAATAAAATCGCAGTTACAAAGTCCGTTGAGCGCTGCGTTTTCCTTGGCTGCCTCCACAGCCTCCCCCACTATTTCCACACCTGTCACATGGTCAGCAACCGGAGCGAGAATCTGTGCAATGGTGCCGGTTCCGCTGTACAGATCAAAAACCTTCCGTCCCCTGGTATCGCCAATGAAGCTGCGGGCTGTTTCATAAAGAACTTCCGCTCCCAGAGAATTAGTCTGGAAAAAGGAGAAGGGCGTAATTTTAAATTTCAGCCCCAGAAGCTCTTCGTAAAAATAATCTTTTCCATAAAGCACATCCGTTCCTTCGTTGACCACCACATCAGCCAGGCTGTCATTTCTCGTATGAAGAATCCCTGCAAAAATGCCCTCCAGGGAGAGCCCCAGAAGAGCTTCCTTCCACCCCTCCAGCAGCGCTTCCTCACTTTCACCGCTTTTATTACTTCTTTCCTTCTGAGTAGTAGTCACCAAATCCACAAGAATTTCTCCGGTTTTTACCCCGCGTCTCACCAAAAGGTGCCTCAGATATCCCACATGAGACGTTTTTTTCAGAAAACTGGCGCCTTTCTCTTTAAAATATTCTAATGTCGTCTTTAAAATTTTACAACAATCCCCATGAACAAGTGTACACTGGTCCACCGTAACGATATCATAAAAACTGCCCCGCTTATGCATTCCCAAAGCCAGTGGGCCATCCTTTACCTCATCCCCAAAGGAAAATTCCATTTTATTCCGGTATCCTCTTGTCAAAGGACTCCCTTTGATTCCTTCAAATATATAATCCCCCTGAATCACCGTCCCCAAAAGTTCCCTTACCTGGCTTTCTTTTAACTTCAGCTGTTCTTCATAGGGCAGCGTCTGGTAGGAGCAGCCTCCACAATCCGACATATGGGGACATGCCTCCTCCAGATTCTCCCAAGGGGATCTGGACACCACATCCAGGATTCTGGCTTCGCATTTTCCCTTTCTTTGTTTCGTAATAACCACTCTCAAGGTCTGCCCCGGAAGCCCATGTTTCACTACGACCTTCTCATCTTCTATATAAAGAATTCCCTTATTGGGGAAGTCTGTCTTTTCCACAACTCCTGTATAAATCTCACCCTTTTTCATTCTGTTCTCCTCCATAAAAAGGAGGCTGTGCAAACTGACTTTGCCGCAGCCTCCCTCATTTTCTGTACTACTCCTCTGTCTTATCTTCCTTAACTTCTGCTTTCTTTGCATTTTTTTCTTCTTCCTCATCCTCGAAGAAGTCGTCATCAAAGTCATCATCGAAATCATCTTCAAAATCTTCCAGATAATCCGGTGTGAAGAAACGGTACACACCGTATGCAATTGCCGCAACAGCCGCTACCGCACCGATGATAGCCAGTACCCAGAGAATACAGTTCTTTTTCTTTTCTTCCTCTTCTCTTTTATGAAGCAGTTCGTTCAGTTTAGAAGTGTTCATCAGCTCTTCCATTTTGCTGAATGCATCCTTACTCATCAAGTCAAATTTGTTCATACCAGCACATCCTTTCCAGTTTCTTTGAAATCAGAAAAATCTCATTCCTATATTCAGTATAACATTATTTGAGCCATTTTACTATCCCGATTTTTAACTTTTTCACAGTTTTTTTAGCTTTGCAAACGAGGCAAACATCTTTCTGACGCCCACACGGTCAAAATCCACGGTCACCTCATAGTCTTTCCCGCCGTCCGCAATTTTTTTCACGGTTCCATCGCCAAAACGGTCATGCCAAACGCGGTCCCCTTCTGTGTATTCCAGGGAAGCCGCTTTTTGTACCGTAAAGGTCTTTCCAAAAACTGGTCTTTCCGCTGCACCAGTTGTTTTTGAGGCATAGGGACTCGTTTTCCCATAAGAATCCGTTTTTTTGCCAAATAAACTGATTCCAAATGAGCGTTCCGTGGACATATCACTATTATTGAAATCCAGTGCCTGAACCCGCCTCTGTTTTTTAAACATAGAGTTATTCTGAAATTCCTCCACTGTGAATTCCTCCGGAATCTCATCCAGAAAACGGCTGGTCCTTGCATATCTCATGTCGCCCTTAACCATCCTCTGTCTGGCTGCTGTCATCATCAGACGCTTTTGGGCCCTGGTAATTCCCACATAGCAAAGCCTCCGTTCCTCCTCGATGGCATCATTATCCTCAAACATGGCCATACTGCTTGGAAACAGGCCGTCTTCCATACCGCTTAAATACACATAAGGGAATTCCAACCCCTTGGCAGAATGCAAAGTCATCAAAATCACCCGGTCCTCCGAATCGTCCATGCTGTCAATATCTGCTACCAGAGCAACTTCCTCCAGAAAACCATCCAGCGTCGGCTCATCGGCATTCTCCCAGTAAGAAACAGCCTTATTGATCAATTCTTCAATGTTCTCGAGCCTTGCCTCCGCCTCCACTTCTCCTTCTTCCTTCAGTTCTTCTTTATAGCCTGTGGAAACTAAAATTTCTTCCATCATTTCCTGAATGGAACTGCCATTCTTAAGCATGCGGCGGAATCTCCCGATTTCATCCGTAAATTTATCGATTTTAGATGCCGCTTTCCCCACTCCCGGAACTGCCTCCACCCGAAGGAGTGCATCATAAAAATTCATTCCCCGTTCTGCAGCATATGTATTGACCTTTCCCATCGTCACTGTGCCAATCCCACGCCTGGGAACGTTGATAATTCTCTGTACTGCCAGGTCATCTCTCCCGTTGGCTATGGTCTTTAAATAGGCAAGGATATCCTTGATTTCCTTTCTCTGATAAAAGTTTACGCCTCCTACCAGCCGGTAGGGAATGTTGTGTGCAATACATTTTTCCTCCAAAAGCCTGGATTGGGCATTCGTTCTGTATAAAACTGCACAATCCTTCCAGGAGCATCCGCATTTCTCTATATCAGACACGATTCCTTCTGCCTCATCGTAGGCAGTATCAAATATTTTAACCCGGATTTTCTCGCCCTCTTCATTCTCCGTCCAAAGTGTTTTGTCCTTTCTCCCTGTATTGTTCCGTATCACGCTGTTGGCCGCGCTTAAAATTGTCTTGGTGGAACGATAATTCTGTTCCAGCTTGATTACCCGTGCCCCTGGAAAAGTGTCCTCAAAGCTTAAAATATTTTGGATGTTGGCACCACGAAATCGGTATATGGACTGATCATCGTCGCCAACCACACAGATATTCCGGTATTTTTTCGCAAGCTGACTCACCAGTTTAAATTGTGCCGTATTGGTATCCTGATACTCATCCACCATGATATACTTAAACCGTTCCTGGTAATAGTCGAGAATCTCCGGAAATCCATCAAACAGCTCCACCGTCTTGACTAACAAATCATCAAAATCCAAAGCGTTATTCTTTTTAAGCTGTGCCTGATACTCCGCGTAAATCTCTGCCATCTTCTGGAGCCTGAAATCTCCATCCGCCTTTGCATTTAAAGCAAATTCTTTTGGCGAGATCAGTTCATTTTTTGCGGAAGAAATAACATTTAAAACGCCTCTCTCTTTATACTGTTTCCCGTCAATCCTCATACTCTTAAAAATCTGTTTCATCAGCGTTTTCTGATCATCCGCATCATATATAGAAAACCCTGTCTCATATCCCAAACTTTCAATATATCGGCGCAAAATCCGTACACAAAGGGAATGGAAGGTACTGACCCATACGCTGCCAGACCCATGTTCCAGCAGATTATCCACTCTTTCCCGCATTTCACCTGCTGCCTTATTTGTAAATGTTATGGCCAGGATGTTCCACGGAGCAACTCCATTCTCTTCTATTAAATATGCCACACGATGAGTCAACGCCCTGGTTTTTCCTGAACCGGCTCCTGCCAGAACTAAAAGCGGACCTTCTGTATGAAGTACAGCTTCCATCTGCATCGGATTCAAGGTATCAAAACTGCTCATAATTTTCCCCTTTCTCGTTGAGTTATTATTATAGCAGATTTCGGACCTTATGTCCAATGAAACCGATTCCCCTGTCTTCCCTGTCAATCACAAGCATTACCCTGCCGCCTATTAAGGGCAGCAGTCCAGATATTGCAGTTCTGATATTGCAGTCCTGATATCCACTGAACGGTTACGGTATATGGCCGCTTGATATGCCTTGACGCCATAGCGATATCGCCCCCTGACTAATCAGCGAATAATTAGCCAACGTGTAAGCCGTAACATCAGGATACCCTCTTTATAAAGAAAATGACATTACCCTCTTGTCATATAGTTTTCATTACTATATAATAAGGATTGAAAGGAGTTCTGCTATGAAAACCAATGAGGAACGCTTAAAAGATCTGTTATGCCACTTGGACAGCCTGGATCATATTAAAATAGAAGATATTCCACAGATTGATTTATATATGGATCAGGTTACTACTTTTATGGAAAAACACCTGGGGGAACTGAAGCGCTATCCGGATGATAAAGTGCTCACAAAAACTATGATAAACAACTATGCCAAAAATAATCTGCTTCCGTCTCCAGTCCGTAAAAAGTACACGCAGGAACATATTCTGCTTCTGGTATTCATTTATTATTTCAAGAACCTATTGAATTTTAATGATATTGAAACCATTCTTTCCTACATTACAGAGCACCATTTCTGTGAGACATCGCTTCCTCTGTCAAAAGTTTATACAGAAGTTTTTTCTATGGAACATACGCAAATGGAAAATCTGAAAGCTGATGTACAGGAGAAATTCCGTGTTGCTTCTGAAACATTTCCGGAAGCAGAAGAATCTGAGCGTGATGCCCTCCAGCTCTTTGCCTTTATCTGCGAGCTTGCCTTTGACGTATATTTAAAAAAGCAGATGATTGAACGGCTGACTGATGAAATACGCTCCGAAAACCCTCCCCATAAAAAATAAATCGTTTTCTTCGGCGGACTTTGGCGATATGTGCGAATCCATAGCGTTAAACTTACAATTGACTGCTTCTGTTCTGTCCGCATGATATCCGGCGAAACTTCGCGGGACAGCATGCCCCGCTTTATCGGGCATATTCGTTTATCAGCGGGACAAATTTCCGACACCGCAGCGGTGCCTGCGGCTGGAAAATCCAGATGAATCCGGTTTGTCTGGGAAATTCAAAAAAATCTCCCACACAGATTCGGCCTCTTGTAACAGTTCAGATACGCACTGAACTGTTACAGTCTTTTTAATTTCCAGATTCAATATCTGTCATAGTTTTGCATATTTCTTTTTGCCGGATTATCAATCAGATTTCCCGTTTTCTCAAATCGTGAGCCATGGCATGGGCAGTCCCATGTCTTTTCCGCCCGGTTCCATCTGAGACGGCATCCCAAATGGGGGCATCGGGGACCTTTCCAAGTGAAAAAGTTTTTTGCAGTGTACCTCAGTTCCGGGAAGAAATGATTCCATGCTGTTTTTGTCATGGGACGCTGAGGAGAAACCACCTGCCAGATTGGATTTCGACGTCCTATGATATGGTCACGAATAGCCATTGCGGCCACCATGGAGTTTGTCATCCCCCACTTACCAAAGCCTGTAGCCACATACCAATCCTGCCTTAACCTTGAAAAATGACCAATGTAGGGCAGTGAATCCAGTGTCATGCAGTCCTGTGCGGCCCAATGGGCCCGCACATAGCAGCCAGGCCAAATTTTTTTTGCCTCCGCGTACAGATTTTCAAAAGGATTATGAGCGCACTCTTCTCCCGTTCTGTGTCCCTGGCCCCCCAGCAAAACCAATCCATCTGCACTTCTGAAAGACAACCCGTCCGAATCAATTCCATAATACATCCCATCCACTTTAGGCCCTTCCACTGCCAGAACATAGCTTCTCTCCTGATGCATTCTGGAAAAATAGAAGCCGGGCCAGTTGGGAAAAGGGAAATGGGTGGCAAAAATGATTTTCTCTGCCCTTAAGCTTCCCCGGTTGGTGTATATTTGATGCTCCCTCACGCGACGTACCCAAGTGTATTCGTAAACCTCTAATTCACTTGCCAGGCCATACAAAAACTCCAGTGGGTGAAACTGCGCCTGCCGTTCCAGCTTCAATGCCGCCTTAACGGAAAAAGGGAGGTCCGTCTCATAAACAATGGAAGCCGGAAGCCCTGCCCGCACCGCAATTGTCCGTTCCTGCTCCAATTTGCTGGCCCCTTCTTTCGTCTTGGTATAAAGGTATGCCGGCACTCTTGCAAATCCACACGAAATCCCCTTTTTTTCAATTATTCTCTCATACTCATCTATGGCGGCCTGACTGGCCGACGCATACCGTCCTGCTGTTTCCTGTCCAAAGGTTTCGGCCAGCCTCTGATAAATCAGGCCATGCTGCGACGTGATTTTGGCCGTAGTGTTTCCTGTTTGCCCGCTTCCAATAGTACGCGCCTCCAATATCACCGCATCAACACCTGCTTCTTTTAACTGCCACCCGCACAGGATACCAGCCATTCCTCCGCCAATCACCGCTACTTCCGTTTTTCTCGGCAGACTGCCGGCCTTTCCCTTTCTCTCTGGTTTTTTTTCCTTCCAGATTGATTCCATACAATCACCTCTGGATATATTGTTCCCCAATTATGGAAAAGCATGCTGAATTTCCACTATCCCCGCATGCGGGCTTTTAATCCGGTCACATCCAGGTCTTTTCCAAGACCCACCAGATATTTTTCCTTTACTCCTCCAACAAATGTTTTCGTCCAAATCTCCTGCTTCAAGTCTTCATCATGAATATATACCTCAATTTCCCTGACTATCGGCAGTACTTCCCCATCAAATGTAATTTCACCTGCGCTGTTACGAACAAGAACTCCCTCTTTCACAATTTCTTTTTTCATATATTCCGCCACATGGCAAATTCCATGAATATGATCTAGCAATTCAAAAAGTATCTCTTTTTGAAGGCATTCTTCCGCTGTCATTTCCTCTTTTCTGAGAAAGTCCACAAGTTTCTCCTCATTGTCTCTCAGAAAAGCCTCACCAGTCTCTTTCAATTTTTTCATTTCTTCTGATACCTGTTTCAATTCCATCTTTCTGTCCCCTTTCTTTAACAATTCCCCATTTGACATTTATTAAATGTCATTTCGGTGTCCATATTAACATATATTTATCTTACTGGCAATCAGTGAATGTCATAAAGGGAGTATCCTATGTATAAAAATAAATCAGATGCAGGATTAAATAATATCTGCGGCAAAAGAGTCAGGCAGTATCGCCTTGACATGAAGAATGTTTCACAAAGAAAACTGGCTGAAATGCTCCAGATACAAGGCCTCGATCTGGATAAAAACGCAGTGCAGAGAATTGAAAGCGGACAGCGGTTCGTCACCGATATTGAACTCCGCATCCTGGCAAAGGTGCTCAATGTATCTTATCAGCAGTTATTGGACGAACTTTAAAAGGTATTACCTTTCCGCTCCTTTCCGGATTCGGTTTCCTCTTCCGGTCCATACCGATACCACTTTGGCAACCAGCTATTTTTAACATCCTCCAAAAGTATACTGAAGGCTTCCAGCCTGCGCGGCACCGCAGGTCTGTAAGACCAAATCACAGGAGGACATTTCCATAGCCGCCACAAACGCCCCTCCGGCACCTTGGAATGGTCCAGCACCAGAATATGCTCCATGGGTATTTGCAGCATTTCACTCAGCGTCAGCAGATTTTCTGTAGAAGGCAGAGCTTTTCCATTGAGCCATTTATAAACGGCCTGAGGGCTTTCCAATTCCATTGCCTCCTGTACTTCCCGAACTGTAATCCCACTTTCCACCAGTAGTTTCCGAATCCGCTTTCCCGTTTCTGCTTTCGATATCCGCCTCATCTCATTCCCTCCTAATTCATCTGCTGCACCCATTTCAGGTATCTATATCATACCGTATTTCAGCAGAAATGTCATTGAACCTTTGGTTAAAAGTTGTTCCTTTTATCATTTTTTATCTATATTCATTATCATACTCAAAAACCTTGATTCTATCGGACTTATTTAATGTCAACCCCTTTATTTCCTTTTATCTTTATTTGTCTTGATTCAATGTTTACCCCACGGAAAAGGGGTGGAAATTGGGGTATTATTGGGGTAACGAAAAGGGCGGTCGCAATGCCGCCCTGCCGCTATAAAACGATCCTCAGATTGTCCATTTCCTGCTGCTTGGTATTGGGGAGAACATGACTGTACAGATCCATAGTCATTGCCAGGCTGCTGTGGCCTAAGATGACTTTCAATGTCTGCGGGTTTCCTCCCTGCTCTATGAACCTGGTAGCGAAAGTATCTCTTAAAGCGTGAGCCGTGAAATGTTCTATCGGCCTGCCTTTCTCTCTCAATCTGGAAAGTGCGCCGTTTATTGCCCTATTTATCGCATGATTATGTATAATGCCACCATAGACAGACACAAAGACTCTGTTGTCATTCATCGGTAAAATATTCCCCAGTTTTTTCCTCTGGCTTGATAGAACACTCCTGATTGTGCCATTCAGGGGGATATCCCTTTTCCCTGATTCGCTTTTCGG
This sequence comes from uncultured Lachnospiraceae bacterium, assembly GCA_910586315.1. Classification (GTDB taxonomy): domain Bacteria; phylum Bacillota; class Clostridia; order Lachnospirales; family Lachnospiraceae; genus CANRXD01. The sequence continues at coordinate 6,113 of CAJUIP010000057.1, read as the reverse complement.
ACTCCCTATACCTATGGTTCCGTCCTCGTTGTAAGTGACTGTTTTGGTGATGTGGATTACATTCTGTTTATAGTCTATATCGCTCCAAGTGAGAGCTGCCGCCTCTCCTGATCTCATGCCCGTACACAGAAGAAGGGCCACAAACTCATAATAAAAATCCTTTTCCATCTCTCGCATGAATTCCTTCTGCTCCTGCCCTGTCAGAGCTCTGTGGTAGGTCTCTGTGGCCTTCTCTGTCTCCTTCAAGGCCTTTACCCCATCTGCCGGATTTTTTGAAATGATCTCATCATGAACAGCGTCATTCAGAATGATCTTCAAAGTTCTTAATACCCCATTGCAAGTGCTTTCAGATAGCCCTTGGAAAATCTCCCTTTGCAGAACTAAAATCTCTCTACGCTCAATCTTCTGTATCTTTTTGTTTCCAAGTCTTGGGGAAATATGTTTATAATAATGGCTTCTGTATGTTTTTAGCGTATTTCCCTTTGTACTATTCCTCTTTCCCGCCAGCCATTCCTCAAAATACTTATCTAATGTGAGATTGCGATTGTCCGTGTAAGTCCCCGCCTCAATCTGTGCCCTGAGCTCCTTTTCCTTCTGCTGAAGCTCTTTATTATTAGCTCCATAGATGGAATATCGTTTCCCGTCCACAGTAAAGCGCTTCTCAAGTGTCCCGTCCGGCCTCTTCCGTACCCCCTGCGCCAATCTTGCCATATAGCACCACCTTTCTTTCAATGCCAGAGGGCAGCAGACGCCTTTCCACCTGCTGCCCTCCCAATCAGTCCTTAATTCTGTTTCCCGGTTCCAGGCAGAGTACAATGCCTGCCTCACACTGCTGCAAAACATTTCGCCGCCCGGATACCGTCCCGGATGCCAAGCAGATAGAAGTCCTCATTTGCCTCCCCCTCATACTCTGCAAACCAGTTAAGGAACTCTTCCCTGTCTTCTTTTGCCCCGGGATAATGACCCATTACCAGGTCTTCCAACTCCTGATACATTTTCCTGCTTTCCATCTCCCGGGAGGGCTCCATCCTCTTTTTGCACAGTTCTGAAAAACGGCCTGACAAAAGAAGCTCCAGCCCTTCCTCCACATTACGATCAAGCACAACCCCAAATACCTTTGCTATGTCCATGGTCTTCCTTTCTGCCCTCGTAACCTCCGGGGCGGGCAAGCTGTCTGTGTTAAAATACTGTATCCACCGTTTCCAGTTTCCCCCCGGCATGGTTTAACCGGTACTGATCCATGTCCACCAGAACGGCGCTGTGTACAAGATGGCAGACCTTCCTCCGAAGCATCCCAGCCAGTCGGTCCAGAATTAAGAGACAGTCTGCCAGCCCCGCCACATAGGCAAGGTTGGCCGGGGTGATCTCTACTTCATCCAGTGCATCCAGTAAGTCATCTATAGTCTCTATAGTCTCATATTGGTTTTGTAAATCTACTATCACATCCATAGCCTTTTCATGATCAGAATCATACTTTCTAACCTCAATCAGGGAAAGCTTCTGGTGCTTGCTTGTCAGGATCTTCATGGTCTTTAATAAATCCTTTGCCATCCTGCCTTGCTCCTTTCCTTTGACAGGGACAGAGAGGATAGTGCCCCTCTGTTACCTGTCTTATCTTTTGTCTATTCTCTAGTTCCGTTCCTGATCCGGTAAATACCTTCCAGGGTCTTCCATATCTCTAAATCAATACCAGACATTCCTACATAAGCCGGAGCCTCCAGAGCTCTTGCATACTGAGAAGGTGAAAGTTCCAGATACTCTGCCACCAGTTCTGCAATGAGAGTCGTATTTTCTGCCCACCCAGCCAGGACAATACAATCTCTTTCCTGCAAATAGACAATCAAAGTGTGGCCCTGCAGGTGTTCCGGTACGGCCTCCTGGCTGATTGAAAGAATGTTGTGTTTCTCGCTCAACACCGTAATCATGCCAGAGGCCGCTATTGGGTCTCCCTCTATATACTCCAGGCTCTCGTTGTCAATGTTCAATCTATGCATTTCTCTCAAATCCTCTCTTTACAGAGGGCAGCAGGAATGGTATACTTCCTGCATAACCCTTTTGACTGATTATCGGGTTACTTGCTCTTACCGGAGTTGCCGCTCTGGTAAGAGCATTTTCTATTTCAGGTACTGCTCATATTTTTCCATGACGGAATCAGAGACACCATTCGTGTATAGCTTTCTGATATCCTCAATGGTTCCGGGAGCCGCCGCCTTTATCTGTTTAAGCAGCTCCTGGCGGTTATCCACAAGGGTGCTGTGGCGGCCTCCTGTGTACTCAATGCGGTATCTCATAATGCCTCCTTTGCTTAAGCAATGGTAAAACGGCGGCTCTCACTGGCCTTGCAATATTGGTTGTAAATCTCTGGCAGGGCTGCTTTCAGGGCTTTCCCATCCAGGCGACTGCTGAGTATGGTTTTCCACCTGATAACAAAGGAACCAGCTTTCATCTCCTCTACCTGCTTGGCTTCCATGTCAGCCTTGATCTCCTGCCTGATTTTCTCGGCCTGCTCCTCCAGAGCCTTCTGCTGGGCCTCCAGCTCTCTCAGTTTCATGATGCGGTTCTGCAATGCTCTTTCTCCCATAATGTTTTCCTTTCTATCGGTTAAGTGGTTTTCTGGCAGCCCCATGAGCATCTTCCCGGCTATTGTTCGCCTCGCTGTGGGTTCCTCCTCACGGGGATATGGCTCATGGTTTCGGGGGCTTTCGGCTCTCCCGGCTGCTTTTGTGAATTTCCTTTTGTTTATGGTTATATATTACACTATTTCGAGTATATTGTCAAGTAGTTTTTACACGTTTTTGATGGATTTTTTACTCAAAACAAAAAGGACACTTATCAATCAAGTGTCCTCTGCCTTTGGCTTCTGCTATTATCTGATGTCATCCAGTGAGAAAGCTATCTTGCTCCCATCATCAAACTCCAGTGCCAGCGTTGCCTCTGTAAAATCTGCTATCTTTATCAGGTCCTCCGCTGAAAAACTCCCCCGGTTTAGCTTATTGCTGAGGGACTGGTCTGTGATTCCAAGATACTGTGCAAGCTCCTTATTCCCTTTCCCACGGACAACCATAGCAGCCTTCACTTTATCAGTTATCGGCATATGGTTGCCTCCTTCCTTTATGGATATCACCATAATAACACACTTGAATGAATTTTTAAAGCGTTTTCGTTATTTACTTCATCAAATAGAGTATTTTGTATACTGTCCTATCTCCTTTCAATTTCAAGAGGTTTTAGGGCAGCCCCGGCAGGCTTTAAGCATCTAGCGGCTTATGCGGCATCTCAATCTCCCTTATCCTGTTTCCCGGTGTTACCTTGCGTTCTTGCTTTCCCTTTCGGTACTCCCGTCCACCTTGGCTGCTGTGTTCCTCTCTGTTGATGATATAAGTATAAACGATTACGTTTAAAATGTCAATACCTTTGTTTAAACTCTTTCATTTATTTTTAAAATATTTCTATTGTGATTTGAAATATAATCGTTTATAATAGAGGTAGAAAGAGAGGTGAAACAAATGGCGGTATCGGAACAATTAAAAATCCTCTGCGTTAAACTGAATATAAGTGTTTCTGAATTGGCTAGGCTATGTGGCACAAGTCCGCAAGCGTTCAGCCAAAAAATGAAAAGAGAGGGTTTTACTCCTGCCGATTTAAAAAAGGTGGCAGAGGCGGCGGGGTGTAAATATGAGGGTTCATTTATTCTGCCAGACGGTAACAGAGTAACAGATTAATGAGGAAATTTATCTATGGAACACGGATTAAGTAAAACTCGATTATACAGCATCTACTCTGGTATGAAACAACGCTGTTACAACCCAAACAACCAGCACTATCAATGGTACGGCGGCAAAGGCATTACTATCTGTGATGACTGGTTAGGGGATAACGGCTTGCAAAACTTCTTTGATTGGTCTTTAAAGTCATGGTTACAATGAAAAATAAACTATTGACCGTATAGACAGTAGCAAGGAATATTCCCCTGATAATTGCCAATGGGTAACATCATCTATAAATAGCAGTAGAGTACACATTAACAATTCTTAACAATTCTGAAAACAGTATCACAATGGGCGAGAAAATCAAAATTGTCCTCAAACGCCGTAATATGACTCTCGCACAGTTGGCCGAAAAAACCGGACAATCCAGACAAAATATGTCTAATAAAATGACAAGAGACAATTTTTCAGAAAAAGAACTTTTGGACATTGCAAAAGCTTTAAACTGCACTTTTGATGCACGGTTTATCTTGAATGATACACAGGAAGCCGTTTAAATTCCCCATAACCCCCAGAAAGGAGCATTACTATGTCAGAAGCATTAGCCCGTACAAACATTTACACAGAAGAAGACTACTACAACCTCCCGGAGGACGTCAGAGCCGAACTGATTGACGGCCAAATCTATTACATGGCGGCTCCCAGCAGAATACACCAGGAAATATTATCTTTCCTGCATTTAGAGATTGGAAATTATCTACACTCCAAAAAGGGGCCTTGCAAAGTCTACCCGGCTCCCTTCGCTGTCAAGCTATTTGAAGACGATGACAGAAACGTGGTGGAGCCTGACATCAGCGTTATCTGTGACCCCAATAAGCTGACAGACCGAGGCTGTACCGGGGCGCCAGACTGGATTATGGAAATTGTTTCTCCCAGCAATTCCAGCCATGACTATATCCGTAAGCTGAACTTATATGCTGACGCCGGAGTGAGGGAGTACTGGATTGTAAACCCTATGAATCAATCGGTATGGGTATATTTTCTGGAACAAGATAAATTTAACGCCGCTGCTTACACTTTCCAGGAGAAAATAAAGGTCAATATCTATGACGATTTGTGGATTGACTTTACAGAGCTGAGAATGTGATGCTACCTTCAGGCCTTCTAAACATGCTTTAGATTTTCTCTTTGGAGCAGTCCCCCTCTATGAAAAGTGCATGAGCAAGGGGGAGTAAGCAGGACAAACGCCGCCATTTAGAAGCACTCTAGCAAGGCTCTATTTGTCCCGTATCGGGCTTGTGCTGTATTGCATGATAAAAACTATGCCGTTACAATCCAAAATAGGGGCTTGTGGCGTGTTGCTGTGGGTATTCTGAAAAGCGGAAAAGCCGCCCTTATCAGTTCTCCGATTTCAAATCGGAATATTGCCGCCGGGGGCTATCCAGAGGAAAGCCGCACATATTCCCCCGGGAAATTCCGGGTACTGGCCGGGTGGCTCTGCTCTGCAAGATTACATTTCAAATCGAACCTTTAAGCAGTCAATAGTAACTCTGTGTTTTGGTAACGTCTGGTAAAATGCAAGACGGCAGCAAGACAGCGCACTTTTACGCTTTCCCCATTTGTGGGGATTCCTTTATTTCCTGCTACCAGTCTGTTTTCTATCCTATGTTCTGTAAAAAATACGCATAATTTATACGCAAAATCTATTGACATGCGTATAAAAAAGGAGTATAATATATAATGTAAGGAGGTTAAGACATGACAGCACGAGAGGTACTAAAGATACTTCATAAAGATGGATGGTATGAAGTTGACCAGGAAGGCTCGCACATGCAGCTTAAACACCCCACAAAACCCGGAAAAGTAACTGTTGCGATACATGGCAAAAAGGATATACCACCGGGAACACTCAGCAAAATATGGAAACAGGCGGGGCTTTAACAGCCCCATGCCTGCAATGGTTTTATAGAAAGGAGCAATGGACTATGTTAAGTATAACCTACCTCGCAGTATTAGAGCCTGGAGAAGATGGCAGTTATGGCATTTCATTCCCTGACCTCCCTGGCTGTTTCAGCTATGGTGAGAATCTCGCACATGCGGGACAAATGGCAGCAGAAGCGGCAAGCCTGTATGTGTATGGACTGGAACAGGATGGGGACGAAATCCCGGCACCCTCGCTTTCACTTCCCAAAGATGAAATCGAAGGCATGGTTGTTATGCCAGTGATAATCCATCCGGACCTTTATAAGGCAAAACGTGACAATGAACGTATAAAGACAAACATCACTCTCCCGGCATGGCTGAAAAGGATTGCAGAAGAACAAAAGGTAAACTATTCCCGGCTTTTGGAAACTGCCCTGATTGATTATCTGCAAATACCCATGTCCGGCAGACAATAAGCCCTTG
>CAJUIP010000056.1 GCA_910586315.1 uncultured Lachnospiraceae bacterium | reverse complement strand
TACCTTGCTTGCATCCGCAGGAATGGATATCAAGGCACTGCAGAACGTCATGGGGCATTCTGACGCAAGTATTACAATGAATGTATACAATCACAGCAGTTTTGAGAGAACAGAAAAGGAAGTGCAGAGAATCGACAATGTAATCAATTTTTAAGCAGGAATCCACCGTCGGCAATATCGGCGGTGGTTTTCGTATGACAGAAGAAAAAAATATGTCAATCGTATGTCAAAATGGGTAAAATAAAAATAGATACCCATTAGAAACCGCACAAAATCGGTACTTCATAAAATTTTCACACAATTTTAGCACTCAGCACTTGACAGTGCTAACAATACATGCTATATTCCATGTATAACAAGTTGACACATATGAACTGAGGAGGCTTGAATATGAATATCAGCAAATTTACACAGAAGTCGGTGGAAGCCGTACAGGGATGTGAAAAGTTAGCTTATGAATATGGAAATCAGCAAATTGACCAGGAGCACCTTCTTGTAAGTCTTCTGAGGCTGGAGGACAGCCTGATTATGAAGCTTGTCACAAAGATGGGAATATCCGGCGAGCAGTTTTTAAATGAGGCGGAACAGGCTGTAAATAAGCTGCCGAAGGTATCCGGGGGCGGCCAGGTGTACCTGACCAACGACCTGAATAAAGTTTTAATAAGCGCCGAGGACGAAGCGAAGGCCATGGGAGACGAATATGTTTCTGTTGAGCATCTTTTCCTGTGCCTTTTGAAGGAACCCAACCGCGGGGTGAAGGAGCTTTTCCGGCTGTATGGAATTGACAGAAACAAGTTTTTACAGGCGCTGTCCACGGTGCGCGGAAACCAGCGTGTAGTCAGTGATAACCCGGAAGCCACGTATGATACCCTGAATAAGTACGGGGCGGACTTAGTGGAGCGGGCCAGGGATCAGAAGCTGGACCCGGTAATCGGCCGTGATTCGGAAATTAGGAATGTTATCCGGATTCTCTCGAGAAAAACAAAGAATAACCCGGTTTTAATCGGAGAACCCGGCGTCGGAAAAACCGCCGTGGTGGAGGGCCTGGCTCAGAGAATTGTCCGCGGCGATGTGCCGGAGGGCTTAAAGGATAAGAAATTATTCTCTCTGGATATGGGAGCTCTTGTGGCAGGAGCTAAATACCGGGGCGAATTTGAGGAGCGGTTAAAGGCCGTCCTGGAAGAGGTAAAGAAGAGCGAGGGACAGATTATCCTGTTCATTGATGAGCTTCACACCATTGTGGGAGCAGGAAAAACCGAGGGCTCCATGGATGCCGGAAATATGCTAAAGCCAATGCTTGCCCGCGGCGAGCTTCACTGTATCGGCGCGACGACCCTGGATGAATACCGGAAGTATATCGAAAAGGACCCGGCTCTGGAACGCCGGTTCCAGCCGGTTCATGTGGACGAACCCACAGTGGAGGATACCATCTCCATTCTCCGCGGCTTGAAAGACCGCTATGAGGTTTACCATGGCGTCAAGATCACGGACTCCGCCCTGGTGTCGGCCGCGGTGCTTTCCAACCGTTATATCAGTGACCGTTTTCTTCCGGATAAGGCCATTGATCTGGTGGATGAGGCCTGCGCCATGATAAAAACAGAGCTGGATTCCATGCCGACAGAGCTGGATGAGCTCTCCAGAAAGATTATGCAGCTGGAAATTGAGGAAGCGGCGCTTAAGAAGGAAACTGACCATCTGAGCCAGGAGAGGCTTTCTGATTTACAGAAGGAGCTGGCAGAGCTCCATGATACCTTTGCGTCCCAGAAAGCCCAGTGGGAAAACGAGAAAGCGTCTGTGGATAAGCTTTCCAGTCTCCGGGAAGAGATTGAGAGCCTGCACCGCCAGATTCAGGATGCCCAGCAGAAGTATGACTTAAATAAGGCAGCGGAGCTGCAGTACGGGAAGCTGCCGCAGCTTGAAAAGGAACTCCGCGAGGAGGAAGAACGCGTGAAAAACCAGGATTTAAGCCTGGTGCATGAAAGCGTCACCGAGGATGAAATCGCAAGAATCATTTCCAGGTGGACAGGAATCCCCGTAGCGAAGCTGACGGAAAGCGAGAGGAATAAGACCCTCCATCTGGATGAGCAGCTCCATAAGCGCGTGGTCGGACAGAACGAGGGTGTGGAGAAGGTGACGGAGGCGATTATCCGTTCCAAAGCCGGAATCAAAGATCCGACAAAGCCCATCGGCTCCTTCCTGTTTCTGGGGCCGACCGGCGTCGGAAAGACAGAGCTTGCCAAGGCGCTGGCGGAAAATCTGTTTGATGATGAGAACAATATGGTGCGTATTGATATGAGCGAGTATATGGAGAAACATTCCGTATCCCGTCTGATCGGAGCGCCTCCAGGATATGTGGGATATGATGAGGGCGGACAGCTCACGGAGGCTGTGAGAAGGAAACCATACTGTGTGGTTCTCTTTGACGAAGTGGAAAAGGCCCATCCGGATGTGTTTAATGTTTTGCTCCAGGTGCTGGACGACGGACGTATTACGGATTCCATGGGAAAAACCGTGGATTTCAAAAATACGATTATCATCCTGACTTCCAACATCGGCTCCCAGTATCTTCTGGAGGGAATTGATGATGCTGGAAGAATTAAGCCGGAGGCGGAGCAGATGGTTATGGATGATTTAAGGGCCCATTTCCGTCCAGAATTTTTAAACAGGCTGGATGAAACCATTCTGTTTAAGCCGTTAACCAGGGAAAACATCGGAGGAATTGTCAGTCTTCTTCTGGCGGATGTCAACAGACGTCTGGCAGACAGGGAGCTTTCCATCGCCCTTTCCGATTCCGCAAAACAGTTTATCGTGGAGAACGGATATGACCCGGTGTACGGCGCAAGACCTTTGAAGCGCTACCTGCAAAAACACGTGGAGACCCTTGCGGCGAAGCTGATTCTTTCCGATGGGGTGCATACGGGCGACACTATTTGGATTGATGTTGTGGATGGGCAGCTTAAGGCAATGGCAAAATAGCAGGAAAAATATAATTCAGGGATTTGAAGTCTGGTCCCGGCAGTGACAGAAACGCAGTCACTGCCGGGGCTTTTTGCTTATGCTGGAATCTCAAAGGTTCATTTTTATGATGGAAATATTTTTCCCGGCTTTGTGCCTTTTTTGCAAGGCATTCTAATAAAGCGTGCATGCACAGCGAGGGGGGAGGGGCGAACAGAAAGTAATTTTTGCCATTACAGGATGGGAAGACAATGTGCTGTAAACAAGATTTATTTGGAAATTTGCCACTACAATTTTTTGACGATTAAGAAGATGTCTCCGTATTTATTGAAAACAAAAATCGATTTTGCTATACTATTCTCAGATAAAGGCCATTATCGGGAGTAAATTATACAATAAGGAGGAAGACTATGGGCCAGAACGAAACAAATAAGAAGGAGAAAACGGGAATTTTGGCATATTTATCCTTTGCATTTATTTTCCTGTTCTTTTCTGGCATATTCAGAGGGGCGAAGGCGCCATTTAACTTATTGGACCTTTCCACCTACCAAGGAGTATTCGGTACCATTGTCGAGGGGGCGAAGCCCGGCTTTGTCGGAGAAGGTGGTACAGGATTGAGTAACCTGTTTGCTACAATGCTGACCATTGCTGCGCCGATTATGTTTTGTATGGGAGTCTTAGATGTCGTGGAGTATTACGGCGGCCTCAGGGTGGCCGGAAAGATTTTAACGCCGATTTTGAAACCGCTTATGGGGGTTCCGGGAGAAGCGGGAGTCGTTTTGATAACGAATCTTCAGAGTTCAGACTCCAGCGCGGCATTGGTAAAGGGATTGGAAGACGGCAGGCTCATTGACAAAAAGCAGAGAAGAATTTTGCTTGCATTTGTGATGGCCGGCCCTGCGCTTTTAGGAATGATGGTCAGCTACGGCGTTCTGCTGTATCCCTATCTTCCGACAGGTTCCGGAGTGATTATTGTTACCGTGCTCATTGCAAAAATACTCACCGCGAATATTATGAGGTTTTCCATGGGAGGCAGCATCGGAAAAAAGAATAAAAAGGCGGAGGAACAGGAGGCATAGATTATGGAAAAAGCAAAAGAGAAGAAGGGATTTCTTGAACTGTTTCTGGGCGGCAGTAAAAAGGGACTGAATATGTGGTTTAATAATATGATTCCCAGCATTACCATTGGTGCACTTTTGATCACTCTCTTGAATGAACTGGGGCTGATTACGTTAATTGGGAAGGTTCTTGGGCCGGTTATGGGAATTTTGGGACTGCCCGGTGAGGCAGCGGCCGTGTGGGCTGCAAGTCTTATGAATCTGCCCGCCGGAATTCTCGGTGCGCTTCCGTTAGCCGAGGCGGGAACTCTGACGGCAGATCATGTGGCAATTTTGCTGGCTATGGTCATGGCCACCACAGCGCCGGCAAAGTTTGTCCGTATGGTCGCAGCGGGAGGGGAAGAAGGCAGCTCCCTGAAGCTGTATTACGGATGTATGCTCCTCTGCTCCCTGATTGCGGGTCAGCTCACAAGACTGGTTTTGCTGTTTGTGTAGTGGAAACCTGTGGATGGGGATTGGACAGTGAAGACTGTGCCAGATCTGAAGGATGTATCAGGTTTAGGAGCAGTATGTAATAGCAATATCAGATGAGAACAAAGGAAAGGCAGGTGTTTCTGTGACACCATACCAGAAAGCAATGGAACTGGCGAACAGTGTTCCTCTTTGGGGCTTCTGTTCCCTCATCATAGGACTGGTTTTTATACAGACCGCTGTGTTTGTATGGATCAGCAGCCGCTATTCGGAACGTGCAAATGTGACAGGTCTGGATATCAGACGTTCCCTGCGGGCCGGACTGATTTCCACTCTTGGCCCGGCCCTGTCCGTATTCGTTGTGGGACTTGGACTAATTACTCAGATTGGAACGCCGCTGACTCTGGCCCGGCTCAGTGTAATTGGAAACGCTACCTATGAGGCATCCTCAGCGGAGATGGCGTCGGTGGCAATGGGAACCAGTCTTGGCTCGGAGACTTATTCCATGCAGGCGTTCGCTGCCTCCGTCTGGGTAATGAATCTGGGCGGGGTTTGTATGGTGCTGCCTACTCTTTTGTTTTTAAAATCCCTTTCCAAGATAACCCAGGCTGCAGACAAACGGATGGCAGGCGGTATCATTCTTGGGACGAGTGCGTCGCTGGCCTCTTTTGGCTATTTTGCGGCAGACTATGCGAAGCGTGACAGACAGAATTTGATTGCAGTAATGGCGGGATTTCTTTCCATGATAGGGATCAATTATGCAGCAAAGCGCTGGAAAGCCGCCTGGCTTAAGGAGTGGGCGCTGGCCTTTTCCATATTGTTAGCGCTTGCAGCAGTGGGTTTGCTATAAAAGTTCAGCGCTCCGGCGCTGAACATGCGAAAACGGGGCCGCGAAGCGGCATCTTCCATTCCCGTTTTCTGCACACCTGCCAGAAGCTCATAGGAAACACTTTTCACTCATGGTGATTTACTATGAAGTGTTGTCTGGCGGCTGTGCGGGACGTGTACCTGTACGAGGGTTTGCTGTAAAATCCTGCGGAAGAAGACGGATGTGGAAAGGGGGACGGGTGTATGGAAGAACAGACGAGGGAAAGGTATTATGAAAGCGTACACCGCTGGGGAAGGGTTACGCTTACCATTGCCATCTTTTTCTTTTTAGGGATTGGCTGTTATTTAAGCTTTGTGAGAGGCCTCCATCCAGGGTGGGAAGTGATTTTTACCGCATTTCTGGCCGTGGCGGCTATGGTGGGCCATACCTGGGTCAATCTCGGTGATTTGATGATGTATTTACTTTTAATGGGCCCTGCTGCCACGTATATGTCACAGCTTACAGGTAACGTAAAAAACATGAGGCTTCCCAGTGCGCTGGCCTCCTGTGCCATGCTGGACGAAAAGGAGGATAAGCTCAAAAGGGATATTCTGGCCACCTATGGCGTGGCAGTTTCTGTTGTGGTGAATACAGTATTCCTTGGAGTTTTGGCGGCTGCCGGGCATTTTATTCTGAGGGCTCTGCCAAAAGAATTTTTAGATACGCTTAATTATATTATTCCAGCGCTCTTTGGGGCGATTTTGGGGCAGTTCGCACTTAAGAACTGGAAGGCGGCGGCAGTTTCTATGCTGATGGTAGGCATTGTAATTTCTATTCCGGCAATTCCGACATTTTTAAAGGCAGTTGCGGCAATTATTTTTTCGGCATCTGCGAATCTGCTTCTTCATAAATGGGAACAGAAAAAGAAAACGGACAAGAATGACAAAAGAGAGGAGAAGTTATAATTTTATGGATAATACAAAGATAATGAATCAGGTTCTGGAATTCCTGAATCAATGGTTTGCAAAGAATAAGCAGTGGATTACGGATACCAGCGACAAAATCTGGGAGCTGGCGGAAATCAGATTTGAAGAATTCCGGTCGATGGAAGTTTTTGTGGAGCAGTTTAAAAAACACGGTTTCACAATCCGCACAAATCTGGTGAAGGGGCTGCCGACGGCATTTGTTGCGGAATGGTCCAACGGGGATGGCCCGGTGATTGGAACGATTGGTGAGTATGACGCTTTGCCGGGGCTGGGCTATGAAATCAAGCCGGTGAAAACACCGAATGGGAAGAACGGGCATGGCTGTGGACATAATCTCCTGGGAACAGGGAGTATGGCTGCCGCCATCGGGGCGGCAAAGGCCATGGAAAAGTTCGGGATTAAAGGAACAATCCGCTATTTTGGCTGTCCGGCCGAGGAAAACGGCGGCGGCAAGGTGTTTATGGTCCGTGACGGGGTTTTTGACGGCCTGGATGCCATTGTGAGATGGCATCCGATCAACGCCACTTTTGTCAGCGTGTCGCCATCGCTTGCGAGGACATCCATCCATTATAGATTCCATGGAAAGTCGGCCCATGCGGGCGTGACACCTCATCTTGGGAGGAGTGCCCTGGATGCTGCTCTCCTGATGGATGTGGGGGTGAACTACCTGCGGGAACATATTTTGCCTGATGTAAGAATTCATTCTGTGATTACCAATGGAGGAAAGACGCCCAATACGGTTCCAGACGAGGCTGAAATTTGGTACTATGTCCGCGCACCCCGGAAAAATGATGTGGATGATGTAGTTAAGAGGATGGCGAAGGTTGCGGAGGGGATGGCCATGGCAACTGAGACCACGGTGGAGATTAAGGAGGATAATGGAGGTCTGGCAGAAACGCTTCCTAATCAGACTCTGTGTGACAGAATGCTGATAAACTTAAACCGCGTTGGCGCTCCAGTGTTTACGGACGAGGAAAAAGCATTTGCAAAGCAGATGAATGAGGGGCTTACAGAGGAGGCAAAGGCAAAATCCCTCCGCATATATGGAATTACGGATCCGGATATTGGAAAGCTGGATTTATATGACCGGATTTGCCAGGACCAGGGAGCAGGAAAGATTACACCATATTCCACTGATTCCGGCGATGCCAGCTGGCAGGCCCCCATGTGCCAGATGTTTGCTGTTGGCCAGACCATTGGAACGTCAAATCATTCCTGGCAGCAGACCGTGTGTGCAGGTATGAGCATCGGCCATAAAGGTATGCTCTGTGCCGGAGAGACGCTGGCCATGACTGCCCTGGATATTATGACGGATGCAGATCTTCTTGCGAAGGCAAAAGAGGAATATAACGCTCAGGTGAAACGGTTCCCGTATAAAAATCCTCTGCCGCCGGATCTGATGCCTGGTGTATAAATATTAGGAAGGGAGCGATGCCCAAAGGGCTTTATAGCTCTTTGGGCATCCCCTGTTTCGCACTGGTTTGTGGAGGAGATGAAACGCTGATGGTGGGCGGCTTGGAAATTCCCAGGCATTGGAGGATGCTGATCTGGAGTGGCGTGGGTTTGGAATGAAAGGTTCTGGAATGGCTGTCGTCGTTCAGCCGGACGCTTTCCAGAGAGTTAAACTCCCGGATTACATCAGAAGCAGTAAGTCCCAGTGCGAGGGTACGGCGTTCTATGGCGTCAAAGAGCAGTATTTTTATGAAGATGAGATTCTGAAGGGCATATAATACCTTTCTGGGCTTCATTTTTTTATATATGAAGTTTAAATCGCACGGAAGGAACAGACTGAAATGGTAATTCTGGAGGCGTTCCAGGTAAAGATAGCGTTCCAGAATTTGCTGCGGCGGAGCGGGAAGATTTGAGACGAGAATCTCCCTTGGCTCTGTGCTGCCCGCGGAGGAACGTTGGCTGATACCGGGGAAGGGGCGCAGGATGATAACGGTCTTGTTTTCAAAATCGCGTGTACGGAACCCCAGAGTATTGCATTCATGAAATACACCGCTGGATTTGGAGTAGGCGAGGACACGACGACTGTCCGTAAAAAAATCGGAAAGCTCGGACTCCCTGAGCCGGCAGATATAAGGGCTTGTTTCCGGATGAAAGGAATCGCATTGTCTGAGGAGCCCGTAACTGTCAGAAATAAAAACGTCATCCGCGGAATGAGGAGAATAATGTTTGTAGCTCTGCTTCATGAAACAGAGATCTACGGGAGTATTGTGCTGGTCCAAAAGGATCAGGCTCACCGCCTGGTTGGATATTTTCGGGAGATTATTGTTTCCCGCATCATAAATGTACTGATAAAAGGGCGGGGAGGAGCATCCGGGGTTTAACAGGCTGGCGCGGACTATCATCCGGTCGGAGAGGAGTTCCAGTGCGGCTTCCAGAAGCTCCTGCGTGAAGGCAGCGGGAAAAGGGAAGGAGTATTGCTTTGTAAAGTCAGAAAAGGAAGTCTCTTCATTGACAGAATAGTAAATGAGGAGTGCGGTAACTGCCTTGCTTACAGAAGCGTCCATTTTCTGGTACTGGATCAGATCGGACAGAAACCGCTCGATTCCCATGTCCTTCAGCATATGGGAAAGGAGAAGAGAGGGTCCGTATTTTTTTGAGGGGAGAAGGCATAAAAGCTCCGGATCAAGAGAATCGTTCGCTCCATTTAACGCATCAACCAGTGCATGCAGAGTTTTCATCTCAAGGTTCTCTAAAAGCCCCAGATTTGCCAGCACTTTTTGGTGAATTTTGCCATGAATCCGTTCGCTTTGAACAAGCTGTACATATATATATTCTTTGCCCTTTGTTTTTACCTTCGTTTTTTTTATCCACATAAAAGCCGCTTCCTTTCACAGATGGTTTCTGTATCCATGCGCTGCGTATTTCTGTCTATTAGTATAATATATCCGCAGTGTACAATGCAAGAGAGAACAATGCCTGCCGGGAGGAACTTAAAAAAATCGTTACTGCTCTTGGGAGGGGGCATCTTCTTGCCCGCGTACCGCGGACAAGAAGCATCGGGCGTTCACCCGATGTGAATTGTAACAAAAAATCTGCTATTTATTGACAGAAATCATTTTGTGTTTTATAGTAACCTTGTTACAGAAACAACGTAGCTGTTCCGCAGATCCGCACATGCATTGCGCTGAGCGCAGGAGAAACTGGCCATAGGGCAGAAACTTTCTCTGCGTTCCGTTCCGGCCTATCCCAAACGAGTGTCACTGGCGTTTCGGACCGCCGCAGGCGATTTTCAATTGATTTCCAATGGATTTTTGCCCGTAACTGTGGGGTACTGAGCAGTTACAAAAGAATCAAAAAACAAATAGGAGGAGTAGTACAAATGGATGCAGGGATGCTTTTAGTGACAGGAGGATTTATACTTGTAATCGGCTTGCTTATTGCCGTGGGGGCGTGGTCGGTATTCCGTAATTACAAAGAGCAGAGTCAGCGTTTAAACCGTGCTCATGAGATGACAGGGACAGCTAATGGAGTAATCAGTGAGCTTGTGGAAGTTCGCCGCAGAAACCGCTCTTTCCGCTGGAAAAATGAGTATCCGGTTCTGGCATACCAAGTGGATGGGAAGAATTATACTGTGCATTTGAATTTTGCGGAGGCTAGAAAAGGTAAATATTCGCTGGGCGGAGCGTATACGGTACGCTATGTTCCGGGAGAGCCGGAGTGCTGCATTGTGGATGAGTTCCGCAGCAAGCTGCAGAAGAGCCGTACAGGGAATCTGATTGGACTGGTAATTCTGGTATTCTTTTTGGTTAATATTCTGACCAGTATTGTGACCTTATTTTTATAAAATCCCATCGCCGCAGGCGAGTTTTCAATGAATTTTTGTATGGGTGCGTTTGTTTCTGAACGGGAGACGGATGCACCTGTTTTTATTTACGCGAGCAACGAGCCAAAGTCCGTGCTTGCACGAGGCCTTGGCGATTGCCGCGATAGCTTGAGAAAATGTTCCGATTAGGATTACGCTGCGGCGGAGAGGAAAATTGACATATCAGGGACCATGATTTCTTTTCCACATATATCTATATAGAAGGAACATGGAAGGAGAAAGATACTGTGGCGATTTATGTGGTAAAGCCGGGAGACAGCGTTGATACCATTTCCGTAAACTCCGGTATTCCCGTCGGAGAATTAATCTGGGCCAATCAACTGGAATATCCATACCGGCTGGCTGTGGGTCAGGCACTTTATCTTCCGGGTCCGGTAAAAGAAGAGGAAGGGGGGCCGCCGCTGTACTCATTTGGATATGCCTATCCTTTTATCAATGACGCAGTACTCCGGGAAACGCTTCCTTATCTGACTGCACTTTATGTATTTTCTTATGGCTTTACAGAAGAGGGAGAGCTGGTTTTTCCGGGGACAGATGATACCTGGATGATTCAGGAAGCGAAACAGAGCGGCGTGCGTCCGGTTTTGGTATTGACGCCGTTGGGGGAAGATGGAAGATTCAACAATAACCTGGTTACAGTCGTGGTGGAAAATCCGGACGTACAGGAACGGCTCATATGGAATCTTGGACGGACCATGCAGGAAAAGGGGTTTCAGGGGCTGGATATTGATTTTGAGTACGTGGAGGCGGCGGACCGGGAAGGCTATGCGGCCTTTGTGGCACATGTGCGGCAAGTTATGAATCTGTTCGGCTATCCGGTTACTGTGGCTCTGGCCCCCAAAACCTCTGCAGGCCAGCAGGGGCTTCTCTATGAAGGGATCGATTACAGCCTTCTGGGGCAGGCGGCGGACCGGGTGATGTTAATGACTTATGAGTGGGGGTATACATATGGCCCTCCCATGGCTGTTGCCCCCATTCATATGGTTCGCCGGGTAGTGGACTATGCCGTATCTGCAATTCCCAGAGAGAAAATAAGTCTTGGGATTCCCAATTATGGGTATGACTGGCCCCTTCCTTATGTGCGGGGAACCACAAAGGCAGAATCTATAAGCAATCATGAGGCTGTTCAGAGAGCCATTGATTTCGGAGTGGAAATTCAGTTTGATGAGACGGCAAAATCTCCCTATTTCCGTTACTGGCAGTATGGAGTTTTGCATGAGGTGTGGTTTGAGGATGTAAGAAGTCTCAAGGCAAAATACGATTTGATTAAGGAGTATGGACTGACAGGAGCCGGATTTTGGCAGCTTATGAGTTTTTACCGTCCGACATGGCTTTTGATGGAAGAAATGTTCCAAATCCAAAGATAAGATTTTGGGTAAGAGTTTGACCCTGCGAAGATTCTGAGTGAAAAATGCGCTGAAAGCTTGTTTTCATATGCTTTTTTACTCGAAATTTTCATAAGGCAGACGTCATGTGCTTCTTGGCCGCGGTACGCGGGCAAGAAGATGCAGGGCTGAACGGTTACGGTTTTGAATCAAAGTGAAAATTTACAGATGAGATTCATCAGAAAATCTGGTATGATGGAGAAAAAATACTAATATTTGGAAAGGAGATTCCCTATGATACCTGAATCAAGTGTTATTTTTTTCCCCTGCAGGAGTATTCCGGAGACGGTAGAATATTATACGAAGGTCCTGGGACTCCTGGTCTATAAGGACCTGGGGACCAGTGTCTGGTTCGACTGTGGGTATGGATACCTGGCTTTCTGCGATTACGGGCCTGGACGCCCCATGGCATCCGGCCAGTGTATTTCTTTCAATCTTCCGTCTGTGGAGGATGTGGATGCCATGTATGAAATTTTAAAAACCCGCCCGGTCATCGGCCTTTTGGCCCCGCCTGCCCATCATCCCAAATTCCCGGTGTATTCCTTTTTCTTTTCTGATCCCAATGGATATACTCTGGAATATCAGAAAACAACGGACTAAGAAAGGAAATCCACAAAAAATAATCCTGCAAAAAGTAAGAGGAATTGCCTCCAGCCGGGAGCCGGACGGCAGTTCCTCTTTTGTTTACGCTTCCCTCATTCAGACCCAGTTTCCCACAAACTATGACGCACATCTGACAGAAAGAAATTAGTGGATTTCTCCGCCGACAGCCTTGATATCTGTCCAGGTCATGACAGCAGCCTGGACAGCGGCCTCCAGAGAGGCGGCAATATCAGTGATGGACATGGAAGGAGTACCAGGCTTGTCGACAACCTGGGAGGCAGCATAGGGAACGTGAATGAATCCGCCCCGGGCGCCCGGAAATTCTTTCTTAATATAATAGAGGATTCCATACATCACATGATTACAGATATAGGTTCCGGCAGTGTTGGACAGCACGGACGGATAGCCGGCATCCTTAATGGCCTGCACCATGGCTTTCACGGGAAGATTGCTGAAGTAGGCGGCGTCGCCGTCCTCAAAAATCGGGATGTCGATGGGCTGATTTCCCTCGTTGTCAGGAATTCTCGCATCAGTAATGTTGATGGCCACCCGTTCCGGAGTGACGCCGAAACGGCCGCCGGCCTGCCCAACGCTGATTACAATGTCCGGATGGATCTCAGCCATTTTTTCGTGAATTTTCTCTATGGATTTGTTCACAACGGTGGGAATCTGCATTTTAAAAATTTGCGCCCCGGCGATTTCGTTCTTGATGGCTTTCACGGCTTCCCAGGCCGGGTTAATAGTTTCTCCCCCAAACGGATCGAATCCTGTGATTAAAACTTTCATATGTAACTACCCCTTTCCACGATTTGACAATCCTTGATTTTAACTGTATTATTAACGTTGGGGCCAAAAGGTATTTTACCCCTAGTATCATTATTATATAGAAGATTGGAAGAATACGCAAGAAGCGGAGAGGGACCGATGAAAATAATTATTTCGCCTGCCAAGAAGATGGAAGAATGCCAGGATATTTTTGTTCCCGGCGATTTTCCCATGTATCTGTCATGGACAAAACAGCTTTATGAGCTTTTGAAATCCATGACGGAGGAGGAATTGAAGCCGCTTTTTAAGGCCAATGCCCAAATTACCAGACAGAATTTTGAACGTTACCAGACCATGGATTTGATGCGGGCGCTGACGCCGGCGCTTTTGTCCTATGTGGGAATCCAGTATCAGTACATGGCGCCTAAGCTGTTTTCCAATGAGGAGTGGGAGTACGTAAACGGCTGTCTTCGGATTCTGAGCGGATTTTATGGGATTTTAAAGCCCAGCGACCGGGTGACGCCCTACCGTCTGGAAATGCAGACAAAGCTTTCCGCAGGCGGAAAAAAAGATTTGTATGAGTTCTGGGGAAGAAAGCTTTACGATGCTATCGGGGATTCTGTCATTATCAATCTGGCATCCAGGGAATACAGCAGAGCCATTGAACCGTATCTGACGTGCGCCGACCGCTTTGTGACCTGCATTTTTGGAGAGTATAAAGAAGACAAGGTAAAGGTGAAGGCCACAGAAGCCAAAATGGCGAGAGGCGAGATGGTTCGCTATATGGCCCAAAACAGGATTAAGCAGCCAGAGAACATAAAAAAATTTGATCGGCTGGGCTATCAGTATTCGGAAGCGTTGTCTGCCGAAGATACTTTTATATTTATAAAAGAAGAAAAGTAATGGCTCCATACCTTCATGGTTACGGGCAAAAACCCATTGGACCTGCAAAGGAGTTACAAAGAAAACAATAAAGGGGAAAAGAAAATGTTGCGAAGAATCGGAGAGAGGGACTCCTGCTGGTGCGGCAGTGGGAAGCCCTATGGCAGATGTCATATGGAATTTGACAGAAAAATAAGCCGTGCAAGATTTAGGGGCTGCCAGGTTCCGTCCCACAAAATCATAAAAACTCCGGCCCAGATCGAAAAAATCCGGGAAAGCGGAAAACTGAACATTGCGGTTCTGGACTATGTGGCGGAGCATATCAAAGCAGGAATTACCACCCAGGAAATTGACCGCATGGTGTATGAATATACAACAAAGCATGGAGGAATCCCGGCTCCTTTAAATTATGAAGGTTTTCCTAAAAGTGTCTGCACCTCCATTGACTCTCAGGTGTGCCATGGAATCCCCTCGGAGGACGTGATATTGAAGGACGGCGACATTATCAATGTGGATGTTTCCACAATTCTGGATAATTATTTCTCTGATTCCTCCCGCATGTTCATGATTGGGAAGGTAAGCCCGGAAAAAGAGCAATTGGTTCGTGTCACCAGGGAGGCGGTGGAGATGGGATTGAACGAGGTGAAGCCCTGGGGATTTTTAGGCGATATGGGGCAGGCAGTCCATGACCATGCAAAAAAATATGGATATTCAGTTGTGGAAGATGTAGGGGGCCATGGTGTGGGCCTGGAATTTCATGAGGACCCCTTTGTCAGCTATGTGACCAGGCGCGGAACAGAGATGTTAATGGTTCCGGGCATGATCTTTACCATCGAGCCCATGGTTAACATGGGAAGTGAGGAGATTTATGTGGACGACAGCAATGGCTGGACCATCTACACGGAAGACGGGAAACCTTCGGCCCAGTGGGAAATCATGGTTTTGGTGACAGAGAACGGCCATGAGGTCTTAGCCTGGTAATGTATAACGTTACTGTTCCTAGGAGGGGGCATCTTCCTGCCCCCAAGCAAGCTTTACGCCTGCTTCTATCCGTTTTCCATGCCCTGCGAACGGTAACATATAACTTATGATTATAGAAGATATGAAAATAAAATACTTGCATTTTTGAAAGAAGTTTGTATAATAATATATAACATTGGGGGAAGGAGACGCAAATATGATGACAGGTTTGGTACTATCAGCAGTTGTTATCCGAATTATCGTCAGCATTATCGTCGTGTGCGGGAATGCTTATTTGCGTTATGCTGAACCTGAGGTTATTTAACTGTGACATATCTCAAAAACGTTTGAGGAATGAAATAGAAGCCTTGCAGCAAAACGCTGTGAGGTTTTTTATTTACGCGGGCAACGAGCCAAAGTCCGTGCCTGCACGAGACCTTGGCGACTGCCGTGATAACTTGAGAAACTCGCAAAGCGTGTTTCTCATAGTTTCATAGAAGAGGCCTTATTCATAGGAAAGGCCATATTACGTGAATGCATAAAATCAAGGTAGTGTCAAGTAATCTATGAAAAACTTGGGTCCAAAAAACAGGCCCAACCG
>CAJUIP010000055.1 GCA_910586315.1 uncultured Lachnospiraceae bacterium | reverse complement strand
AAAAAATAGAGCCAGAAACCTTTATTTAAGATTCCTGGCTCTATGACAGTGCTTTATGCATTTGGTTCTGCTTTCAGTTGATTTACCTCTTCAAGAGAAAGCCCTGAAATGTTCGCAATTTCTTCAAGCAAGTATTTCCCCGCCTCCAACATTCATCAGATTCCCCACGATATTCACCGTTCATATAAAGGATATGCTCCCCATCTTCAAAAAATTTACCCGTTGCAAGGTTGATTCTCTCAATCGGATAAACCGCTTCGCCCTGACCATAAAAATCTTTTTCAATGATAAAGATTGCATAGGTGTCCAGCAGATCTTTAAATTTCTGCCCAGAATGGAGATTTTCTACATCCATCACGCTGGAATGGTATCTACAAGCCGGGAGCAGGCGCGTTGGATTTTACCCATACACGCGGATAATTCCGGAAACCTCCCTGACTGCCGACATTCCCTTAACAATCATAAGTGCATCGTTAAAATGCCGCTCTAAAACGGCCCCGGTGATAACTACCAGCTCAGCCACGCCGCCGCGGCTCGGCTTTTGAACCACCTGAGCGATACTGACATCATTATTTCCCAGAACACCCGCAATGTTTGCAAGGACTCCCGGACGGTCAGCAACCTTAAGGCGCAGAAAGAACCGGCTCTTTGTCTCCTCCATGGGTTTCACCGGGATATGCTTATAAGCCACGCCGCCGTTCCAGCCGCAGTTGTCGTGGAGAATATTCCTCATAACGATGATCACATCGCCCATAACCGCGCTGGCCGTCGGCATCTTTCCCGCGCCGCGTCCCATGAACATGGCATCGTCGTTTGCCTCTCCGTGGACGAACACCGCGTTGAAAGAATCCCGTACGGTAGCTAACGGATGCTGCTCCGGAATCAGCATCGGATGAACCCGGACCCCGATCTGTCCACCCTCCAGGGCGGCGATTCCCACAAGCTTGATTGCGTAGCCGAATTCCTCTGCGTAACGCACATCTTCAGCCGTAATCTTCGTAATTCCTTCCGTATACACGTCCGAAAATACAACCGTTGAATTGTAGGCTAAGGACGCCATGATTGCGATTTTTCTTGCCGCGTCATACCCTTCCACGTCAGCCGTCGGGTCCGCCTCGGCGTAGCCCAGCTTTGTCGCCTCCTCAAGGGCCTCTTCATAGCTCATTCCCGCTTCTGACATCTTTGTCAGAATATAGTTGGTGGTGCCGTTTACAATTCCCATAATCTCTGTCAGGAGACTGGCGGAGAGGCTCTGCTTTAAAGGACGGATAATGGGGATCGCCCCGGCCACTGCCGCTTCAAACTGAAGATCCACGCCCCGCTCCTCTGCCAGGGATAAAAGTTCCTGTCCGTGCTCCGCCAGCAAATCTTTATTGGCGGAAACCACCTGTTTTCCGGAAAGGACCGCCTGGGTAATATAGGTTTTCGCCGGCTCCACACCGCCCATAACCTCAATCACCAGCCAGATTTCATCATCGTTTAAAATCTCCTCCCAGTTGTCAGTCAAAATCTCCGGAGGAATCCCGTCCCTCTTCTTTTTTAAATCCCGGACCATGACCCTCTTAATCTCAAGACTGCCTCCGGTTTTCTTGCATATTTCATCGGCCAGCATCCCGGCCAGCGCGTACACGCCGCTTCCAACGGTTCCGGCTCCCAAAAGCGCCGCTTTGATCACATGATTTTCCATAATCTTTATCCTCTCTGCTCCCTGTAAACACGGATTTTGGCGCAGACGCCCTCTATGTCGGGCATGCCCTCCAGTGTCTTTAACGCATTGTTAAAATTCCGTTCCATGACGGAGCCGGTTATAATGACCAGCTCATTGGCTCCGTGGATCGTATGCTTGGCCACCACCTGATCTATGCTCACGCCGTTGCTTCCCAGAACGCTCGCAATATTCCCAAGAGAGCCGGGCTTCTCCGAAACCAGAAGCCGGAGAAAAAAACAGCTCTTTGTCTCTTCCATGGGCATGACCGGCAGCTTCTTATAAGCAATTCCGCCGTTCCAGCCACAATTGTCGTGAAGGAGGTTTCTAAGGACCGTAACTACATCCCCCATGACTGCGCTGGCCGTCGGCATCTTTCCCGCGCCGCGCCCCATGAACATGGCATCCCCGCTTGCCTCTCCATGAACAAACACCGCATTGAAGGAATCCCGGACAGATGCCAGCGGATGTTCCTTTGGAATCAACATCGGGTGAACTTTCACCTCCAGCCTCTCTCCCAACGTCCGCGCGATTCCCACCAGCTTAATCACATAGCCGAATTCTTTGGCGTAATAGACATCATCTGCCGTGATCCGCGTGATTCCCTCCATATACACATCGGAGAAAGCCACCTCGGAGCTGTATGCCAGGGACCCTAAGATTGCCATTTTCCGGCCTGCATCATACCCCTCCACATCAGAAGCGGGATCTGCCTCGGCATAGCCAAACGCCTCGGCCATCTTAAGAGCCTCGGCATACTCCATGCCTTCCTCAGTCATCTTCGTTAAAATATAGTTGGTCGTGCCGTTTACAATCCCCATGATCTCCGTCAGGAGACCGGCCGTCATGTTCTGCTTCAGCGGCCGGATAATCGGGATTGCCCCGGCCACGGCGGCCTCAAACAGCAAATCTACCGCATGTTCCTCCGCCAGCCGCAAAAGCTCCTGGCCGTACTCCGCCAACAAGTCTTTATTGGCGGAAACTACCTGCTTTCCAGAGAGAATTGCTTCGGTAATATAGGTCCTTGCGGGCTCGATTCCGCCCATGACCTCGATAATAATCTGTATCTCATTGTCCGTTAAAATATCGTTCCAGCAGTCCGTTAAGAGCTCCCCCGGAATTCCGTCTCTTTCTTTTTTTGTATCCCGTACCAGTACTTTCTTTATCTCAAGGCTCCCTCCGGTTTTCTGGAGCATCTCATCCGAAAGCATCCCCGCAAGCGCGTATACTCCGCTTCCAACGGTTCCCGCACCAAGGATGGCAGCCTTCACTGTCTTATTTTCCATGAACGTTCTCTCCTGCCTCTCACAGTTTTTCCTATTATATCGTTGTGCAGAAAAGAAAGCAAGGAAAATATTTCTTAATGAAAAGCCCCTGAAATGAAAAGCCGGACAGTCTCCGCTTTTGATACTGTCCGGCCCTGCATTCCGTTACTCTTTCCAACTGCTTCACATATCATGCGGAATCAATTCCAGGGGATGATTCCGTTTCCATCCGCGTACCGGCCGTCTGGCGTGTTTCTGTTAAGCCACAGTTTCCCGTCATTGGTATCAAAATAGTAGTATCTTCCGTCAATCCGCTGGTAACCGGTTCTCATGGCCCCTCTCGTTCCGTCCGAGATGGGATTCAGATAATAACGGGCGCCGCCAATCTCCTGCCAGCCGGTTTTCATGGCTCCTCTCGTTCCGTCCGATACGGGATTCAGATAGAACCAGTTGTTGTCAACATACATCCAGCCCGTCTTCATGGCGCCCCGCGTTCCGTCTGATACGGGGTTTAAATAAAACCAGTTGTTGTCAACATATATCCAGCCCGTTTTCATGTATCCGTTTTCCGCCAGATAAAACCAGTTATTATCTACAAAGAGCCATCTGCCTTTTGCCAGATTTCCGTCCTCCATCCGGAACGTCCATCCGGCGCTGTCCTGACTCCACCCGTATTTTGGCTGTCCGGGATTGTGAGAGGGGGATCCGTTTCCGGAAGTATTTCCGGGCTTATTTCCTTTATAGACCTCTTCTTCGCTGATGCTGTACTCTTCTGACTTATCGGTCCATTCCCCCTTCTTGCCGTCAGAACTGCCAACTGCCCGCACACGGAAGGTATAGTCGCCGGCCTTATTCATATATGAATAAAAATCGTATGTTTCCCGGCTGGTAGTTACCGTAGTTACCTGCGAATTTCCCCGATACAGCCTGACTTCATATTTGCCGGCGCCTTCCACCTCAGACCATTTGGCCTCTCTATCCTCCCAGTAATAATCCTCCGGTTCTGTCAAGACCCCGGTTACCTTTGGCAGTTTAATATCAATCTGCAGGCTTTCCCCGCTATGAGTGACCCTCTTCGATTTCAGTTCGCTGCGGTCCCCGGAAACAGTCACCTTCGTGGAACTTGAAAAGTAATGCTTCGCATCATCTTTAACGGAAAGCTCCAGACGGATAACAGGAATCTCTCCCCAACCCCATACATCGTCATCCGTGTCATAATATTCCGCCGGTTCCGTTATCTCAATCCTTTCGTCTGATACGGTAACCTGAACGCTTCCTACATCTTCGCCGGCCTCCGGCTTCTCATCGCATTCCACTTTTAACTTCACACTGCTTATTTTCTCCCGCTTCGCAGCCGCATATACCGGACTGCACAGCATAAGAATAAGTCCCACTGCCAGCGCAAACCTTAATACTGCTTTCCAATGCCCTCTCATATTGTTCCCTTCCTTTCGCCGGCCCTTCCGGTATTCCGGATTTCGGCTTTTCTGATTTATACTTCCCTGTCTTCTTCCGGCCCTTCCGGCATTTCGGATTTCGGCTTTTCTGATTTATACTTCCCTGTCTTCTTCCGGCCCTTCCGGCATTTCGGATTTCGGCTTTTCTGATTTATACTTCCCTTTCCTCTTCCAGACTTTCCGGCATTCCGGTCAGGTTTATATTTCTCGTCACTTTTGCGTCATAGGTGTCCGCCCGCATGATCTCGGCCAGGTCCACCCCTGTGGCCTCCTTCATTGACTCGAACAGCTTTGCCATCACCACAGGCACATTGCCCGCCACAGCTTCCACACCGTTTTCTGCGCCGTTTCCGCCTCCGATGATCGTAATCCGGTCAATCTGCGAAAGCGGCTCCGCAATCTTCCCCGCAATCTCAGGGAGAACCTTTATCATCATCTCGGCCATAGCCGCCTGATTGTATTTCTGGTAAGCTTCCGCCTTCTTCTCCATACCTTCCGCTTCGGCCAGCGCCCTCGCCTGGATTGCGGCCGCCTCCGCCTGCCCTCTTGCACGGATGCCCTCTGCCTCCTGAAGCATTGCGTACTTTTTCGCCTCCGCCTGCGCCTTCACAGCCTCCGCTTCCTTTTCCTGCTCATACTTTTTCGCTTCCGCCTCTCTCTGACGCTTTGTGAGATCAGCCGCAGCCGCCTGTTCGATGGCGTACCGGTCGGCATCCGCCTTCTTATTGATCTCCGCCTCCAGCGCCTGCTGCTGTACGGTAACCTGCTGTCTGCGAAGCTCCGCCTCGCGCTCTGTCTTGGCGATCTGCGCGTTGACCGTCGCCGCCTGGATCGTCTTTTCCTGTTCCTGCTTCTGGATCTCATAGGCTGCGTCGGCTTCGGCCTTCTTTGTATCCGATGCCTTCTGCAATTCAGCTTTCTTGATCGCCAGCTCGTTGTTCTTCTGGGCAATCTCCGCCTCTGCTAAGACTCTGGCATCGTTGGATGCCTTGTCGGCGGCCGCCTGGGCGATGGCGATATCACGCTCCGCCTCCGCCTTCGCGATGGAAGCATCCTTGCGGATCTTTGAGGTATTGTCCATACCGAGATCCTGGATCAGTCCGTG
Source organism: uncultured Lachnospiraceae bacterium (assembly GCA_910586315.1). Classification (GTDB taxonomy): domain Bacteria; phylum Bacillota; class Clostridia; order Lachnospirales; family Lachnospiraceae; genus CANRXD01. Next base: position 9,846 of record CAJUIP010000055.1, on the reverse strand, counting down.
TTCATCGGTCACATTCTGAATGTTGCAGGACAGAATATCAATTCCCAGCTTCTTCATATCCAGGGACGCTTTGGCCATCACCTGATCCGAAAAAGAATCTCTGTCCGTATTGATGGCCCTGAGGGTCAGAGTACCGATAATCTCACGCATATTTCCCTGAAGGGAGTCCTGCAGATCCGCTGCGATCTTTATCGGCTCCTTATTTAAAAAGTTCCTCATTGCCAGCTTCATCTGCTCCGGCGTATCCGCCACACGGACCTTGGCCACCGCGTCCACCATGACATTGATGAAATCATTGGTGGGGATATATTCATCCGTTTTAATATCCACCGTGATCTGCCCCAGATACAGCTTATCCATCTGCTCAAAAAATGGAATTTTAAATCCGGCCCGGCCGATCAAAACCCGGGGCTCCTTTCTTAACCCCGAAATAATAAAAGCATGATCCGGTGGCGCTTTCACATACCCCTGAGTAATAATAATGAGCAGAAGAATGACAACAACAGCGATTGGAATTAACAAAAATAAAATATCCGGCATAGGTTCTCCTTTCTTTTCATGGTTTTCTTTATCAATCTTATTACTTTCAGTCTAGCACATTTTCCCATTTTGTTGAATGGATTTAAGTAATCCGTCAGAATTTGACAGAAAAAAGATTTATTTGCCTTTGTTTTGCCACAATTCCCTCTTCTATCACTTTTCAGGGCATAGATAAATTTCAGGGGCAGGTGCAAACCACATGGCTCACACCTGCCCCTGCGTAGGATGATCTGTTTTCTGACAGCCCCAAATTACTATCACATTTTTTATCTTTTTACTATTTCGTCTGCGGAACCCCGTTTATCGTCCATTCACCGTCAGCGTTTACAGTATTTCCATCCACTATGACATTGACAAGCATTCTGCCTCTGGTTCCATCGGAATCAGGATTGAAATAATGGCATTTTAAAACGCCGTCCTTATCGGGAATCCATACCCATCCTGTCATCATACGGCCCCTGGTTCCATCGGAACTGGGATTCAGGTAATAATAATTCCCGTCGGTATCCAAAAACCAACCGGTTCTCATATTTCCATTGGAGTCAAAGGAAAACCAGTCAAAGGAGGACTGTCCCGCAGCGATATTGGCATAGGGATTATAAATGGCCGCCCATCTGCCCTTATAAACGGTATTGTTCTCATCCACAAAATTCCACTGACCGTCTTTTTGCTGCCAGCTTCCCTTTACCACATAGTCCGGAAGTCCGGCAGTTTCTTTAGAATCAGGAGCTGTGTAGGACTTCACTCTGGAGTTGCCGCTGGAACTTCCCCCGGAACTGCCGCTGGAACTTCCCCCGGAGCCGCTGCCGGAATTTCCTCCGGAGCCGCTACCGGAATTTCCCCCGGAACTGCCGCTGGAACTTCCCCCGGAACTGCCGCCGGAATTCCCTCCGGAGCCGCTGCCGGAATTTCCTCCGGAGCCGCTACCGGAATTTCCTCCGGAACTGCTGCTGGAACTTCCTTCAGAACTGCTGGCGGAATTTCCTTCAGAACTTCCGCCGGAGCCTGCCGCTGTGACTGTAATTTCACAGAAGGAAGGTTCGCTGTTGCTGGTATAATACCATACCACCTTGCCATTCATATAAATCGGTGCACAGTCCGAAAGCTTTCCGTCCATAACCATGATCTCACTGGTGGTATTTCCCTCACCATCCAGATACACATAATTTACCTTTCCCTTTGCCATAAAAAGAAGCAGGAAGCTGTCGTCTGTGAGCTTTACAAGATGCGGATTGGAAACAGATGCATTGTCAGACTGACTGTAATTGGTAATCTGATGGAATTTTGTGCCACCAGAGCTGAAATCGTCTTTATCGGTGCTGGTTACAAAAATATTCCGTACACCGGAAGCACTGTAAGAGCCGTTCTGTGCCACAGTATTTCCAGCCACCAGGTAAGAAGTATCAGAAACAGCCAGAGCGCCCAAAGATACTCCGGTGTCATTGGCTCCAACAGCTCCCTTGATCGGAAGTACTTCTACATGTTCACAGCCGCCTGTAAACGTTTCACCTCCGGCCACTTCACTATATTTAATGAGGACGACAGCACGGGGATACGCGTCGCCATGGTCAGCGGCAAGCAGAACAGAACCGTCTGTGGTAATAAACTGGTTAAAAGAATGGCTTACATATCCAATTCCAACGTTCATTATCCCGGAAAATTCATCTGTCACTTCCATTCTCTCAATATCTACGGAAAAAGTAAGGTTTGACTGATGGTTCAGTCCATCCTCGGATTTATACATCGTATGACTGGTACGTACATACAGCATCCCGCCATACTCCACCATCCGCAGACTTCCGGCATCAAAGGGATTAACGGTGTTGGCGCCGTGAAGGCTGGCGCTGTCTTCTTTCACCCAATCCTTGCTGTAGCGGACCACACGAATTACTTCTTTGGAATCATCTTCTCCGGAGTTAGCCTGGCCGAATACAAAGAAGTTATAATCCTCTCCCGCATAAAAACCGCCGAACAATGGAAGATCCATGGGGATGGATTTCTGATCCGTCAGCTTTTTCTGGCCGTCGTACGTTTCCACGGTAATCTTATTCCCGGCATATTCCACACGGGTCACAGTCCCGTCCCCATTGTCAACCAAATAAGAATCCACCGTGGATGCCCAGCGGCTGATATTGGTGTAATTATGCGCTCCGGCATTTGTTGTTTTTACGGAAGACGCCGCCATTGACTGGTATGGTGTCATCGTCGCCATGACCAAAACCGACAGGCAGGCCAGGGCTTTTGCTCTCCATTTTCTCATACTCTTTTGTACCTCCTTGACTTATCTGCTGTGCGACCTATCTACCGTACTCTAGAGCGTACCTTTCATAACATACCCACCTTTTACAAAGGAATTTGCGTGCAATTAGCAGTAATTACAGCCGAATGCCACAGCTTCACATAAGATAATATCGAAATGTGCACTCCAGAAAATTACGTAGACGAAAAGTTCAGCCTTGTATCTCCCTGCCCGCGTACCGCGGACAAGAAGCATGCGGCATCTGTTTTATGAAGCGACTGAACTTTTATTTTGTATTTTAGCATATCCTTTCATGCTTTACCAGTAATATTTTTTAAAGGACTTTTCAATCATGTCCGCAAAAAAATTTACTCTAAGTTTCATTGATATTTCCATTATCCGGCACGTTACTGTGTCAATTCCTCCGGCGGTATAGACTTGTGTAAATCGTTTCATATGTTTACTTTCGCCTTTCCTGCCATAACAGCCATGACAGGTTTTTCATTTACAAGAAAAGACATCGCTTTTGCTATTATTCTTTTACTCTGTCATAAGACATAATATCAACTAAAGATAAGGACAGTTTACCGATTGCAAGTAAATACTTCATAGAATACTTACAAAAAAACAAAGATATGCTGCCATAAAAATATCTCTCCTTTACAACTGCATAAAGTTATTGTATGATTATTTTATCAGTTTCTAAATACATTTCATTCAAAGGAGGGCACCAAATGCCAAGAGGACCAAAAAAGGAAATCATTTATACGGGCAAAGCTTTAAGGCTGCACGAAAAAATCACGAAAATGGAATCTGACTTAAAAGCTGCAAAAGAGGAATTAAAAATCGTCTATAAAGAGCAGTTAAAAGCGGAAAAAGCCGCTGCCGTGAAAGAAAGAAGGGCCGCTGCCGCCGCCGCTAAAAAGGCCATGAAAGAGAATAAGGCCAAACTGTTAAAAGCAATGGAAGAATCAGAAAAATCTGCGGAGGAGATTCTGGCTTTTCTTTCCAGCGAATCCTAATCACAGAAAAACAATTATCGGGAGCAGCATACATCATTGTAACCTTATGAAACCTTATAAAAAGACCATCAAACCAGGAGCGGCTGGATCAGATGGTCTTTTTATCATTTTTCATATCATTTTTCATGTAAAATAGAGGCTTCAAAAGCGGCTGTGAGAGTGGTATAATTTATTCTGAAGGAGAAAATTATGAATAAATTCAGCCGTTTTACTGCTGTGCTTCTGCCAGCATCTGTTTTATGTCTCATCAGCATATTATTTCTTATCCTGCTTTTTGATACCGGGGATTTCGGCAGCGGAAAGCAGGATACCCGGCTGCAGACTATAACCCAGTGGCAGTGGGAGGGAAAAGAATTGTCTCTCCCCGTGTCGCTTCCCTGCCCCGTCAGCCGTACTCCCGTAACCCTCACTGCCCAGGCTAAGCGGCGGAAAGGGGATTATATCTATCTGAAAACCGTATACGCTCCTCTGCGGGTTTATGCAGACGGAGAACTGATATTTCAGTATGGCCAGGATGGAAGTTTTCCGGCTTTTTTGCTGGATCCGCCTACAAAAGTAACATTGTTTCGTCTGCCGGATACGGATGGGGATACAACTCTGACGTTTGAATACCTCTCTCCTTCCCAGAGGAATCAGATGGCGCTCCATCCCGTGCTCATAGGGAGCCCTGAGGCTATTTTAAAACACCTTTGGTCGGCCATGGGATTTTCTCTTGCTTTTGCCGGCGTACTTGTGGTTTTAGGGATTTTTCTGTGGCTTATGGCCTTTGCCGCTGCCCGGTTTGAGAAAAAAGGAATTGCCCTTTTCTGGCTGGGGCTTTTTTCCCTTTGCACCGGAATCTGGGTTATAGGAGAATGTAACTTCACAGGACTTCTGGTTGAAAACGCAAATATTCTGTATATCATGGCATTTTGCGGCCTTTTTACCATGGCTGTTCCCATGACAAAGTTTTGTCTGATTCTATTCGGAGAACACCAGAGGCGTCTTATGAGTATTCAATGCCTGGTTCTGGAAACGGCTGTCTGTCTGGCCGTCATTGCTCAGCTTGCGGGAATCGCCTCTCTGTCAAAAACCATGTATCTGTTTCATATTTTGGTTCCTCTGACCTTTTGTCTGTGCGGTTTTTGCATCCTGCGGGAAAGTATAAAATATCATAGTCCTGTAGCCCGGCGGTTTTTTCTCCCTGTGGCAGTCGTGGCACTTTTTTCCCTTCTGGAGGTTGCCAATTATTATGTGTTTGAGTGGAATGTACAGAAGTCCTTTTTCTTTCAGATCGGGGTTCTGACCTCTCTTGTTATGGTGTCCATTCTTTGCGGATATTTTATCCGGGATACGTTCACGTTAAAGATGAAAAACCACCAGCTGGCATTTGAAGTTTCCCTTATGGAGAAACAGGTTGAGGCGCAGAAGGACAGGTATCAAATGCTGACTGAAATGTCATCTGCCCTTCAAAGACAGCGCCATGACCTGAAACATCATATGGCGGCTATTCGCCAATGGGCGGTCAGAGGGGATGAGGAGAAGGAAAATCTTATGGCCTATTTAGATCAGGTGTCCGCAGAGATTCCGGAAGGATTTCTCGGAAATCTGTGCGAAAATGAGGCTGTAAACGCACTGGCCTTTTACTATCAGACAGTGGCCCGCGAGGCCGGGATTCCTGTCGTCATTCAGCTGAATATTCCGGCAGATACAGGCCAGGTGCCGGCAAGTGATCTCTGTGTGATTATTGGAAATTTTCTGGAAAACGGGATTGAAGCATGCAAAGTGGCAGACAAACCATTTCTCACATTACGGAGCCGTCAGTTTAACGGGGTTCTTACCATTACCATGGACAATAGCTTCCGTTCTGTGTCAAAGACGGCGGAAGGCATTTTCTGCTCTTCAAAGCCAGGGGGAGGAACAGGACTTATTTCGGTACGGTCTGTGGTAGAAAAGTACGGAGGAAACTGCAGTTTTGAGGATAAAGACGGCGTGTTTTATTCTTCGGTCTACCTTCCTCTTTCCCCCTCCAAAAAGCTGTTGGACGGCGCAAGGCAGGTATAGTCTTTGCATACATAAAATGTCATCCGGTTATTTAACAACGGATAGTCCCTGTCTTCTGAAACCACAATCACATTGGCCAGCAGAGGAAGCTGCCCTTTTATGCTCTCCAGCTCCTTTCTGTCCTTCACAGCAATCACAATGTGCTCCGGCGGTTCTTCATACAAAAGCTTTGCAAACAGAAACAAGCTGTATCCCACAGGATACTCCCAGGCCAGAGGAGCCATATACGCAATCTGCCTTTCTGCGAGTTCTTTGTATTCTTCCCGCCGGGTTAGCTGATACAGCCTTACAGTGTTGTATGCCATGACAGAATTTCCACTTGGAACCGCCCCGTCATACGTTTCCTTGGGATTCATGAAAAGCTCTGCGCTGCCCCGGTCCGAAAGGTAAAAGCCGCCTGCTTCATCATCGGCAAACCGTCTTACTGCCTCAAGGAAAAACTGCTCCGCCTTTTTCAGGTACTCCCTGTCTAAGGTAGAATGATACAGTTCCATCAGCGCAGCCGTATAAAATGCATAATCATCCAAAACGCTGTTGTCAGAATGTCTCCCATTACACCAGCTTGTGTAAAGCGTGGAGTTCTCACACAGGTTCCGCTCGATAAACAGCTGCCCGTCAACCGCCCTTTCTAAATATCTTTCGTCCCCGGAAACCCTGTAAAGGATTGCCATTGCCCCGATCATCATGGAATTCCAGGAAGTTAAAATCTTATTATCCAGATGCAGCGCTGCCCGCTTCTTCCGGTAGCGGTACAACGTCTCAATTTCATCGCCAAAGTCCTTATCCAAATCATTGCTCTTTAAGCGGTTCGGGATATTGACACCCTCAAAATTCCCGCTTTCTGTAATATCAAAGGAACGGGAAAAGGCCTTTCCCTGTTCTTCTCCCAAAACGCTTGTAATCTCAGAGAGGGAAAAGGTATAGTACTTCCCCTCCACACCCTGGCTGTCAGCATCCTGGGCGCTGTAAAACCCTCCTTCTTCTGAGGTTAACTCCCTGCATACATAGAGAGCTGTCTTTTCGGCCGTATCCAGATACACCTTATTTCGAGTCATGGAATACGCCGATGCATACGCGATGATGAGCAGTGCGTTGTCATACAGCATTTTCTCAAAATGCGGGGCAAGAAAATACCGGTCCGTGGAATATCTGGAGAACCCATATCCGATATGGTCAAAGATCCCTCCCTTTCGCATCTGAAGAAGGGTTATCTCCACCATTTCCAGCACAGCCGGATTCCGATTCTTTTTTGCGTACTGCATCAAAAACAGAAAATTATGCGGAACAGGAAACTTGGGGGCTGTCCCGAATCCGCCACATATGCGGTCAAAGCTGTGGGAGAACATCTCGACCGCTTTCCGGAAAAGATCGCCTTTTTCTGTATCTTTGACATCCGGCTTCGATTGCAGCATATGGGCAATGACGGAATCCGCCGAATGAAGAAGCTCTTCCCGGCGGCTGCTCCACTTTGCGGCGATTCCCTTTAGCAAATCCAAAAATCCAGGCCTGCCGTACTGGGACTCCACCGGAAAGTAAGTGCCTGCCCAAAAAGGCTTCTTCTCCCATGTCATGAAGATACTCATGGGCCAGCCGCCGCTTCCGGTAAACGCCTGGCACACCGCCATATATACGCTGTCAATATCCGGACGCTCCTCACGATCTACCTTTATGGAAATGAAGTATCTGTTGAGAATTTCCGCTATCCTTTCGTTTTCAAAGCTTTCGTGGGCCATAACATGGCACCAGTGGCAGGTGCTGTAACCGATACTGAGGAAAATCGGCTTCTCCTCTTTCCTCGCTCTCTCAAACGCTTCTGTACACCATGGATACCAGTTTACAGGATTCTCTGCATGCTGTAAGAGATACGGGCTTGTCTCATTCTTCAGATGATTGCTCATGCTATCCTTCCTCATATCATACGTTTACAGCCAATGAAAACAGGCGGCAGACGTATTCTTTTTTGACATAGATGTAGGAGGAATTCTTAGAAGAATCCCTACCCATCCTCCTATATCCGTAGTATGCTTGTGGGATCTCAATCTTATTCCAAAAAACGTGTCAATACCCAATTAATCTTTTCAAACAAAAAATATAAAACCGCCAAGGTGTCAAATTTCACCAAGGCGGTTTCATTTTAAATATTGAGTTTATATTCCTCAATCACACAAGTATGACCTTTCTTTTCGTCATAACTGCTTCCTACCAAAAGGATCTTCCCTGTATATCCCTCCAGCCAGTCTGCATACTGTTTGTCTTTAATCTGAGCGATGGCTCCTTTGGCTGACTGATTCCATTTCAATTCCACCACCAGGGCCGGTCTGTCCATATTCCGTTTTGTCAGGTACACCACATCCGCAAATCCTTTCCCCGATGGCAGTTCCAGAAGCAGATTCATATAATAAGCTTTTGCGCTGTAATAGGCCATTAGAACCGTGCAGGTAAGGGAATTCTCATTGTTGTATTTGAGCATGGAGGCCGTCTCATTGTGAATCGCGGCTACTCCCTGGGCAACGGCTTCCCCATCCAGTTCCCAGGTGCTTTGAAGCAGTCCATCCGAACGCTTTAGCACTTGTACCAGCCCGTCCCATCCTCCTGCTTTGACGGACCTCATAAACTCTCTGGCAATCTCCTGGTTCGGGATAAATACTTCTGACGTCTTTTCATCAAAGGACAGATAACCAAGGTGCAGCAATAAGGTAAGCACGTCATCTCTGCTTTTAAAAGTGGTCATATCATTTTGACACGTAGACGGATCTATCCCACAGCGCACATCGCTGAGCATACCGATCACAGATTCCTTTAACCCGTCAAAATTCATGTCAATATAAATCTTTAGAGCCTCATATGTCTCCGTCCCGGTCCAATAACTCCGAAAACTTTTGCTGTCCATCAGTTCCGTTACAGCCTGGGGATTATAAATATGAAAATTTCCAATCAGATAACCGTCATACCACTCCTTTGTTTTTCCATAGTCTATGCCATACTTCCCGCAAAGAATTTCTACTTCCTCTTCCGTGAAACCAAAATATTCAGCAAACGGCCCTGGATTCAGCATAGAAAATTCTTTAAAAAAATTAATAGCTGAGCCCCCCAGGGGGCCTTCTCTTCTGCCTTCGGCAGAATTCACCTTGTATTCCCCATATTTCTTAATAGGAAGTATCCCGGTCATATATGCCAGTTCCACATATTCCGCGCCTTTAAAAAGCCCTCGGAGGAAATCCAGATAACCTTTTTGTATCTCCTGCCGTTCTTTCGCAAACTGGAACACACAGTCCCATTCATCAATAATAAATATAAACCCTTCTTTTGTATGGGCATAAATCTGCCCCAACACGCCAGGCAGACCATATTGATCCGCGACAAAACAACCGCCATATTCTGCTTCCAGTTCCCGGATCACTGCTTCCTGTATCTTGTCGATAAAAATATCAAGATGGGATTCGTCAAAGAGGAAACGCTGAATATCCAGCCGTATTACATTATGCCGGTTTAAATGTGTCAGAAACGACTCCTCATTTTCAATTTTTCTGCCGGCAAATAATTCTCTTGAATCACAGCCCTTCCCATAGTAAGCAGCAAGCATATCCGCAGCCATAGACTTTCCAAAACGGCGGGGGCAGCTTACACAGATATATTTTACTCTTGTTCGATTGAGTCTCTGGTTTATGAGAGCAATCAACTTTGTCTTGTCAATGTAAATATCATCCGTCACTGCCTGCCGGAACGCTTCGTTCCCCGGATTCAGATATAGTCCCATAAGATCTACCTCCTTACCCTGGCACTCCAATTCTCTCCTCTCCAGACTGGTTCTTGTCACATCTCCCTTGGCTAGGTATTCTCACCTTCATGCTATTTCTAGTCTCATCTTACCATAAAACTCGTGTTTGTGGCAATTACATTATTGATCTTAGGTTCTTTTTGCTTTAATCTTCACTCTTGGGATATATCCAAAATAACGGCAAGTTATTATTTCCAGACTTTTAAACGAATACTCTTCAAATG
>CAJUIP010000054.1 GCA_910586315.1 uncultured Lachnospiraceae bacterium | reverse complement strand
GGGCGGGCTTAGAGCCCGCGTCCCGAGCCACCCGTTTTACGGGTGGTGGCGACTTGCACGAAGAAATGAGCCAAGGTTATGCGGTAGTGCTGTGCGCCAGTGACACACGATTAGCACCGACCGAAGCGGAGCGTAGACTTGTCCATGGGGCTGTTGACTTGTGCATAGGCCTGGTAGCAAAAGATTCTTCGTTATATAGAATTTTCTCTTACCATACTTACCCTGAACAATGATAAGGCATTTGGAGAGAATGCGGAAAGGACAGGAATGTTTCAGGTAAAAGACCCACGGCTGCGGACCGTGGAGGAAGTTGTCAGCGCGAACACCGGCATGACGGCGGAATCGCTCTTATGTGACCGGAAAGATTATCGGTTAGATGGGTTGGACACGGCTGCTGCCATGTTGAAAGAGGCAGTTAGAGAAGGGAAGATCATTTACATAGCCGGAGATTATGATGTGGATGGAATCTTAGCTACGGCGATTCTGGCTCTGGCTTTAAAAGCCTTAAAAGCGAACATGGTCTTACGGCTTCCGAAGCGCTTCACAGAAGGGTATGGACTCAAAAGGGAAATGGTTGACCGGTTTAAGGATGAGCAGTTTTTGATTACGGTTGACAATGGGATCTCTGTCCAGGAGGCGGTCAGGCGGGCCAGGGAAAAGGGGATGGAGGTGATTGTCACGGACCATTATCTTCCGGTGGTTGATGAAGAAACGGGGGAAGTATTATACCCACAGGCTAATCTGATTATTGATCCAAACGCAGCGCCTTCCAGCGCTGATTTTGTGGGATACTGTGGCGCGGGTATTGCCTTTAAGCTGGCGGTAGAGTTGTTGGGAACGGGACATTCTTTGATTCCCAGGCTTTTATCTTTTGCGGCGATTGCTACGATAGCGGATTCAGTGCCCTTGATTGGTGAGAACCGGAGGATTGTGAAGGAAGGGCTGAGGGCTAGTTACTAAGGAAGGAACCACCCAGGGCCTGTATGCCCTTTTGTGTACGTTAGGCATGGAAGAGTATGTGACAGCGGAAACTGTGGGCTTTAAATTGGCGCCAGTACTTAACGCGCCTGGGCGCTTAAGGGATAGCGGTTCCGTGGAAGTATTAAAGCTAATGCTTTATGACGATCCATACTCTGAGGCCAAATGCATGGCGGAACGATTAGTAGAAGACAACCGGGAGAGGAAAGAATTATCTGATAGGTGGACGGAGCGTGTCCGGGAGACCATCATGGAGCGAAATATGTCCGCCCACGTTCCCATTGTTGTCTATGAGCCGGATATTCCGGAGGGAGTTATTGGAATCGTTGCCGGACGTGTGGCGGAGACTTTTGGGTCTCCCTGTATTTTGTTTGGACAGTCCACGGAGACGGGAGTTCTAAAAGGTTCGGGACGTTCTTATGGAGGTATCCACTTAAAGAACCTTCTGGATAAGAACCGGAACTATTTGATTCAATATGGCGGCCATGGGGCGGCGGTAGGGGTGTCTATGAAACGGGAGAACCTGGAGCCGTTCCGGCTATCCCTGATAAAATCTTTATCCGGAAAGGAATGTGGGGAAGAACAAGGGTACTTGTATGACTTGAAGATTCATGAGGATGACATCGGACAGGTGATGGAGGATATCATAGCTTTCGGACCCTATGGGGAAGGGAATCCGGCTCCGGTATTTTTGCTGGAGAATTTGACCTTGTCCCCGGTGGGGCAGACATTTTACCGGTATCTGAAGGACGGAAAGGGAGTGAAGCTGTTGTCGCCGCAGCTGGAGGCAGTGTCTTTCGGCGGGGGAAAGGAATACCAGAGAATGGGGGCTCCCAGGCATGTGACACTGTTGGGTACTTTGACCACCAACTATTTTATGGGTAAGGTCAGGAATCAGATGGAGATCCGAAAAATGGTTCCCTGCGAAGCCAAGATGAGCCAGTCCCCTCTTTTGCATGCCCTGGAGGCTGAGGCAAAGGGGAGATACATAGGGATAAGTCAGACAAGGAAGGAGATTTGCGGATGAGAGAGGAAAAAAACAACCGAAAATACGCGGGACAGGTGGTGGACATCCCAAGGAGCAATTACCGGCTGTCCTTTATCGACCGGCTGAAGAAAATGACGGATGAGGAGGGAGACCCGTTCCTCAATATCTTTTCTAACCGGTCCATTTACCTGATATCGCTGTTCAGTTATGAAAAGAAGCAGTCCCTGGTGGCAAACCTTCCTTTAAGGGATATGCCGCTGTTAAAGAAGCGCACGGACTGTGCCCAGGAGGCTATTTTCCGGGCCGTCAATTACCAGGCGGCCTTTTGTCAGGCTGCGGGGGACGGGGCTGCCGGTTCGATTCCGGCTGCGTTCACACCACTTAAAATGGGAAACCTGGCGGGAAAAACTCCTGGTGATCTTCTTTTAGAGGCGCAGCAGGAAGGAAAAGCGGCGGAGATGGCGGCAACCCTGGAACGGCAGGCGGATTTTCTGAGAGGGAAACTGGAAAGATATCCTAAAAACCAGGCACAGATTGACGCCATAGAGGAGGCTTTGGGATATTTTGATCTTGGATGCCTGGAGGAATATAAACCGAAGGGGGAAACGGCTGGCTTAGGGGAAGCGCAGGCCGGTGGTAAACCGATTGTGATTTATAATCCGCCTACGAAACATCAGAAAGTGCAGAACACGGCGGGCAAACATGCCTGTTATTCGGTGAGCATTACCTGTTCGCCAGCAAAGAACTACCCATACCGGCTTGAGATCATGAACTGCTATGCCCCTCTGGGACATGGCAGAAACGGTATGCTGCCGATCCTGATGGACCAGGCGGAGGAGATCCGGAAGGAGTCCATAGACCTGACGGAAGGGGAGTGGCTTTATATCATGGATTGTCTGGATGAGAACCGGAAAGAAGCGAAAGCGCTGTGGTATGGGGAGCTTCGAAATCAGGATGAGAAAAACCGCTGGAACGGAAATGGAGGTTAAGCCGCAGAAGGCCCTGGCGGGAGAGTGCCGGGGTTTTTCATCTTTCACATGGAAAACGGGTTCTATTTGAACCTGTAGCTGCTTGATTTTTTTATTTCTATCACATATAATAAAATCATAAAGGAAAGGAAATACCAAGGAATGGACCAACACAATATACAACAATTGGAGTACAATACTCCATATGATGATATATGGAGAACCATTGTGGACCGACTGCCACATTTGCTGATACCTTTGATCAACGAAGTGTTCCACGAACAGTACCCGGCAGATGAACCAGTAACGGCGCTTCAAAATGAGCATATGGACAGTGCTGCAGATAAGGTAATTTCAGATACCTACATCCGAATTCGGGACAAATACTACCATTTGGAATGCCAGAGTAATCCAGACGGCACAATGGCGATTCGGATGATTGAATATGATTTTCTGGTGGCATTAAAGCATGCCCGGAAAAACGGATTTGAATATACCATCAATTATCCTGAGTCCTGTGTAATTTATCTCCGCCATAGGGAATCGACTCCGGATTTCCTGACGGTACATGTGAATTTTCCTGATGGGAAAAGAATTGATTACCGAACGCCTATTATCAAAGCGCAGAGCTATGGACTCGATGAGATCTTTGTAAAGCGGTTATTGTGCCTGCTGCCATATTACATCATGAAATATGAAAAGGCGCTGCATGATATCAATGAGGATGATGAAAAACTTGGAGAACTGTTAAAGGAGTACCAGTGGATTTACAGCCATCTTATGGAGCTGCAAAGGGAAGGGAGCCTTACTCAGTACGATGTCTCTGAGTTAAGGCTGCTTATGGAAATGCTGCTCGATTATATTGCGGCGAAGGAAGAGAAAATCAGGAAAGGAGTGACGGATATGGGTGGAAGAGTGCTTGTATTTCCTCATGATAAGGTATATGATGAAGGGAAGGCTGTGGGTATGGCTACTGGGGTGGCTATAGGAAAATCCCAGGGAAGGCTGGAAGCGAAAAAAGAATTTGCTTTCGAGTTATTTGGAGATGGCATGTCTTGTGAAAAAATTGCGAAATATATTAACGAATCGGTTGACATGGTGAAGCAATTGGAAAAAGAGTGGAAAAGTCAGCATGATAAGAAAGCTGTTAGCGTTTAAATAGCAGGATGAGCATTTTGAGCAGGAAGATGGCCAATAATAGGCTGTTTTCCTGCTTTTATTGATAAATACGCAGAAAAATATTGGGTTTATTCCGGATTTAATGTAATCGCAATAGATATAGACAGAGTATTAACGGATGTAAGTGCTTATAAAAAGTTAAAGGGGTGGTGGGATATTGAAAAGCAAGCCTCTTGTTATGGAGCATTTTTCTATGGTTCATACCTCATATATAGTGGATTTTCGATTTACCAATAACATAACCATTTTGACGGGCGATTCCGGCACAGGAAAAACGCTGGTATTTTCACTCATCAGAGAATGCATGGCTGTTAATCCCAAACTCCTTTGTATCAATTATCTTGACTACCAGAGCGATATCAGGGATATGATAAGCAGGGCTGACGGTAAACTGGTGGTTATTGATAATGCGGATATTTTGTTAGATGATGATACGAGAAAATATATTTCATTGGATGATACGAATCAGTACCTGATTATTTGGAAGAAATCCGAAGAATCTTTTTGCAACGAAGGAAAATCTATTTGAATTGGTAAGGAAAAGGGTGGGAGAACAGACGGAATTTACGATTAAGGAGTATTTATAGAAATTTTAGATATGTTATTAATTACTTGAAAAGATTATAAGGAAAGCATATTAAGCTATTACAAAACTGCAATTTTTATACATGAGGGAATATAATGAACTACAATATATTTATTGATGAAAGTGGTAATACTGGAAATATAGAAATAAAAGATGATTTGACCTGGAATTTTCAATCCCAGACTCATTTTGCTTTGGGGGCAATTTATTTTAAAGAAGAAAAACAAAAGGAACTTGAGGAAGAGATTCTTAAATGTCTACAAAGCCATGACGTTCTTTTAGGAACGGAAAAAGAATTAAAATCAAAAGCCAAATATTTATTCAAGAACGAGTTGCTTGAGGAATTGTTATTCATTTTACATTCAAATGATGTAGGAATATATTTTGATATTTCGGATAAAAAATATAAAGTTATTATGAATATAGTTGAGTATTGTATTTATCCATATTATCTTTTCGATTTAAAGGAAACCAGGGAAAAGAAAATTAATATAGCAACTTTCTTATGTAATAATATGGCGATGGAAGATATAAAATATTTTATTGATCTATGTCAAAAAGAAATAAGCGAGAATGATGGCATTAGAGAGATAGTAGAAATTTTGTTAAAAATTAGAGAGTTGTTAATTAGTTGTAAGCAGAAAGAATATCAATGTGTTGATGGTGTAATAGACTATATAAAAAATCACAAAAAATATGGTCTAACATTTGAAAACATCTTGCCTATTAAAGACTATAATAATAAAGGAACAAAAGAAAGTTTTTTGCCCAATGTAGACGCCTTTAATAGTTTGCTTGGACATATATGCAATCTAAGACTATCTTATGGGGATAATGTTTTTGTATATCATGACGATCAAAAACAGTTTAGTAATGTTTTATCAAAATGGGCAGATGAATTAAAAAAATACGGGACTGGTATTCAGCAATTAGATTTTCATGATTCAAAAAAGGATGTGCTCATTCAAGTTGCTGATTTTTTTACAGGTAATATTTTAAGACTTTACAAAGAGATAATTAGTATCTCTTATATGAATAGAAAAAATAGAGAATTGGTAAAAAAGATTAAGCCACTTTTAGAGAACTGTAATATTGTTGCGTCTAATTACGAGCAAATGCGCTTTTTTGAACAATGTAATATAAAATATAGGAAAGCGCCATTGCCGTTTTAATCTATAAATAATTAAATGATGAGATTTGTCAGAAACATGGATTTACCACAAAAAGACCAAATAATCATAGAAAGAACAATTCCCTGACCAAAACCGGGAGAGGGCAGGAAACCCGTACTCCCGTTTTTTATCAAACCAGACGAAAGAAACAATGTCTATAACAGAGGTGCCATATGAGAATATACGGATATTTGAGAGAACCTTATCCATGCAATTCAACAAAAACTATTTACAAAGTCATGATACATGAAATAGGCAATCTTGGAGTCTATACTTATTATTACACGGGCAGAGACGCTGTGTTTAGTTCCTATGATTCCTTCAGTGAAAAGTTAGAAACAGCCCTGGAAGAGTTTGAGGGAGAGCTGGATGACCAGGGCTGGATTATGATTGATGATCCTCTGCCTTATTGCCAGCATGACTGTATTTTGCCAATCCGGGTGAAAGGACGTGAGACCGGACATCCTCAATGGGGAAGTTATGAGATATTGTCAGCTGGACAGTGGGTAGAGTATGACCCGACCAAAGATATCTCTTAGGCCAGCCTCTCCTAATGTCATAGGAAAGTGTGAGGAGAGGGCTAAAAGACTGCTCTTGCTCCAAAGACAATTTTGTCATAATATATACTTTTTATCTGTTTTCTACCCAAACTCCCCTTTCTTTCAACTCTCGCAGCGGCACACACCAGGGCATATTACGGAACACTGCCTGCTGCCCCTGTTCTCCAACTTTCGTGACACCGGGAGTCATAACCCAGGCGGAGATCCCATTGGGGTCGTAGGTGCGGACTTCACAGCCTGGCTGGCCTGTAGTGCTTATGGCATGGGTGGAGAATTCTTTGTAGATCTTCTCATAGAGAAACTCTTGAATCAAAGGCATATTCTGGGTCTTTGCAATCAGGAAGCACCCTTTGTCTGCTTCAAATCCCTCCATACAGTCTGCCGGAAATCCCCACAGGATGTGGTTCCTGGCCGCAAATTCACGGAAATCCCCAAGAAAGGCACTGTCCGTAAAAAACAGATAGGCCGCGTTTTCCATACTGCTTGGATGTTCCTGGCCATAGTACAGCTTTCTCCCAATCTCAAGTTCTTCTTTAGAAAATTGCGATTTCAGATATTCCGTAAGCAGGAAGGCGAGAGCCCCCATATCATATTTGTGGAGTGCGATGGTTTTTGTTTCCGTCCGATTTTCCCCATGTCCCAGCCGCTGCCTTAGCTCCAGGTGTTCCTGCTACCGATCTTTAAGATACCGTTGATCAAAGACTTTTGTTTTATAGGGAACTCCCATAGAGGTAAGGCCGGCCATAAGAAAAGCTGTCTGCGGCTCATCATGGGTTTCATGAAAGAGGTAAGAATCCGCTTTTTCACTCTGGAATCGTTGTTCCCATTTTTCCGGGTGCCGGTAATGCCGTAGGGCTTTTGTTAAATTACTGGTGTCAAGGGCTTATCGGGAGCAGGCCGCAAAAGCACAAAATCCTGCGTCCTCCCGTCTATTAATCGGCCAGTGCCAGACCGCATGGTCTTTTAGCAGGACTTCCTCACGGTCCCAATAGGCCTGTTGCTCCGCCTTACTGAGCAGTTCTGTGTTGGTCTGTGCCAATAGGCAGGTCTCAAGTTCTTCCAGGGCATGGCAGTCGCTGAACACAAATTCTGGGATATCCATGCCGTGTTTCCGGTAAAGCCGGCAGTAAGTTTCTATGGTGGCAAAAAGGGTGGAGGCCGGCCTCATGCCGGTTACCTGTCCGTGAAACAGGGAGGAACGGTCATCTAAGGAAAGGAAACTCACTGAAGGTTCAGCAGGCCGCAGTGTACATCTTCCCGTTTGAAATAGCCGCATTTTTCAAACAGATATTCTGGAATGACCGTATCCCTGGCATAAATAAAATCTCCATGAACCACGTCTCGGTTGACTCCGCAGGCAAAATAGACAGAATCATTGCAGACAATAAACCGGCCATAAAGCCCATACATTGCCGCTAGATCCGGCAGTTCACAGATTATAGGGTTTTTAAAAATGCTGTCCCGGATTTTGGAATCCAGTTCTTTTCCGTTTTCCAATGACTGTTTTTTGATGTCTTTTTTCTTCCTTTTTTGTTATCACTTCTTTATCCTTTCAGCCAGATTTTTTCTTTTTATTTTACCAGAACTCATAAGATTCTCAAAAATTTTGAAAGCTGCGGATAAGCATATCTTAGATTTTCCGGGATTTTCGATATTTCTTCCATAATTGATAGGTATAAGCAGGATAAAAGTTTGTGTTTGCGGAGGTGAAAGATATGAATGAGTCGCAGGCTGGGAACCAGGCCGTTTCCATGGTGGTGAAATTATATCTGGGAATCTTAATGGGGATTCCGGAACTGTTCCACGCATTCCAGGACTATAAGACTATGAACTATCACCGGGAAGTGGTGGAGCAGGAGATTGTCCGGTCGGGAAACACTGCAGCCATTGCCGCGGACGACCGGGCCATGGAATTTGTGAGGGTAAAGCTTCAGGAGAAGGGAATCTGCTTTTCCATGGCGGAATCGGAACATGAAGTGTTGAGGGAAAGGTCAAAGCCAATGGAAGATTCCTCTTTTTCTGCCGAGAAATAGATTATGAACGGATTCTGGAAGCAGTTCATGAGGTGGAGCGTGAGATCTCCTTGAAAGATCAGGAGATAGAAGAGGAAGAGCTGGAACGGGGCAGGGAAGTGCCGGAAAAGGAGGAAGAGACAAAGAGGGAAGGGAGCGAAGAGGAATTTCAAGCCGAAGACGAAGAGTCAGAGGAATTCGGAGAGGAAGCAGAACAACAGGAGAGTAGGAAGAAAAAACGAAAAAAGAAAAAAGGCAGATATTCTGCTAAACTACAAGAGCCTACAAAGCCTTTCAGGGAAGCAATAGGTCATGAGCTGAAAGAACGGAATAGGAAGGAGACTCCTATTCCGGAACCATACAGAGTGCAGGAAACCGCACAATATGGTAAGAGGGAAGAACCATACCATAAAAGGGAAAACGAATATAACCGGCCTGGCAGTGACAAGAAAGATGGCCATTCGGACATGCAAGAGGCCGCTTTTATGGGCAATCAGGCTGGTACGGTAAACCATCCGCCGACTTCCGGACATACTGCACAAAAAGATGGATTTGCCAATGCCGACCGAAACCGGGTGACAGACTTCCATGACAGAACCAGGACGGAGGGGGAGAGCAGGGAGGAAACAATACAGAGTTCCCAGTTTGTTCTTTCTCCACCAAGAGAAGGCGGACATGCCGAACCTGACCGTCATACTCATCAAAAAGGGAAGTCCCGATATCCTGACGATACATCTGCTCCTGATGGGAGGGAGAATGGTTCCAGAGAGAAATGGGAACGCCCGTCAGCCCGATCAGTGGTTACGGATTCGCCTTCTTATGCCAGAAAAGAACGTTCAGATCGTACAAAACTGCAAACAAGTAATAGGCAGACGGCTTCTGCCGATCAGACTGTATTTTTAGGAAATTCGTCTTCCCTGCCAGACAGTACATACAGTTTCCGACATTCCAGACGTGGGTGTCTTACCAGCGGTAACGGAATGTCCATACCGTCTAATAGGATGATGGACAGGATGGATAAAAAAATGGTTTCCTCCCCATCTGGCTCAGGAGAACACTATCGCACGGTGAATGGACAGTCACAATCCAAAAAAGAGGATTTGCCGAATAGGTCAAAACGGTCGGAGGGTGTCTCAACAAGGCGGAATGTGAAAAATATGGGAACTTCTGTAAAGGAATACAGCAGTGGGTCCGATCTGAAAAACATTTGCGAATTGTGCTATCCTCTGCTGTAAAAGGAAATTCATTATCCCAAAACAGTTTGTTAAATGCCGCCCATCCCTCATCAGTGAAAAAAGGTCCTTCCGATTCGGGTCCTAAGATACGGATTACCAGAATCCCGATGGAATACTTACCGGACGGTCTCCAGTATCAACTGGGGAATGAGAGTTATTCTGACGGAAGAAAAGCGATCCCCATCCCATAGAGGAAGGGGAGGAAAAGGTGTACCCGGAGCTGTATTACCAGGTAACCAGAATCTGCTGGGAGGAAAGGGATGAGGACGGCAGGACAGTGGGGGAATACAAGGAAGGGGAGGTGTTTCACTGGTCGGCTGGCGATCACTATTTCTACGCCAAATCCGACAATCCGGTTCTTACCGGAGAAAATCTGCTGGATGTCGGCTATCAGGATCAGGCCCATTTGTTTTTCCGGGCTTGCTTTAAGCGAATCCGGCAAGATTAAGTCTGTCTCACAGACAGTCTGTTCCGAAGGGTCTACTCTAAAAACAACCCTTGAAACACTGGGCATTAGCAAAGATGTGGATGTCACGGTAGACGCGGTCAATGGCACAACCCTTTCCCCACAGTATTTAAACAGCGCAGGTATCATTACAGGCATGAGCAAGGACACGGCAGCCAATGTGGATCTGTATCTGGGCACACAGCACATTCCCATTTCTGTTACTGCTGATACAAAGTATTATCAGTCCTTTGAGCTTTATCAGACCGCCAAGTACACCCTCTCCACAGACGGATACGCCATTATAGAGGTGCCGGCTTACTTTAGAAGCGGCTATTATCTGATCAACAACATGGGATTTGTGAAATTCCTGAATGTTGACCGGGGAGTGGATGAAAGCGGCATTAACCTGAATTCTGCTTACTATTATGAAGAAAAGGACGGAAAGACCCTGACGTTCTATGAATGGCAGGAAAAAAACGGAGTCGCAGCGGCAGGAGAGTGTCAGCTCCTCTATTCCAATTTTGACAAGATTCATAAGCGTGTGGAGGTAAGCCTTAACAGTGGAAACGTCACCAGTTATGTCCATAATGGGAACAGCGGAAGTATCCGGATTTATTATAAGCCGTCCGATCAGGCACATGATTTTACCATTACCTGGGAACACGAGGACAGGGCTTTGGCGGATCTTAAACTGACTATGCCGGACGGAACTATATATTCTAAAAGTACCACCCCTGGGAATATCATGGCGGATGAATATGGGAAGTATGTGATTAAAGTGCCGGGGTTAATGAAGGGGGATTACCGATTTGATATCAAGGGGGAAGGCCTGGGACAGGTGTGGGTCAATTGTGATGAGTCCGTTTCCTTTAAGCAGGAAGAAGCAGCCCATATAGAAGAGATTCCTGAAACGCAGGAGGAAGCACAGGAAAGCGGAGTGGCAGAAGGATAATTTTGATTTAGGATAGGTACAAGTAAAATAACCACAAGAAAGACTGATAAATAATTTGCGATAAACCGCTTTGGTGACCGATTACCCTGGCGGTTTTATTGTGTGTTTGGAACGTCTCTTTATGGCATAGATCCAGAACCATAATTGGGATGAAGAATATCATAGGAATCTGGAGAGGAGAGTACAAATGAATTACTATATCAGGAACATGGCAACACAAAAACTGGAGCTCCATTTTAAAAAGGAAGATTATCTGGCATTGCCAGAAGATTTGAAAAAGGAAATCAACAACAATTTTCTCTTCAGCAGGAAGGTTGACGCATGGGTGAGCCGGGCAAAATTCCCGAATCTCTGGTGGGCTGAAGGAGTGGCAAAAAAACTGGGGCTTGAGGATGGAGGAAAGGCTGGGGAAAGATTAAGTTTTAAAGAACAGATGGAACAAAAGGCAGAACGGGCAGAAGAACGGGCAGAACGGTATGAGCGAAAATCTGAGATGGCTGATCAAAAAAGAAAAGCATTGCAGAAGCCTATTGAGGATATGCATGGCGATAAGGCTTTCTACACCCAGCCAAGAGGAAACAGCAGCTCTGGCAGGGCATTTACAAACCGGATAAATCAGATGATCGCTGCCTGGGACAGAGGAGTGGAAGAATTCAAGAAATCGGAATACTACATTAAAAGGGCAGAGACAGCAAGACAGACAGCCAAAAGGACAAAGCCCACAAACAAAGGGTTTCTTGACCGAAGGATCAAGGAAGAAGAGAAGACCATAAAGGCGCAGAAAAAGAATCTGGAGAGATACCGGGAAAAACTGGAGAAGATCGAGCAGGGAGAGGTCTTTAAGGCGTATAATGGCAATGTTGTCACGGCGGAAACTGTACAGGGATGGATAGAAGACGCGGAACTAATGATTGAAAACACCATCAGCAAATTTATTTATTACCATGAATGTCTGGCAGAAGTTGGAGGCATAGAGTTTTCCCAGGAGAATATCAAGGTCGGATATACGGTGGAACTTAACCAGTGGGGTAAATGTAAGGTTATCGGAACGGGAAGAGTCAACCTAACTTATCGGATTCTGGAAGGCGGTGCAGCCGGAATGACTGGGGAAGCTGCGTATGCCGAGATAAACAGGATTATTTCTGATCGGGTTCAGATTGATCCGCACCCATTCCGTGTAGGAGAAGTGTATACAGTCAGGGCGTGGAATGGAGAGGCCTATGCTGACAAGGAGTACCGGATCACGAAGATAACGGAAGAAAAGGTTACATTAAAATCCGGAACCGAGAGGGCGATAACAAGAAGGCCGAGGAAATTCCGGGACGGTTCCAGCCCAAACGGTTATTCCTGGGCGTTGGGAATCGTGGATGGCACCAACGGTATTGTCTATAAAAAGGATGGAGCGGGAAAATGAAATTAACTAATGGGGATAAGGAATACTTTAAAAAATGCGGATATTTAGAAAAGGATCTGGAACAGATTGAAGAAGCTATGAAAAAGACGGTTTATAAGATCAATAACAAGAAACGGATTTCCGCAAAGAAAGCCTGTAGTCTTTTGGGAAGAGAAGCATATTTAAGCGGAATCTCCAGAAGTGCATATCATTGGAGTGCTTGCAGAAAAATTGGAGACAGCGGGAATGTGGTGTTATTTGATTCATCGAAATTATTTGAGTAAAGCAGAGCCGGTTTGAGAAGAAGGGAATTGCTGTGAACAGAGAGCAGGTAAAAGAGGAACTGTTAAAAGGGCGGACTCTGGAGGAGTTATTTGAATTCCAGCCTGGCCAGGAATGTGACATCTATAAAGGTAAATTTTCTCTGTCAGATGAGATTATTTATATTCCGGATCTTGACCTGAATGAGATACCGGTACATGAAGTGGTAGAAAAAGAAGAGGTGGACCGGGTGGTAAACACAATGTACAGTGGGATGGATTTTCTGGAGCAGTGTGGCGGAAAGGAAAATTTGGCAAGAGAATTGTTTGAATACTGTGACTGGCAGCACCCGTCCAGTGCATGGTATGCGGATTTTTTGTGTGATATGGAAGAATAACATATCTAAGACTATCATGTAACTGATAGGAAAAATATATCACGAAGCTGATAGAAACCTCTATCATGTAACTGATATGTTGTAAAAGAAATACATCATGAAATTGATGGGATGTGGACA
Organism: uncultured Lachnospiraceae bacterium; assembly: GCA_910586315.1. Classification (GTDB taxonomy): domain Bacteria; phylum Bacillota; class Clostridia; order Lachnospirales; family Lachnospiraceae; genus CANRXD01. The sequence goes on along the minus strand of CAJUIP010000054.1, from coordinate 2,260 downwards.
ATAAAATTTTAAAACAATCGATTTTATTAATTATACATCCCAGGCATTTTGGAGGATGTAGAAAAATTTAAGGAATTTAGGCATTATGTTGCCATAGACAGACATTTTGTGGTAAAATAGCATTAAGAGAAGGAAAAACAAGGATTCCTGCCAGACCGGAGGTCTATTTAATGAAAACAATCAATAGCAGGGTCGTCAATACCCCCTACGATGATGTGTTCCGTACTCTGCTGAATGACTGCAGCAGGCTGATCATTCCCGTTATTAACGAAGCGTTCCATGAATGCTTTAGTGGAGACGAGAAGGTAGTATTTTCTCCAGAAATCCATTTTTTGAATCAGCAGGACGGAGGGGAAGCGAAACGGATCACTGACGGTAGTTTTACAATTGTGGGAAAGAATAAGAAAAAATTTCTGTATGAATGCCAGAGCACTGCAGACAGCAGCATGTTGGTTCGTATTTTTGAATACGCAACTCAGATTGCCTTAGACCAGGGAGAAATTATCGGGGATACTCTTAAAGTGGAAATTCCCCATTCAGCAGTCCTGTTTCTTAGAAGTACCAAGTCAACACCGGATAAGATGAAAATCGAGATGACAACACCTGGCGGTATGGTTTCTTTTGATATTCCGGTAATGAAGGCTCAGAAGTATGGGATAGACGAAATCTTTGAGAAGAATCTGTTATTTTTGATTCCATTTTATATCTTTTCACATGAAAGCCGCTTTGAGGAGTATAATAATGATAAAGATAAGTTGGAAACTTTAAAGGCTGAATACGCAGATATTATGGCACGGTTGGATCAGCTATTGGAAAATGGGAGTATCAGTGCTTATACAAGAAAAATCATTATGGAAATGTCGGACAAAGTGCTGGAGAATATTGCCCAGAAATATGAGCATGTCAGGGAAGGAGTGAAGTCAGTTATGGGCGGAAAGATTCTTGAACATGAGGCGAAAACAATTTTGAGAGAGGGATGGCAGCAGGGGCGCAGGGAAGGAGAAGACTATGGAAGAATGGAGCAGGCGAAGGAAACTGCGTTCAATCTGCGGACCATAGGATTGGAAGAAGAGACCATTGCCAAAATGGTGAATGTCCAGGTTTCTGTTATCAGGGAGTGGTTTGCTGAAGTTGTTTCGTGAAAATGTAACTCTATTTAATTTAAACTATATGAGCCCAGTTATTTCCAGCAATATATTTTGCAGGAAATGCTGGGTAAAATTATGAGTGAATAGTAAAATAGCCGATATTCCATATAGTGATTATTCTGCATACAGCTAAAGACTTTTAGAGAAAATTAGAAATAATACTCTGAAATTAATCTTAGAAATTATCGATAGTATAGAATTTATCAATACGAGTTAAATTGTCAAGAGGGATGATTAATATGATTTACGAATTAGACAAAGTAATAGAAATGTTTAGAACGGCAGATAGGATGATTTCTGAAGACTCTACATTATTGTCAATGTCTACTGATCAGATATTTTATAAGTTAGACGATGGTTCAGACGAAATGCGCCATATTCGATGGGGAGTTATGACGCGGGCAAAAATGAAAGAACTAAAGTCATTTGAAATACAAAATATCATTAGTTTTTTATGTATGATTGAAGAAAGGAATTTATTAACCGAGTATATTGGATTTATCCTACAAAGTGAGCATAATATAAATTTATTGGAGCTTTTACTTACGGCATATCAGCAAGGTCTACATAATATGATTTTACCATTTGTTAAAGATTGTATTGAATATGAAAGCAATTGTTGTATTGGGCAAATAGATAATATTTTAGAATTAATACAGAGTATTAGTGATGATTCAGATAAATATTCATTTGTGGATAGATATGCATCTTTAATTGTAAATAAAAAAGAAGAAGAACCAATTTTAGAGAAGTATATATCAAATTATACAGAAGCATTAGAATACTTGGTAATAAGAATTGGTGATAAGTTATATAATAAACGCCGTGGAAGTGCGGAGAAATGGTTGGATATATTTTTGAATAAAGAATTGGGACATTGTAAACAGATAGGAGTTGGATTCCTCCATAGAAGTACCTATTTGGATTATAAGCTTTTTGAAAAGTATTTTGAATTTCTAGAATTGCATTTTTGTAACGATGAAAAATTATGGGAGTTGTTAATACCCATATATGCCCGATACTTATTAAATACGAATAGTAATTTGTTTAAAGTAAGAGTAAAAAGGCGCCTTTATAGTATAATAGAGGATACAAATAAGAAAAGAATATTT
>CAJUIP010000053.1 GCA_910586315.1 uncultured Lachnospiraceae bacterium | reverse complement strand
AAGAATAAGTCTATAGCCTGTTCTGACTGGCTATAAACTTATTATACGAGGAGGGGAGAGAAGTTGAAAAGGCAGATACGGCAGAAGGGCCAGACCGTTAACCTCCTTTTTACCATGCTTTTATTCCTGGTGTTTGTGCTGTGTGCTCTGTTTACGGTGCTTATCGGAGGAAAGGTATATGAAAATATCAACAGCCGCATCCAGGAAAACTATTCCAGCCAGGTGATCTTAAACTATGTGGCCAATAAAGTGAGGCAGGGAGACCAGGCGGGAAGCGTGACGGTAAAAACCATAGAGGATACCCAGGTGCTGGAGCTTACGCAGGAGATTGGCGGAAGAAAATTTATTACATGGATTTATTATGAGGATGGGGCGGTCAGAGAATTATTTACCAATGAAGGCAGCGGGTTAGGATTAAAAGACGGCCTGGAGATCGCAAAATGCCAGGGGCTGACATTTTCGAAAGAAAATTCTGTCCTCAAAATACAGGTGACAGGCTCCCGGTCCGGCAGCCTGCTGTTAAATATCAGAAGCGGAGGCAGAGGGAATGAAGGGGAAACGTGATTCGGGAACAGCCATGTTTCTCATGGAGATGATCGTAGTTGTGTGTTTCTTTATTCTGTGCGCCGGCGTCTGCATCCTGGCATTTGTGAAAGCGGATCATTTAAGCTGCCTGTCCAGGGATACCAATTATGCCTCCCTGGCAGCGGAGAGCGTGGCCGAGATCTGGAAAGCAGAGGATGTCAGGGGACTTGAGGTGTGGTTTCTCATGTCAAAAGACGGGGAACCGGGAGTCATCTATTGGGACAGTCAGTGGAATCCGGTAGAGGATGAGAAGGCGGCGGATTACAAGGCCAGCGTAGGCCTGACGAGAGGGAAAACAGTGGAAGAGGCACAGATTAAAATCTGGCGTCTGAAGGATGATACGGAGCTTTTTGCGCTGGACGCCAAGAAAATCGGATATCAGGAAAGCAGGAGTGGAAAAGAATAGCAGGAGAAGAAAGGAATAGCAGGAGAAGAAAGGAATAGCAGGAACGGAAGGGAATAGAAACATGAATGAAAACCAATGGGGCGGGCGGGCGAATATCGGTATGTCGTCTCTGATTTTAATATTCATTGTCTTATGTCTGACAGTTTTTGGGCTGCTTTCCTTAAGCAGCGCAGGCAGCGACTGGAAACTTGCCAGGAAGAATGCGGAGGCTGTCAGGGGATACTATAAAGCAGACAGCCAGGCAGTGGAATTTTTGGCTATGGTGGAGGAAGTACTTTCACGCTGCAGTCAGGCGGATGATGAAAAAGAGTATTTGCGGCTGGTAAAAGAGGAGCTGGGCAGTTTCTGCCAGGAAGAAACCGGCATTGTTCAGACAGAGATAGAGATGCCGTACGGGCAGATGCTCCATATAGAACTGGAAATAAACAGGAAAGAAGAGTCAGGGTATCGGATTCTGGCCTGGAAGGTATGTCATTCCGTGGATTATGAGATTGATAAATCGATCCCTGTGTGGACCGGTGGTAATCATTCAGAAGGTATCTGGACGGTTACGGCCAGTGATTGATAAAGGAGATGTGTGAATGGATATTGCAGAAGTGCTCAGTATAGCGGTGGAAAAGCAGGCGTCTGATATTTTTCTGGTGGCAGGCATGCCTTTATCCTATAAAGCAGGAGGCCGCATCGAATGCCAGAAAGAGGAGAAGCTGTCTCCGGCTCAGATTGAAGACCTGATAAAGGAATTGTATGAAGTGGCAGGAAACCGCAGCATGAAAAGGATACGGGAGGAAGGAGACGATGATTTCTCCTTTGCCCTGCCGAAGCTGTCACGGTTCCGCGCCAATGTGTTCCGGCAAAGGGGGTCTCTGGCCGCTATTATCCGTATTATTACATTTCATTTGCCGGATTATGAGCAGCTTCATCTTCCGCGGACGATTCTTGACGTGGCGAAGATGACCAAAGGGATGGTGCTGGTGACAGGGCCTGCAGGAAGCGGAAAGAGTACGACGTTAGCCTGTATCATCAATGAAATTAACCGGACAAGAAACGCCCATGTCATTACCCTGGAGGATCCGATAGAATATCTTCACCGCCATGACAAGAGCGTGGTGTCCCAGAGGGAGATTGGAACGGATACGGAAAGCTATATGTCCGGCCTCAGGGCTGCCTTAAGGCAGGCGCCGGACGTAATCCTTCTGGGAGAGATGAGAGACTATGAGACAATTAAAACCGCGATGACAGCAGCTGAGACAGGCCATCTGGTAATATCCACTCTCCATACCATAGGCGCGTCCAACACGATGGATCGTATTATAGACAGCTTTCCGCCGCAACAGCAGCAGCAGATCCGGGTGCAGCTGTCCATGGTTATGGAAGGGGTTATCTCCCAGCAGCTGATTCCTTCCTTAAACGGCGGCGTATATCCGGCGTTTGAAATCATGTTTTTCAATAATGCCATACGGAACATGATACGTGAATCCAAGATACACCAGATTGATAATGTGATTGCCACATCGCAGAAAGAAGGCATGATATCTATGGATACGAGCCTGATCCAAATGTATCAGAAAGGAATTATCTCCAGGGAGGATGCGATTATTCACAGCAACAACAGCGAGCTGATGGCGAAAAAGATTGAAAGGCTGTGATGCAAAATTCCCCCATATCTGCGAGAATGAGTATTGACTTTCCTGCAAGGGGACACTATAATATATAGTATTCAATACTACATTACAAAGCAAAAGAATGAGATTAAAAGGCGGACGTGATGGAAGAAGCAGTTTGGAGGAAAAGATATGGGGTTTAAAATTATTGGAGACAGTTGTCTGGATTTGACAAAGGAGATGAGGAAGGAGCCTCATTTTGCTATGATTCCTCTGACTCTGATGGTGGAAGACAAGAGCTTTATTGATGATGAAACCTTTAATCAGAAAGAATTTATAGAAGTTGTGAAAAATAGCCCGGAATGCCCCAAGACGGCCTGTCCGTCCCCAGAGATGTTTAAGGAGGCATATGGCTGCGAAGAAGAGGATGTGTTTGTCATTACCCTTTCCGCGGCTTTAAGCGGGAGCTACAACAGCGCTGTGCTGGCGAAAAATCTCTATGAGGAAGAGCATGGAAAGAAGAATATCTGTGTGATTGACTCCCAGTCGGCGTCCAGCGGCCAGTTAAACATTGCTCTTTTCATTAAAGCCCTGTGCGAGAAGGGGCTGCCTTTTAATGAGGTGGAAAAAGAGGCCCTGTCTTACAGAGACAGAATGAAAACATATTTCGTGCTGGAGACTCTGGATACCTTAAGAAAGAACGGAAGACTGACGGGACTTCAGGCGTTTTTTGCCACAAAGTTAAATATTAAGCCTGTAATGGGTGCTGAAAAGGGAACCATCATTAAATTGGATCAGGCAAGGGGGATCCCGAAGGCTCTCAAGCGTCTGGCTGATATCGCGGTACAGGAGGCGGGAAGCACCGAGGACAAACGTCTGATTATCGCCCACTGCAACGCACCGGAGCGCGCTGCGTATATGAAGGAAATATTCTGCTCTCTGGCGAAGTTTAAAGATATCGTGATTACAGATACCTGCGGGGTGTCCACAGTCTATGCAAGTGACGGAGGAATTATTGTGGCTCTGTAAAATCCCGCTGCAAAAGATGCATAGCTCCAGACTTCCTCTTTGCGTGGGTGTGCATTTATATACGAAGCATTTTTAGGTTTCAGGAGAAAAACTTTTTTTATCTTACTTTTATACAGTCGTGTGACAAGGGCTGCTTCCTGTGAAATTATGGGAGCGGCTTTATTGTATTATCTGTGGAAGTCCTGGCCCTGGAAAATTCCGTTTTCTTTTAAATATTTTGCCAGGGAGTTTAGGACCAGCCGCTTGTTGGCGCTCCACATGGGGGCGGTCAGCAAGGATTTTGGACCGTCTCCGCTTAAACGGTGAATGACGGTTTCAGGCGGAAGAAGCCGGATGCATCGGCCGACCAGATATAAATAATCCGGAAGGGACATGGTTTCAAAGGCATGCTGTCTGTAGAGAAGGTCCAGGTCCGTACCCTTTAATACATGCAAAAGCTGCAGCTTTATGCCGTCTATCCGGAGGTCCGCCAGATAGCGGATGGTGTCCAGCATATCTTCTGTAGATTCTCCGGGAAGGCCTAATATCACATGGACGATGACTGGGAGCCCGGCCTCCTTTAAGCGTCTGTGGGCATCCTCAAACACAGGAAGCCCATAGCCGCGGCGGATAAAGGCAGCAGTTTTTTCGTGAATGGTCTGAAGGCCCAGCTCCACCCAGACCGGCTTTGTTTCGTTGAGGCGGGAGAGAAGAGCCACTGTTTCCAAAGGCAGACAGTCGGGCCTTGTACCGATGGACAGAGCACAGATTTCCGGAAGAGCAATAGCTTCTGAAAAGAGCGATTCCAGATAGGGAAGGGGAGCATAGGTGTTGGTGTAGGACTGGAAGTAGGCAATATATGCCCCGGAAGTTTCCGCAATTTTTGCGGACACCCGTTTTTTGGCCCGTTCCACCTGTTCCTTTACAGAATGAGTTCTTGGAGCGGCAAAATCGCCGGATCCTCCGGCACTGCAGAAGATACAGCCTCTGGTTCCTAAGGTACCGTCACGGTTGGGACAGGTCATGCCCCCGTCTAAGGCCAGCTTATATACTTTTTTTCCAAAGGTTTCTCTTAAGTGAAAGTCCAGAGAATGGTATGGTTTTTGGTTCCAGTCTGTCATGTTATTCCTCCGGGTTTTCCTTTTTTTCAACAAACTATTGCAAGGCAGATTAAAGGTATTATATAATGATGGCAGGCTTGTTTGCAAGAAAGAAAATTGGGAATCCCATGAAAAAAGGAGAGATTTTATGGAAGCAAAAGCGCTTTTGGAAAGGTTAAATGGCAAAAAGGCAGAGGAATTTTTAGAAAAAATGTACGGAGCGGCCGGCGTTTCAGAAAACAGGGAACGTTATGTACATGTGATGGAGGAATTCGAAAAGGCTTTTGGGAAAACAGATATGAGCTTGTTTACCTCCGCGGGCCGTACGGAAATCAGCGGCAACCATACGGATCATAACCATGGAAAGGTTCTGGCCGGAAGTATCAATCTGGACTGCATAGCCGCTGCCGCCGCCAACAAAACCGATGAAATCCACATTATCAGCGAAACATATAATCAGAAATTTACAATTCGTCTGGATGATTTAAAGCCCAGTGAAAAAATGGCCGGGACCATTGACCTTACAAAGGGAATACTGGCCGGGTTTAAAGAGATGGGTCATGCGGTCGGCGGGTTTGATGCGTATATTACAAGCAACGTAATAAGCGCCGCCGGAGTCAGCTCCTCCGCATCCTATGAAATGTTAATCTGCTCCATAATCAATACGTTTTTTAATGGCGGAACCATTGATGTGGTTACATATGCCCATGCTGGAAAATATGCGGAAAACAATTTCTGGAACAAGGCCTCCGGCCTTTTGGATCAGATGGCATGCGCCGTGGGGGGGATGGTTACCATTGATTTCAAGGATCCCTTAAAACCTGTGGTGGAAAAGCTTGATTTTGATTTCGGCTCCCAAAATCACAGCCTGGTTATCGTTCAGACAGGTAAGGGGCATGCCGATTTAAGCGAAGAATATTCCTCTATTCCTGCCGATATGAAGAAAGTGGCAGCCGTATTTGGAAAGGAAGTCTGCGCCGATATTACAGAAGAAGAGGTTCTGGAAGCTGCTGCAAACGTGCGGGAAAAAGCGGGAGACCGTCCCCTGCTTCGCGCCCTTCACTTTTTTGAGGAAAATAAACGTGTGGAAGCTCAGGTGGAGGCTCTTAAGGAAAACCGTTTTGAGGACTTTTTAAAGACCATTACGGAGTCTGGAAATTCCTCCTGGAAATGGCTCCAGAACTGCTATGTAGGCGGAAGCTCCGAGCAGGGAATTACTGCGGCACTGGCTCTCACAGAGCTTTTTATCAGGAAAAAAGGCTGCGGCGCATGCCGGGTACACGGCGGAGGATTTGCAGGCGTCATCATGGCAATGCTTCCGGATACAGTTGTGGATGAATACATCACATATATTGAAAAGGCCATGGGAAAGGGGAGCGCATACCGCATGAGCATCCGCCCTTACGGCGCCGTCTGTGTGGACTCTTATATAGGATAAGTTATGATCGAATCCATCAGAAATGAGCTTCTTAATCATGTGGATGAATCTTACCGGAAATTCCAGTCGTCGCTGATTCCGGGAGTAGAAAATTTCCTGGGAGTCCGGCGACCGGTGCTCCGAAAAATGGCAGCCGGGATTTTAAAGGAGAACGGCCGTGTTTTTCTAAAGGAGGCCGGGCGAAACAGTTTTGAAGAGATTCTTTTAAGGGCTCTGGTCATTGGCGGACTGTCTGCAGAAAAAGAGGAAATTTTAAAACTCACCAAAGAGTTTATCCCCCAGATTACAGACTGGTGCATCTGTGATACTTTTTGTAATGGGTTAAAGGCGGCGAAAGAATACCGGGAGGAGTTCTGGGAGTTTCTGACACCGTACCTGACATCAGAAAAAGAGTTTGAGGCCCGGTTTGCCGCGGTGATGATTTTAGAACACTATATCTGCGATTCCTGGATTGATCAAAGCCTCGGGGCTTTATACGAAATCCGTCAGGAAGGCTATTATGCACAGATGGCTGTGGCCTGGGCATATTCCATGTGCTTTGTGAAATACCCGGAGAAGACGGAACGCTTTTTGCAGGAGCACAGGCTTCCGGAATTCACGTATAAAAAGACCATATCAAAAATCAATGATTCGCTTCCCGTACCCAGGGAGGCGAAGGAACGAATTAGAAAATACGGTTTCGGAACCAGGGTCCGGGGCCGCAAATAAATATATTAAAGGAGAAAATGACATGTTGTACAGACAGTTTGTGGAGCTATTTGATATTTTGGACAGCGCTTCTGCGTCCGGAGCCCGGGTGGTGGAGTATTTTCGTTCCATTGCGCCGGACTGTCAGGCGGAGACCTATCCGCTTGCAGGGCCTAAGGGCCACACCGATATGGTGCGGATTCTGATTCCCGGGAAAAACGGCAAGTCAGGCGGGGGAACGGCAAAGACCATGGGAATCCTGGGGCGTCTCGGCGGCCTTGGAGCCAGACCGGAACAGCTTGGCTTTGTTTCTGACGGTGATGGCGCCATTACGGCCCTGGCAGTGGCGGCCAAGCTTCTGGATATGCAGAAAAAAGGAGATTTTCTGGAGGGGGATGTGTTTATCTCCACTCACGTATGCCCGGATGCCCCCACAACGCCCCATGAGCCGGTTCCGTTCATGGGTTCTCCGGTGGAAACCTGGCAGGTAAATAAGGAAGAAGTGACAGACGGCCTGGATGCCGTTCTGGTGGTGGATACCACAAAGGGCAACCGTATTATCAATCACCGTGGATTTGCCATCTCCCCTACTGTGAAGGAGGGCTATATTTTAAGAGTCAGCGAGGACCTTCTGGATATCATGGAAACGACTACCGGAAAGCTTCCAAAGGTGTTTGCCCTGACACAGCAGGATATTACTCCCTACGGCAACGGCCTGTTCCATTTAAACAGCATTCTTCAGCCGGCTACAGCCACAAAAGCTCCGGTGGTGGGTGTTGCAATTACCACAGAAACCACCGTGGCCGGATGTGCGACGGGGGCCAGCCATTTGGAAGATATGGAGGATGCCGCCAGATTTATGCTGGAAGCGGCAAAATCCTTTGGCCGGGGAAAGTGTTCCCTGTATGATTCAGAGGAATTTGAACAAATTCTGAAACTTTACGGTTCCATGGAACATTTTCAGACTCTGGGAAGACAGTAATTGTCGTAACATGTCGAAAAAAATCTGGAAAAGAATACCATTTTTATAAATGTCTGATAAAATCATATTTGGAAGGAGGTCTTTCAAATATGAGAATGGACAATTTTGAAGAGTATCTACGAGGAACGAATTTGTCAGAAAATACAATCGCTTCTTACAAATTCGCAGTGAAGCAATACTTCCAGCAATTCGATACGGTGTCGCGGAGGAAGCTGAGAGACCACAAAATATGGCTGATTGAATCTTACAAGCCCAAAACGGTGAATTTGAGGATCCGGGCCATCAACTGCTATTTGGACAGTATTGGAAAGGGGGAATGGAAATTACAATTTGTCAAGGTGCAGCAAAAAGCATTTTTAGAGAACGTGATCAGCGAAGCCGACTATGAATATTTTAAGAACTGCCTGAAGCAGGATAAGGAAATGTTCTGGTATTTCGTCGTGCGGTTTATGGCGGCTACTGGCGTCAGAGTCAGTGAGCTGGTTCAGATTAAGGCAGAGCATGTACAGGTGGGGTATCTGGATCTGTATTCCAAAGGCGGAAAGCTGAGACGGATTTACATCCCCCAAACGCTCCGTGAGGAGGCCTTGGCCTGGTTGAAGGAAAAAAATCAGGCCAGCGGCTTTCTTTTTTTAAATAAGCAGGGAAAGCGGATTACCACAAGAGGAATCGCCGGGCAGCTTAAAGTTATGGCACAGCGCTATGAGCTCGACCCGGCGGTGGTATATCCCCATTCCTTCCGCCACAGGTTTGCCAAAAGTTTTCTGGAGCGGTTCAACGATTTGGCTCTTCTGGCGGATCTGATGGGGCATGAGAGCATTGAAACCACAAGAATTTATTTAAGAAGGACCAGTACGGAGCAGCAGGCCATTGTGGACCGGGTGGTGGACTGGTAAAAATTAATAAATTCGTCAGAAAAATATTCGGTTCGTCCGGGGAAAAAGTTTGACAGGAACCTACAATTTTTGATAAAATAAAATCCGCGATGCAACATTTTTGTAAAAAGTCTGGTTCCCGGCAACCGGGAGATGGAGAATATAGATGACGGATGAAGAGAAGATAACAGAGAAAGAGAACGTAAAAGAAAAAGAGAAGATAACAGGGGAAAAAACGAAAGTGCAGCCGGGAAATAATATCAGACGGCTGAAGGAGATTAAAAAGAAAAGAACGCAGGGAATCTCCATGAAGTATATGGCCATGGCAGGCGTGGCAGTCGCAGTGGTCACATCGGTCGCCATTGCGGGCGGAATTCTGGCGAAGGGCAGGGAGGCAGGCGGCAGCTCCATGAAGGTGGAAACCGTGGCAGCGTCTCTGGAAACAACGGCTCCGCCGGAAACGGAAGCAGCAGAACCTAAGTCCATCGTACTGGAAACAACACTTTCCAGTGAGGAAATTGCAGAAAGGGAGCATGATGAGGCCGTACAGAAGGTTCTGGATGGCTATGCAAACCTTGGTATTGCAGAGGTTTCCGGATATCTGAATGTGAGGCAGTCCCCGGAAAATTTCGGTGAGGTGATCGGCAAGCTGCAAAAAGGAGCCGCCTGTGAGATCGTGGACACCACCGCCGATGGCTGGTATAAAATTTCCTCCGGCGGGGTTACGGGATATGTGCGCTCCCAGTATGTATATACGGGAGATAAGGCCAGGGAAGTGGCCGTAGAAAACGTGGAAGAGCGCGCGGTGGTTCAGGCGGAGAAGTTAAATGTCAGGGCCTCAGCAAGCCAGGACGGCGAGATAGTCGGACAGGTGTTAAAAGACGAACGTTATGTGGTAAGGGGCATGGAAAACGGCTGGGTCCAGATTGACGACGGTTTTATTTCCGCCGATTATGTGACTGTGCGCTATGCCCTTAATGAAGCAAGAAAGCAGGATATGCGGACCACGGTGTTAAGTCTTTATGATACGCTGGGCGTTTCCAATGTAAGCAATTATTTAAATGTACGTGACAATCCCAGCGAGAGTACCGGTAAGATCATCGCAAAGCTTCCCAGTAATGCGGGATGTGATATTCTGGACACCTCTACGGAAGGGTGGTACAAAATTCGTTCCGGAAAAATTACAGGTTATGTGAAATCCGAATACATATTGACCGGGCAGGAGGCCAAAGATAAGGCCATGCAGGTGGCAAAGCTCATGGCGATCACCAACACCGACGGCGTCAATGTCCGCGCAGAGGCGAATACAGACTCCACAATTTGGACTCAGCTTTCCAACAATGAAAGATTCCTGGTTTCCAGACAGCAGGATGGCTGGGTGGAAATCGAGCTGGATGATTCGGAGGCATTTATTTCCAGCGACTTTGTGGATGTAAAATATGCCCTTAACGAGGCCATTAAATATACTCCGGTGGTTGCGGAGGAGACGAAGCCATCCAAGCCGTCCGGCGGCTCTACATCCAAGCCATCCGGCGGCTCCACATCCAAGCCGTCCTCCGGAGGGAGCAAGTCGCCGAACAATGGCGCGGCAGGTTCCAGCGCCGGAAGTGTTTCTTCCAGGAGAGCGGAGATTGCCAACTATGCGGTACAGTTTGTGGGTAACCCCTATGTGTGGGGAGGAACCAGCCTGACAAATGGCGCGGACTGCTCTGGTTTTACCATGTCCGTCATGGCCCATTTCGGAGTATCTCTGCCTCACAACTCAGCGGCCCAGGCAGGCTGCGGACGGTCGATTACCTCCAGCGAGATGCGGCCGGGTGATCTTGTATTTTACTCCGGAAGCGGCGGCGGAATCAATCACGTGGCGCTTTATATCGGAAATGGACAGGTGTGCCATGCATCCAGTTCAACAACAGGTATTAAGATTTCCACCTGGAATTACAGAAGCCCGGCGAAGATCGTAAATGTCCTGGGAGATTAGCGGACACTTGTATGCACCAATTTTTGTATGTCCCATATGATAAAGTACAGACCTTAGTAATTAAAGGAGATTTATCATATGAGTAGTTGTAGAAATAATTGTTCATGTAACAGATGGGATAATACAAATTCTTCCGGTTTTGTCGGCGGAGCCGTGGCTGTGACTGCCGACTGCTGCTGTGAGGGGAATAATTCCTGTGTATTCGGCTGCAGAAATAACTCCTGCTGGTGCAGAAACAATACCTGTGGCTGCCGGAATAATTCTTGTGGTTGCCGAAACAATTCCTGCTGGTGTGGAAATAATACCTGCGGCTGCCGAAACAATTCCTGCTGGTGTGGAAATAATACCTGCGGCTGCCGAAATAATACCTGCGGCTGCCGGAACAATTCCTGTAATTGCCGGAATAATTCCTGCTGGTGCGGTTCCTGTACCTGTGAGTGTTACCAGGCAGGTTTCAGACGCGGCTTTGAAGATGGAAAGAGCAACGGCTATAACCTTGGTTACAAGGCCGGAAACGACGCCGGGTATAATGCCGGATACCGCGCCGGCTACAATGCGGGCTATGAGGAAGGATGCCGGAATTGTTCCGCAGCAGCCGGAGTGATTACGACAGGCAGCAATGTGGCAGGCGCCTTCACAGAGGACTGCGGCTGTACCCAGACGACTTCCACCAGCGCCGGCTGCAGCTGTAATCAGAGTACCGTTTCCAGCTCTGGCTGCGGCTGCAGCTGCAATCAGAGCACCGTTTCCAATTCTGGCTGCGGTTGCAGCTGCAATCAAAATACCGTTTCCAATTCTGGCTGTGGTTGTATTACCATCTGCTAGTGTACTGACACACTAACTTTCAGTCAAATGACGCACAATGAATTTTCAGTCTGCAAGGCGGAGGAGGGAGGCGATGCGGTGGCATCGTTGACTGACAACAACGCAGCAGATGGAAATTCAGGCAAGCCATTTGGTGAAATGTAATCGAGTCAGTACACAAGTACTTCGTACCTGAAGTATATAGGAAGCGTATGGTCCGTACCGGGAGAATTATCCCGGTACGGATTTTTAAATGCACAGGCTCCCTGCCCAATTGTAAAGAATGATTTTAGAAGAAATTTTTAGCATAATTTCCGGACAATCTCCATATATTGTAAGCAGATGGCACCAGGTGCCAAAAGAATAAGACAGGAGATGGTGAAATTATGGCAAGAGGCGTGAGAAGGAGCCAAAGAGAGAAACTGGAGGAGAAGCTGGTTTCTGTGGAGGAGGCAATCACCCGGTATGGGGAATGTCTGGAGAAGCTGAAAAATGAAAAAAAAGAGATTGAGGAAGAACTGGAGCGGGTGGAAATTGCGGAGCTCTCAGCAATTTTAAAGGAAAAGCATCTTTCCGTTAATGATTTAAGAGATATGGTAAACCAGGCAGGGTGAGAAATCGCTCTCCTGGTTTTTTCGTTTGCAATATAAGAAAACTGCAAGGATTCTTAAGTGGAAAATTTTGCTGGCCTGTGGTATTCTGAAGGAAGAAGAAAGAAAGGATTGTATGAAGATGAACCAATGGAACAAATATTTAAAACGGGTTTCGCAGGCAGCGGCAGGCGGGGCCCTGGCTCTGGCCGTTACGGTGTTTCCCGCATATGCGGATACGGTGTATGTGAAGGCGGATACGCTGAATTACAGAAGCGGTCCGTCTCTGGAAAGCAGCGTCTTAGGGACTCTGAGGCTGGGAACGAAGGTGGAACGGACGGAAAGTAACGGGGAATGGAGCTGTGTGGAGGTGGACGGCAGGAAATGCTATGTGGCCAGCCAGTATCTATCCAGTCAGGCGCCGTCCGTGGGACAAAAGGCGGCGGATTCCGGGAAGGCGGTCTCACAGACCCCGGAGGAAAGTCCTTATGTGGACAAGTCATGGAATGTAGCTTTAAAAAGTGAATATGCCTATAGTTCCTTTTCGAAAATAAACAGCGGATCGGCTATTTACTATCAAAATGGAAAGGAAAACCGGAAGGGAAAGACCGTCTGTGTCAACGCGGGCCATGGAACAAAGGGCGGGGGCTCTGTAAAGACCCAGTGCCATCCGGACGGAAGCGCCAAGGTCACAGGAGGAACCACAAATGCGGGAGCCGTCACGGCTGTGGCCGTTTCGTCCGGCATGACTTTTTCTGATGGAACAGCAGAGAGCGCTGTGACTCTTCAGATGGCGAAAATACTGAAAAACAAACTGCTGGAAGAAGGATATGACGTGCTGATGATACGGGAAGAAAGCGATGTACAGCTTGACAATGTGGCCAGAACCGTGATTGCCAATAACAATGCAGATATTCATCTGGCTCTTCACTGGGACTCCACAGAGAAAGATAAAGGATGCTTTTTTATGAGCGTTCCGAGCAATAAGACATATAGGGCCATGGAGCCGGTGGCCAGCCACTGGCAGTCCCACAATGCCCTGGGAAGTAGTCTGATTGAAGGGCTTAAGGCAGCCGGAAACAAAATTTTTTCTTCCGGGGCGATGGAAATGGATTTAACTCAGACTTCATATTCCACCATTCCCAGCGTGGATATTGAGCTGGGGGACAAGGCCTCTTCTCATACGGACGCGACGCTGGAAAAACTGGCCGAAGGCCTGGTCGCGGGTGTGAACCAGTATTTTGATTCGGTGGCAGGGGAAAATTAGAAGTTTCAGACAGACAAAGAGGGGCTGTCCTGAAAACGTAATTTGGTAGCAAATTATAAACAAGCATCTTTAATAAGCTCGCTTTTTGGCGGGCTTATTCCCTTGGACTTTATAAAATTTAGAAACATCAGTTCGGCTGGATGATTAC
This sequence comes from uncultured Lachnospiraceae bacterium, assembly GCA_910586315.1. Classification (GTDB taxonomy): domain Bacteria; phylum Bacillota; class Clostridia; order Lachnospirales; family Lachnospiraceae; genus CANRXD01. The sequence continues at coordinate 2,982 of CAJUIP010000053.1, read as the reverse complement.
ATTTATGCTTAACTTTTCTAAAAAACGAAGATTTCTTTTTATCATTTTTTCTTGATTGATATTAGAATAATGATCAGCCCCCCCAAATCACAATAAGGGACTTTCTCTCTTAAAATATGATAGATTGCTACCAACATTGTGTGTGCTATCGCTATAAGCGCCCGCTTCCCTCTCCGGCGTGCAGCTATTCGTTGATATCGTGTGTATAAATAACTTCACTTATTTCGTATTGCAGAACGCTTACATTTTACCAGGGCTGCCTTCTATAAAGATACCTTCTTCGCATAAGCCGATGCAGCACCTTCCTGAAACTGTTGGCTGCCCTGTGTTCTCATCAAAATACGATGGAAACAAAAAGTGGTACACCTAAGGAGCTGAAAATCAGTCTGTCGCACGGGCTTGGAAGCACCAATCCCCTTCCAACTTTATTCGGCACCTTTCGTATACCACTCTATCATGGATTATTAGTATCCGGTTTTCATTGATTGTGGTGAGATACTCTCATGATTGTCTGTTGCAAAACGGAACAAAAAAGCCCCCTAATTCCCCCAAGATTAGGGGTAAGGGGGTTGAAGTGTCAAAGACACTTTTTTATGGGAGAGAAATAAATTCCTGCTGGTCGGGTGCATTTGCCTTTTTTTAACACGAAAATAGAGCTGCTGCTCCATAAATGATTCTTCATCTACTTTGCAACAACTCCTGTAGACCCAGAGCGAATATTGACTTGGGGAGAACTTTTCTCCAGAACTTGAAGCATGTATCAGGCACCACATGCACTTGTAATGCCACTGTGTCTTTCCAGAATGGCCATATTACCATTTTTAGGAGCATAGAGACTTTTCACGCCAATGGAGAAAAAGACCACACAGAGCCTTCTGCCAGCCATAGAGCTCCTGGGAAAGGTCCAGAGGCTCTATGGCTGGGAGGTTACAGCCCTAGAGTGTGTCTGAAAATTCATTCCCATCATCTGCACGCCCCACTTTGCAGGAAATTTAGCCCTCATTCGGTCAACGTAGCCCACTACGCCTCCCTCATTCGGATCTAATTTCCCACAAACTGTCACGCACATCTGACGGAAAGCAATTTTCAGACACGCTCTAGCTCTGCAAAATCAATCCAAAGATCGTCATAGATATTGACTTTGATTTTATCCTGGAGGGTGTAAGCTGTGGTTTTGAATTTATTCTCTTCCAGGAAATAAACATATACGGACTGATCTATGGGATTTACAATCCAGTACTCCCTTACTCCAGCGTCCATGTAGAGTTTCAGCTTGTGTACATAGTCATGGCTGGAAGTGGTTGGAGAAGTGATTTCTACAATCCAGTCAGGTGCCCCGATGTAGCCCTGATCTGTTAGTTTATTGGGGTTACAGATAACACTTATATCTGGTTCCACCACGTTTCTGTCATCGTCTGAAAACAGCTTGACAGCGAAGGGGGCCGGGTAGACCTTGCAGGGGCCCTTTTTGGAGCGGAGATAAATGTTTATTTCAGTGTTCATAAAGTTTAATATTTCCTGGTGTATTCTGCTGGGAGCTGCCATGTAATAGAGTTGACCATCTATCAGTTCGGCTCTGACGTCCTCCGGCAAATTGTAATAGTCCTCTTCTGTGTAAATGTTTGTATGGGCCAATGCTCCTGACATAGCAATGCTCCTTTCTGGGTGTGGTTACGGGGTTTCGGAGGTAGCAGGGGGAAGATTGTCCCGTTCCATGCGTTCATCAATAGCTTTTTTGATATAGCCGTTTACGGATTCGCCGGTTGTTTCTGCTGCAGTTTTGATTTGGCCATATTTCTCTTTGGGAACATCAAGAGGAATACGCTTTAATTTGGCTTTTTGATAATCATACAAATATCCTTTTCGCTGTTCGGATAAAGCCATAGTATACCTTCTTTCTCATGGATAATTAATAGCGGATAAAGGTATCTTTTTCACCTTACCTTGCAATTATAGCATATTGTAAAGGATATGTACATAACTTTGACTATTATGCATATTGGATGTATCATATTGGATGTTATGTATATAACTGATATACTTATATCATAAACAGAAAGGAAAACAAAGCAGCCAAGGTGGAAGGGAGTACCGAAAGGGGAAAGCAAGAACACCAGACAATACTGGGAAACAGGATAAGGGGATAGTGAGACGGACAGAGGTCCTAAAATATTTTAATGCCTGGCGGAGTTACCGGAAAACCGCTCAACCAATAGAAAGCGTTTGCATTCTGGAAAGCCTTGATGGAACCAAGTTTAGCAAGGATACTGGCAGAATACATCCTGCCGATTCCAGGTATGGAATTGAGCATGGATATTCCTCAGGGTTTAGCCCCTGGACTGTTTGCAGGATTGCCTTGTCAACCGCTTTTTCTGCACCTTCCTGGGAATTGGGAGCCTGTTTCATTTTATGAAGAACTCCTGATGGAAGTCCAGTGCAGAAATTTCATAGCAGGAATCAAGAATGTAATCATGGCTTGTAATAGCATAAGCTTTGCTGGAGCAACGGAGCAGTGACCATAGCTACAATTCCTATGAACCTTATTGTAACATCTGGGGCCATGACTATAAAGTAACTTATTAACCAATAGACAGGGAATGGATGAACCAGCATGATTGAAGAAGAATCTTCGGAAAGGATGTTTACAAACTTATTATACGAGAAGCATGACAGAATGGTAAAGGATTTATTAAAGGCCATGAAGGCCCTGGCAAGCAAGCGTCGAAGCTTTTCCTGTGGTACACAAACAGTACACAAAACCATAAAATCAGCCCCAAAACACATCCGGATTCAAAACAAAAAAACGGAAAAGCCTTGATTTCATAAGCTTTCCCGCCCTATGGAGCATATGGGAGTCGAACCCACGGCCTCAACAATGCGAATGTTGCGCGCTCCCAACTGCGCTAATGCCCCTTAATTGAATTGAAAAGTGGAAGCAATGGGGCTCGAACCCATGACCTCTCGCGTGTGAGGCGAACGCTC
>CAJUIP010000052.1 GCA_910586315.1 uncultured Lachnospiraceae bacterium | reverse complement strand
GTATCTGTGTAGGGCTTGAGGCCCGCATCGGATTGAGTTGTACAACAACTCATAAAGCATTCACCTGTACAATGTGCTCAACGGCCTGCAAAGGCTTCGAAACGTGGACATTTATGTGACCGGGAGCAATTCAAAAATGCTCTCCAAGGATGTGATGACGGCTTTCCGGGGGCGGGGGGATTCGGTTGAGGTTCATCCGCTTTCTTTCAAGGAATACTACGACTATGTAGGTGGGGATAAGGCAGAGGCTTATGAGGAATATGCCCTGTACGGCGGTATGCCGCTGGTCTTGTTCCGGAAGACGGAAGATGATAAATTCAAATATTTGTCCTCCCTTTTTGAGGAGGTCTATTTTAAGGATATCATAGAGCGGTACCAGATTGGGCTTCCGGGGGTTTTAAGCGAATTGACAGATGACCTGTGTTCCTCCGTGGGTTCGCTTACCAATGCTTCGAAAATAGCGAACACCCTACAGACGGTAAAGGGGGTCAAGGTGGACAGCGGGACCATTGCCAGCTATCTGACCTATCTTTCCGAATATTTTCTGTTCCGCCAGGCAAAGCAGTACGACGTGAAGGGGAAGAAGTATTTTTCCTATCCGTCGAAATATTACTGCAGCGATATCGGGCTTCGGAACGTGTGGCTGAATCTGCGGCAGCAGGAGGAGATGCATATCATGGAGAACATCATGTACAACGAGCTGATCTGCAGGGGCTATTCAGTGGATGTAGGCGTGGTTGATATTTTTGAGACGGACGCAGAAGGAAAAAGGAGGAAGGTCAGCTGCGAGATCGATTTTGTCATCAACAAAGGCGTAAAGAAGTATTACATCCAGTCTGCCCTGAGCCTTGGCAATGCCCAGAAGGAAAAGTCAGAGCTTCGGCCGCTGCTTGGCGTCAAGGATTTCTTCCGGAAAATCATTGTCACGAAGAGCGGGATGAAGCCGTGGCTTGATGAAGAGGGAATCCTGCATCTGGGACTCTATGAGTTCCTGCTAAATCCTGCCGCACTGGATTTATGATGGGAACGTGTGTCGCTAAAATAAGGATACAATTTCTAAAGAAACAAAGGGAGTTTAAAAGAAGTGAACAGAGCAGAGCGGAGACGTTTGGAAAAGCAGGGAAAAAAGGATCCCACAATGACAATTAAGGCCAGTGAATTGGAGGCTATGAAGCAGAAGGAACGGAAAAGCTTTAGACGCAGTATTGCCTCTGCTCTTAGGGCTTCCGATAAAGGTCTTAAAGGAGAAGTACGGCTGGGGAACACAAAAGCGTCTGCCGGATTTTGCAGACGCTTTACTGGAAGCATATGAAGAGTCCAGTAAGAACGAGCGGAGCATGGAAGACTTGATGAAGCAGGTAGAACAGGACTGCGACATTCGGTTCATGGAGGATGAAGTGTGTAAGTATGAAGGAATGAAAAGAAGTTCACCGTAATGGTCCCTTATCATTGCCGAGACCCGATTGCATTACAGTTTCTCCGCATTTTCATAGATTTCCTTTCTATCCTTATCGGACAACAGTCCTTCAAGTATAAAGGCAATCGCAAAAACGGCGAACAGATTTAGGCAAAACCGTATCAGTGTAAAAGATATGCCCAAAGAGGATATTTCAAAAAGAAGTAGAGGAATGCGGATACTGACGCTTGTGCATAGAAAAAGCAGCACGTTTGAAATCCTGCAGCCCTTTTTCAACCCATACGTCCATCAAGCCAATACAGATGAAGACAGGCGTAAGTATAAAGCGGAAGTTGATAAAGTTCTTTCCGCTAAAGGCCAATGCTGTTTTTCCAATCTCCGGCTCATAGAGCCAGATGATGAGATTACAAAGCGCCATTACAAATAAAAACCAATATTTTTTTATCGCTGTTTTCATTTGAGAAACACCCCCATTAGGTAAGCTGTGATAAAAGAAAACGCAATGCAAGCATATTCCGAAGAATGGCGATTTTCTTACTCAGATATTTTGTCTCTATCGGGATTGTGATCAGCCCAACCGTAGTGAGAGTAGAAACAAATACCGCCATTTGGATTATGCCCGCGCCGCTTTTCAGAAGTTCCGAAACAATGGGGAAAGCAATCATAACGGGTACTAACGAAACCGCACCAACAAGCGAAGCTAAGAGCATACCGATAAAACCCGTTTCTTCGCCTATCAAGCGTCTGATTGTCTCCGACGAAAGCACCGCAAGCGCAAACCCAACAAAAAGCAGGATAGCAACAAATTGCGGCAGGACGCCCGTAAACATCTTCCACGCCTTTTTTAAGGATAACAGCGTTTTTTCTTGTCTTTCAGAAAAGAGAAAAAAAGTAAAAGTGCGGCTAAACCGTAGAACGAATAGGTAAAAATTGTGTTCAACTCTGCTCACGCCCTCCCCGGATCGCTTTTTTTAACGGCGAAAGTACCAACAGCGCAACACCGCCGCCCAAAAGAGCTGTTAGCAGCTGCGGTATAGAGAACATACTCGAAATCACCGCCGCCTGCGGAGCTGGTAATCTTAAAAGGAACGGTACGGCTATTTGCACGATTCCAAGGTATAGGACCAAGAATTTGGCGGTTGCCACAGCTGCCAAAGCAATTATTGGCGCGGTATATTTATGTCCCCAACGCCTGTTGCCGATGAAGTGCCAAATCAGCACGAGGGTGATGTTTCCGGCTACAATAAAGGGGATCAGGCTCCAAAGCGGGCCTATTCCAATCAGCTTCGCCATAACAGGCGAAATGACAGCGACGCAAAGTCCTGACATCATGTCGCAGGTCATAACGGAAACAATCAGCAGCATATTCACGACAGATCCCGTAATAATGGTGCTCCCTAATGGTCCGGTAGCCGCCTGCAATACGACAAGTAAGGCGATAAAAACTGCTGTGCGGGTAATCCAAAGCGTTCTTTCTTTAATCATAATTTTGAAATATCCTTTCTCTTGTTTTTCGTATTTTATTATAGTACAATTTAGACCAATTCCTTGTTGCACGCGCAACAAAAAAACGAGATTATTGTGATGTGTGAGTTTATAGAAGATTTAAAACAGACAAATCTATTTTTCCATATTGAATCAGAGGAGATGGAGGGACTCCTCCATTGCCTTTGTGCAAAGTATGTCTGGTACGCCAAAGGCGACACTATCATTGAGGAAGGGAACAAGGTATACGACTTCGGAATTATGCTATCAGGGCATGGACGCGCAATAAAGTTGGACAGAGTGATTCTTATTTCTCTGTTGAAAAAAGGAAACGAGGTCGGGGTTGTGTTGGCGGCAAGTTTAGAACACAAAAGTCCCGTTACTGTACAGGCTGAGGATGATGTCCTGGTATTGCAAATCCCTTTTGAACGCGTATTGGCCCGGTGCGAAAAGGCGTGCCCCGGTCATGATAGGCTATTGCGCAACTATATAAGCATTGTTGCCGAAAAAGGGGCTTGTACTGCACGAACATATAGATTGTCTGCTGCGTCCGACAATACGGGAGAAAATATTGACCTACTTACAGCGTATAGCCTGCGAACAACAAAAAAGAACATTTACAATTCCGATGAATAGAAACGCTATGGCAGAGTACCTCAATGTGGAGCGCAGCGCACTTTCACGAGAGCTGTCCTACATGAAGCTGGATGGAATTATTGATTATCATAAAAACATGTTTAGACTGATTTGAGCTGCATAAAAGCAGTGTGCAGAAGAGGAGCTGGAATGTTTAGAAAAGCAGGGCGAAAAAGGCCCCTGCAATGACAATCAAGGCCAGAGAACTGGAGGACACGAAGCGAAAAGCGCCTGAAGGGTTTTGCAAGCGCTTTGGTAGAAGGTTTTAAAAAAGAACGGATACCAATCGAGTTTTCCTGCGGAAGCCACTTGAAAAACAAAAAATGGAATGCTATAATAGCTTTAACAGAATAAACAGGGGAGCTTGTGTGACAGGCTGAGAGGAAGGTAGACCTTCGACCCTTGAACCTGATGCGGATAATGCCGCCGGAGGAAGTCGTGAAGATTAGAACTTTTTCAGGGGGCATCCTATGCAGGTGCCTCCTGTTTTTATTGCACTTTGATGGAAAGGAGGTGAGATAAGCGACCGCAGTACGCCTGCGGCGGGTTGAGGGGGAGCGCCCTGAGCCTCGACCGAATTTCCAACCTGGCAGACTTGATCGGCCTGCCATTATTCGGGAAAAGCGCCGCTATACAGGGCCGTTTTCTCTCATTGCAAAGGAGTATCTATACTATGTTTAAACAGCTTTTTGAAAATGTCCGGCGGAAATCTCCGTTGGTCCACTGTATCACCAACTATGTCACGGTCAACGACTGCGCCAACATGCTGCTGGCCTGCGGCGGCTCGCCTATCATGGCGGACGAGCCGGATGACGCCGTGGAGATTACCGCCATCTGCGGTGGATTGACCATCAATATCGGCACGCTGAACCAGCGAACCCTCCCGTCCATGCTTGCCGCCGGGAAGCGTGCCAACGAGCTGGGCCACTCCGTGGTACTGGATCCGGTGGGGGCCGGAGCCTCCAAAATGCGGACGGACACTGCCCTCCGGCTACTGAAGGATGTAAGGTTCACGGCAATCCGGGGCAATATCTCGGAGATCAAGACCCTTGCTTCCGGAAGCGGCACCACCAAGGGTGTAGACGCCGACGTGGCGGATAGGGTCACGGATGAGAATTTGGATGGGGCAGTATCCTTTGTCAAGGAGCTGGCCCGGCGTACCGGGGCAATCATCGCCGTCACCGGGGCAATCGATATCGTGGCGGAGGGGGAGCGGGCTTTCTGTATCCGCAACGGCCGTCCGGAGATGTCCTCCATTACCGGAACCGGCTGCCAGCTCTCTGTCCTGACGACGGCCTTTGTCACCGCCAACCCGAATCAGCCTCTGGAGGCTGCCGCTGCCGCCGTGTGTGCCATGGGCCTGTGCGGAGAGATTGCCTACAAGCGCATGACGGAGCAGGACGGCAACGCGTCTTACCGGAACTATATTATCGATGCCATGTACCGCCTGACCCCGGCGGAGCTGGAGAAAGGAGCCAAATATGAAGTGCGGTAAGCGGCATATGCTGCTCTACGCTGTCACCGACCGGGCCTGGGTTGGCAAACAGACTCTCTATGAGCAGGTGGAGGCGGCATTAAAAGGCGGCGTGACCTGCGTACAGCTGCGGGAGAAGGAACTGGACGAGGTGGCTTTTCTACAGGAAGCCAAGGATATCTGTGCCTTGTGCCGACGATATAACGTACCTTTCATTATAAATGATAACGTGGAGATTGCCATAGCCTGTGGAGCGGACGGAATCCATGTGGGCCAGGAAGACATGGCGGCAGGGAAGGTCCGCCGCAGGGTGGGGGACAGCATGATTTTGGGCATCTCTGTCCATACCGTAGAAGAGGCCCGTCAGGCTGTTCAGGACGGCGCGGATTATCTGGGACTGGGAGCGGTGTTCCCCACCAGCACAAAGATGGACGTGGAACAGATGTCCAGCGAAACCCTACAAACTATCTGCAACGCGGTGGATGTGCCTATCGTGGCCATCGGTGGCATCAACCGGGACAACCTCCTAAAGCTGGCCGGCAGCGGGGTGGATGGAGTGGCCCTGGTATCTGCCATCTTCTCGGCAGAGGATATTGAGAGTATCTGTCGGAAGCTACGGACGCTTTCGGAGAGGATGGTGAAGGCATGAGGATCTGCGGCGCTATTTTCGATGTAGATGGTACGCTGCTGGATTCCATGTCCACTTGGGACACCATCGGCGAGACCTATCTGCGCTCCATTGGATATGAGCCGAAGGAGAACCTCAACGAGGTATTCAAGAATATGAGTCTGCGCCAGGCGGCCTGCTACTACCAGACTGAGTATGGCGTGACGCTGGGCATTGAGCAGATCATGGATGGGGTCAACGCCATGCTGGAACGGTACTATCGTTTTGAGGTTCCGCTGAAACCAGGTGCAGCGGAGCTATTAGCGCGGCTTCGAGAGAGCGGTGTCAAGTTATGTGTTGCCACCGCCACAGATCGGTATCTGGTAGAGGCAGCACTGGAGCGGTGCGGGGTACTCTCCTGTTTTGGGGAGATCTTTACCTGCAACGAGGTGGGCCGCGGCAAGGACGAACCGGATATCTTTGAGGCAGCCCTTAGCTTTCTGGGAACGGAGAAGGCAAAGACCGTTGTGTTTGACGACGCACTCTACGCTGTTAAAACGGCAAAAGCGGCCGGATTCCCGGTGGCTGCGGTCTATGACCGTCATGAAAAGAATTCAGAGGAAATCCGTGCGCTGGCCGACCTATACCTGGAAGATTTGACACAGTTGGACAAACTCGGGAGTTGCTTTCCGGCTTAGCGGCTGGAAGTTCCAAGCGGTAAATTGGGGGCACCACCTTTTGCCGCTCTATAAAAAATAATGCAAAGGAGACACAGCAATGAGAACAGCATTATCAATCGCTGGGACAGATCCCAGCGGAGGCGCCGGGATTCAGGCTGATCTGAAAACGATGACCATGAACGGAGTTTTCGCCATGAGCGCCATTACGGCGCTGGTGGCCCAAAACACCACCGGTGTCAGCGAAATCGTAGAAATGATGCCCGATTTTCTCGGGCAGCAGATCGACGTGGTATTCGAGGACATTCCGCCCGATGCGGTAAAGATCGGCATGGTAGCCTCCTGTGGACTGATTGAGAAAATTGCAGAGCGGCTGCGCTTTTATCAAGCAAGGAATGTTGTAGTGGACCCGGTGATGGTGGCCACCAGCGGCGACCGACTGATTTCAGAGGAGGCAGTAGACACGATGAAAGCCTGTCTGCTCCCATTGGCGGTCGTGGTCACACCCAACATACCAGAGGCGGAGATTCTGGCGGGCATGGATATCCACAGTCAGGAGGATATTGAAGCTGCCGCCAAACGGATCAGCGAAGCTTATGGCTGCGCGGTTCTGCTCAAAGGCGGGCACAACATTAATGACGCCAACGATTATCTCTATGCGGGCGGCGTTGGGGCATGGTTCTACGGAACGCACATCAATAACCCCAACACCCACGGAACCGGCTGCACCTTGTCCAGCGCCATCGCGGCCAATCTGGCCAAAGGCTTTGACCTGCCTACATCCATTCGACGGTCGAAGGAGTACCTCTCCGGAGCGCTGGGGGCCATGCTGGATTTGGGGAAGGGCCGGGGCCCCATGCGGCACAATTTCAATCTGACCGGCGAATACGCAAAGGAGGCAGAGTAATGAAGACAACAGAGCGGCTTTTGTCCGCGACAAAGGATATTTGGGCGGCTTACAATGCACATCCCTTTGTGATGGGGATCCAGGACGGTACGTTGGCCCGGGATAAATTCAAATATTACATCCTCCAGGATTACCTTTATCTGGAGGAGTACGCCAAGGTGTTCGCTATTGGGATCGCTAAGGCGAAGAGCCTGGACGTCATGCGTCTTTTCTCTAGGCAGGTAAATTTTCTGACCGAAGGGGAGATGGACATCCACCGGGAGTATATGGGGGCTTTCACCGTATCACAGGAAGAATTGAGCGCAACGCCCCGGGCCTTGGATAATCTATCCTACACCTCCTATATGCTCCGGGTGGCCTATGAGGAGGGGGAGGCGGAGATCCTGGCGGCCATCCTGTCCTGCGCCTACAGCTATGAGGTGATTGCCAAGACCATCCTCAAAAACAATCCCAGAGCGGCAGAGCATCCCTTTTATGGAAATTGGGTCAAGGGCTATGCCGGATCTGACTTTTGCGATGGGAATGTTGTATTGCTTGATACACTCAACTTCCTGACCTGCAACTATACGGAAGACCAGCTCCAACACCTGACAGATATCTTTGTGGCCTGCTCCCGCTATGAGCTGGCCTTCTGGGAAATGGCCTGGAACATGAGCAAGTAGGGGAGAGCCAAGGAATAAAACGGTGTGTGATTATCGCGGGGCAGAGATAGGGCGGTGCGTCTATGGCGCACCGCCCTATCTTTGTCAGACTTTTAAAATGCTTTTGAAAGCGGGGAGTGAAGGTGAGTTCATACGCCATCACTCCGCCTCCAATTTGTCAAACAGAGCGTCCACGCTGTCAAAGACAGGCTGTTCCCCGGATGCGAGCTTTGCTTTGACATCACTGATTTCGTCCTTAAGCTCACTCAAGTATTTTTTGGGATAGACAACCACCGGCATAATGCAGATGGTACCGTCCTTTTCGAAAATGTCCAGCTTATCGCCCTCTGACAGACCAAGTTTGACAATGATTTCTCTTGGGATCGTGACTTGGGCTTTTTGACGTAATTCGGCCAGCATAGTATCATCTCCTTTATATAAAGTAAGAAAGTAGGAAGTTCTTATTTTCTTACTTATAGTATATCTGTTTCGAGGGGTTTATGCAAGGGGATACGAATAATTTTTACTTGCAAAAGTGGTAAACCCTGCGGTTTACAGCGTGCTAGAGCAAAAAAGTTTCCTAACAGTCGATTTTATATCTCAAAGTATCGAGATAGTCGATTGAATTGCCCCGTCCTTTCCTGCTATAATAATGTAGACGTACTTTGAGAGATATAGGAGAAAATCAATGAACAGACTGAATTTACCAGAAAATATCATTCGGTTTCGGCATGAAAAGAGGCTTACCCAAGAGGAGCTGGCCGACTTTATGGGTGTAACCAAGGCGTCGGTATCCAAGTGGGAGAAAGGAATCAATACGCCGGACCTATTGCTTTTGCCACAGCTGGCAACCTTTTTTGATGTAACAGTAGACGAACTGATCGGATATGAAGCTCAACTTTCCAGTGAGCAGATTCGTCGCCAATACGCAGACTTGTCAAGAGATTTCGCAACCCTTCCTTTTGCGGACGCATTGGAGAAGACCAGGGCGCTGGCTCATAAATATTATGCCTGCTATCCGTTTCTGCTCCAGCTCAGCGTCCTATACTGGAATCACTATATGCTTGCGGGGACAGAGGAGGAACGCAGAGCGCTCCTGCAGGAAGCAGTGGGATGGTGTGACCGCATTGTGGAGAATTGCAGTGATGTGGGTGTCTGCAGCGACGCTGTAGTTCTGAGAGCAGGATTATATCTTCAGCTTGGAAAAGCGGCGGAGGCGATTGAGGAGCTGGAACCGTCTGCAGATCCCAGCCGCCTTTCCGGTCAAAACGGAACCTTGCTGGTGCAGGCGTATCAGCTATCCGGAGATGCGGAAAAGGCAAGGAGCTATGCACAGGCGAAGCAATATCTGGATTTGCTGAATTTGATAGGCGACGCAATACTGGATCTTTCTCTGGATGAAAGAAATATAGAACACTGTGAGGAAACCATCCGGCGTATAAAAGGAGTCATGGAACTGTATCATTTGGATACGCTCCACCCGAATGTCGCTGCCCAGTTCCAATTCCAGTCTGCAATCGTTTATGCGGTAAATGGGAGAGAAGAGGAAGCGTTAGCGGCTCTCCGCCGCTTTGAAAAGTGTATCGATAAACTTTTCGAACCAGAGCAATCCGGGTTACATGGGGACGGTTACTTCAATCAGTTGGAGGCCTGGATTGACCGTCTGCCTCTGGGAAGCATGGCGCCCCGGGACAAAAGCTTTATCCGGCAGAGTCTGCGGGAAGCCCTGGTCTATCCTGCATTTGACAGCTTGAAAGAAAAAGAGAAATTTCAAAAGCTCGTCTACAGATTAACGGAAGGAGGTGGGGAGAATGCCTGATATCAAGGGAATGCTGCCATTACTAATTCCGCTGGCTGTGGCAGAGATCGCTTTGCTTGGTTATACCCTTTATCATATTCTGACGCATAAAACATATAAGCGCGGCAGCCGTGGGCTGTGGATTGCAGTTGTGCTGATCGGAATGCAGTTTATCGGCCCGATTTTATATTTCTTTTTGGGAAGAGAGGACAACTGATATGGAAATGTTGACTCTTTCTCATATAGCAAAGCGCTTTGGGGAGAAACAGGTGCTGCGGGATGTGAGCTTTTCTGTTCCGGAACATACAGTGTTCGGTTTTGTTGGGCAAAACGGAGCGGGGAAAACGACCGCCATGAAACTGATTCTCGGTCTGCTTACCAGCGATAGCGGCGAAATAACTGTAAACGGGATGCGGGTTCATTATGGGAATACGCAGACCAACCGGTTTGTGGGATATCTGCCGGATGTTCCGGAATTCTATTCTTATATGACGCCGGCCGAGTACCTACGGTTCTGCGGGAAGATTACCGGTATGCCGTCAAAAGAAATCAAGGGACGCTGTGAGGAGCTGCTTCGCCTGGTGGGGTTGGAAAAAGAGGATCGCCGAATCAAGGGCTTTTCCCGTGGAATGAAACAGCGTTTAGGAATTGCGCAAGCTTTATTTGGCCGTCCTAAGCTTTTGATCTGTGATGAGCCCACCTCCGCACTGGATCCGGCAGGGCGTAAGGAACTGCTGGATATTCTGGTAAACGCAAAGGAACAGACAACGGTGCTCTTTTCCACCCATATCCTTTCCGATGTAGAACATATCTGTGATGAAATTGCATTTCTGCATGACGGACGGATTGTCCTGCAGGGAAGCCTTGAGGAAGTACGGAAAATAAAAACGACTGCGGCAGCTGAACTGGAGCTGGAGCGGCTAGAAGATTCGCAGACGCTTTCATCGGTATTTCCTCACCTGAAATCTATTGGACGAAACACCCTTCTGTTGGAGGATGCGGGGAATCTGCCCGATATCCTGTATTACCTCGGGGATAAAAGGATACCCGTCCTGCGTATCGAACGTCAGGAGGCGTCCCTGGAAGAACTGTTCATGGAGGTGGTGGGAAAATGAGTGCATTTCTGAAAAAAGAATGGATGGAACTTTGCCGAACCGGACGCCTTATGATTTTGCTGCTAGTATTTACCTTGTTTGGAATCATGAATCCGGCATTGGCAAAGCTGACGCCATGGCTGATGGAAACACTTTCGGAATCCCTTGCGGACACAGGGCTTGTCACTACGTCTGTTAATGTAGACGCCATGACTTCATGGGCGCAGTTTTATAAGAATATCCCGGTAGGGCTCATTATATTTATCTTGATAAGCAGCGGAAGCTTTACCGCTGAATATCAAAAGGGAACCTTGATCCCTGTGGTAACAAAGGGATTGTCCAGGCGGAAGATCGTACTGGCAAAAGCATGGATGATTTTTGCTGCATGGACAGCGCTGTATTGGATTTGTTTTGGGATTACTTACGGATACAATGCGTATTTTTGGGATAACGGGATTGCATACCATCTGTTCCTAGCCGCTGCCCTGACCTGGTTGTTTGGGATGTGGGCAATCGCGCTATTGGTATTCTTTTCGGCTGTATCACGGAGTAGCACACAGGTGCTGTTAGGAGTCGGCGGCGCTTCCATGGGGGTATACCTGCTGAGTATGTTCCCAAAACTTAGTGCGTTTCTTCCGGTAAAGCTAATGGATGGCATGTCTTTGCTGCAAGGGCAAAATAACCCAGGGGATTACTTTATCAGTATAGCAGCAGTAGGACTTATGATATGCCTGTCTATGGTGCTGGCAGTCGTTTTCTTTGACCGGAAACGGTTATAATATATAAAGTAGGTTACTACAGATATCTCAGGCGCAGAACTGGTACGTCAAAAGAGATGAACCCGGCTCTGCGCTTTTTGAATAGAGAAAACATAAAATTCATTAGATGGAGTGTATGTAATCAAAAAGGAGTGTGCCATGTTAAAGATCGATCATTTGACCAAGCACTACAAAGGAAGCAGCAAGGGTGTCACCGACCTGAGCCTGCACATTGCGCCGGGGGATCTTTACGCCTTTATTGGCCACAACGGCGCGGGAAAAACCACCACCCTGAAATGCGTGGCGGGAATTCAGGGCTTTGACGCCGGAACGATACAAATAGGTGGAATTGATATCAGAAAGGATCCCCTTGCCTGTAAACGTCAGTTTGCCTATATCCCGGACAACCCGGATTTATACGAATACCTGACCGGCATCCAATACCTGAACTTTACCGCCGATGTATTCGGCGTGGGGGCAGGGGAGAGGGAAGAGAGAATTAGAAAGTACGGAGAGGCCTTTGAAATCACGGCATCCCTGGGGGATCTCATCTCCACCTATTCCCACGGCATGAAGCAGAAGCTGGCGATCCTTTCCGCGCTGGTACATCGGCCCAAGCTCCTGATTCTGGACGAACCCTTTGTGGGGCTTGACCCAAAGGCGGCGGTAATCCTCAAAGACATCATGCGCAGCATCTGTGCAGAGGGCGGCGCCATCTTCTTTTCCACCCATGTGCTGGATGTGGCGGAGAAGCTGTGCAACAAAGTGGCCATGATCAAGGAGGGGACGCTGATTGCCTCTGGCGATATGCAGGCCATCGTAAAGCAGGGGCAGTCCCTGGAGTCCATTTTTATGGAGGTGGTAGAGGATGCTAAAACAGATGAAAATACTGACCAAACTGGAACTATGTAACCTGTGCGGACTCAATGTTCTCCGCTTTTCTAGGGACAAAAGGGCAAAAAAGAGGTCGCTCGGTTTGTTGGCCCTCTGGATTATCTTGCTTGCCATGCTGATTTTTTATGTGGGTGGCCTGACCTATGGGCTGATTTACTCGGGATTGGAGGAAACGGTTCCCGCCTATCTCATCACCCTTTCCAGCGCACTGATTTTTGTTTTTGGCGTGCTCAAAGCGGGGAGCGTCATCTTCCGAAAAGAAGGATACGATATTTTGTGCGCGCTGCCTCTGTCAAAGGGTTCGGTTGTCGTCAGCCGGTTACTTAGAATGTATGTGGAAGATTTGCTTATGGCCTTGGCGGTGCTGCTGCCCGGCATGGCTGTATATGCGTGGAACCTCCATCCGGGCGCCGGCTTTTATCTAACGGGACTGCTTGGATTGGGGAGCATTCCCTTGATCCCCATAGCTGCATCCATTTTTATCGGCGCACTGATTACCGGCATCTCCTCCCGTATGCGACACAAAAGCCTGATAGCGGCAAGCTTGTCAATTTTAGCAGTTTTGGGGATCATGTACGGTTCGTCCCGGCTGTCGGCCATGGATGGCGGCATAGACCCGGAAATGCTGCAAAACCTGTCTGCAACTGTGATGGCGCTGTTAGGGAAGGTGTATCCACCGGCGGTCTGGCTTGGCACAGCCATAACCCGCGAGGATATTTTGAGCGGTGTGCTGTGCGCCGCTGTGTCTCTGGCGGTATTTGCAGTTGTAGCGGCAGGCGTTGTCCTTTGTTTTCAAAAGATTTGTGAGAGCCTTTACAGCAGCGCAGCAAAGCACAATTACCAGATGGGAGTGCTCAAGGCAAGTACTGTTTTGTCCTCTCTGTGCAGGCGGGAGTTTAGACGGTACTTTTCTTCCAGCATCTATGTGACCAATACCATCATTGGGCCGGTGATGAGCTGCGTCTTATCCGGGGCACTGCTTGTCACCGGACCAGAGACGCTAAAAAAGCTGTTGCCCCTGCCCATAGATGTAGGCCAAGTGGCGCCGTTTGTGATAGCGGGAGTGTTTTGTATGATGACCACCACAGCGACATCCATCTCTATGGAGGGCAAAAACTGGTGGATTATAAAAAGCCTGCCCCTGTCTGCCAAAAACATTCTGGATGCCAAGATCCTCATGAATCTGCTGCTCCTTTTGCCTTTCTACCTGCTCTCGGAGCTGCTTCTTATCTTTGCCCTGAAACCGGGAGCAGGGGAGCTGCTGTGGCTGGTGCTGATTCCCGCCGCGATTATCCTGTTTTCCTGTGTATACGGCATCACGATCAATCTCCGCTTCCCTATACTGGAATGGGAGAGTGAGGTGCGCGTCGTCAAACAGAGCGCTTCCTCCATGCTTGGGGGTATGGGCGGCTTTTTATTGGCAATTCTTTGCGCTGTGGCTGTTGGAATTGTTCCCAAAGGGTATGCCGTTTACCTAAGGGCCGGGATTTGTGTTGTCATTCTGGCTGCAACCGCAGTTTTATACCGCAAAAACAATCTCTTTGACATTTGCGGGAGGATTTGAGGATACGATAGAAAACAAATGAGCCGCTCCTATACTGGGTTTGCGAAATCCGGAAAGGAGCGGCTTGGATTTGTTATACGGAAGATCTATTCCAGGTTATATAGACAGAAAGGGCATAGGGTGAGAAGCCCGGTCAAAAATAGTATGGTATGATGGGATCATCAAATATAGGAGGTGCCGCAATGCACGCATGGGAAGCAATCGAACAATCCTTAGATTTTATTGAGGAACACTTGGCAGAAGAAATCTCGACGGAAGAGCTGGCAACTACCGCCTGCCTGTCTCCGTTCTATTTCCAGCGCCTGTTTAAGCGCTTGGTCAGTAAACCGGTACAGGAATATGTGAAGCTCCGCCGTCTGGCAAAGGTAATCGAAAATCTGAAGGATACGGACCGAAGGATTCTTGATATAGCCATGGACTATGGTTTTTCCAGCCATGCCAATTTCACACGGGTTTTCAAAGAAACATATGGAATAACTCCTGACGAGTACAGAAAAGATTTACCGAGACTGAATACATTTGACCGCCCGCAAGTTTCAATGAATTATGTATTGGTAGATGAAGGTGTTCCACTGGTAGTGGGAGATATCGTCTTGGAAATTCAAAGAAAGACGCTGGAACAGCCAGACACATATCTCGGCTTTGAAGCAGAAGTTAAAATCTCCGAACAAACGCCAGTGGGTGAAAGTACCGGCGTAGATGTGCCGGGACAGCTTTGGAGGCGTTACTACAAGGAGAAGGAACTGCTGGGGGCAAGTCCTAGCAGTGAGGCAGAAATGGGAATGTCCTACATGGGGAATTCCGCACAGGGGTGTTTTACTTATTTTGCGGGCGGACTGGTTCATGAAATCCCGGATCAGTTACCAGAGGGCTTTGTGTATAAGGAACTCCCCGAAGGAGAATATATCGTCTGCAGAATTGAAGCGGAGAATTTTGAAGATTTGGTAACAGTGGCGCTTAATCAGGCCAATAAGTATCTTTTCAGCACATGGCTGCCCAGACACGGCTTAACAACTGAGCCATTCTCGGCAGAAAAGTATGATCGCAGCCCAGAGGATATGGCTTGTATGGAAATATGGGTGAAACCCTTGCAAATGGAAACTTGAATGCGAGAAGACGAACAGATGGGGTTGAGCGCACTATACAATTACAGAAATATGGGATCCAAAGGATGAGGGCACTTATAAACAATATAAGAATGTTCGCTGGAAACGGTATAGCTTTTGGGCTATGCCGTTTATCCGTTTTGATGTGCTTGCAATTGTATTTTACACCTCTTACTTAAAAGATTACTTTCAGTATTTCAGTACTGAAAGTGGATTGGTTGACTTTTAGGTACTTTTTGTTATAATGAAAGCGTGTACTTGCATGGAGGCGATAACATGGATGAAACAAGTCAAAAAATAATTGACGCTGCAATGACATTAGTGCGGGATAAAGGATATGTTGCAACTACCACGAAAGAGATTGCCAAGGTAGCAGGTGTGAATGAATGTACGTTGTTTCGTAAATTCAAGAATAAGAAAGATATCGTGTTACAGGGAGTAAAACAAGCTGGTTGGAGGGCAAATATAACCCCAGAAATTTTTGAAAATGTGCAGTGGGATTTGCAGGCAGACATAGAGATGTTTATGAAAGCATACATGGACAGAATGACGCCAGATTTTGTAAATTTGTCTATCGGCTTGAGAGCGCCTCAATTATATGAGGAAACGTCTGCCCTCATTATGAAAGTTCCGCAGGCTTTTTTATCATCGTTCACGCAGTATCTTAATCAAATGTTTGTATTGGGAAAAATACCAAAAGCAGATTTTGATGCGCTGGCTCTGACAGTTTTTTCATCAACGTTTGGCTATACGTTTCTAAATGCGTCTTTTGGCAATGAATTATCTAAAGTAGAAAAAGATGAATACATAAAAAGCAGTGTACAAATGTTTATAAAAGGATTGGAACAGTAAAAATCGGTACTGCCCATATGGTGGTACCGAAAAAAAGTAAGCTGTATGCAATCAAGTACACGCATACAAAAAGGAGGAATGACATTATGGAGATAACAGGTGCTGAGTTATTTGTAAAAGCTTTGAAAGAAGAATCTGTTACAACTTTATTTGCTTATCCGGGAGGACAGGCAATAGACCTATTTAATGCGTTATATGGAGAAAAGGATATAGATGTAATTTTGCCACGCCATGAGCAGGGTTTAGTCCATGCGGCAGACGGATATGCCCGTTCCACAGGAAAAGTGGGTGTCTGCCTTGTGACAAGCGGACCGGGAGCCACCAATCTCGTTACGGGTATTGCCACTGCAAATTATGACAGTGTTCCGCTTGTATGCTTTACGGGGCAAGTGCCAACCAGCCTTATTGGGAATGATGCTTTTCAAGAAGTAGATATCGTAGGCATTACAAGAAGCATCAGCAAATATGCGGTAACTGTACGAAAAAGAGAGGATTTGGCAGAAACAATCAGAAAGGCTTTTTATATTGCAAAGACAGGAAAGCCAGGCGTAGTTGTTGTTGATTTGCCGAAGGACATCCAGAGGGCGTATGGCAGCGATTTTTACCCGAAGGAAATAACTATTCGAGGTTATAAGCCGAACACCTCCGTACATATGGGGCAGTTAAATAAAGCGTTGGATATTTTGCGCCATGCGAAAAAGCCCGTCTTTCTGATAGGAGGCGGAGTGAATATCGCACATGCAAACAAAGAGATGACACGGCTTGCGGAGCTCACAGGTATTCCTGTCATCACCACCATTATGGGAAAAGGAGCAATTCCCACAACGCATAGCCTATATGTGGGTAATATAGGGATTCATGGAAGCTATGCGGCAAACAGGGCAATCAGTAACTGCGATGTCCTATTTTCTATAGGGACACGTTTTAACGACCGTATCACGGGAAAGATAGAGGAATTTGCGACAGCCGCCAAAATAATCCACATTGACATTGACGCAGCCTCCATTTCACGGAATATTGTGGTGGATGTCCCTATCGTGGCTGATGCGAAGAAAGCAATCTGCTCCCTGCTTGAAAAAGCAGAGCCGCTTTCTGTTTCGGAATGGGTAAATGAAATCAATGATTGGAAAAAGGAATATCCCATCGACATGGGGAGATCTGGACTGACTCCGCAAATGGTAATAAAAGCCGTCAATGAAATCTTTACGGATGCAGTTGTCACTACAGATGTTGGACAGAATCAGTTGTGGACAACACAGTTTCTTGCGCTTGATAAAAATAGACAAATGCTGACCTCTGGAGGATTGGGAACTATGGGTTACGGCTTCCCTGCGGCAATCGGGGCTAAGCTTGGCAATCCACATAAAGATGTAATTGTTATCTCCGGGGACGGCGGTATGCAGATGAATATACAGGAAATGGCTACGGCTGTCGTTTACGAGCTTCCTATTATCATCTGTATATTGAATAACGGATATTTAGGGAATGTGCGGCAATGGCAGGAAATGTTCTATGACAGACGGTATTCAAGTACTTGTATGCGTTACCGAAAGAGCTGCGAGATCGGCTGCAATACGCCAAACCATTGCTGCCCAGAATATACGCCCGATTTTATCAGACTGGCGGAGAGCTATGGGGCAAAAGGCATCCGTGTCACCAAGCCGGCAGATATAAAGGATGCTTTGATAAGTGCAAAGCAGAATACGAAAACGCCTACGATTATTGAATTTATCATAGACAGAGAAATCAATGTTATGCCGATTGTTCCCCCGGGGAACACCCTTAACAATATGATTTTGGAAAGCGAGGAACACGGAGAATGAAAAAAGATGGATATGTTTATTTGTTGAAAATGAAATAGGTGTACTTGCCCGCATTTCAGGCTTATTTTCTGCCAAGTCTTATAATTTAGACAGTTTAACAGTCGGAGTTACAGAGGACAGTACCATATCGAGGATGACGATCAGCTTAAC
>CAJUIP010000051.1 GCA_910586315.1 uncultured Lachnospiraceae bacterium | reverse complement strand
TTGATACAATGCACCCAAGCATGAGTTTGGGTGCAAATTTTAACGATAGGAATTTGAACTATGCCATTGAGAACCAAGCCGGGTTCATTTTAATAAGAACAATGTAAAAAGCACATTGCCTCTGCAGGTCAATGTGCTTTTTACATCGTTCCCATCAATTCAAGGAGCAGATGCTTCTGCTCGTCTGTCAGTGTACTCCATCTCGAAAAAAGTTTCTGTTGTTCCTCGGTCAGTGGCGATTCTTCATCTTCGGAGAAGAACTGTGCTAATGTTATGCCAAACGCCTGACATACTGCCTCTAAGGTTGGCAGTGTGGGTGCGTTATTCCGATTGAACATATTTGTGACCGTGGAGTGGGAAAGACCAGATTCTTTTGCCAGTCGGTAATCCGTCCAGTCGCGTTCTTCCATCAATTGCTTTATGCGTTTCTGCGCATCCATACCATCACCTACCTATCTGTATCTATTTTAATCCCCAAAAGGGTGGTATAATAGTCACGATTGGTAGATATGATATTTCCCAAAACAGACATATATAGTGATAGTATGGTAAACAAATGGGAAATCTATTCAGCAGGAGGTATTAGCGATGGAAGAACATTTATTTGAGCGGCTGGCCCGTAAAAGAAATATTACTGTAGAAGAAATGCGGGCAATCATCTCAGCCCGCATTGAGGAAGGGTGGAATAATCCGGATTCGGAGAAAAAAGCACAGTGGAGAAAGATTCCATGTGCGGGGGAAATGCCGACACCGGACGAGTGGCTGAAATATGCAGTTGAAACTTTAGAGGCAGAAGGGTGTGGTGAATTGCTTCGCTGGTATCCAAATTTATAAAAGAAATATTTATTTGCAACACCAGCCATATGCACTGCGCCCGCCACCAGGGATACAGAGATGGTCGGGAGGGTAAGCTCCTTATTGTAAAAGTGTTCGTTGAACAGGTTGGACATTTCCTCAGTTTTCATTACGATTTCAGATATTTATAACAAGCTAAAGTCCTACTTAAAATTATCTTTTAATTCTGTGTGACACAGCTTACATATTTTCAGTGTGAAAGCAAGCATTATTATAAAAAAGTCATGTGAGCCACAATGAGGAAATTATAAAACTGTTTGTAAAAAATGAGTTTCTTTGTTAGCTATAATAGGGAAAGTAATCAAATGGTTTTGTACAGAAAGAATGTATTTGCACATATAGTACAGAAAAACAATAAAAAGCAGGGGATAAAAACCTCTTGGAGTGTGTTTATCCTCTGCTTTTCTGTTTATTATGGGAATGTGTAATTTAAGTAACTATGAATAAAAAGTAATCACTTATTTGCTATATGCCCCTGTATAGATGCGAGAATTTCATCTGAATTTAATCCATGTACCGTGCAGGCATCTTCAAGAGACTCGCCAATGGAAGAAGGGCAGCCGACACAATGCATACCGGACTGCATCAGTATGTAAGCAATATCAGGGTCATACTCCAATATTTTACCCATAGTAGTCTTTTTTGTGATTTCCAATATGTTTTCACCTCATTTTTTAAACGCTTGTAATTATATGGAAATTTCCTGAGCATTGCCAAGCATATCAGAACAGGTTGCCTTTATGTCTTCTAAACAGAAGATTTCAAAATTGCCATCATTGACAGAATATATTTTTTGAAGCATAGGCATAGTTTCTAATGCTTTTTTTTGTGATTCGGGAGAAGTAACAAAGGATGCTCTTCCGATAATACGCAAGGCGTTTTTGCCATTATATGCGCATAATTCCACCCTTGGGTTGGTAATAAGCTGTCTGTACATGTTTTTCTTATTGCTGGTGCTGAAAGCCAATTTGCCTTCCCATTCCATAACGAAGCCAAGTGGGCGGACGTGAGGCTGATTCTCATCGGTTGTGGCTAAATAATAAATACCAGCTTCCCTCAAAAAGTTTAAAATCTGCTCCATAGTGTATGCTCCTTTTCGTTTCATAATTTTTTGCTGATAGAACCATTATAAAACAAAAGGAAAGGAAAACAAGTACGCAGTTTTTTTTGACTTACTCAAAAAAAACTGACTTATGGCATCATCCAATCTTACTGCCCCATTTTGCAAGTTCCAGCATAATTGGTTTTAATTCTTCAACAGCTTGTGTGGCTTCATATTCTACACGGATAGGGACTTCCATGTATTCTGTCCGTTTCACTAATCCATTATCTTCCAGTTCTTTTAGTGACTTTGCAAGCATTGTATTTGAAATTCCCTTCATTTTTCGTTTGAGATCATTATACCGTGTTGCCCCATTTGAGGACAGGGAGCATAAAATAGAGATTTTCCATTTACCGCCGATTGCTTCCATCGCCTTTTGAAGTGGGCATTTTATACTGCAAGGGCATGTGTGTTCTAAAGACATTGTAATTCCTCCTCGCTCACTTTTTTCTTACCTACTCATAAAAAGTTGCGTAATTGACATAGGCATAGCCTGTACTTAATAATATTATAACAGATAGTAAAAAAAGAGTAAAGATTAAATTAGGAGTAAGGGGGCAAATATGATTACTATACCGGTTTACGATCTGCTCATGTTGCCAGAAGTAACATTTTACTTTAAGAAAGATATGCTTTTTGGAAATAGTGTGACATCAGAAAATGTAGGTGAGGACGTACTTTTTTTGATGCTAAAAACAAAGGTAAAAAGAGACGGGATTTCGACGGAATCTGTCTTTCCTATTGGAATTTCTGGCAGAATAGAAAATGTTGATGATGAAGGGAATGTACGCATCAGTTCCTGTCAGAGAGTGGAAATCTCAGATGTGCATGTTTCCCCATCAGAAATTACTGCGTCCGCATCTGCATGTTGTGAGATTGAAGATATAACTGAAGAAGAAGCGGAAGATAAATTGAAGCAGGTTAAGCAGGCACTTTTACAGTTTACGAAGAGTTTTCGATGGGGTGTATGGGTAAGGGGAAGTATTCTGCATTGGAGGAATTTCCATGAATTGATCTGCGCATTGTCTGGATATATGAATATTTCATGGAAAAAAAAGTACCTCATTTTAGAAACTGCTTCAAAAAGGCATCGGTATGAATTGATTGAAAAAGCGGTCTACGAATTGATTGAATTATTCAAAGTAAGTGCCGAGGCGGAAAACAACCAAAAGACAGCGAATGAGCAGCTTTACAGGGAATCAGCAATAAAGGGGCAGATAGAGTTCCTGCAGGGG
This sequence comes from uncultured Lachnospiraceae bacterium, assembly GCA_910586315.1. Lineage (GTDB taxonomy): Bacteria > Bacillota > Clostridia > Lachnospirales > Lachnospiraceae > CANRXD01. The sequence goes on along the minus strand of CAJUIP010000051.1, from coordinate 16,027 downwards.
CAGTTAGATGAAATGCATCCAGAGAATGTGTCCGATATCCGTCGTTTTGAAATAAAAATACAGGATTCTGGTATGAATGAAGAAGCGAAAAGGGAGGCAGAAAAAGTTCTTAGACGGATAAAACAAGAAGGTAAAAATAGCCATGAATATGGGGCGCTGTATGATTATCTGGATTTTTTGACGAATCTTTCATGGAAAATAGCAGGCACTTCAAAAATTGATCTGAAAAATGCGGAAAAAGTTTTAGATGAAGATCATTATGGACTGAAAAAAGTAAAAGACAGGATTATACAGCAGCTTGCGGTCATGGCTTTAAATGGCCGACAGTCGGGGTCTATTCTTCTATTTGTGGGAGCGCCGGGAACGGGAAAAACGAGTATCGGGCAGAGCATTGCAAAAGCTCTGCAACGGGAGTATGTCAGGGTCAGTCTTGGGGGTATCCGTGATGAAGCTGAAATCCGAGGACACAGACGGACATATGTGGGAGCAATGCCAGGAAGGATCATGGAAGGAATGAAACGCAGCGGCGTCCAGAATCCAGTCATGGTTTTAGACGAAGTGGATAAACTGGCGAAGGATTATGGAGGCGATCCAGCCAGTGCATTGCTTGAGGTGCTTGATCCGGAACAGAATTATAGTTTTACAGACCATTACATGAATGTCCCTTATGATTTGTCAAATGTTCTATTTGTCTGTACAGCGAATAGTGTGGACACGATTCCAGAGCCACTGTTGAACAGGATGGAGGTCATTCAATTTCCGGGTTATACACCCATAGAGAAATTCCATATTGCAAGGAACCATCTGCTGCCGAAAGCAATGGCTGAAAAAGGAATCACAAGCAGCGACATAGAGATAGCAGATCAGGCGATACAGAAAATGGTGGATGATTATACTGCGGAAGCCGGTGTAAGGGGACTAAAAAAGCAGATTGATACTTTGTGCCGTTTTATTGCGGTTAAGATGGTAAAAAACGAGGAGAAGTATGTTACTGTCAACGAAAGCAATTTGTCTCAATTTTTGGGGAAAAAGCCAATTCGCCATGACAAGGTTATGGCGGAAACAGTACCGGGAGTTGTGACAGGGCTTGCCTGGACACGGGCAGGAGGAGAAATCCTGTTTATTGAAACGGCTTTTGTGAATGGAAAAGGGAATGTGGTTATTACCGGGCAGTTGGGGGATGTAATGAAGGAATCAGTCCAGATTGCAATCACATTAGTGAAGTCTATGTTCCCAGAATATGCCGGAAAATTTGCAGAACATGATCTCCATATCCACGTTCCTTCCGGCGCGGTTCCTAAAGATGGCCCATCTGCAGGAATTGCCCTGGTTACTGCGTTGTCATCTCTGGTAAGCAGTAAATCCGTAAGTGTTCAAGATGCTATGACTGGTGAAATATCTTTAAGGGGAACGGTTATGCCCATTGGGGGACTTCCAGAAAAACTTATGGCAGCCCAGCGAGCTGGAATTGAGCGGGTTTTTATTCCGTATGAGAATACGGAGGATTTGGAGGATGTATCAGAAGAAATCAGAGCAAAGCTTGAAATTGTACCAGTAAAAAGGGTCCGTGAAGTATTGAAGATGGTTTTGACGGAAATGGAACAATGAAATTGGCGATGTATCACCCGAATATTAGATTATGATTGTACAAGGAGGATGTCATTATGAAATTGGCATGGAAGGAGCTTGTCTATAACAGGAAGAAATACTTGTTAATAGAAATTGTTGTTGTATTGCTTATGTTTATGGTTCTGTTCCTGTCTGGGCTGGCGAGTGGACTTGGGAGGGCGGTCAGTTCGGGCATAGACAATATATCTGCGGAATACTTTTTGATCAGCGATACGGCGGAGAATCTGATTACTGTTTCCAGTCTGGATGAAACAGTCTATGAGCAGGTTATGGAAATGACAGATGGAAATGCAGCTGTTTTAGACATCCAGAGGATGTATCTTATGAAAGATGGAGATGAAGAAAAATTAGACATCACATACTTTGCCATTACCCCGGACAGTTTCCTGCAGCCGAAAGTCCAGGAGGGAAATGAATTTGTGGCAGCAACGGGCGTGGAAAATCCAATTATTCTGGATAGTGATTTTAGGGCGGAAGGAATCCGGGTTGGAGATACTGTCAGGGATTCGTCCACAAAAATGGAGTTTATGGTGGTCGGTTTTGCAGAAGACCAAATGTATGGCCATACTTCCGTCGGATTTATTACGACAGACAGTTATACCAGGCTTAGGAAAGAACTTAACCCTTTTTATGATCAGTCGTACCATGCTTTTGTAATTCCGGCAGAGTATGCGGGAAAGATGAAAATTGAAGGGACAGAGCTTGTTCCTAAGACAGACATTATTAACAGCCTGCCAGGATATACAGCAGAACAGACAACGATACAGATGATTATATGGGTGCTTGTTATCGCCTCTGCTGCGATTATTGGGATTTTTTATTACATTATTACTCTACAGAGGGAAAAACAGTTTGGTGTTATGAAGGCTATTGGGCTGGGGATGAAAAAGTTAAGCGGTATGATCTGCAGCCAGGTATGCATGGTTGCCGGTCTGGGAGCCGTTATTGCGAATATTCTGGCGTTCGGAATGTCAGCGGCCATGCCTCAAACCATGCCGTTTTATTTGTCTGTATCGTATGCGTGTATTGTAACAATAGCATTTATTTTGATTTCACTGGCCGGAAGCCTCCTTTCGATCAGGAAGATTGCCCGTGTTGATCCAATAAAATCTATCGGAGGTGCAGAATAATGGATAAGCTGGTGTTGGAGTTAAAAGCTGTTAATAAATCATACCAAGATGGGAAAGAGAAACATTATGTGTTGAAGAATGCAACTTTAAAATTAAGGGAAGGGGAATTTGCGGCAGTTGTCGGCCCTTCCGGATCAGGGAAAAGTACGTTGCTTGCCATTTCAGGCATGATGCTTTCTCCTGATAGTGGGAGTGTTTACATAAATGGGGCGGATATGTCAAAAGCAAGGCAGAAAGAGTGGACAAAAATCCGTAGGGAGAATATTGGATTCATATTTCAAAACCATCAGCTTTTGTCATATCTAAGGGCAGAGGAGCAATTGGCCTTGTTTCAGGAAAAGGACAAAAAGGATTCCGCTTTCATTGACAGTATGATGAAAGAACTTGGAATCGATAAATGCAGGAAGCAGTTTCCAGCGCAGATGTCCGGCGGTGAAAAACAGAGGGTAGCAGTTGCAAGGGCATTTATCAATGACCCGGCTCTGATTCTGGCGGACGAACCGACAGCAAGCCTTGATAGTGAGTGTGGGCGGCAGGTGGTTGACATGATAAGGAAAGAGGTGAAAAGGCAGAATAAGGCGGCCATCATGGTCACACATGATGAGCGGGTTCTGGATTTAGTGGATACTATTTACCGTTTAGAAAATGGCGCTTTGGTTCGGTGAATGATAGATGATGAGCTATGATGGCCCGGTTAATGAACATGGAAATTGTCAGATAGGAAATGATAGTTAAAGACAGGAGGTTTGGTTTATGGGAGAATTAAAAGTGGAAGTGCGGTATTTTTCAAAGTCGGGGAATACAAAGAAACTGGCAGAAGCAATCGCTGAGGCGGCAGGCTGCACAGCATATCAAATTCCCACACCGGTAAAAGGGGAAACAGATATCCTTTTTTTGGGCGCGGCGGTCTATTGGGGAGGAATCAGTTCTGAAGTAAAGAAATTTATCCAAACCCTTGATAAAAACAGGATTGACAGGGTGGCTGTTTTCTCCACCTCGTCACTGGCGCAACGTGCTTTCCCTCAGATTCGGAAAGAATTAGAAAAAAATGGAATCAAGGTCATTGATGAGGATTTCTATTGCAGAGGGCAGTTCAAAACATTATATCGGAACCGCCCCGATGAGAATGATCTAAAGGAAGCCAGGAAGTATGCGGGAAAAATAATCAGGAGGTGATATGGCAATGGCAAAGAATCTGGAAACAGTACAGAGCCCTTCCTTTAAACTGGAAGCTTATCTTACGAATGGGGTTGAGAATATTGTAAAAGAAGCCATAAGAGCGACATTGAAAGACCCGAAGGAAAGCGCATTTATGGCACGTTATGCATTATCGAGTAAGGCGGCATCAAAAAAACGTGCAAAAATGGAAGCACAGGGGGAACATATTCCGCCATTTCTGATTGCCAGCATCACGAGTAGCTGCAATCTTCATTGTGCCGGATGTTATGCGAGAGAAAATCATGCCTGTACGGATGAAAGGGCAGAAGCGCAGCTTTCAGCAGATGAATGGGAACTTATTTTTAAAGAAGCAAAAGAACTGGGCATTGGTTTTATCCTACTGGCTGGTGGGGAGCCGCTGATTCGGAGGGACGTATTAAAAACGGCAGGGGAAATGCCAGAAATCCTGTTTCCTGTTTTTACAAACGGAACCATGTTGGATGAAGAATACATAAAGCTTTTTGACAGCTCCAGGAATTTGATTCCGGTATTCAGCATTGAAGGCGAAAAAATAAAAACCGATGAAAGGCGGGGAGAAGGTGTTTATCAGTGCCTGATTTCTGCAATGGATCGAATGAGGGAGAATCATTTGATATTTGGAGCATCGGTTACTGTGACAACTGCAAATATAGAGGAAGTGGTGTCACGAAGTTTTCTCAATGACTTGAAAGAACGTGGATGTAAAACTGTGTTCTATGTTGAATTTGTCCCTGTTACGGCGGATACGGAAGGGCTGGCTCCACAAGACAGGGAACGTGAATTTTTAAGACAGGAATTGTCTGTGCTGCGTGCAGAGTACCCGGAAATGGTATTTATTTCTTTTCCGGGAGATGAAAAAAGTTCCGGGGGCTGTCTGGCGGCAGGAAGGGGATTTTTCCATATCAATTCCCACGGGGGTGCAGAACCTTGTCCATTTTCACCGTATTCAGACATCAATGTCCGGGAAACTTCTGTGCGGGAGGCATTACACTCAAAACTTTTTACGGCATTGCAGGAAGAAAATGTGCTGATGGAAGAACATGCAGGCGGATGCGTGTTGTTTGAACGTAAAGACCAGGTTGAAAAGTTGCTTACAAAATAGCAGGGTGCAGAAAAGGAGGTTATAAAAATGGTTGAAATTATTGAAGAAAAATGTATCGGATGTGGGCTTTGCGGACAGGAGTGCCCAACGAAAAACCTTGTGGTAGAGGATGGAAAGGCAACTGTCCGGGGAATATGTATGGAATGTGGGCATTGTTTTGCGGTTTGCCCAGCTAAAGCGGTATGTATTTCTGATTATCCTTCGGATGGAATTGTGGAGTTTGGGGATGAAATGCCCTATGTAAATGGTGATGACTTTCTGCGTTTTATCAAGAGCAGGAGAAGTATCCGCAATTATAAGGAAAAACCTATTAGTAAAGATACATGGGTTAAGGTATTAGAGGCCGGACGGTTCACAGCTACTGGTGCAAACATTCAGGATGTAAAATATGTGGTAGTTCAGGAAGGGCTGGAAACAGTAAAGAAATATGTCTGGAGCGGTTTTTCTGCCATGATAGATCAAATGAAAAAATTGCAAGGTGAAACAAATCCATTTGTACAAAAATTGCAGGCTATGAATAATACTTACCTTTCTTTTCCACAAAATGACCCGTTATTTTTCAATGCGCCGTCTTTGCTGGTAATTACCTCAGGATCACCCTTAAATGGAGGGCTTGCAGCTTCCAATATTGAGCTAATGGCTCATGCAGAAGGGCTTGGTGTGCTGTTTAGCGGATTTATTCAGAGAGGACTTGCTACGAGTGATGAGGCCTGTGGATATTTGGGAGTTAATAAAACAGAGATTTGTGCTTGTATGCTGATGGGGTATCCAGACGTAAAATATCAGCGTTCTGTGCCAAGAAAAGCAACGGATATTCAGTGGAAATAACGGGAGAAACTTGCTGAAATAGATTTATTTGGCGAGGATTATCTGGAAGCTGTTTTAATATTACAAAAAGAGTTGATTCGCTCTGTTAATCTTGCGAATCGTATGAAATTCAGTAAGTCAGGTATCAACCATACAGTGAATATTTTAAGGGAGGAGAATTATCATGCAATAAAAGAGAAAGATTTCTGCATTTGATAAATACAGGATGGGGTTGCTGAGAAAATATATGAGCGCCATTGCTTTTTAATGCTTTTTTGATGGAATTTAGGAGTGTCCGAGAAAATTCCGGAGCAGGATATCTGTCAAATTGAGTATGTTGTGAGTGATGAGAGTTTTCAAAATTTAAAGGAGCATTACCAAGCAATGAGAAGGCAAGATAAAGCATCTTGCTGTTTGAGAAGATTGGCCAGTCTGCCTTGTGCGGATTGGCCTTTCTGCATTGTATTGTCGAAATTTGTAGGAAAAAGAAATAATTTTTTTTCAAAATCTTTCCGGTTTACTGTCCCGAAATGTGTTCTGGTATAACGAGGAGGTGAAAACCAGCCGCGCTCAATCTGACAGAAGGGAGGTAGTGCTATGCCATCTCCTTCTTACGAAGACCGCATTTGCGCCATGTTTGATTCATTCAGCAAGACGGTATCGCGGAACTTCATCAGAAATTTAGACCGGGCCGAGGGCAACCGGGACAAGCATTTTGCAGAGGAACCGGCAGACTATATTCTTGAATTGTTAGGCCATGAGGACAAGTATCCTTCCGAATCTTTTGTGCTTTATGCGGGCGGATATTCCTGCGTGGTGGAGAGCGAAACTTTATATAAAGCACTTCTATCCCTGCCAGAGAAGCAGCGGGACGTCCTCTTGCTGGACTTCTGGCGTGACCTTACTGACGGGGAAATTGCGGAAGAATTGGAGGTAACTACCCGCACGGTCTACAATTTAAGACAGCGTGCATACAAAGCAATCAGAAAATTTTATGAGCGGGAACGCTTATACCCATGGACTAAACTATGACCTAATCAAGCGAGCGGTTCACGGCGATGAGGCGGCTCTTACGGAAATCCTGCGGATATATGAGCCTTTCCATAATTCCCTCTGCACCCGCGAGGTGCTGGGGAGTGACGGCAGAATCCATAAGGAAATTGACGAGGACAAAAAGCAGCAGGTACAGATGCACCTTGTTGAAGTGATCCAGAAAAAATGGAGGGAACTGATATGAACCTATTACAGCCAGATTTATTTTCCTTCGCCTATGTTCCGGGCTGGTACTGCCAGCTTGACGAACTGGCGGAGTTGGCCCGCCCGGAGCCCTGGCGTTTCCGGGAACCTATGTATTCGACCAAAAACCAAGACACTCCTATCTTAGAACGGTACATACACGCAATCTTTAAAAAACAGGCTATTGACTATAACGAGGAAAAATGTCCGGAAAATGCGGCGAAATATTTCCATGTGGAGAATGAATACGCCTGCTTCCATACCGGCCTGTATACGAAACGGTATAAGGCAATCTATGCCTGCTTTGACCGGAACAAGCGTCAGGCCAGTATGCTGGACTGGTATTTCCGGGGCTTTGCGGACGAGCTTTCCCCATGGCTGAAATATGTAAGCCCGCTCCCGCAAAAACCCAGCTATTATATGACGCAGTATGGCGTCAACTACAACCCGGAGTGGCCGATACGGGTAAACATAGACCACATTTTGGGCGACGAGGAGAATGTTTCCCGTCTGCCTGCCTCGATCCGCGATGCGCAGAATCTGCCCTTGCTACTGGAAACGGCAGTAGAACTGGCGCGGCGGAAGGCAGTCATTGAGCCGAGCATTGTGGTGCCGCAAGGCTACCAGGGGAGGGTGCAGTATCTTCTGCCGATCTGTCTGACCGATATGGAGAACCCAGACCTTGCTATGACCCTCACCATTATGGACGGGTATTATCTGGGCAACACCTGCCTGACCTTGGAGATGGCATATCTGAACGCCCGTCTGCTGGCGAGGCCGGTGGCTCCGTGGCTGGCGGAGCTTGTCATGTAGGAAAAATCATAGCGGGTCATATACTCTTTTTTCGCCGGGCAGCGGCGACAGGAAGGAGCGTATATGGGATGCGCAGGAAGAAGGAGGAACAGCGACATGAGATAAAGACAGGGATGCGTCCTGTCCACTGCCCGAAGTGCGGGAAGCGGGTTATGGACGCAGGGATAGATACAAAGATGCAGTTCATTGCCCCGGTGAAGAGCCGGTATCCTGATTTCATTATAAAGTGCAGGCACTGCGGCGCGGATATCGGGGTAATTAAAACTGAATAGAGGAAACCTATGCCGAATGCCCCGGACAGACAGCCGGGGCTTACCGGATAGCTGCGGCAATACGGTCAGCCCCTATAAGGAGTGTATATGGGGGCGGGAAACGGACAGCGAAGCCGGGAAAACGGTATGACGTTTGTTTGAGCATGATGCACGGTGGGGAGATTTCATTCCTAAAAAGCGGTCGAGCCACCACGATACCATCTGAAACAGGATGGAGACGACATTGAGCCTGACAGGCGGCACTTTTTGTGCTGCTTGCCAGGCTCTTTTTTTGTTTGCTGCGGCCATGGTGCCGCCTGCCGGGCTCCGAAAGGAGAACGGCAGAATGAAAATCAATTACACATTTGCAAACGGAGAAAATTCAGAGGTCGAGGTGGATGAGGAGATTGGCACATTCATCCTTGACTCCAGGCGCGAGGAGGAGAACCTTGGCAGGAAGGAACGGTACCATTGCTATTCCATGGATGCGGCTGATTATGAGGGAAGGGAGTATGCGGATACAGAAACGCCGGAAACCGTACTGGAACAGGAAACGGAAGCACAGTGGGTGGCGGAAGTCATGGCTGCGATGCCGGATGTCCAGAGGCGGCGCCTCCTGCTGTATGCAGAGGGGAAAACGCTGCGGGAGATCGCCCGGATGGAAGGGGTGGACCATAAGGCTGTGAAAAAGTCTGTTGAGGCGGCAAAAAAATTTTTCAGAAAAAATTTCTGATACGGGTCCCCAAAACAGCCTCCAAATCTCCGTATAGTGAAGGACATAAAAACGCAGTCCTTCAGAAAGAGGTGGATGCATGAAACACACATTGAGGATCAGTGTTTCCAAAAAGCCGGTGAATGGCGGCATTGTTGCCTGCCGCAGTGTCTCCGTGAGGGAGCGTTTCCTGCGCTTCCTCCTTGGGGATAAGCAGCGGCTGACCATCATCGTGCCGGGCGATTCCGTCCGGGAACTGGCAATCAGTGAAGTCATGGAAGGAGGAAACGTACATGGGAAAAGTGAAGTTACTGCTTGACGTCATCGGTGACCTGCGTTCTCTTGCGGACAGCCTACAGGCTGTCGCGGATGCGGTGGCAGACGGTGGGGCAGCGGATACGGAGCTGACTACCACAAAGGAGCCGGAGAAGGCGGGAAAGACCGGGAAGGCTGCAGGAAGGAATACGGCGAAGAAGGAAGAAAAGCCTGCGGCAAAGCAGGAACCGGAGGAGAAGCCGCTGACGCTGGAGGAAGTCCGCGCGGTGTTGGCTGAGAAGTCCCGTGCCGGACACACGGCGGAGGTGAAGGCGCTGCTGAATAAGCATGGCGCGGATAAGCTGTCGGAGATCGACCCGGCGGAGTATGCGGCGCTGCTTGCGGAAGCGGAGGTGCTGTGATGGGGAGACACGCTTTACTGTCTGCATCCTCCAGCCACCGGTGGCTTGCCTGCCCGCCGTCGGCAAGGCTCTGTGAGAATTATGAGGATACGGGCAGCGAATACGCACAGCAGGGAACAGATGCCCACAGCCTGTGCGAACACAAGCTGAAACTGTCCCTGGGGATGGATACATCAGACCCCACGGAGGGCCTTTCCTTCTACGATGAGGAAATGGAGGAATGCGCCTGCGGGTATGCGGAGTATGTGCTTTCTTTGGTGGAAGAAGCAAAGAAGGAATGTAAAGACCCGGTGGTGCTGATCGAGCAGAGGCTGGATTTCTCCCGGTTCGTGGAGGAAGGTTTTGGCACCGGCGACTGCGTGATCATCGCTGACGGGACGCTGTATATCATCGACTACAAGCACGGGAAGGGCGTGGAGGTTTCAGCAGAGGGAAATCCTCAGATGATGCTGTATGCTCTGGGCGCGCTGGAGCTGTTTGACGGTATCTATGATATTGACACTGTCCGCATGGCGATCTACCAGCCGCGCCGGGAGAATATCAGTGTGTCCGTCATGGCGAAGGCTGATCTGCTCCAGTGGGCAGAGGGCGAGCTGCGGGAAAAGGCAAAGCTGGCTTATGCCGGGGAGGGTGAGTTCTGTGCAGGGGAACACTGCAAATTCTGCAAGGCGAAGGCAGTCTGCAGGAAACGGGCGGAGTATAACCTGGAACTTGCCAAATATGATTTTGAGATGCCCGCCACGCTGGAGGATGACGAGATTGCGGCAATCCTTGTGAAAGCGGATGAGCTGGCGGCATGGGCGGCGGATGTGAAGGAGTTCGCATTGCAGCAGGCTCTTTCCGGTGTGAAGTATGACGGATTTAAGGTGGTTGAGGGCCGTTCCAACAGAAAGTACACGGATGAGGATGCCGTGGCGGACAGCGTGAAGAAAGCGGGATTCGACCCGTATGAGCCGAAGCTCTTAGGGATAACGGCCATGGAGAAATTGTTAGGCAAAAAGAAATTTGCGGAAATTTTGAAGGGGCTTGTGGAAAAGCCACAGGGCAAGCCGGCGCTTGTGCCGGAAACCGATAAGCGCCCGGAGATGAACACGGCGCAGGAAGATTTCAAGGATAATTAGGAGGAAAACCATATGTCAAATACAGTCAATAATCCAACCAAAGTCATTACCGGGCCGGATACCCGGTGGAGCTACTGCAACGCATGGGAGGCGAAATCAATCAACGGCGGCACGCCGAAATACTCCGTTTCGCTCATCATCCCGAAGTCGGATAAGAAGACCATCGCCAAGATTGAGGCGGCGATTGAGGCGGCATACCGTGAGGGCGAGGCGAAGCTGAAGGGGAACGGCAGGAGCGTCCCTGCGCTTTCCGTGCTGAAGACCCCGTTGCGTGACGGGGACACAGAACGCCCGGATGATGAAGCCTATGCGGATTCCTATTTTGTCAATGCCAACAGTTCCACGGCTCCCGGCATTGTGGATGCGGACCGGCAGCCGATCCTGGACCATTCCGAGGTGTACAGCGGGGTATACGGCAGGGCGAGCATCAATTTCTATGCGTTCAACAGCAATGGCAATAAGGGAATCGCCTGCGGTCTGAACAATTTACAGAAAATCCGTGACGGGGAGCCGCTTGGCGGGAAGTCCCGTGCGGAGGATGATTTTGCGGATGAGGACGGGGAGGATTTCCTGTCATGACCAGATAGAAAAACACAGCCGCCGGGTGGCGGGGAATGGGCATCTGCCTTTTCCCTGCCGCCCTTAAGGCGGTGAAAGGAGCTGGTTGGATTGAAGTCGATAGAAATTGATTTAGAGACATTTTCTGATGTGGATATATCCAAGTGCGGTGTTTATAAATATGCTTCCTCACCGAATTTTGAAATCCTGCTGTTCGGCTACAGCGTGGACGGAGGGAAAGTGAAAGTGGTCGATGTTGCCTGTGGGGAGGAAATCCCTGCAGATATCCTGGCGGCGCTCTCAGATGATTCCATTACCAAGTGGGCGTTCAATGCCATGTTCGAGAGGGTGTGCCTGTCAAATTACCTTGGGGAATGGCTGGAGCCGGAATCGTGGAAATGCTCCATGGTCTGGTCTGCCACGCTTGGCCTTCCGCTGTCTTTGGAAAATGTGGGCGCGGTGCTTGGGCTGGAAAAGCAGAAGCTGTCGGAAGGGAAAGACCTGATCCGGTATTTCTGTGTCCCCTGCAAGCCGACCAAGGCGAACGGCGGCCGGACACGGAACCTGCCGGAGCATGACAGGGAGAAATGGGAGCGGTTCAAGGCATACAACCTCCGTGACGTGGAGGCGGAGATGCAGATACAGCAGAGGCTTTTCAAGTTCCCCGTGCCGGATTTTGTGTGGGAGGAATACTGGCAGGACCAGGAGATCAACGACCGGGGCATCGGTGTGGATATGGAGATGGTGGCACAGGCGATTTCACTGGATGGCCGCTCCAGGGCGGAGCTGTCGGCGGCGATGAAGGAACTGACGGAACTGGAGAACCCAAACTCTGTGCAGCAGATGAAACAGTGGCTTTCGGAGAACGGGATGGAAACAGACTCCTTAGATAAAAAGGCGGTGGCGGAACTGTTGAAGACTGCGCCGGAGCCTTTGGGGGAGGCGCTTTCCCTTCGGCAGCAGCTTGCCAAATCCTCGGTGAAGAAATACCAGGCGATGGAGAATGCGGTGTGTGCAGATGGAAGGGCGCATGGGATGTTTCAATTCTACGGTGCCAATCGGACGGGGCGGTTTTCCGGGCGCATTATACAGTTGCAGAACCTCCCGCAGAACCATATCCCCGATCTGGCACAGGCACGGGAGCTTGTGAAAGCGGGGGATTTTGATGCCCTTGCCATGCTCTATGAGGATATCCCGGATACGCTTTCGCAGCTCATCCGCACGGCCTTTGTGCCACAAGGCGGCAGGAAATTCATTGTGGCGGACTTTTCCGCTATTGAGGCAAGGGTGATCGCATGGATCGCCGGGGAGCGGTGGCGTCTGAATGTGTTTGAGGGCGGCGGTGACATTTACTGTGCATCGGCAAGCCAGATGTTCCATGTGCCGGTGGAGAAGCACGGTGTGAACGGGCATTTGCGGCAGAAAGGGAAGATAGCGGAACTGGCTCTCGGCTATGGCGGCTCGGTCGGGGCATTGAAATCCATGGGCGCTTTGGAGATGGGGCTTGCGGAGGAAGAACTGCAGCCACTTGTTTCTGCATGGCGGGATTCCAACCCAAGCATTACGGAGTTCTGGTGGGCGGTTGACCGCGCCGTGAAGGAGTGCATCAAAAAGAAGATGCCGACAGAGACACACGGCATCCGTTTCTCTTACCAGAGCGGGATGCTGTTCATCACGCTTTTTTCCGGGAGGAGGCTTGCCTATGTGAAGCCGAGGATTGGCGAGAACCAGTTCGGCGGGGAATCTGTCACCTACATGGGCGTAGGCGGAACGAAGAAATGGGAACGGCTGGAAAGCTATGGTCCAAAGTTTGTGGAGAATATCGTGCAGGCAACCGCCCGCGATATTCTGTGCTATGCCATGCGGACGCTCCGGAACTGCTCCATTGTCGCCCATGTGCATGACGAGATCATCATTGAGGCGGACAGGAGGATGTCCCTTCCTGCCGTATGCGAACAGATGGGCAGGACGCCACCCTGGGCAGAGGGGTTGCTGCTCCGCGCGGATGGCTATGAATGTGAATTTTATCAAAAGGATTAGAGGAGGTGCAGCTTATGGGTATCAGTAAATATAACAGAGAGGGATATCCTGACCCGACAACGTATGGAGCCCTTTCAAACATCGAGAAGGAGGAAAAGGCGGCGAAGAAGGCATACCGGCCGCTGGTCTATATATGCTCCCCGTTTGCCGGGGATGTAGAGAACAATGTAAACATGGCGAGGGTGTACAGCCGTTTTGCGGTGAGGAATGCCTGTATCCCCATTGCCCCGCACCTGCTCTTTCCGCAGTTTATGGACGATTCCATTCCTGCGGAACGGGCAATTGGTATATTCATGGGGATGGTGCTTTTGGGGAAATGTGAGCAGCTATGGGTGTTTGGAAGCAGGGTTTCCCAGGGAATGGCAGCGGAGATTGAAAAGGCGGAAAAGAAAAAGATGCCGATACGGTATTTTACGGAAGAACTGGAGGAGGTCAGCGGCTTATGAGGATGACATTTTATACAGCAAACTGCAGGGGGAACGCAAAGAACAGCCTGTACCCAAACAAGCGGGTGGTGGATAACGAGGATGACTGCCTGGAAATCATGGCCTTTGACCATGTGTGCGCGGAATTCAAAAACTGCCGCAGGAGCAATGACAATTTCCTCTCCTGCGATGTGGACGTGATGGACTGTGATAACGGCCATTCCGATAATCCGGCGGACTGGATTCATCCGGAAGGATTGGAAGAAAAAATCGGGAAGGATGTGGCGTTCGCCGTGGTGACGAGCCGCAACCACATGAAGCCGAAGGATGGGAAGTCTGCGAGGCCGAGGTTCCATGTGTACTTCCCGCATGACCCCGTTTCAGACGGGGAGGTCTGTGCCGCTCTGAAGAAAGCCATACAGCAGAAGTTCCCGTTTTTTGACGCCAAGGCGCTGGACTCTGCCCGGTTCATCTTCGGGCATCCGGCAGATTCCATCCTCTGGCATGAGGGCGAGATCACCATTGACTGCATCGTGAAGCCGCAGGGTGGCAGGGAGATACCGCAGGGGCAGAGGAACGCTACCATGTCCCATTTTGCGGGGCGCGTGGTGAAGCGGTACGGCGTGACGGAAAAGGCGCATGAAATCTTTATGGAGGAGGCGGCAAAGTGCAATCCGCCTCTTGAAGATGCGGAGCTTGCCATGATCTGGCAGAGCGCCTGCCGGTTTGCGGAGAAGGTACAGGGGCAGGAAGGGTATGTGGCCCCAGATGCCTACAATGACGAGTTCGGGCGGGAATCCTTAAAACCTGGCGATTACTCTGACATAGGGCAGGCAAAAGTGCTGACCAGGGAGTACGGAGTGGAGCTGCGCTATACGGCGGCCACGGATTATCTGCGTTTCTGCGGGCAGTATTGGGTGGAGTCGAAGCAGCAGGCAGTGGGTGCGGCAGAGGAGTTCCTTGACCTTCAGCTTGCGGACGCGAAGGATGAGATCGCCCGGACGAAGCAGGCGCTCATGGACACGGGCATTTCAGAGGATGCCATCACCTCCGGCGGCAAGTCGCTGGAAAAAAAGATCAGCGGTGGGCAGATGGACGCCTACCTTGCGTATATGTCCGCCCAGGCATACAAGGCGTTCGTAATGAAGCGGCGGGATATGAAGTATGTAGTGTCGGCTCTGCAGGCGGCAAAACCGATGCTGGAGATCAGCGTGTCCGACCTGGATAAAGACGGGTTCCTTCTGAACACGCCGGACGGCACCTATTACCTTCCGGACGGACTGGAGGGGAAAAGGGACCACAGCCCGGAGGACTATATCACCAAGATAACGGCGGCAGCTCCCGGAGAGAAAGGGGAGAAACTGTGGCTGGATTCTTTAGGCACTATTTTCTGCAAAGATGCGGAGCTGATTGACTATGTGCAGCAGATCGTGGGCATGGCGGCGGTGGGGCGTGTCTATCTGGAATCGCTCATCATTGCCTACGGGGAAGGCAGGAACGGGAAGTCCACCTTCTGGAACACGATAGCCCGTGTGCTTGGCACCTACAGCGGGAATATGTCCGCCGACACGCTGACCGTAGGCTGCAAGCGGAACGTGAAGCCGGAGCTTGCCGAGGCAAAGGGCAAGCGGCTTATTATTGCTGCGGAGCTGGAGGAAGGGATGCGGCTGAACACTTCCGTGGTAAAGCAGATGTGTTCCACGGATGAGATTTTTGCGGAGAAAAAGTACAAAGACCCGTTTTCCTTCACGCCGAGCCATACCCTCGTGCTTTACACCAACCACCTGCCGAGGGTGGGGGCGAATGACCCTGGGACGTGGCGGCGCTTAATCGTGATCCCGTTCCATGCCAGGATAGAGGGCGCAGGGGATATCAAGAACTATGCCGACTATCTTGTTTCGGAGGCAGCGCCGTTTATCATGGCGTGGATCATTGAGGGCGCGAAAAAGGCAATTGGTCGAAATTTCCATATCCCCTGCCCTGCCTGTGTGGAGGATGCCATCAAATCCTACCGTGAGGATAATGACTGGCTTGGGCATTTCCTGAATGAGTGCTGCGAGGCCGACAAAACCTACCGGGAGAAGTCCGGCGTACTGTACCAGGAATACCGCAGCTATTGCATGAGGACGGGGGAGTACACCAGAAGCACAGCGGATTTTTATAATGCACTGGAATCGGCGGGCTTTTCCCGGAGGAAGGCGAAGGCCGGCATTATCGTGTACGGGCTGCGGATAAAGGAGGATGATTTTGGGGATTGAGAAAGCCCGTGTTTTGGGGAAAGGTGCAGGTCGGTGCAGGTCTTGGTATAAACCCCCTTTAGGGCAGTTTT
>CAJUIP010000050.1:193-19882 GCA_910586315.1 uncultured Lachnospiraceae bacterium | reverse complement strand
TTCTTCCAGAAAATCTTTTTTATTTTCCTCTTGACATTTCACCAAATTGCTTTTCTGAAACGGAAATAACTGTAATATCCGGCATAATGTTAGAGGCAAACCCTTCATAGAACACATGAAAACGATTCCGGTCAATCCGGATTCCATAGTTTTCTTCCAAATATTGGACAGAAGGGGGATATCGTCCCTCGATGGCGTAGCACTGTACGCAAGCTCTGGCAATGGCGTTTCGTAGAGTTTCCGTCCCCTCCTGGTTCATCCGGTTGGACACAGACAGGACTCCATTTAAAAATATTCCCACCACAATGCCAAAAACCACCACGGATGTCACATAGCCTTTTACCATATTCCAACTGTTTTTCAATTGCTTCATGATTCCTCAATCCTCATCCTATAGCTGACAGCATCCCTGCCAGAGGGAGCATCACAGACAGAAGTATCAAACCGACGGACACGGCCAGCACTGCTACTATAGTGGGCTCCAGTCTGGAGACGGCATTGTCGATAGACGCGTCCGCCTCTTCCTCATATCCCTGAGAAATGCTTTCCATCACACGGTCCAGACGCCCGCTCCGGTTTCCTACCTTGATCATCTGAATCTGAAACCCGTTAAACAGTCCTGATTCTTTCATCGCCTCATCATAGCTTCTGCCCATCTCCAGCTCTTCTTTACACTTTGCCAGATACTCCTGAATCTTGCTGTTTCCTGCCAGTTCTGTTGCCAGTTCGATTCCCTTTTCCAGTTCCAGGCCGCTTTTTAAAGTCAGGGCCAGTACAGAGCTGCAGCGTCTCCTGGCCGCCAGAAGGGCTGTCTTGTTGGAACGTTTAAACCTCTCAACAATACGCTCCGCCAGATGGCTCTTTTTTCCGAATTTTGATGCCGTATAGAATCCCACGGCGGTCACAGCTGCTGCGGCTGCTGTTGCTAACGCAATGCCGCTGAAAATGCCCCCCAGACGGATTGCCGCCTGGGATACGGGAGAGATCCGTGTTCCCAGCTGTTCATAAACCTCTTCAAAGACAGGCATAACTTTTGTGAACAGCACAAACAGCACCACGAAAAGCATAAGGACCATCATGACAGGATACGTGACCGCATTGCGGATGTTGCGGAGCATCCTGTCCTCTTTGTCATAATATGCAGACAGGGACTCCATCATCTGATCTAAGGTTCCCGTCTGATCCCCCAGTTTTGCCATCTTAATCACATAATCAGGAAAACTGTCTGTCTTTTCCAAAGCCTCAAAAACCGGCGCTCCCAGCTCTATCTCATCCGCCAAAAAGAGCAGCCGCTTTTTTTCGTCCTCGTCCGCTCCATCCTCCGCCATGATCCGCAGCCCTTCGTCTAGAGGGACTGCCGCTTTTAAAAGAAGGGACACCTGAAGGCAAAAAGCAGAGAGCTCCCGATATGTGTACATTGTCGTTTGGCGTGCGCCAAACGCCCGCCCGAAGGGCATGAATTGCGGGGTGCCCGAAAGGGTATACTTCCGCTTTGTTTTTTCACTCATGAACATATCTCCTCTAACAGCTAACAGTTCCGTCCTCGGTCAAACTGTTGCCTAATCCAGCCATTAATAGCAGTACTTTTGCTGGTAGTTGGCGCCGTCGCCGATATACTGCTTAATCTCATCGCTCTGCCCTCCCGTGGAAGCAAATGTGGGATCCGCCAAAGACCAGTTGGTTCCGTCAAAGTAAATGTAATTGTCAATCCACCCTACGCCGTCAATATACACATTCACCCATGCGTGATAGGCATCGCCTGTGTAGCCCACCACAAGCTTGGCAGGGATATCCTGGGAACGAAGCATAGAGACCATGAGGGCTGCGTAATCAAAGCAGATTCCTTTCTTTACTGAAAGAACCTGGTCTACATCGGGAAGATATCCGCTCTGGACACTGGCCGCTTTTTCCTTATCATACGTCAGATTGTCGACCACGTAGTTATATATCGCGTCAACCACCCCCAAATCATCCTTTGCACCGGCCGCCAGCTGGGCGCCTTTTTGTACCGCGGCGCTTCCCTCAGAAAAATTAACATACTGATTCGGGTACAAAAACGGCTCGAACTGGTCAGCCAGAGATACCTGCACATCCTGGCTGAAAGCCTGCGAGTACTGGGTGCCGCTGACATTTTCAAAAACCTTAATTTTGTATGTTCCGCTCCCCTCTGACATGGGAAACACTTCATACGCATCCCTGGCGTTCAGATCATATGTATAGGTAAGATCCCCTTTCGATATCTGTACCTTAATCTTCTTAACGCTTCCTGTATATTGAACCATTACATAACCATTTTGAACATTGGAAGCATCCACAGACACCGTATCATTTCCGTAGGTAACCGTCCCGGAAGCCGTGGGCACACGTACCAGGCTTTTCTGAGGCTTGGAATCCAGGGAGACCATAGTATCGTCAATGTCTACCAGCGCTCCTTCTGCCCCGGCAGGGGCTTCTGTCCCGACAAGGGATTCCATTCCGGCAGAGGCTTCCGTCCCGGCCTGCGCTTTTGTCTGTCCGGTATCGCGAGCTGACGGAGCACAGGCCCCGGCTCCCAGGGTCAGAACCGCCGCTAAGCTTAGCAGCAGGATCCTGTTCTTCTTTCTCATAATCTTTACCTCCTCCTTTTTGGTCCGGGCCTATGGCAGACGTTACAGGCCTTCGATGTTTTCATACATCTCTTTCTCACAATCGAACCAAAGTCCTGCATATAATTCTAAATCTGAATATATTGGCTTATTTCTGTACTTCCAGGGCTTTAAAAATCCCATGTAATGAATAATACAGGCATTGTCCCGGATCTGTATGGTTGCGTCTGCAAAACGCTCTTCCTGGTAAATGGACGGGTTAAGCATATCCGGATAACTGGCAAAGCGGATGATTCCTCTGGATAGACTCTCCGTATCTATCTTCCACCAATCCGGCGGCAAATTATACAAGGCCCAGGGGACAAATTGGACTTTGTCATAATACATTATATTTAATATATCTTGATCCGGGAATGGATAACGATTACTTTCTCTGTAAAACGCATCTAAAATATAACCGATGCTGTTCCGCTTTCTTAAATAGTTTAAATTCATCAGGATAAACCCAGCATTAAAATAATGGAAGTTATGGGGAATGGCAACCCTGTCCAATGTCGATTCATAAGTCCCCCTTGTATGCCCCTCAATGTCATCGCAGACTGTAAATGGGCATGTTTCACTCATGGGTGTCTCATACACCTCTGTCAATTTCTTTTTTACCAGCATATCTGCATCTAAATATAAAATGCGCTCTATACTCTGCGGCAGCATATTTACTGCTAAAATGCGATAATATGATTCATATGAGAACCGCCCCGGTTTTGATACTTTCGAGGTAAATTCATCCCCTACGTCAAGAAGGTGCAGCTTCTTTTGGGCAAAATGGGAATTTATCTTTTGTATTCTTTCTATGTCCTGTACTCTTAGATCATGGTATGCCAGATATATATCTATTTCTGTATCTCTATGACTTCGTCAAAGAGAATAAACCATTACGGATGCAGGTCCCATGAAATTTGTATTTGTAGCAATCAAAATATTCATAGCTAAGCTCCCCCTAAGTCCTCTCTGAAAAGCGCATGGACAGCCTCCACAAGCAGCTTTTTCGTAAAGTATCCATTTCTTAGTAACATGGCAAACCGGCCAACGCAGTAGGCAGAACGAAATTGTGCAACCGTTCAGATACCTCCTGAATTGTTATGAAATTGCTCAATTTCATCCTTCAATTCTTTAAACCTGAAATAGGAAAATGAGTTTACAAATCCTGTCGCATATCCCATAGCCAGCCGCTTCAGCATATCCATTCTTTTCGGATTTCCGTTCTTAAGGAAAAACAGGACGTAATCCCGGCGGTCTTCATACTGTTCCTCCACGCTTTTTCTGCGGGCAGTATGAACATACGTAACATTCCGGATAATCCTGTCATATTCATATAACCGCTCATTCAGATAGCAAATCTTATCTGCGTATGATAAAATACACGGCATCCAGGCGCTGTCCTCATAGGTTGTCTTCGGAATAGGATGCTCTTTCACAAGAAGGCGGCGGTACAGTTTCCCCCAAACCACAGGATACGCATACCTTAGATAATGTTCAAAAAATTCCTCAAAGGGGACAGGGGTGTCTTCCGCTATCGGATAAGCAGAAACTACTTCATATCCTTCATTTGTCACCTGGTAAGCAGAGGTCATGGCAATGTCACAATTATTTTTAGCAATAGAATCGTACAGCTTTTCTATCATATCCGGCCTTATCATGTCGTCGCTGTCCATGAAGCTTATGTAATCTCCGTCCGCATATTCTACTCCCAGGTTTCTGGCCACGGCCTGGCCTGCGTTTTTCTGATAGAGGCCCTTTATCCGGGGATATCGTTCTTTATACCAGTCAATAATTTCCTGTGTCTCATCGGTACTTCCGTCATTTACTACGATAAGCTCTAATTCCATAAAAGACTGCGCCAATACGGTATCCATGCTTCTGGCAATAAATTCCGCGGCATTATAGGCAGGTATCACCATGCTGACCAGACTTTTTCCAGAGCGTGTTTGAAAATTGTTTTCCGTCAGATGTACGTCACAGTTTGTGGGAACTTGGGCCCGGATGAGGGAGGTGCAATGAGCTACGTTGACTGACTCTGCTATAATCATTTTTCCCCTTACCGCCCTGACATAAGCCCTCACCGTCAGCCGTATCCCTTTGGGCTGATTTTTCAAAAGCAGGTAATGCCCCAAGCCGTCGCAGACTTCTCCCACAAGCCTTTCGGAGTCTGCGTCATAAATTAAAAAGCCTTCCGCCTCTCCCCGAAACGTCCATGACAGCGCCAGATTCCCGCCATAGGATTCGTTAAGGCAGACATATTCAAATTTCCCCTTCGGCATGGCGCAAACCACATTTGACTCGGAATACACGTACATATCCTTCCTCATTGCCGTCTGAAGGGCATCCACAAGGCATTTTTTCGTAAAAAATCCCTGCCGCAAAAGCGGGGCAAACCGGGACACGGCTGCTGCATATTCCCGGTATTCCTGCTCCGTCATATTTTTTACGGTTTCCACTGCTTCGTCCAGGGTATCTGTTATTATTCCCAGATGGTTTTCCTCAATCATACACTGGTTGGAAATCCCCCTGGGGGCAATCACCGGTATCCCGGCAGCCAGGTACGCGCTCAGTTTCAGGCTGCTGTTTGCAGACAGGTAACGGCGGCCGTATTCATTCCCGTACCATACCAGCCCGAATCCTCCCCCGGACAATTCTAAAAGGAGACGGTCCGACGGCTTCCATCCCATCTGCTGCACATGTTTTCCCGTACACTCCTGATTGGAATATACGTTCAGAGGCATCTCATACTCCCACGTATGAAGAAACGGGAACCTGTCCGGATTTCCTGCAAAGTGGAGCTCCCTTTTCAGTTTCCCCGAATCCAGGGAGTTCAATTGGGTCGTATAATCCCGGAGCTCCCAAATGACAAATTTCATACCTGCCCGGATGCCCTGATTTAACAGGAACTGCTTCACCCTGCAGGACGGGACGATTAAGACTTCCGCCTCATTGTACAGCCTAATGGCATCCGTTAATGTCCCTTCCGGGTTTTCCGCCATCATGGCCTCCGGATTATGGATAAACATCACAATCTGTCCATGATAGGCTTTGATATGCCTTACCAGTGTCCGCTCAAATTCCACCCCGTTCCCGGTTGGAAACTGGCATATGACAATGTCCCCGGCATGGATGCCCGCAATGATCCCGTCCAGTCTGCATGCACGGTGTTCTGTGCTCTCGCCGTCCGCATGGTATCGGTAAATCCCCATTTCCCGTATCCCCAGGGTATGGGCAATATTGGCTGTCATGTGCTGTATATACTGCCCGGTGCTCATGGCAGACATTCCATTCAGCTTTGTAATATATACATTCATCCTATCCCCTCTATTGATGCTCCAATGTTCGTTATCTCCATCTTCTCTATTTCCTCTTTTAATTCTCCGTATTTCGGATATGAATAGGAGTTCATAAATGCTGTCACGTATCTCAAAGCAAGTCGTTTCAACAGAGGTCTTTTTTCGGGATTCCCATTCTCTAAAAAGAAAAAAATAAATTGTTTATGATCCAGGAATTTTTCTTCTATCGGTTTCCTCCATGACGCATGAATGCCCGTCGTATTCCGGATCGTCCTGTCATATTCATACAGGTGGGCATTAATATAGCAGACCCGCTTGGCATATGATAAGACATAGGGTGTCCATGCATCATCCTCAAATGTTATATTCACGGCCAATGGCCGTTCCTTTACAAGAGAGGCGCGATACAGTTTGTTCCAGATGACCGGGGAAAGCGTGATGTATTTATCGAAAAATTCATCTATGGAAACAGCCGTATCTTCCTCCATAGGGTATGTTGTCATCTCCTCATACCCTTCCTCCCTCAGCATGTATACCGATGTCATTGCGATGTCGCAGTCGTCTTTCGTGACAGCGCCATACAGTCTCTCAATCATATCCGGCCTCAGCATATCATCATTATCCATAAAGCCGATATAGCTCCCGGCAGCCTGCCTTATCCCTGTATTTCTGGCTGATGCCTGTCCCCCGTTTGGCTGGCTGAAAGCCTTCACCTGCGGGTATCTCTCCTTATACCACCGGAGAATCTCCCGGGTCCCGTCGGTACTGCCGTCGTCTACAATAATCACTTCCATGTCCGTGAATGACTGGGCTAATGCAGTATCAATGCTTCTGGCAATATATTCTTCTGCATTATATGCAGGCATAATCAGGCTGACCAGATTTTGTCCCGAAGATTTTTCGGATACAGCCGCCGCGTCCGACTCTGCTATTACCATTTTCCCTCTTAAGGTTCTGACGTAGGCCTTCACCACAAGGCGTATCCCCCTAGGTTTATTTTTCAAAAGCAGATAATGTCCCAGGCTGTCACAGACTTCCCCCACGAGCCTCTCGGAGTCTGCGTCATAAATTAAAAATCCTTTTGCCTCTCCCCGAAACGTCCATGACAGCGCCAGATTCCCGCCATAGGATTCCTTAAGACAGACATATTCAAATTTCCCCTTCGGCATAGCGCAAATCACATTTGACTCAGAATACGTGTGCATATCCTTCCTCATTGCCATCAAAAGGGCATCCACAAGGCATTTCTTCGTAAAAAATCCCTGCCGCAAAAGCGGGGCAAACCGGGACACGGCTGCTGCATATTCCCGGTATTCCTGCTCCGTCATATTTTTTACGGTTTCCACTGCTTCGTCCAGGGTATCTGTTATTATTCCCAGATGGTTTTCCTCAATCATACACTGGTTGGAAATCCCCCTGGGGGCAATCACCGGTATCCCGGCAGCCAGGTACGCGCTCAGTTTCAGGCTGCTGTTTGCAGACAGGTAACGGCGGCCGTATTCATTCCCGTACCATACCAGCCCGAATCCTCCCCCGGACAATTCTAAAAGGAGACGGTCCGACGGCTTCCATCCCATCCGCTGCACATGCTTTCCCCTGCACTCCTGATTGGAATATACGTTCAGAGGTATTTCATAATCCCATGTATGAAGAAACGGGAACCTGTCCGGGTTTCCTGCAAAGTGGAGTTTCCTTTCCAGCTTTCCCGGATCCAGGGAGTTTAATTGGGTCGTATAGTCCCAGATTTCCTGAACAATAAACTTTACGCCAGAATGAACGCCCTGCTCTAGCAAAAACGTTTTCACCCCATGGGACGGGACGATTAATACCTCCGCCTCGTTACAGAGCCCAATGGTATCCGGCAATGCTCTTCCCGGATTTTCAGCTATCATGGCCTCCAGATTATGGATAAATATCACAATCCGCCCATGATAAGCTTTGATATGCCTTACCAGTGTCCGCTCAAATTCCAGCCCGTTCCCGGTCGGAAACTGGCATATGACAATGTCTCCGGCATGAATGCCTGCAATGATTCCGTCCAGTCTGCGTGCACGGTTTTCTGCACTCTCGCCGTCCGCACGGTATCGGTAAATCCCCATTTCCCGTATTCCCAGGGTATGGGCAATATCGGCAGTCATATGCTGCACATACTGCCTGGTGCTCATGGAAGACATCCCATTCAGTTTTGTAAGATATACATTCACGAGATTACTACCTCCTTCTGCCGCTATATTCAGCTAAGGGGACGTCCTTTCCGGCGAACCCCTCATCTCATTAAGCGAACATATTTAACAGCGCCAGAACCACCCACATAATCCCCAGCAAAGTATGGGTAATTTTAAGGGCCTTCCTGTCTGTGTTAAATACAAGAGCTGCGCTGTACGATGCCAGTATCAGCTCCAAAAATGCCACCACTCTCACTGGGTTTAATCCTGTTCCAAACATAAATCTTCCTCCCGTTGTTTAAAAAATTTATTTCAAAAGAGCCGCATATGCAGCCGCTTCTTCTGACATTGCCTCCCTTTTCTGTAAGTCGATCTGCTCCCTGATCTGCTCTTTCTGATCCATAACCCGTTTTAGGAAAGCAGCCATCCCTTCGTGGCTGTCGAACACATGTCCTGCCGCAATAAACGTTTTGTTATGCAGCGTCTGCCGGAACCCAAGGATCAGCTGATTGTGCAGAAATGCCTGTTTCACTGCCGACACAATCTCTCCTTCATGGTTAATATCCAGATAGTAGTCACAGGTATCAAACAACTGATCTATAATTTTTGTCCGCGCCGCCGGATACAGGGTTACATTATCATATTGGGACAGGCTCATTAGTTTTGAAGACATTTCTGTAATCGCGGCAATATAAAAATGCATCCCGGGAAGTTCCTTTATTAACTCCTCACATTTTTCAATCCGGTCCGAGTTCGTGCAGATCAGCGCTTTATTCTGAAAAGTATTTTCCCTGCTGTATGAATAGACAAATCCCAACGGGCGCATGACTTCCTTTGACGCGCCCAGCTGGACAAGCTTCTCATAGCTGGCTCTTTTTTGCACGTAGATGGTTCTCGCCCGCCTGGACTGTCCGGAGAGAATCAGCTGCATATTTCCGGGAATGTCCTCCCTGGCTCCCTCCTGCCAGAAGAGCACATCCTCCTTTCTTCCCTCCGGCATTCTCTGCGATACAAACAGAGGGATGGACAAAGAATTAAAGAAGATTCTGCTTTCCATAGCTCCAAGCTCTTCTAAAAGCTTCAAAACCAGGTCCGTCTTGTTTTTAAATACATAAACCTTGCCTTTCCGGTTCAGGATAATATCATGGGTCACGAAATTCTCCAAAAGTGTTTCTCTTCCTTCCCCGTCAAAATATGCTTTGCAGAAGCGTTTCCCTTCCTTGTTGAAAAACGTCCGGGCGTACAGGGCGCCGTACCGGTTATAGTGATCGCTCGAACGTACTGTCCCTTTCTCGTCCATCCAGTCTACGACCCGCACCAGCCTTTTATGCTTTGGCTCTGCGTAAAAGATACGCCCCCGCTCCCGGTACAGGTCACGCACCTTTCCTCCGGAATTGCTGGCGCTGATCTCCCAGTAGTCCGGGATATGAATCTGGTTAAAATATCTTGCCTTCCCAAGAGTCCTGCTGTTTTTTTGAAAATCTCCGCTGAAATACTGGTATACGGAAATCACATCTTCCGGGAAAAACCCGTCGTCCTCAATGACAATAACCGGCCCCGTAAAACCGGAACTGCGGAAGGATTGGTAAAGCATCCGGCTGTCCTCTCCGTAATTATCCAATAAAAGAACCGTATCATTCAGCCCACGACAGCTTTCCATCTCTGCTCCACCTCCTTTGTAAGAAATCTCCTTGCTTTCTCATAAGAA
Organism: uncultured Lachnospiraceae bacterium; assembly: GCA_910586315.1. GTDB lineage: Bacteria > Bacillota > Clostridia > Lachnospirales > Lachnospiraceae > CANRXD01. Next base: position 10,089 of record CAJUIP010000050.1, on the reverse strand, counting down.
TGCTCATGAAAACTGTTCAAATCTGCTTCCGTAAACAGACGTACCAGCCGGTCTGTTAACGCCTCTGTCTTCTCCTTTGCCGTCATCTGCTCATCCACCGGAATGAGATACCCGTTTTCACCGTCATCAATAAAGGTAGGGTTGCCGTACCGCACATCAAAGCCGATAATAGGAAGTCCACCTCCAATGGCCTCCATAAGGGTTAGTCCGAAGCCCTCGCTGGTGGAACCTGACAGATATAATTCATAGTCCTGATAAACCTCTTTCAGATTTTGCTGCCCACGGAGGATAATATACGATTCCGCCCCATGCTTTTTTATAAGCTCCTGAAGCTTCTGCTCCTCGCCGCCCTTCCCGTAAATATCCAGGGAAAGCTGGGGAACTGTCTTTCGCGCCTTTACAACCGCCTCTATGACCCAGTCAATATGTTTCTCCGAGGCCAGCCTGGATGCCGTCAGGACAGAATAGGGCCTGCGGTTTGCCATTGGGTATTTCAGCTCGTCCAGGCTGCCCACCGGTATGGTATAAACCGTCGGTGTAACGCCCTTATATTTTAGAAACTGCTCCTTCAAAAGCTTATTCTGCTCGTCTGTGGCCGTAATGTAAAAATCCACATGCCGATCCATGGCAAAGGAATACTCATAATAATTATTCCAGAGGATATAATTTTCATCGGTCCCCCCTTCGCTGAAGTGATCCGCATGAATGATAATCCCTACCCGGGCCTTTCCCGCAAACCGCAGAATCGCCTGGCCAATCCCCGTCGTCCGGTCGATCATCAGAACATCATTCTCTGTCAAATTCAGCCTGGATACCATGTATCCAACCAGCTCTTCCTTCGAGCAGAAAAGCTGATCCGGAAACTGGTACATCACCTTTCCGTCATCGCTTATCTCCTCGTAGGCTACCGTACCGTCCTCATTAAAAAATCTCCGTAGATACATATGGGCTTTCTTGTCCAGAGGCGCATAGTATTCTGAAAACACTCTTCCATAGGTAAAATAGTCCTTCCGGATCAGGAAACCTCCCGAGACGATCTCTACCCGGTGAACCCTGTCTGACTTCTCGTCCGTAAAGTACACCATATAGAAATTATTCGTTCCCTGAAAAACAATTCTCCCTGTCTTTCCGGTTCTGGTATATGTATAGCCCTTTGAAGGAAGGGTCTCTTCCAGATCTTTTAACGTATACGAAACGGGGGCTATCTTCTGATCCGTAAAAAACGTATACAGCCAGATAATCTCCGAATCCAGGAATCCAATATTCTTTGTCAGGTGTTCAATATTCTCCGAGGGAATCATGTCCGTAAAGATAAATTTTGCTTCGGCCCCGATATTTCTAAGCATTGCGGCCCGGTAGCTCTGTGCGTACTCTACTCCGCTGGACGCCCACCCTATGCCAAGGTTAAAATTATAAATCATTTCTGTTTCCCTTATCCTTTGCTTTACTTTTTCTTTCCATGCCTGTCATGGGAACAGCACCTGCATGATTCCTGTTTTGCTGTATTCCTTTTGCCCAAGAAAGATATTTCGTATGATATCCTTTTTAATGGTTTTTTCCATGAGCAGAAAAGAATCATAGGCTTCCTCCTGATACTCAAACACAGGATTTCTCTGGGCCGCAGACCGGCCGCTGACAGCGTACTGCAGCTGCTGTAAATAATCCACCTGCTCTACCCATGCGTCATCAATAGCACGCAGACAGCAAAGGCGGATATATTCTTTTAATTCCTCCTCTGATGAAAATGTTTTCATTTTATTTTTCCATACGGTTGATACGTAAGATAATAATGCCCGTTTTAACATTTTTTTTGCGGCCCGCTTTTTTACCGGGCCGATATTTAAAAACCGGCCGCTCAGATTATACGTGATATTGTCCAATATATATCTGGTCATTTCTCCCGTGGTCAGCTCCCGGTGCTCTTTTAAAAACATCCGGACGCTATCCCCGGCCAGCTGCTGCACGGTCTCCGGCTCCAGGCTTTTTCCGTCCAGCAGCCTGTTTCTCACGTCATACATCATCATTCTCTGACGTTTCATCACCTTATCATAGTCGACCGACCGTCTCCTCTGGGAAACCGCCTGCTCTTCAAGAAACTTCTGTGACCCGTTAATCAGCTTCTTAAGCTTCCGTCCGGAAATCCACCGGTCCTTATCCACATACCGTTCCAATATCTTCTCCCCTACTGCAGAGACCGTATCGTCCTCAAGAGAGACAAAAAACTGGCTGCTGCCCGGATCCCCCTGCCGGCCTGCACGGCCTCTTGCCTGCCGCTCCAGCCGGATATTGGCCATACGGCCGATTCCGATCACCGCAAGTCCGCCTAACTCCCTGGCTCCCGGTCCCAGCCGGATATCCGTCCCCCGGCCGGCCATGCCGGTAGATACGGTAACCGCCCCTTTCCGGCCGGCTTCCTTAATGATTTGGGCTTCCCAGTATGCATTGTTGGCATTAAGTACACTGTGGGCCACCTGCTTCTCAATCAGCACACGGGAAATCAGCTCTGTATCCGCGATCGTGGAGGTCACAATCAGCACCGGCTGTCCCGTCTCATGCCGCCTGAGCACCTCCTTTACCGCTTCTTCATACTGAAGCTCTGCATTTTTGAAAAACAGATCTTCTTTATCCTCTCTCTGAAGAGGCCGGTTGGGCGGAATGACCGCCACCTTCTTTTTATAGACTCTGTAAAGCTCCCTCCTGGCATCCGCAATGGTGCCGCTCATCCCTGCCATGCGGGGAAACAAAAGAAACAGGTTTTGATACGTGATCGAGGCAATGGATCTGTTTTCCTGCGTGAGCTTTAACTTTTCCTTTGTTTCAATTGCCTGATGCATCCCGCCTCTTAACTTCATACCGGTCAGGACTCTCCCTGTTCCATTATCTAACAGCGATACCTCCCCCTGCTCCGTCACCACATAATCCTTGTTCCTTTCCATAACGATACGGGCTTTCATGGCAAGAGTCACATGCCTGTTCAGTTCAAAGTTTTCCGCCGCGTAGAATTTTTTTATCCGGAAGTACCGTTCTGCAAAATCCACTCCCTCGTCTGTAAGCCATACGCTCTTCTCCTCCTCTATGTAGTCCCGTTCCGGCTGCAGGGTCGTCACAAAAAAATCCGCCAGCTCGTAGAAGCCAGACTGAACCCGGGGAACCCCAGATATGACCAGAGGCATGGTGGCCGCATCCATTAACACCATATCCGCTTCATCAATAATCACATAATAAAACTCCCTCATGAAACGATCCTCGGCACTGGACACCAGGTTATTTAACAGATAATCAAATCCCAGCGTTGAGTGAGTCGTATAGACAATATCCGCATCATAAATCCGGCGTTTCCCCTCGTTTCTTACACCCTCCCTCTGTTCCTTATCCACGCCTGAGCGCGCCGTCATCCCCAGGAACTCATATACAGGCCCCATCTCATGGGCATCCCGGTCTGCCAGATACTCATTGGCTGTAACCAGCACGGTGCTTTTTCCCGTCAGTGCGTTAAGGTAAAGGGGCATAGTGGCTGTAAGCGTCTTCCCCTCGCCGGTATTCATCTCCGCCAGATAACCGTAATGCAGTGCAATCCCTCCCAGGATCTGACAGTCATAAGGCTCCTTGCCCAGAATCCTCCGGTCTGCCTCGCATACGACCGCAAAGGCCTTGGGAAGGATGCTCTCTGTTGACATCCCGCTGGAGATACATGCCCGAAACTCTTCCGTCTTCCTTTTCAGAGCGCTGTCGCTCAATTTTCTCACAGCCTGCTGCTCTTTTTTTACTTTTTTTAATATCTGATAAAGCTTCCTATTCTTCATCTGTTACTTCCGTTATTGTTATGGAATGAAAATGGAGTTCCGTTACGCCGCCGTTAATCAGCTGTACCTCGTAACTGAAGGTCTTTATAGGGCATTGGAAATCCCCTTCCCCGTCCCGTATGATCTGGCTTCCTGTTTCCGCGTCATAGCGGTCGTAAAAGATAAGCCTTAAAAGCAGCCCGTCCGCCGGTTCCGAAGACGCGTCAAGGCTGATATGATACTGCCCCTCGCCGTCTATCATAGGAAGGGCCGGTTCGATACGCATCGCCTGATAATTTACTTTAGAAAACCACCGTTTTATTACTGCTCCCGGCTGTATCAGCTGATTTTTAAATTCCACATCGTCTTTCGCATGAAAATAGATTTCCGCCCCATACAAATAGGACTCATTTACATATTCATTCCAGTAAATCTTCCATGATTGACCCTTTATCATTTCTGTGCGCCTGTTTTCTTTCCTGTCTTGTCAAAATCATTTTCCATAATAGCCTGGTATTGGCTTCTAAACCACCGGACAATACCGGGGGTGTTATCGTTGTGCCGGCCATGGAGGCCCTTGCCGTAGATCCTTGCCCCTGCGTCCTTTAAGTGAGACTGAAGTTTCTCATACGCATTCCCGTCAAGCTCATCTTCAATCATATATGCCACCGCAAACCGGGTTTTACTCCAGTCTGTGTGGTCAAACATATCCCAAAACCTGTGATTCATCCGCTCTATTGCATCCGAATCCAGGCTGCCATATACCTTATGAAGGACATCCAGCCAAGAATGAGAGATACCGGGGGATTTCAGCCGCTCATTGCCGGCCATACTGCCAATGCTGGCCAAAGGTTTTCCCACTAATATGGTATTGGGGCGAATCTTGCAGCCGTAATAGAGCGCCCCGAACGACCCCATAGAAAGCCCCGACAAAATCACATCGGAATTCTTAAAGCCCAGTTTTTCTGTATGCTCCCGTAAGATCCCCTCCAAGGTGCTTTCGTACTCTTCTGAACCGATATAGAGGCTTCCCCCCTCCAATCTGGCCTCTGAAATCAAGAGGAAAGGATGTTTCATCCTCCTCATCATGGAATACCCTTCAAAGCCTTCCTGAGTCTTATAACCGGAAAAGTAAACATTAAGAGGAGGCTTTAAATTGCCGGGATCAAAATAATAGAAAATCTCTTCCCGCTTTGAGGTAACCTTCCTTTTCCCGCCAGGTATAAAGCTTCCCTTCCCTCTCCTGGACTTACGGTCATGGAGAGCAATCACAGACAGGCGCCCTTTCCCCCTCGCTTTCAGAGAAGCAAATATAAATCCTCTCTTCCCACTTTTGTTTGAAATGCAAACAATATCCTCCAATTCCTTTTCAGAAAAATTCCACACATTATAAAAATGAGGTTCTGTACTATATGCGAACTGAAAAGCGGATATCTCCAACGATATCTCTACCGTATCATCCTTTTCATATTCCAGCCATAAATCAAGGCTCAGGTCCTCGGCAAACGGAAGATTATTTCTCCAAAAAATGATCTGTGTCATTTCCTCTCCGTAATCCCCTTCCAGCTCTGCCTTTTCCAACCCCTTCCATAAAACATTTCCCTTAAAGCCCTGGGCCACAGAAATATTATGCAGCCTGTATTTCTCTCCATAAGAGCCTGGAAAGTAATCCGGCAGCTCCTCCTCCAAAAGAAGCCGCAATTCCTCCGCAGAAATCCTCTTTCCCACTTTCCTTATGAAAAGTTCCTGTGTCCTGTCCCCTTCCTTTAAGGGAACCGTTTCTGTAATAAACAGGCAGTAAGCCCTCATAAATTCTATCAGATAGTCAAATTCATCGCTGGTAATTTCCCGGTCTAAAATGACCACCTCAAAATCCTTTTCCGGCAGCTCAGTAAAGTCCGGTTCATAATACCACTCCGCGCATTTCGATATCTGTAAAACCTTACTAAAATCTTCCGTTCCCAGCTGCAATACCCGTACTGTTTCCAATGTCTGCAATAACCTCTTTCCATTGTTCGATCAAATATTGTGTGGTATGATTCTTTCCAAGCTCATAAGACTCGATGGCCGCCTCATTCCAATTGCTCAGGCTCTCCAGATAATATCCTAAGTCTTCCCCTAATTTTGACAGATTCCTGTTGATTCTCCCGTTTTTCCCTGGGTGCATATACTGTGTGGCAGTCCTTAAAACCTGAGGGACCCCCATGCTGACACAGGATATCTGTAAAAACAGATCCGGTGTATCCGCCAGATCCACCAAAAGGCGCTGCTCTCTTACGCATTTGTTCACGGATAATTCATCCACGCATTGCTCTACTATGAACAAAACCGGAATCTGTTCCTCTTCGTCCAGCATGTTTTCAAATGTATTCTGGTTATCTTTTTTCGCCCATCCGGGAGGATAGCCGTTTTGTCTTAATATTTCCCTGATTTGCTTTAGCAGCATGTCCCCTCGGTTAAATTCCGCGTTTCTGGTAAACAGATGCACCCTTGCATCCCCGTTTTCCTGCAGATATGCCGCCAGCTGCTTTACTGCCTCCTCCAGAGTCTTCTCCGGCAGATGATCTACCGGAAACAGGATCTTCTGCACATTCATCTGCTGGCTGATTCCGGGATCCATTCGCGTATCATAGGGGGGAATACTCTTTTTGGCCACATTTTCCAGACCCTTCTGCCTTGAAATCATTGCCAGGTTTTCCTCCGAATCCGCTACGATATAATTTCCCCGGGAAAGAATCTTTACCGCCGCCTGGTTCCCATCCAGCGGGAATCTCCTTTCAAAAACCGAAAAACAGGTTTTCCTGCCTGCCAGAAGCCTGTCCAGCAAACCTAAGTGCTGCGAATGCACTGCCGCGCAAAACATGTCCGTATCCTGTGTGGTCTCAAGAGCTGCCTGAAAGACCTCCCCGATTACTTCCTCCATAGAGCCATACGAATTTTTTAAAAAGGGTATCTGCTTTTCTGTTTCCGAGGTGCAGATCCGATATTGATTGCTGCGGGGATTTACCGCCACACGGCCGTCTGCAAAATGGCACAGCTTCCAGACCCCCTTTTCCGTCAGATACTGTTCATAGGCCTTGCTGCCGTTTTCATACACAGAGGTACAGGAGATAAAACCTCTGTCATCATAAATATTCTTCCGGCTTACCTGACCGTCCCGATATAAAGTTACCTGTATGGGATTTCCATATTCTCCAAACTCGATCTGGGCATACCTTTCCTGATTCAGCATGGCAAGAATAGAAAAGGGCGTGTAAAGAAATTCAATATCCCTGGGCCAGTTGAGGCTGTGGAAAGAAAGAACTGCCTGCTTTTTCCTCCTCACCTCCTGTATGGCGTCAAATACGGACCAGTAGGGAACCCGGAACACGCCCTGCCTGTGGAGGAAATGCCTGAAATTAGGCGCATAGGACAACAGTAAAATTTTGTATTCATAGATGGAATTTCTCTGAAACAGCTGAATCTGCTTAACCGTATCATCGGTCTCCGTCTTCATCCGGCGCCTGTGCCAGAACTGTTCATCTTCCTTCCATTCATTTTTCAAATACCAGGCTGGTATAAAGTACAACATCAGATATGGCTACATCCTTTCCAATCCGTCAGATAAAAGTAACAGCTCAGATAAAAAATGAATAGGAATCAAATTTCCTGTATGCCTTTATTTCCCGGTACAGGGGACACAGGATACCTGTCAGGATGGAGGCCGTTGCAGGAAACAACGCTAAATCCGGCGATATTTCCCCCTTCAGGGACAGCCCCAGTGAAGTTCCCATGAAAAGACATAAAACACAGCCGCTGAAAAATGTCAGAAACAGCAGCTTTCTCCTTAAATACCTCTTTGTCTTCTTTCCTGCGTACACCCCTACGATACTGTCCCCGCTTTTTTGCAGCTGCTCTGCCATGTCCCCCGGTGACAGCATGATAAATGAAAATATGAAATTCAACGCAAAAACAATCCCAAGGTAAATGGCCACTCCTGTGGGAGTTGTCAGATTCAGTTTTTCACGGATGAACTGCAGCGTATGGTTCTCCTCATAAAACAGCAAAAGAAAACGTACTGCCAGTTGGGGAAGCATGAAAAAAGAAATAGCAAACATAACCGGCATCACGCCGATGGGGTCCAATTTAAACGCGATGTAACTCTTATCCGCATAAATGTTATGGATGGATACCCGCTGAACGGGAATACGGACAAGTATATTCTCCATCGTTAAAACTACTGCCGCCATTACCAGGCAAAGAAGCATCGGCTTGTGAAGCTCGGTCCATGTAAACTTCTGTATTGTAGCCGCCAGGTTATCCAGAATATTTACCAATATAATCGGGGTCTGTCCGCCTATTCCCTCTTCTTTATTGATACTGGCTATTTTGTATATTACGACCGCCCCGGCTGTCATCTCCGCCGCGGCAATAATTTTCAATGTCTGAGTATCCAGACCTGACTCTTTAAACACCAGCCCATTCGTCCGTGACACAGCCGATATCACAGCAATCACCAGCATCAGCATCAAAGTAACCCGTTCCATCTTCTGGGGCGAAAAACGTGCCTTAAACTCGGCTCCCCTTATGGCCATAAATATCCACATGATCAACATTGATGTAATGTGGGGCATTATGCCCAGGGCAAAGACGGTATACTGATATCTGTCCCCGCTGATCATTGAAATCATGATATTCTGGGAATTCAATTCTTCCAGCTCATATGCGGCCGGGTCTACATTATAAAGCAGAAAGCTCCTTCCAACCATGTAGATTGCAAGGATCAACACTGTCAAAAGAAGCCTCCGCCTTAGCTCATGAGTTTTATTCTTTTTCAAATAACACTCCTTCATATGTATCTCTCCGGCAAAGCTGCCGGAGAGATACATATTTGTTCACTAAATGCTCTTACTTATTCTTTCTTTTTGCCATCGCCGGATTCTTTTTTATTCTTCCTGCTCCTGCGATAACCATCTGCAATACTTGCAGCTGCTCCTATGAACGGAATCCATGACCACCAGACTTCTTGTACGGCCGCTCCTGATGCAAGAGCCACTTCCTCGTCTTCGATCTCCACCAGTTCTTCACCAGCTTCCTCTTCATCATCCACGACTGCAAGCGGTACTTCTTCATCGTCAATCTGGATCAGCTCTTCCTCATTTTCCTCTGTAAGCGGCATAATGGGTTCTTCATTATCCACCTGCTGCAGAATTCCCTCATTATCAGTCGCCACAAGAGGAATTATTCCATCGTCAATCCGGGTTGCCGTTGCAGGCATCTCTCCCAAAGGTATCGCCGGCTCGTCAATCGTAACTGTCTCAGCCGGTCCGTCCCCGGTTCCTGTTCCTGCCGGTTCGTTCTCAGTACCCGTTCCTGCTGGTTCGTTCTCAGTACCTGTTCCTGCCGGTTCGTCGGGTGTACCTGTCTCACCCGGTCCGTTCTCAGTACCCGTTCCTGCCGGCCCAGCGGTATCCGCTGCTGAACCTCCTCCGTCATCCGGATCTGGATCGTCAGTTGCATATTCGCTATTGTATGTGCTGACACTGGCTGAAATACTTGCGCTTTCGCTTGATGAACGGCTGGTGCTGGCGCTCTGGCTTTCGCTTAAGCTGGCACTCGTGGATAAGCTGTCGCTGACACTCTGGCTCTCACTTGTGGATAAGCTGGCACTGGTACTCGTACTGGTGCTGATACTCTGGCTTTCACTGGTGCTGACGCTGTTTACAACACTTTCGCTCGTACTCTGGCTCTCACTATTGCTCTCGCTCGTGCTCTGGCTATTGCTTTCGCTCGTACTCTGGCTCTCACTCGTGCTCTGGCTATTGCTTTCACTCGTGCTTAAGCTATTGCTCTCACTCGTACTCTGGCTTTCGCTTGTACTCTGGCTATTGCTTTCACTCGTGCTTAAGCTATTGCTCTCACTCGTACTCAGACTCTCACTATTGCTCTCACTCGCACTTAGGCTATTGCTCTCGCTCGTGCTTAAGCTATTGCTCTCGCTCGTACTCTGGCTCTCACTATTGCTTTCGCTCGTACTTAGGCTATTGCTTTCACTCGTGCTCTGGCTCTCACTATTGCTCTCGCTCGTACTTAGGCTATTGCTTTCACTCGTGCTCTGGCTCTCACTATTGCTCT
>CAJUIP010000050.1:0-93 GCA_910586315.1 uncultured Lachnospiraceae bacterium | reverse complement strand
CGCTCGTACTTAGGCTATTGCTTTCACTCGTGCTTAAGCTATTGCTCAAGCTTTCGCTCGTGCTATTGCTCAGACTCTCACTTGTGCTATTGC
>CAJUIP010000049.1 GCA_910586315.1 uncultured Lachnospiraceae bacterium | reverse complement strand
AGATGGAAATTCAGGCAAGCCATTTGGCGAAATGTAATCGAGTCAGTACACTAGGAGCTTTTCGCATACAGGTATACGCCGGACAGCACCACCACAGCCCCCAGAAGCTGTATAAGACCCGGAATTTCCCCAAACAGGAAAACAGCTATTACAGACGCAAACACAGGCCCTGCCAGTTTAACGGTGCTTACATAGGTAGGCGTCAAATACTTTAAGCACCAGCTGAATACACTATGTCCTAAAAGAGTACAGAAGACCGCCAGCAAAAAGCTCATAACCCAGTTCACAGGCTCATATCCAAACAGCCTGGTTCCGGTTCCAAAGTCCAGAGCCAAGAGAGCCAGGAAGCTTCCCCAGTACAGCACATATGTATAGACCATGGTACTGATTCGGCTCCGTTCTCTGGTTCCAATCAGCGTGTAGCACGTGGAAAAGACTGCCGCCGCCAGCGCCAGCACATCTCCCCAAAGAGCGCCGCTTCCGCCGCCATTATCTGCTGTGGCGATAATGACGCTTCCGGCAAAAGCAACGGCAATGGCCGAAAGCTCTGCCTTTTTTAACCTTTTTCCAAAAAGCAGAACGTACCCAAAAGCGGCAAATACGACTTCCGTGTTTACCAAAACGGTGGAGCTGGATACGGAAGTGTGACTTAAGGACTCAAACCAGGTAAAAAAGTGCAGCGCCAGAAAAATTCCTGACAGCAGGCAGAAGCCCAGGTCCTGTTTTTTTAAGGAAAGCAGCTCTTTCCGTCTCTCACTGCTTCCGAACACCACCGGCGTTAAAAGAAGCACCGTCCATCCCAGCCTGTATGTGGCGGAAACACAGCTGGGCGCGTTCATCAGTTTCACAAAAGACGATGACAGGGAACAGAAAAATACTCCCAGCATCAGAATTATTTTTGCCTTCATACATTCTCCAGCTTTCTCTTTTGAGTTACAATTCAACACACCTATTTTAATACCCTCTCTGCCGGAAGTCAACAGGCTGCCGCGGCTCTGGCCCCGATTGATCAGCGGAGTGATTAAATGTTACTCTTCCCAATACATGGCGAGCAGGTCTTCAATGAGAAGAAGGCCGATGGGCCCCAGAAGAAATCCTGCCACACCGAAAAGCTCAAGACCCACATACATGGACATTAAAGTTTCCAGCGCGGAAAGCCCCACCTGATTTCCCATGATCCTGGCCTCCAAAAATTGTCTCACCAGATAACAGACCACATAAAGAGCCAGAACCACAGCCCCCTTCCCCCACTGACGGCGGACAAAAAGAAGAATCCCCCATGGAATCAGCACAGAGCCGGTTCCGAACACCGGAAGCGCATCCAAAAGCCCGATTCCGATTCCTACAAGGATGGAATAGGGGTTTCCTATTAAAAAGAAACCCAGAATGCAGAGAAGGGATGTGACTGCCATGATAATAAACTGAGTTCGTAACCATGCGTTCCCCACAGAAACCAGCCTCCGGCTGATAAGGGAAAATTCTCTGTGAAAAAAGGAGCGGCTTTTTTTCTCTCTAATCTCATCCATCTCCTGCAGTACCATCAGGACCGCCACAAAAAAGATCACCAGAAAAATCACAGCCTTCACCAGTCCCTTTAAAACCAGCATGGAATTATTCATCAAAAGAGGCATGGTAGACTGCCTGGCCGCCTCCCTGAGGCCAAAAACCAGTCTTTTTGAAAGCTCCACCAGATATCCGTCCCGCAGATCAAATTTCTGTTCCAGACTTTTGCAGAATCCTGTGAGGGCCACATCCATCCTGGATATCCATTGTGGAAGGCGGTCGGCAAAAAGCCGTGCCTGGGAGAGAAGCCTGCTGCTTCCAAAATAAAAGAGGAAAAAGAGAAGTCCTCCGACCAGAAGCAGCTCCGCCCCGCCAATGAGGGCGGCCGGAAGATGATATTCCTTTTTCCGGAACCGAAATTTTAATTTCCGTTCAAAAAACCGCACCGACGGCCGCATCCACAAAGCGGCTCCATAAGCGAGCAAAAAAGGAATCACAAGGGGCAGGAGATATTTGAATCCTCCGTAGACTGCCCCTGTAATTCCCAATATAAAAAGAATCTTCTTCAGTTTTCTGCGCGGCTTTACCATGGAATCACCCGTTTCTGATTTGTACTTCCTTTGTACACCAGATAGTATGAGCCGATTCCTTTCGATTATTCGCCCTGGTAAAATTTTTCAAAAATGCCTCCTGAGGGCTTTTTTGTAAATTCCATCCGTTTTCCCGTCTCCGGATGGTCAAAGGCCAGGGACACGGCGCAGAGAGCCAGACCGCCCTCTTTTCCAGAAAAACCGGGGTTGTATTTGATATCTCCGTAAAGGGGAAGTCCATGGGCGGCGAACTGAACACGGATCTGGTGATGGCGCCCTGTTTTCAGGCGGATTCTGACCAGAGTAAGGATTCCCTCCTCCGTCAGCTTCGTTTCCACCGTCTCATAGGATAATTCCGCCCGTTTTGCATCCCTTATTCCCTTTTCCACAACCTGTGAATAATTTCCATCCACCGATTTTTTCAGGTAATCCACAAAGTTATCCACATTATCCACAGGTTTTCCACAAACCACAGCCTCATAGATCTTCTCCATTTTTCCATCCTGTACCTGTCCGCTTAAAACAGCAGCGGCTTTTTTCGTTTTTCCATAGACCATAACGCCGGAAACCGGCTTGTCCAGTCTGTGGATAACCGCCACATAGGGTTCCTTCCCCGGTGTGCAAAGCTTGTTGATAACCAGGTGTTTCTTTATTTCACTGACCATATCAGACGCGAACCGCCTGGCCGACTGGGACTCTGTTCCGGCCGGTTTGATTAACACGATGATATCCCTGTCTTCATATAATATCTGAAGCATAAGCAATTCCTCTCTATGGAAATTTTTTATACAGCAAAAAAACCTTGAATAATTTCATTCAAAGTGTTATAGTATATTCAAACGTGAAAAGTAGTTTTAAAAACTATATATAAAGGTTTTTATTTCTTTATTATGAAAGTTCAGCGCTTCAGCGCTGAACGTGCGAAAACGGGGCCGCGAAGCGGCATTTAGGCCCGGACAGTAGCCGCAAATCAACAATGTCTGCGTCAGCGGGCATATTCGTTCAGACTGGAGGTATAACTATGAAACAAAATGTAAAAGATCCCGGCAGCGCCCTGACACACTTTATCGGAATGGTGCTGGCTATTCTGGCCGCCGCCCCTCTCCTTATAAAAGCCGCTTTCCATGCCGACCGGCTTCATGTGGCCGCCCTTGCCGTTTTCATTGTCAGTATGATTCTCCTGTACACGGCAAGTACTGTATATCACACCTTCGATATTTCTGAGCAGGTCAATAAGCTTCTTAGGAAAATTGACCATATGATGATTTTCATTCTGATTGCAGGAACCTACACGCCCATCTGCCTGATCGTTTTGGGAAACCTGGATGGATACCGCCTTCTGGCCCTTGTGTGGGGAATCGCGGCTGCGGGAATCCTTGTCAACGCCCTGTGGATCAACTGTCCCAAATGGTTCTCTTCCGCCATCTACATTGCCATGGGCTGGATTTGCGTCACCGCCTTCCGACAGATCATAAGGGCCCTGACACCAGGCGCCTTCGGATGGCTCCTGGCCGGCGGCATTATCTACACCGTCGGCGGCATCATATATGCGCTGAAGCTTCCGATTTTTAACTCGCGACATAAAAATTTTGGTTCCCACGAAATCTTCCATCTGTTTGTCATGGGAGGAAGTTTCTGCCATTACATGGTGATGTACGGATATGTCGCCGTGGCGTAACCGCTCGTCTCCATCCGCTCCTTTCGGCCGGCGCAAGGCGCTCTAGTACTGATGTAATTGAGTCAGTACACTAGCGCCGGTCTCTGTTTTTGTTCCTTTTCTCCTCCATAAGTCTCTCAAATTCGGCCTCCGCGCCGGCTCCCTCTTCCCTGAGCCGCTGCCTTCTGCGCTCTCTTCTCAGAGCCTGAGCCTCCGCCTCTTTTCTGCGGCTTTCGCGAATCCAGAAGCCCGTCCCCGCTGCCAGAACAAGGAAAGCCAATACAGCCGCCATAGGAACAAGTGGAAGTTCTCTTAATGTCCCCGGTAATTTTTCCTCATTCGGATCCCCGGAAACCGGCACATCTGCCTCCCCCTCGGGAGCGTTGGCCTCAGACGCCGTCGTTGTCATTTCCATCATTTCCAAACCATTTCCCTCTCCTTCACCGGAATTCTCCCCTTCACCGGGAGTTCCTGTCTCCTCCGGCACGGGAATGGTCCGGTCACACAGATAAGCCTGTCCGACTTTTCTTGCATTGTAAACATATTGGAGAAGAGCTACAGCATTGACCGGGTGGTCCTCCGGCATTTCCGCAAGCGACAGCTCCGCATCTCCAAAGGACGCAGAGTTCGGGAGCGTTATCACACGTCCGGTCTCCACATAAAGATCCGAGGGGGCATAGGAGACGCCGTTTATTTCCACCGGTTCCTCCCACGTTACATATCTTGTCTCGTTTTCCGCAATATCCACATTATAAAAACGGCTGAAGCCGAACTGAAGAAGCTCTTTTCCGTCCACAAAATACTGTCTTGGACTGCCTTTTAAGATAACGGAAACCAGACGCCTTCCATCCTTTTCCCCGTATGTAACCAGTGTATTTCCCGCTTTTAACAGATATCCCGGCTTTCCTGCCACCGCCTCAGGACAGTAAAATTCGCTGGAACTATCCTCTGTAATTACCAGACGGTGCTCATTGCGGATGGTGACGCCGTCCGGGTTATTGGAAGTGGAGGAAATTTTATAACTTACGGTTGAGCTGATTTTAAGAAGAGTTTCATTGCTGTACGCCGCACATGCAATCTTTGCCATATCATAGGCAGATACATTCTGTGTATCGCCGTTTAAGCCTGAGGGATTCTCAAAATGGCTCTCCGTGCATCCTAACTCCGTTAATTTCTGATTCATCATATCCACAAAAGCCGGGATGCTTCCCGCCACATGTTCCGCCAGAGCATTGGCCGACTGGTTTACGGAAACCAGAAGAAGGGAGTACAGACATTCCTCCACAGTCATGGTGTCTCCTGCCACCAGACTTAATTTATTTCCACTGTCCGGCTCCACACTGTTTATGGCCGTTTCCGAAAAGGTCACCGTATCACTTAAGTCCGCGTTTTCCAATACAAGAAGAGCTGTGAGAATCTTTGTAATACTTGCCGGAGGATATTCTACATGACTGTTCTGCCCGAAAATAACCGTCCCGGAATCCACATCCATGACGGTTCCTGCCTCTGCCTGAATCCCCACATCGGAAGGCCAGTCAGGCCTCGCATAGGCCGTCACAAGGGTCATGGAAACGATCTGGCAGAACGCCAGCCCGCTGCATATAAGTTTTTTTATGTTACGATTCACTTTTCTCTCCTCCTGCTGTCTGTTCTTTTGCTTTTTTCCCGTTTAGGGGATTCTCCGTCTTTTCCTGGCGGCAGGCCTGTCCACGTATGTTTCCCTCCCGGACCAGCGCTTCCTTTTCTTTTCTGGAAAGCTTTTTGATGGCAGCCTCCCGTCTCATGGCCTCTTCCTTTGTCTCAAATTCTTCATAATATGCCAGGGCCACGGGCCGCCTGGGTTTCGTATATTTCGCACCGCAGCCGGAATTATGGGCCGTAAGCCTTTTTTTTAAATCATTGGTCCATCCACAGTAAAAAGTGGCATCCGCACATTTAAGCAGATACGTATAATTCATACCATAACCGTCCTTTTTATGTAAACGGCAATGACACCTTAAGATTGCCATTACCGCCACGGGCCGGGAAACTCCAGGCCCGAATCTATGATAAAGCACCGGCCGGATGCGTTGTCGCCTGTTCTCTTCCGGCTTATACTCTATTATATGGTATTTTACCCGAATTGCAACCAGTCATTCTGTCATAATTTCCTAAATAAATATAAATATACTATTGTTTATAAAATAGAATCCTGAAATGCCTTTTTGTTTCGCGCACCGGAGCGCGGCAGCCGCAGCAACCATCTTCTTTAACGCAAAACGGGCATGGATTTGCTCCACACCCGCAGTCTCTACTCCCGTTCCCGGACAGCCTTTACCAGAATCAGCTTATCTCCCGGATGAATGGCGCTGTCCGGCAGATTGTTGGCTGCCATAATGTCTTCTACACTGGTATGGAAGGTTCTGGCTATCTTCCAAAGAGAATCCCCCGGCTGCACCAGATATCCCACAATCCCCGGCATCTGTTTTAAGGCCTCCACATTCACAGGCTGTTCCTTCACGTCCAGAATCACCTGCTCGCATACCTGGCGTAATACCAGAATATCCGCCGTTATCACTCCCTTGATTTCCACTGTGTCGCCGCCCAGCATCACCGCGGAAATCTGCTCGATTCCCGGCTCAACCTGGTAGGCGCTGTTGGGAGAAATGGAGGGAACTTCGGCAGTCATGTGGAACGGCAGCATCTCCGTGGAGGCCCCTACCGGGGAGGCATCATCGGCAGTCAGATACAAAAGCCGCACCTCCAGCACGCCATCTATGGAAAGCTCTCCGTCCCCGATTTGTATTTCATCAATTTTCACATCTCCGTCACTGTGACAGATCTGCAGAATTCTCTGACCGACCGGAAGGCTGACCTTTTCCTGTATTTTGTTCTTTAACAGGTTTCTGGCCGCAATCTGATCAAAACAGGCTTCTCCCGTATCCGGAAGAATTTCCCGGTCCAGGGCATAGAGGTCGCTTAAAAGCTCCACTTCTTCCTCCTCATACAGCCGCATATCCAGCTCCATCACGACATCCACGGAAATCTCCCGCATTTCCCCGTCAGAATCCGGATTCACCTCCATGTCCTTATGAACCAGCCGGACAGTGATAAAAGGAATCATCTCCTCCACTGACTCGTCAAGCTCCACATCTCCTGAAAAGGGGATCGACTCTTCCATGCACTGGATCGGCATCTGCCCGTCCTCTCCCGCATAGATAGCAAATACCATAAGCTCCCCGTCAATATGTACTTTTCCGTCCAGCGGCTTTGTGTTCACGCCGCGAAGCTTAATATCCTGCCACAAAAGAGTATCAATATCCGGCTTGTTCCCCGAAAGCGTCAGAACCTCCTTCACCCGGAAGGTGTCCTTTCTCCGCACCCCCAAAGCCGCCACCGTGCTGGTCCGTTTCAGGGTCTCCACATTTCCGTCAAACTTCACATCAACGGCCGCTTCGGCATCATAGATGGTTTCCGCCTGAATTTTCAATGTGACCAGAGCCTTGACATTCAGTTTCCGGGAGTTGATGATTCCCACATTCAAATCGTCAAGCTCCCACCCTGCCTGGACATAATCGGACTCGGAAAGCCCCGGCATGTTCACATTCTCTTCAAATGGAATGCCTCCTGCCAGAGTCATGACCTGTCCCGAAGGAGTGCGGTACAGAATGCGGAAATTGAGCTTTCCTTTCACAGCCACCTTTTCTCCCTGGTTTTTTGCCGACTCAATCTGTATTTCCCCGCTGTCTAAAATGAGCTGCTCCACGTCATCCATGGTGTCCGGCACGTTGAAATCATCATCCAGAGTCATCTGGGATGTGACACTGCCCCGGCGCCGGTTCATGTGGATATGTCTCTTTACCAGTTCCATCATAAAAAACGCCACCAAACCTTTCCAAAGCCACTGCTTTTAAGAAAGTGTATGACGGCATTTCCCGCAATATGCGTTAATCTTTACAACAATTCAGATATGTCTTTGCGCTCCCACTACGCCTTCCTTATGCAGGCCAAATCTCCCGCAATCTATAACGTACCGCTGACGGAAGGCGGCTTTCCGTACTCCTCCAGAAAATTATGGCGTTCGCCATTCTTCACGTAACCGATGCAGGCATCCAGATTCACATTCCCCACGCTTTTAAAAATGTTCGTCTCAATGTAGGGATTCGTTTCCCGGAAACCTGCAATCAGCCGTTTCATTTCCTTTCTCTTGGAAAGCTCCTCGTTCTGCCTTCTGGAACTCTCCTCTGTAAACCGGCAGGCGCACTGTAAAAAGCGGAGTCCGTTGTAGTCCTTCCAGGCCAGGATATCGGCCTCTTTCACAAGATACAGGGGCCGTATTAATTCCATGCCCGCAAAATTCGTGCTGTACAGCTTCGGCATCATGGTATTGATCTGGGCCCCGTAAAGCATGCTCATTAAAATAGTCTCAATCACATCATCGAAATGATGGCCCAGCGCGATTTTATTGCAGCCCAGCTCCCTGGCGTTGGCATAGAGATTTCCCCGCCGCATCCTGGCGCAGAGGTAGCAGGGCGAATCCTCCACATCAGCCACCACATTGAAAATATCGGACTCAAAAATATGAACAGGAATTCCAAGGGTTTTGGCATTCTCCTCAATAAGCGCTCTGTTTTCCGGATTGTATCCCGGATCCATCACCAGAAATTTGAGGCCGAATTCTATCTTTCCATGGCGCAGAATTTCCTGCATGCATTTAGCAAGCAGCATGGAATCCTTTCCGCCGGAAATACAGACCGCGATATTGTCTCCCTCTTTTATCATTTCGTAATCATTCAGCGCCCGCACAAAAGGGCGCCAGATCTCCTTACGAAACCGCTTTATGATGCTTTTCTCTATCTCTCTTGTTCTGTCTGACGGCCCTGTCATTCTTTTATCGTATCCTCCAGTTTTTTCATACGTTCCTCCATACTCCGGATGGCTTCCTCCATCCGGCAGCATCGTTCCTCTTTTACGGTTTCTATGGTATCGGGGACCAAAACCCCATCCCTTTTCACCGGTCTGGCGGGGATTCCGGCTGCCGTACTGTTCTCTTCCAGGGGCTTCAATAAAACAGCATTGGCCGCAATCCTGCAGTTATCTCCTACCTCAAAGGCCCCTAAAATCTTCGCTCCGGCGCCGATCATCACGTGGTTTCCAATGGTGGGATGGCGCTTTCCCTTTTTCGTTCCCACACCGCCCAGAGTCACCCCCTGATAGATGGTGCAGTTATCTCCCACCACTGCCGTTTCCCCAATCACCACTCCGCAGCCATGGTCAATTAAAATCCCATGGCCCAGACAGGCTCCCGGGTGAATCTCAATTAAAGTAAAAAATCTGGCAATCTGGGAAATCAGACGCCCCAGAAACCGCATTCGGTGAATCCAGAACCAGTGGGCAATCCTGTGCCAGATCAGGGCATGGATTCCCTGGTAAAGAAGCAGGACCTCCAGGGCGCTTCCGGCCGCCGGATCCCTCTCCTGCACTGCTTTTACGTCTTTCCAAATATCCTGCAGCAGCATGAACATCTCCTCCTTTGATTCAGTATATCCCCGCATGTCCTTTCAGGTTCCTGTTTCCGGAGGAAAAATTTATTTCCGCACACAAAGAGCGGCCCGGACCGTCACCAGAGCATAAGGCTCTCCCTGTGAATCCCCATGCAACCTTTGACATTGTACCAGCCACCCGAGCTCTTAATTTTATCAAAAATCAGCCCGGATGTAAAGCACCGATTTCTGCTTGTTCGCAGCAATCAGCCGTATGCCCGCGGCCACTACGCTTTCTTACGGTCAGCGCGGTGAACGCGCAGACCTATCTGAACAGTTATCGCAGTTCAACCTTGCATCTTCTTGCCCGCTTACGCCAATCTTATGAAGATTCCAACAGATAACTGCTTATGAAAACAAGTTTTCATAAGCGATTTTCTGTCGGAATCTTTGCAAGGCTGAACTCCTGCAGCAATTATTGGAACACCACTGGCTCCTCCATAAAGGCGGTCTTCACGATGAGTACCGGATAGGAGGTATCAGTTCCGGATGCTTCTCCCTTCTCCGGTCCCAAAAGTTCTGTTCGTATGACGACGGAATTATTCGTCTGATACAGCTCCTTTACCACTACGCTGTATCCGCCGCCTGCCTGAGGGCCTTCCCCGATAACAATGTACATGTCCTGTCCGTCCGCGTATGTAAGTTTAAAGGGCTTCTCCCTTTTTTTCCCGATGAGTTCTGCAAGGGCCGTGGGAATCTCATTTTCCCCGACCACTGTGAATTCCAGATCCTGCACCTTAGCATCTTCCTCTTCATCCCCATGACACCCCGTGAAACCAATACATCCGGCCACCAGAACCGCCAATATTCCAAACACCGAAAGTACCCTTTTTCCCGGTCTCTTCCATTTTCTTAACATAAAAACAAAAGGCTCCCTCTAAATTGGTTATTACCATTCTATTGGGAAACCTCTTTATTTATTCAGCATTTATTCTTTTGCCCTGAATATAATTCTGACAGTCGGTTCAGAGAATCCTCCACATGATTTACATAAATTTTCCGGATGGCCTCCATCTGCCCCAGGCCTTCCATAATGCACCGCACCTCGTAGCCTGCCTCCTCAAACGTACGCTTCCATGAGCCGTCTTCGTCCTTTGCCATGTCATTGTTGGCATGATCCCCTGCCACCACCATGAGCGGTTTCAGCACCGCTTTCTTATATATGCCGCTTTTCTTCACCGTCGTAACCAGATCATCCAGGGTGGGCCGGGCCTCCACAGTGCCAATGAAGTAATTTCTGTATCCGGCTTCTCTTAAAATCCCCTGGAGCCGCTCATACACGGCATTGGACTCGGCCTCTGTCCCATGCCCCATAAAGCAGATGGCCGTGCTGCCATCATCATAGGCAGCCGTATCAGCCGTAACAGCTTCCATGACAGCTATAAAATCCTCTTGAGCTGTAAGCAGCGGCTCTCCCAGAACAACGGCTTTGAACATGCTCCCGTAATTTCTCAAATCTTCCGCAAGAGCCCTGTATTCCAGGCCGTTCATCAGATGGGTGGGCTGGACAATAAGTCTTTCAATCCCATCCTCACGGGCTTTCTTCAGGGCTTCTTTCATATTGTCGATTTTTATTCCGTCCCGTTTCCTCAGCTTATTAATAATCACCTGGCTTGTAAAGGCCCGGCGGACCTCATAGGCCGGAAAGGCATCGGCAATGGCCTTCTCGATGGCTCCGATGGTGACCTCCCTGCTGTCGTTGTAGCTTGTTCCAAAACTAACTGCCAGAATCGCCGTTTTGGCCCCTTCGCTGTTCCTGATCTCTATTTCCATAGATTCCTCCCTATGTATGCCTTAAACCTGTTTTCCTTTTCACCAAGCCACAGGACTCCTTGTCTATTCGCTCATCTGCTGCACTCCATATAACCAGCCTCACCATCCCCTTCGGGCGGGCTTCGCCCAACAAAGTATACCATATCGCAGCCGTTGAATGCAATCACTGGCTGATTTAAATCCCCTTATATTTCACCGGCCCGCTTTCCCGGCAGCACAAAGGGAAAGTACTCAACACGGTGCCGCTGCGCCTTCGTTTTTTCCTTTTCACTCTCGAAAAAACATCTTCGCACCAGACAATCTTCTCAAAAACTTTGGAAATATTTCCATGCAAGCCTTGACTTTCCATTGGGATATTGTTAAAATATTAACCATAAAAATACATATCAATCTTATCTTGAAACAGGAGGGCAAACAGCTATGATGAGATTTACTTTACCCAGAGACATGTATTATGGAAAGGGAGCTCTTGAAAACTTAAAGAACCTTTCCGGAAAAAAGGCCATCGTTGTATGCGGAGGAAGCTCCATGCGTAAGGCCGGAGTTCTCGATAAAATCGAAGCATACTTAAAAGAAGCAGACATGGAAGTACGTTTCTTTGAGGGTGTGGAACCGGATCCGTCCGTTGAAACCGTTATGAAAGGCGCAGCAGCCATGCAGGAATTCGGTCCTGACTGGATTATCGCAATCGGAGGCGGCTCCCCTATTGATGCAGCCAAGGCTATGTGGGCATTCTACGAGCATCCAGACACTACCTTTGAGGACTTAATCGTTCCCTTCAACTTCCCGAAGCTCCGTGCAAAAGCTCTCTTCTGTGCAATTCCCACAACATCCGGTACTGCCACAGAGGTAACTGCTTTCTCCGTTATCACCGATTACTCCAAGGGAATTAAATATCCGCTGGCTGACTTCGAAATCACGCCGGACGTTGCCATTGTGGACCCGGATCTGGTTGCATCCCTTCCGCCAAAGCAGGTTGCCTATACTGGTATGGATGCCCTGACCCATGCCATTGAGGCTTATGTTTCCACATTAAATTCTCCATTCACTGATCCGCTTGCCATCAAGGCCATCGAAATGGTTCTTGATTATCTCCCGGCATCTTTTAGCGGAAATATGGATGCCAGAGAGCAGATGCACTACGCACAGTGTCTTGCCGGCCAGGCATTTTCCAATGCCCTTCTGGGGATTGTACACTCCATGGCCCACAAAACCGGCGCCGCTTTCTCCACCGGACACATTCCGCACGGCTGCGCCAATGCCATCTACTTACCGTACGTAATCAAGTACAATGCACATGAGCCGGAAGCGAAACGTCGTTATGCTGACATTGCAAGAAGAGTGGGTCTTGGCGGAACCTCCGAGGAATCCCAGGTCAATGCATTATGTGATCTGATTGACTCCTTTAATGTAAAATTAAATATTCCGAAGACCTTAAAGGATTTCGGAATCGACGAAGCGGAATTCAAATCCAAAGTTGCTGAGATTTCAGTGAATGCCGTTGGCGATGCCTGCACAGGCTCCAACCCCAGAACCATTACTCCTGAGCAGATGGAGAAGCTCTTTACCTGCACTTACTACGGAACAGAAGTGGATTTCTAAAAACATCCGGTCATGCGTCCGGCAAATTTTCAAAAAACTCTGCCTGGCCAGCTCTCCTATTATAGAGCTGGTCAGAGCAGAGCTTTTTCTTTCTTCCTTTAATCGTTGTCAGGCAGAAGCTTGATCCGCACTGAAATCATTTTAACGATCTGGCCTTCCTTCAATGCAATGTCTTCCACATGAGTGGAAAACGGAAGATCACTGTCAAACTCGTCCATTTCCACAGTAATCCAGTTACAGGCCGCATCCCTGGCATTTTCAATGGCATCTTCCAGATCCGGTCCATCCGCCTCACAACACTCCAGATCCGGGAATACTGCATGATATCCTTCTCCGTCCTCATGGGGAGTAAAAACCGCCGGGTAAGTAAATGTCATGTTTATTCACTCCTTATAGCTGTATTCTATCCCCATTATAATGGCCAAACCCACATCTGTCAAATGAAGCTTTTCACATAAAATTTTCAGACACGATCTAGTGTACTGGCTCGATTACTTTCAGCTAAATGACGCAGAATGAATTTTCAGTCTGCAAGGCGGAGAAAAGAGGCGATGCGGTGGCATCGTTGACTGATGGCAACGCAGCAGATGGAAATTCAGGCAAGTTATTTGGCAAAATGTAATCGAGTCAGTACACTAGTTCATAGGACGGATGGTACAGGCCCGTCGGCTCATAATACTCGTCGCCGATATAGGTAAATCCCAGTTTTGCCAGTAATTTTCGGGATTTACTATTATCAGGGTTGTGGCCGGCAAATAGCTTCTTGGCATTGAGTACACAAAACGCATACTCTATTACAGCATTAGCAGATTCCTCTGCATAACCCCGTCCCCAATATTCAGGGCACAAATGTATGCCAATTTCATACTCCTTCGCTTTACGAGGCCTTAATCCACAGCAACCGATCAGAGCATTTGTTGTCAATTCAAAAATGGGCCAATACTGGACCTGATATACAGACTCATTCTGAATTTCTGTATTGAGACGCCTGACAATGTCATCATCACTGAATACGCCGCTCGCGCAAATATATTTAGTAACTTTCGAATTTCCCCATAATAATCGAGCCAGTTCAATATCATCTTGAGTCCATTTAGAAAAACCAATTCTGTCTGTATTTAAAAAAAACTTCCGCTTCATTCCTCTCCCCTATTTCTATAATCCAACACATGGAAAATGCACGTATATAAATCCAATCAATGCCGCCAGCACAAGCGCCGGAAGCCTGAATCTTCCTCTGCTAAAAAACAGCGCTGACGCTACGGCAAAGGAAGCCACAGAACGCACTGCAGTCTGCATATGTTTCCAAGGAACGCAGCTCCGCATCCACAGCACTTTCCAAATTGATAATTGTATGTAAATACATGTCTGACTATGGGATCAGCATCACAAATGTCCCTGCTACGATCAAAACCAGTCCCAAACCAGCTTTCTTCGATAAATGCTCGTGAAATACCAGCCAGGAAAAAGCAATCGTCACGACGATGCTGAGCTTGTCGATGGGAACAACCACGCTGGCCAGGCCGTCCTGCAGTGCCCTGTAATAGCAGAGCCAGGAGGCCCCGGTGGCAAGACCAGAAAGGCAAATAAATCCAAATTCCCTTTTCGGGATTTTCTTTACCGCATCCTGTTTTCCTGTCACAAACACCATCAACCATGCCATAAACAATACGACTGCTGTGCGGATCGCCGTACCCAGGTTGGATTCCACGCCGGAAATTCCCACCTTGCCCAGGATAGAAGTCAGGCTTGCAAAGACGGCGGAAGAGACCGCATAGAGAAACCAGCGGTTCCCCTTTGCCTGCTTTGAAGGATCTGTTTTTCTCTTTTCAATCATTAGAAATGTACCGATGCCAATCAAAACAACCCCGACTGCTTTTGCCAGACTGATCTCCTCTCTCAAAAAAAGAAAGGCAAGCAAGATTGTGAGAATCACGCTGGACTTATCAATGGGAACTACCTTATTGATATCGCCAAGCTGCAATGCCTTAAAGTAACAAAGCCAGGAAGCCCCAGTGGCAAGCCCTGACAGAATGAGAAACAACCATGCCCTCCCGCCAATCTCCCCAATCCGGGATTGTGAGCCAGTAAGAAACACCATCAGCCAGGAAAACAGTAAAACTACGACTGTCCTGATCGCTGTCGCTACATTGGAATCTGTCTTCCTGATACCGCACTTTGCCAAAATAGCTGTAATGCCGGCAAACAATGCAGAACCAAATGCAAATGCAATCCACATAAAAAGCTTCTCCTTTTCCGAAATCTTCCATATCGTCATCTTAAATCCAATGTTGGCTCTCTTTCAACCACATCTTTTGGAACTCTTTCGCATTCACCATCGCATCAAACACAGGCTCAAGGAAAATCTGGATTTCTTCAATGACGAATGGAAACTCAGGCATATTATCTTTTATTGTTTTCAAAAAGTTCTTCCAGCGCTTCGGCATATCCTCATCGTTGGCAAGTGAAGCAATTCGCTTAAAGCCGTCTTTTTTATATGGAGTACCACGCCGTTGCAGCGTTTCAAAGATAGCAGATTGCAATTTCGCTCCCTCAAAATCAATTCGCCTACAATTTCGGCAATTTCTACTCACACACCCCTCGCGGGATGTGACCAAATCGGAAAATGGAGGGCAAGCATACAATTCCATTTCTACTCACACATCCCTCGCGGGATGTGACTTCTGCGTCTTCGGCCCCCATCCTTTCTCCAGGATTTCTACTCACACATCCCTCGCGGGATGTGACCGGAGAGCAGACCATAACGGCTCTGGTTATTTTAGATTTCTACTCACACATCCCTCGCGGGATGTGACTCCAAGGCCGATGTGATCGTCCCAAATCCGGTGATTTCTACTCACACATCCCTCGCGGGATGTGACGATAGTGGAAATGAGGCTTTGGTTTTGGAATAAGAATTTCTACTCACACATCCCTCGCGGGATGTGACGGA
The DNA here is from genome assembly GCA_910586315.1 of uncultured Lachnospiraceae bacterium. Classification (GTDB taxonomy): domain Bacteria; phylum Bacillota; class Clostridia; order Lachnospirales; family Lachnospiraceae; genus CANRXD01. The sequence goes on along the minus strand of CAJUIP010000049.1, from coordinate 4,801 downwards.
ATATCAATTGCGTGAAAAAACGGCAGAAGAGATTTCTACTCACACATCCCTCGCGGGATGTGACCACTGATGGAGCAGATCTGGCAGATAACGCAGGAATTTCTACTCACACATCCCTCGCGGGATGTGACCCTAATTCCTCTGTTCTGGAATCGCCATAGATCTATTTCTACTCACACATCCCTCGCGGGATGTGACTCATTGCAATATCAAAATATAGTTTTGCTTGCAAATTTCTACTCACACATCCCTCGCGGGATGTGACACATCACAATGTCATAAAAAATGTGGTTGCATGGATTTCTACTCACACATCCCTCGCGGGATGTGACACCAAAGTCCATATCAGAGTTAGTCTCAGCATAACGATTTCTACTCACACATCCCTCGCGGGATGTGACACAATCAATATTCCTTTAGAATTGTGGAAGAGAATTTCTACTCACACATCCCTCGCGGGATGTGACGGGAAACCGTAAGCAGCCGGACCCAGTTTGTAAAAATTTCTACTCACACATCCCTCGCGGGATGTGACACTTCTCGTCGTCGAAGGGGCCGCCGTATATCTCATTTCTACTCACACATCCCTCGCGGGATGTGACCAGGATCCTGTGCTTAACGCCCTGGCAGGCGACGATTTCTACTCACACATCCCTCGCGGGATGTGACGTCCTTGGCGGTGCTGATGCCGCAGGTGTCCTTTATTTCTACTCACACATCCCTCGCGGGATGTGACCGCAACGGGAAAAGCAAGTTTTATGTTCGCAATTATTTCTACTCACACATCCCTCGCGGGATGTGACGTTTTTCTTCTTGTCCGGCTTCTTCCACATTTTCATTTCTACTCACACATCCCTCGCGGGATGTGACCAGCGGGTCAAACCCTAATTCCTCACCTATGAAATTTCTACTCACACATCCCTCGCGGGATGTGACCTGATTGACCGCTTGTTTCCTGACGTGAAATAAAGGATTTCTACTCACACATCCCTCGCGGGATGTGACAAAATGCCCGGCAATCACATTCAGTACGAAGTAATTTCTACTCACACATCCCTCGCGGGATGTGACTGAAATTCCCGCCCAGTGACGCTTTCAGCTTAAAATTTCTACTCACACATCCCTCGCGGGATGTGACCGATCACCGGGGCAAGTGCCGGCCCTGGTGCTGTAATTTCTACTCACACATCCCTCGCGGGATGTGACAAGGTCATCGCAGACGTAAAGGCCGGGCGCTGTAAAAATTTCTACTCACACATCCCTCGCGGGATGTGACGCCGCCGGGGTTCCGGATGTCATGTACCAGATTAATTTCTACTCACACATCCCTCGCGGGATGTGACTGCTACTCTGTAAGCAAGGCCAGCCGGGCTATGATAATTTCTACTCACACATCCCTCGCGGGATGTGACTCGCGTCGGACTCTCCCGTGGCCGCGTCTGTGTATTTCTACTCACACATCCCTCGCGGGATGTGACCGGCCGCCGGGGTTCCGGATGTCATGTACCAGATTAATTTCTACTCACACATCCCTCGCGGGATGTGACAAAGGTCTACATCGTTTACTTTGTACACGAAGTTATTTCTACTCACACATCCCTCGCGGGATGTGACAGACTGGAAGCCCGATCTTGTTATAGCGGACGAATTTCTACTCACACATCCCTCGCGGGATGTGACTACGATATTTTGTGCAAAGCACCGCAGACACCCCAACTTATGGGATGGACGTTTTTTCTCACTTATTAACTAACCTATGTAATCGCTAAAACAATAGCATTTTCCCGGCGAACCTCTCTGCAATTTCTTCATCACTGCCACTTCGCCCAATGCACCCAACCTCTTAAATGATAATTACACCCTCCGGATTATATGTTTCTTTTGCCCCGATGTGCTCGATCCGTCTTTGCCAGTTATTTCCCAAATAATAAAATCTCAAACTGTCATTCTCCTGGTCGATCAGCTTTACTAACTTATCCTTCAGTTTCAAAAAAGAGGAATAATCCAGGTCCGCCTCAAAGACAGAGTTTTGGACCCTCTGAGCATGATTCTGACATTCTTTTGCGACTTTACGCAATCTGGTCTTTCCCGCACTATCCACCGTAGATACATCATAGCTTATCAGCACCATCATACCAATCACCTACTTCAGTAAAAATGCCGGATATTCCTTAATATCCCCTCTCACGTATTTTGCCAACAAATTACTTTGAACATAGGGAAGCAATCCCAACGGAATCTTCTGCTTCAGATATGGGTGTACAATATCAGAGCGCTTCTTCTCCTGCCAACGCGACAACACCTTTTTTCTTCCATCGTCATTCAGCCACACTGCTCCGGAAATTTGTCTCTCAAAATCGTTTTCACCAATAATCTGGAGATTCAAAAGAGTCAGCACGAATCGTTCTGCAACACATCGTGTTTCCTCCACAAGGTCACAGGCTAAAGAACTTCTGCCGCTCCTCAGGCTATGGCAAAAGCCAATATAACTGTCCAGCCCAACCGTCTCTAAAGATGCAGCAAATTCACTTGTCATCAAAGTATACACAAAAGACAGCATCGCATTCACCGGATCCAGCGGAGGCCGTTTCGTGCGATATTCAAAGGAAAATGTTGCTTTAGGATTCGTAATCATCTTTCCAAAAACAGAAAAATAGTTCCTTGCACAATTTCCTTCAATCCCCATAATTTCCTCAGACGTTTCAGCCCGAAAAACTTTCTCGATCCCCTGTTCCAGTACCTCCATCACATTTTTTATTTCACTGTCTTCTCTTAATGTCAAATTATCGTGGAGTGTCCGACGAAGCACCTGCCGGCAATTACTGAATTTAGCTGCCATTGTGTTCCGTGAGAGTTCGATTCCTGATTCTCTGAAACGTTCGATCTGAGCGACTCTGAGAAAAACATTTCCTTTCGTTTCTCCACACACCTTCGCCAGAAATTTTCCCTGCGGCGAAATGAAATTAATTGGAATCATTTTTCCAACACATTTTCCCATCAAAGCCGGAGAACATCCGATATAGTTAAAACAAACAATGTTCTCTACATTCTCGAAGGGAATCCGCAGCCGATCTTCCCCATCAATTCTACATACAAGATTTTCTCCATCAAGGCTCAAATACGCGGACTCATTTGTAACATAAATCGTGTTCAGAAGTTTTCTCATAGCGGATCCTCCTCAATTTCCCTGATACGCGTACGCAGATCCTTTCTCCTGTCTGACAGCGGCATACACATATCTTTCATAGAACATCCACTGCAATTCTGTTTTTTTCGAATCGGCGGTATCACTCCTTTCTCCAGTCTTTCCCGCATATCCTTCAATGTGCTTTTTAACCTGTTATCATATTCCAGGAAATTTTCCTTAAGCGGAAGCGGAACTCTTTTTTTCACATCTGCGTAATACAGCACTGCATCGCAATCGCCGCCAAACACATAATCAACACATATTTTCTGTGCAAATACCTGCATCAAATCATCTTCATTGAAGTCCTGGTTCTTAGGCTTGGAGGGCTTATATTCCACAATACAAAGCCTGTACCTGGAGGGGAATCCCGAAATCAGAATTCCCTTTTTATCCTCTGCCGCTTCCAAGCAGTCTGCAACCCCATATAAATTGTATTCCTCCCGATCATTATAGACCGGTACTGATGTAAAGACTTTCCTTCCTCGCAGCGTATATTTTTTATCTGGGTTATGAACCCGCTCATGCATAAGGTTGGCTTTTGTCACGAAGACATTCTCTGCCCATGCCCTGTCGATCTCCAAAAGTCCCCATCGATGCGGACAATAAAGATAATGCTGAACAGACCGGATTGCAATCTCTGCATTCATCATATTTTTTCCGTCAGCTCGACACCTTCCGGCATATGAGGGTCAACTGTCAGCTCATAATCAGAAAAAGCACGCGGCGGCATCCCATCTTTCGGCTTCGCGACAATTCTATCAAATAAAACATGAGACGGACAATTTCCAAGAACGCTGCTATGTTTGAAAACAAAAAGCTTTCTCATACACATTTTTCCCCGTGCAGCACTGTGATCATGTTCAAACATATTAATAATTGCTTCCCAGAGAAGTTCCACATCCGCTTCCGACATGTTTGTTATTTTATTCGCCAGTGCGGCTGAAACATATCCCTCCGCCCGATAAAGCGCATATGGGATCATACTTTTTCTGCCCATCTCTGTTCCGCCTGTCTCTGTCCGTTCTTCCGTCGTCCGGGCCTGTCTTGTGATTGTGACGTCCTGGATATTGACGGGAGAAATACTCTTGGCAAAATTAATCTGAACCGGCCCGCGGACAATACCACAGGGGTCATCTCCTGTTGACATCACTGCCCCAAAGGTACGCACATCAAAATAATTCCTGCACATATAATCACGTGCTTTCTTTACATCGTCCGGATTTTTATTTTTTTCTTTATTATGTTTCAGCCCCTCCGCATCATAAGCCTCCGTAAATTTCGCATTGAGCGAACGGTCCGGCTTAATGAGAATTCCATAGCCAGCCTCCCCTTCCCTGCAGAGTTCCACATAATTTCTGATTTTACGTTTCAGACAGACATCCGTAATATAACCATATCCAGTCTCCGCGTCAACTCTCGGGCTGTTACCGGCATCCGGGTCTCCGTTGGGGTTTCCATTTTCCACATCAAAAAGCATTACGAAATCATATCGGTTACTGATTGCCATCTTTTTTCCTCCTGTTTCATTTAGGTAGTGTCAAATGCTATCCTATTTTTTATTACTCAAACCTTTATTTTATGGGAGTTTGCAAATAAAAGAGCAATGACCTCCCC
>CAJUIP010000048.1 GCA_910586315.1 uncultured Lachnospiraceae bacterium | reverse complement strand
TTTCCTCCCAAAAGCTGTAGGAAAATTCGTAGGAATGTCCATCCGCGCCGGTGACGGTAAAGTGCTCCGCCGTACCTTTCACATCAAAATCCAGACGGACCAACAGCGTATAAAGGCCGCCATAACTGATAACGCCGCTTTCCAGGCCGATGCCGGTAAACAGCTCCGGCGGCAAAACTTCCTCCCCTTGCCGGACTCTGGGCTTCGGGGTCCAGGGCCAGACGTTCACTGCATATTCTTCCAGCTCTGTCTGGGAAAATTCATCACAGGGCAGCCGGTAAAAAGCGTAATATTTCTTCACAGAATCCTCCAGGGCTTTCTGAACCGCTTCTGGCTCATCCTGCGGCCCATGGACAACCATCTCTTCAAAGTTGTGGAACTGGGGGGAATAGGTCCGCCAGGGCAGTTCCGGCTGGAACTTATACTGTCCTTTTGGCATGAGCCGGGCCAAAGGCTTGCCCTCTATCCAGGCAAAAAAGGCGGACAGCTGTTCTAAAGCCGGGGCGGCATCAGCGAAAGAGGTGTATTGGGTATCCAGAATTTCGTCACTCAGTTCCCAGGCATCTAAGCTGCCTCCTTCTTTCTGATATTGCTCCAGATAATATGCCGGGATCACCTCTGCTTCATCAGAAACCAGACGGGAGTAGAGTATTGGCACCGGATCGCCTCCACCCTGGCCTACCCAAACCTGGAAAACCGCATCCGGCAACTCGTCAAACCAGCACTCCCAGGTCTGAAGCCCTTTTTTCCGGACATGGATTGTTTCATCCGGGTATCTTCCTGTCAGGTATTCCTCTATATCCGCTCTGGTATAGGGACCCCGGTATTCATAGCAGCCCACAAGCGACAGAGTCAGAAGGCAGGCTATCCCAACAGCAAATATTTTCTTAACCATTTGTGAATATTTTCGTTACCTCCCGACGGATTGAAATACAAGCATTTACATTTCGGACAAGTGGATGGAGCACGGCCTGCATTCAAAACAAAAAGGCGCTCCCCGCCACGCAGTTTCCTGCAGACATAAGAACGCCACTGTTGACGGTATAAAATTGAGCATAACAAACTGGCGGGGCTATATCGTTACAGCGCCGTTTTGCTTGCTGCAGGATGGTATAGCCTCTTATGTTTGTCAAGCTCTCTTTCTAAAAATATATGGCAATTATAGCAGAAATCTGCTGTTCTCGCAAGGGGGAGGAATTTGCAAATGATTACAACATCCCGAATCACATCTTTATCCCGTAAGATGCCAGATACCCCTTTAGCTTGTCCATATCCTCCAGGCAGGAATCTACCTTTGCCAGTGTTTTGAACTCCCTGTCATACAGGACAATCCAGCCCAGACTTCTGGAAACAGGGGACACATCCCTCACAGAAAACTCCACGGGCCGCCCGAACCAGGGGATTACATGCATATGCTCCCCATCTGCTTCCACCCGGCAGACTTTCCCGATTCGCAGATAAGCAACGCTCATTCCTAGCGCAGCCAGCTCAAGGAAAAGGATGGCCGTCCGTTCTGCCATGGTCAGAGCAGAGGAATCGAGAGCCAGGAAATCAACAGATATATTTTATTTATTTTGAATGTCCCACTGTCAGATGGGACAGAGGGTGATATAAGTAAAAAAACGTAATCTCCGGAATTTCGTGAGACTTGTATTTCTTTCATTCCGCTGTATAATGTAAATAGTAGCAGAGTACAAGTTATGGCTTGCCCTGGAACACCGGGCAGAAACAAGGCAGGACTTGCAACTCCTGCGTGCATAAAAGATAGGGGAGCATGAAGCGGAAATTGAGAAAATCAAGATTTGGAGGAGGTAACGGAATGAGGAAAATTGCAGGAATTATATTAACGGTTACAGGAATTGTAATAGCGGCAATAAGTCTGATTTTTATAATAAATGGGCAAATGTCAGTGGCCAGTTCAGTCGCTATCATTGGCGGCGCAGACGGTCCGACTTCAATATTTGTTGCTGGTAAAATTGGAGGCTTTTCAGCAATGACAGGGGTGATTGCAGGCATTGTTTTACTTGCCGCCGGTATTTTTGTAATTGCAAGGAAGAAATAATACCGTATTCTATCCATTACGTTAAGGAGGATGCTGCTTATGTATGAACTGATCCAGGTTTCGGAGCGAAGCCATTACATCCAAAGTCCGGCGAAAATCGGGCTGGTGCGACTGGATGGGAAAGACGTTTGCCTGATTGACAGCGGCAGCGATAAGGATGCTGGCCGCAAAGTCCGTCAGCTTTTGGATGCCAACGGCTGGCGGCTCACCGCTATCTACAACACCCATTCCAATGCCGACCACATCGGCGGCAACAGGTATTTGCAGAGTCAGACCGGATGCAAAATTTACGCGCCGGGAATCGACTGCGCCTTTACCCGTTACCCTGTTCTGGAACCGTCCTTTTTGTACGGCGGTTGTCCGTGTAAGGAACTGCGGCACAAATTCCTTATGGCCCAGGAGAGTGATGCCCAGGAGTTGACGAAAGAATGTCTGCCGGAGGGCTTTGAGATTATTCCTCTGCCGGGACACTTTTTTGATATGGTGGGTTTTCGGACGCCGGATGATGTGGTTTATCTGGCGGATTGTCTGTCCAGCCGGGAAACGCTGGACAAGTATCAAATTGGTTTTATCTATGATGCTGCTGCCTATCTGAATACACTGGAAATGGTGAAGTCCATGCAGGCGAAGATGTTCGTCCCGGCCCACGCCGCTGCTTCCGAAGATATAGCTGACCTCGCGCAGTACAACATCGAAAAGGTTCTGGAGATTGCGGACAAGATCACTGGTATCTGTCAGGAACCACTTTGCTTTGAGACTATCCTGCAAAAATTATTTACCGGCTATGGGCTGACTATGAATTTTGAACAATATGTCCTGGTGGGCAGTACCGTCCGCTCTTATTTGGCATGGCTGAAGGACACCGGAAGGCTGAATGCTCTATTTGAAAACAATATGCTGCTTTGGCAGCGAACATAAGGAGAAATTAAACAGTCCAAAAATGGAGGATATCAAAATAGGTTTGTAGTTTGGTGCGAGAAGAGTGAAAGGGGATTACTGGCATGAAGACAGGAAACAATTTCGCAGGTGCGGAGAAAAAAAGATATAAGAAAAATGAGGTGACAAAATTTCTGGATACTCATAGAGATATCAAGTTTTCAGCTGCCAAATTTGCGTATTCAATGTATTTAGACTGGGAAAGAAGCGACAAAATAGCAGATTTCGTAAATGGACACTTTGTTCAAACGGAGCAGGACTTGGAAATGGAAAAAATAATTACAAACACGGTGTTACCTGATGAATTGTTGAGATTGATGCGTAAAGATTTATCTGGAAAAAATACAAGCTTGCTTAGGGATAAAATAGCGGATCATGAACAGGAACTGTTACCATTAATAAAGGAAAAATGTATACGTAATAAGCAGGATATTTTTATCGAAAATGCATTACATTTCTTTATGACGAGTAATGCGAATTGCTGCGATTGGATTATGGAAACATATTCACAATTTCAAAGTGAGTATTTAAAATCTATGCTTTGTCTTGTGTTAGGGATGCGTGGAGATGAAAGCATGATTCCTTTTTTGATGGACGAGGCAAGACGGATGGAAAAAGAGTATCCTGATGAATTCTATGACCAGGGTCCGGCTTTGGCAGTTCAGGAGTTGGCAAACTGGTAAACCGGACAAGAAGAGATCTCCCATGAACAGAGACGTATCAATGTAACGGCTCAGGGGTTATCTGAACTGTTACATATCAATTCTAATGCATATTAAATAAGTATCAAAACCTATTGACATATAAAGTTTAAATGGTAATATAAACATAGGAGTATTGAAATAAACAACCGATAGAAATAATACTGAAAGAGAGTATTGCTTATGTGTACGTATGGATATTGCTGGGTAAGTACAAAACAACAGAGCATGGACAGACAGATTAGAAATATTAAGAGCAGTTATGATAATGCTGTAATAATACAGGAAGTAGGAACAGGGCAGGACAGGCCGGAATGGAATAAACTGTATAAAAATGTCAAAGCAGGAGACACCATTATTTTTGACAGTGTATCACGCATGAGCCGGAATGCGGATGAGGGTTTTTATCTGTATGAGAAATTGTTTAATAAGGGCATAGAGCTTGTGTTTTTGAAGGAGCCGCATATCAATACAAGTACATATAAGAATGCATTAGAAAGCGATATATTAATGACCAGGACGAATGCTGAATTTATCTTGGAGAGCGTGAATAAATACCTTACGTCACTTGCAAAGGAACAGATAAGACTTGCTATTGAGCAGTCAGAGAAAGAAATACGGGATCTGCATCAGAGAACAAAGGAGGGCATAGAAACAGCGAGATTAAACGGCAAGCAGATAGGGCAAAGACAGGGGGCAAAGCTGACGACAAAGAAATCTATTGAGGCAAAGAAACAGATACGGGAGCAGAGCAGGGATTTTAACGGTACATTGTCAGACGCAGACTGTATGAAGCTGACAGGGCTTGCAAGGAATACATTCTATAAATATAAGAGAGAATTGAGGTCAGAATAAGGAGTGTTCAGGCAGGTTTACCTGCTGCTGGCGGAAAAAAATGCCGGCCAGTTCCTGGAAGAGCGAGTTCTAAAAGAGGAAAAGAAAACTACGATATAAACAAGATGAGGGAAAGAATATGGCTGTTCAGACAAAAGGCTTTTGTAAATATTGTGGAAAAGAGTATACCCGAAGCGGAATGCTTCGTCATTTGGAAGCATGAAAGGAAAGAAAAAATAAACTGGCAGCAGAAACGCAAAAAGAAAATGCAGATATTTTCAGATTGTGATTGCGGGGAAATATGTGAAAGATTATTGGCAGTAATTGTGGGCAGAGGGAAGCGAAGTGGGTGAATCCCGAGGAGTATTATGGAGAGAGGCCTTTCTGGTGTGAGCAATGTTTAAAGGAACGATATGATGAGGAGGAAGAGGAAGAAGAAGGGGAGGAAAATGAGGAATATTATGAACCAGATTTTTATCTGCCAGTATGTAATTCTCCCAGGATGGAAGTATGCGGATATGAAGGGAGCGATATTTATCCGGGCCAGTTTGAGCCGGATAAAGAATAAGTGTAACCGTTTAGCATGTCCTGCTGGCTCTAAATGGATTGAGAAGGTATGAAACGGACTGGAACTGTAATAGGAACGCGAATGCATCATGCTATTGTCATGCATGAAGGAGCGGATATTAGCAGCGAGCGATGCACATGTCTCTATGCGGTAGACAGTGCATATTGTAATGGCGTCTGCTTTACACAATTTCCTGAAGACGGGTACTGTCAATTCCGAAAGCTAGGAGGTGGTGAGATGATTTTATACCATGGAAGTAAAGCGATTGTTGGATCACCTGAAATTTGAATTCAAAAGTATAACAAGGATTTCTACTTTGGATTCTATTGCACTCTGTACCCGGAACAGGCGATCCGCTGGGCAATCCGTTTTGGTGGAACAGGCTATCTGAATGAGTACGAATATATGCCGAACGAAACTTTGAAAACCAAGCGGTTCCCGGAAATGAGTGAAGAGTGGCTGGATTTCATCGCATCGTGCCGTGTGGGTCATCCGCATGAGTACGATATTGTAGAAGGGCCGATGGCCAATGATACGATTTTTAACTATGTGCAGAATTTTGTGGATGGCAAAATCAGCCGGGAGGCATTCTGGGCATTGGCGAAATTCAAAAAGCCTACGCATCAGATCAGCTTTCACACAGCTCGTGCACTGGCGACTCTGACTTTTGTGAAAGGAGTGGAGGTACACGATGAAAAATAACATTGCCCTGTTTTACACTTGCAGTCTGATTGAGTTTATCGGGCGTGAGCAGAAGTTGAAACGCTCGGAGCTGGTAGATTTAATGGGAAAGAATACGATTGCCCGTATCTATCGCTATGCAGATGTGTTCCACTGCGAACCGATTGAAAAAACGGCAGGAGATTTTATTGAGAGCTGTAATATCCCACAGGGCGGTTTTGATAATGTGACCGCCTGCCGCTATACCGTGCCGGACTATTGGACGATTGGCGAAGTATATGAACGGCTGATTGAAGATGTCTGCGGAAAAAACGAAGATCATGTGGTAGAGCGGCTTGTGGAGGTTTATACCTCATGGATTGATAGTATGCTTTCTAACTATAACACGGATTTCTACTATCAGTCACGTGACTATATCTATGAGTGCTATAAAGAGGGAAAAATTTGTGCTTGAGAATATTGGCCATCTTTTATGCAGATGGCCAGGAAAGAAAAATCCAAACCTGCGGCCGGGGAGGAAATAGAAACGATGATTGGAATTCGCGGGAGGATATTATGCCGGTAACAGAAGGATTAGAATGGACCTTTGATACAGTTTCAGCCAGATATGAAAAATTTCGCCCAGGATATACAGATGATCTATATAAGAACCTTTTTAATTATATCAGCATTAACGGCTCGTCTGCTGTTATTGAGGTTGGGATTGGAGGCGGACAGGCAACATTGCCATTTTTAGAAAAGGGTTGTACTTTAACAGCGGTTGAATATGGGGAGAATTTTTCGGAATTATGCTCGAAAAAGTTTGAAAAGTTTAAAAAATTCTCTGTAATAACGGGAAAGTTCGAAAATGTCTCTTTCGCTGATTCTCAATATGATATGGTATATTCTGCTTCCGCATTTCACTGGATACCAGAGGATATTGGATATCCAAAAGTTTATGCCATGCTGAAAAGCGGGGGTGTTTTCGCGCGCTTTGCCAATCATCCATATCACGATAAGGGAAACCCGGCTCTTTCAGAAGAAATCCAAAAATTATATTCTATGTATTATTATAAATACTATGGCAAAGACGCCAGACCCGAAAAAGAATATTGTGAAGAACAGGCGGTGCAGACAGCTCAGATTGCCGGGAAATATGGTTTTACAGATATTAAATGTGCTGTGTTTTATAGAACAAGAACATTTTCTGCTGAGGAATATGTTGAGCTGTTGGGGACATATTCAGATCATATCGCTATGGAAGAAAAGATACGGATGAAATTTTTTTCAGAAATTGAGGAAGCAATAAATAAACATGGCGGATGGTATACCGTATATGATACCATAGACTTGCAGCTTGCAAGAAAGCCTTAAAGTCATTGCAGAATATTTTTTGGCGGCCGGGCACCTGCTTTCAATGTGTTTTTTGCTCTAAAATTTCACAGGGCTGAATGGTTTCAGTGAATTATAAATATATTGCAGCAAGAGAGAGGGACAGGGAATGCAGAATAACATATTTGAAGGTATTTATGAAGAAATCTTCCCTTTTTGGAGGAAAATATCGGACGCGGACAGGGAGTATATCTGCCAGAACTCTCATATGATTACGTATCCAAAAGGAAAAAATATCCACAACGGCGAGGAATGTTCCGGTGTGATTCTTGTCCGCTCCGGATGCCTGAGGCTTTCCATAATGTCGGATGAGGGAAAAGACATCACGCTTTACCGTCTGCACAAAGGGGATTTATGCATGCTGTCTGCTTCCTGTGTACTGTCCGCTGTCACATTTGATGTGTTTGTAGACGCAGAAGAGAACAGCGAGTGCTGCGTGGTCAGCGGACCTGCTTTTGCAGCTGTATCAGAACGGAATCCGGATATCCGGATCTTTGCGCTGGAAACGGCGGTCAGCCGCTTTTCGGACGTGATGTGGGTGATGCAGCAGATTTTGTTTATGAGCATGGATAAGAGACTGGCTATTTTTCTTTCCGATGAATCGGCCAGGATCGGTTCCGATACGGTTTCTTTGACACACGGGCAGATTGCCCGGTATATGGGTTCTGCCCGTGAGGTTGTATCCAGGATGTTAAAATATTTTGCCGGCGAAGGAATCGTGGAGGTTTCCAGGGGAGGCGTTACCATCCTTGACAAGAAGCGTCTCCGGGAATTAACCTTTTAACATGGCAAGAATATCTGCTTTTGGCCTTGCGCCTGTCAGCTGTCTCACAACGTTCCCGTTTTTAATCACCACCAGCGTAGGAATGCTCAAGACTCCAAATTTCTGTGCCAGATCCGGCTCCTGGTCTACATTGACCTTGCCGATCAGGTATTGCGGATTTTCCTCTGCAATTTTTTCTACAATAGGGGATACCATGCGGCAGGGGCCGCACCAGTCAGCGTAAAAATCCAAAAGAACAGGTTTTGCGCTGGCTGTGACAGAGCTAAAGTTATCTTTGTTTACAATAAGTACGGACATAATTAATACCTTCCTTTCCTCTTGTTTGACGGCAGAGTATCATGTTCTGCCTATTATTTTTGTGATGTGGCCGCATTCTTTGCTTGGCATATAAGCTGTGTCATTGTTCCCATGGGGCAGTACACGCACCAGGACCGGGGTTTGAATAAAATCATGGTAAGGAATCCCAATATAGTGGAGGTAAGCATTACACTGTAAAAGCCGAAAGCAAACTGCGCCACGCCGTCAGAGAACAGGGTGCCGTGATAGGCCCAGTGCCACGGAAGCTTGAATGTCCATAGCAATGTTACGGCAGTGCCAAGGCTTTTTACACCGGAGAATACCAACCAGGTGTTCCACAGCATAAGGAAAAACATGATAAAAAAGAAGATTAAAAACCCATATCGGAAATACTTTGACTTCATCCATTTTGGCATATCCTTCTTTCTGGACAGTCCGAACCGGCCGCCGACCAGGGAAAGCAGCTGTCCCCGGCCACAGTATTTGTTGCAGTAGGCTTTATTGCCCTTTACAGCGGCTATGAAAATCGGAATAAAAAAGCAGAAGAGTCCAAGCCACGCAAAAAGGATATTAAAAAATCCAAGAATCAGATAGGTAAGAGAGACAATCCAAAGGTAATCATACCATTTCTTTTTCATTTTTCTGTCACCTCCAGTGAGAGAATGCCTGCCGGGCATTCTTTTACGCATTTTCCGCATCCGACGCATAATTCTCTGTTGATGAGCGCATGGATGCCGTTGGGGATGGTAATTGCGTTTCGCGGGCAAATTTTCATACAGCATCCGCAGGCGACGCATTCCTGAATGCTGATTACAGCTTTTCTTTTTGTCATGGTAATCTCCTTTTGTTTTTCTTACAGAGTATTTTACAGGAAAAAAAGGAATTGTTCTGTGATGAAGTCACATCGTCTGCACGTCCCACTATGCGGGAAATTTGGCCTCCATTCAGTCATTCCCATCATCTGCACGCCCCACTTTGCAGGAAATTTGGCCCTCATTCGGTCAACGTAGCCCACTACGCCTCCCTCATTCGGACCTAATTTCCCACAAACTGTGACGCACATCTGGCGGAAAGCAATTTTCAGACACGCTCTAGAAAGCAATTTTTAAACACACTCCGGACAGCGAAATTGTCGGGTTGATTTTCTGCACTTTTCGTATTAAGATAAGGAAATAAGGAAACGGGAGGTATGACATGTATAACGAGCTTACGAAGAATGACATAAAGAAAATGGAAGAGGAGATCGAGTACAGAAAGCTGGTGGTCCGCAAGGAGGCCATAGAGGCCGTAAAGGAAGCCAGAGCCCAGGGGGATCTCAGTGAGAATTTTGAATATTACGCGGCGAAAAAGGACAAAAATAAGAATGAAAGCCGCATCAGGTATCTGGAGAGGATGATAAAGACTGCAAAGGTGGTTTCTGATGAGTCAAGGGAAGACGAAATCGGCCTGTATAATACGGTAGATGTGTATTTTGAGGAGGATGATGAGACAGAAACATACAAAATCGTAACCACAGTCCGGGGAAATTCCTTAAAGAACCTTATAAGCTCCGAATCCCCCCTGGGGAAAGCTCTTTTAGGACACAAAGTGGGGGACCGGGTTCATGTACAGGTAAGTGATAAGGCGGGCTATGATGTAGTCATAAAGCATATAGAAAAGACAACAGATGATGGAAGTGATGCCTTAAGGAGCTTTTAAAGATATTGGCTCAGAGGGGACCTTGAATTTACTGCCTTTAAAGTGAGAATACCTGGTACTAGTGCACTGACTACATTATATCTGGCTAAACTCCGCAGGATAGTCGTTCATCTGCAAGGCGGATTTTTGACGGCGTAGCGGTGGCTACGGCTAGAAAATCCAACGCAGCAGATGGGCGAGTAGACAAGGAGGTTTGGCTGAATATAATGTAGACAGTACACTAGCTGGAGGAATGAATGATGGAGAAGAAGTGTGACATAAAAATACTGGGGCTTCCCCTGTATCTGTATGGAATTGTTTTTCTGATGACAGTAGTCTGCATGTATACAGGGTGTGTTCCCAAAAGCCTGGTGCCCGCGTTTCTGGTGCTGATGGTGATTGGGGAAGGACTGAATACCATAGGGAATACGATTCCTGTGGTGAAAACGTATCTGGGCGGCTCCGTGATCTGTATTCTTGGGGCAGCCCTGATACAGGCGCTGGGGCTGATTCCGGAACAGACTTTTGAGACTATGGACTACTTTGTCAATGACAGCGGGTTTCTGATATTTTATATTGCGGCCCTGATCACAGGAAGCCTTTTCAATATTGACAGAAACCTTCTTCTCAGAGCCACAGTGAAGCTGCTCCCGGTGGCCATGATTTCTCTTCTTTTGGGAATTCTTACTTCCGGACTTTTTGGAATTCTTCTGGGAGATGGTTTCTTTAACGGAATCCTTTATCTGGGGATTCCCATGACAAGCGGCGGCATGACGGCGGGAACGGTGCCCTTATCCGACATATATTCCCAGGCTCTTCAGGTAGATGCTTCGGCGGTTCTTACGAAAATGGCGCCTGCCACGGTGCTTGGAAATTGTGTGGCCATTGTGTTTGGCGGCCTTTTGAATAACTTTGGACAAAAGCATCCAAAGCTTACAGGAAACGGGGTGTTGGTGAATGACGGAAAGCCGGTGAAAAAGACACCCCCCATGAAGCCTTCCTTTTCTCTTCTTTGTACGGGTATGATCATCGCTTTTGCCTTCTACCAGCTGGGGGCACTTCTGCATCGCTATGTGACTGTCATTCCCACGTATGCCTGGATGATAATTGCCGTGGTGGCGGTTAAAGGTACAGGGGTTATGTCCGAGGAACTGGAGGATGCGGCCAGAGAATGGGGACAGTTTGCCATCCATAGCTGGACGGCCGCAGCCCTTACCGGAATAGGATTTACATTGATTGATTTGAATACGATTTTGAAGACCATGACATTGCTTTATCTGGCGGCCGTGGTGGCTGTTGTTGCAGTCATCACCCTGACAGCGGCCCTGCTTGGAAAGCTTGTGGGATTTTATCCTCTGGAATCCGCCATTGCCGCCGGAATGTGCACCACCAACATGGGCGGCTCAGGGAACGTCGCTGTGTTAAGCAGTGCCCACCGCATGGAGCTGCTTCCTTTTGCACAGATCGTCACAAGATCCTGTGGGGCCCTTATGTTGACGCTGGGAGGCATTTTGGTGCAGCTAGTAAAATAAATGCTTCACGGAGATCGTGGTGCGGTGGAAAGAAAGATGCCGCTTGCCGAGACCTGCAATAAAAAGGGGATGTCGCAAAATGAGTTTTTCATACAAGATATAGGCTTCTGTTAGAGAATAGTATTCTATATTTTGATGAACTTTTCCATTTCGCAACATCCTCTTTATGCCTTACAGGAAAGGCCCCCTGCCTGATTTAAATAAACGCCTGGCTCCAGGCGTCCAGAGCCTTGAAATCCTCTTCGTTGGGGTGACAGGCGGCGATATCATACTCTGCCAGCAGCTTTTTTGAAGCAGCATCCTCAGGATTTGCGGTCAGATGAGCCTCAAATTTCGCTTTGGCCTCCGGCGCCATTCTTCCCTGACACATAAAGCCCGGAATCACAGTGTTGCTGACCGGAACGTCCGCCGCCGCTGTCTTTAAGATTTCTTTAAAATATTCGGGGTCAGAGCCTAAACCGGCGGTTCCAAAAAGAACGACGGTTTTGTCGTTAAGCTTTTTTAGAAATACACGGGTTTTGGAGTCACAGCTTCCTTTGTCGGTCCAGAAGCCGACGAAAACCACATCTGCATCTGCGTCCAGGGCTTCTCTGGATGTTTCTCCGAAATAAACGCAGGATTCTTCCGGAAGCAGAGTATGTAACCGGTCTGCAAGGGCGGCTGTATTTCCCGTCATACTGCTGAATACGATGGAATGTTTCATAAAACCCCCTCCCTTGAATTAAAAACCTTTGATAATACCTTCATTCATGGATTTTACAATTTCCACAGCCAGACGGACGGTAGCCTCGAAATCATAGTAAGAGGCGATTCCGTGAACTGAATGGATGTAACGGACCGGAACTCCAATGACAATCGTTGGAATTCCATCCAGGGAGGTGTGAATGATAGCGCCGTTGTTGCCGCCGCCCTCCCGTACGGATGCCTGGGCCGGAATATGTAAGGTCTTAGCCAGGTCCAGGGAATAACGCTGGTACCTTGGGCTGCAGACGATGGATTTATCCATATAGCGGAGCATGGGACCTTTTTTAAAGGCTGTCTGAACCGCATAGGGTTCTGTAAAGGTATCATCCGCAGGGCAGCCTTCAAAGCAGATGGCAATCTGCGGTTTTACACGATTTACAGCCACATGGATTCCGCGTTCTCCGATTTCTTCCTGAGAAGAGAGAACTCCCACCAGATCCACATCCAGATTTTCATCCTGAAGACGGTGAAGAGTCTCAATGAGGGCGGCGCAGCCAATCCGGCAGTCGAAAGCCTTTCCGAACATAAGATCATGCTGTTCATCGTATTCCATGGTCACATCAGGGGCCACAGGTTCGCCAATGCGGATTTTAAAGTTTTCCTCCGCGTCCCGGGCGTCCACTGCCCCAATGTCAATGGAAAGGGCAGAAATATCGGCGGCGCCCAGGGAGGATTTTTCAGAAGCGCTCATAAAGTGAACCGGCTTGGCGGCGATAATGCCGGGAAGCCAGTTGCCCTCCGCATTGCGGACCAGGACTTTGGAGGAGGCTAAGGAGCCGACATTCCAGCCGCCCAGGGCAACAAAACGAAGCGTTCCGTTGGGGCGGATGGAATGGACCATGAAGCCCACTTCGTCGCTGTGCGCGTCCAGCATGAACACAGGCTTGTTCCCGGTGTTATTTTTCCGGTACATATAAAAATTTCTCAGGCAGTCTTCTTCCACGTCAAAGCCGCTGCCAATATGCTTTCTGGCAGCAAGGACCGTCTCATCTTCAAAACCGGACGGTCCTTTTGCGTTGGAAAAATCTGCGATCATCTGAAGTATTTTCTGATTTGCTTGATTCCCCATATCAATAATTCCTTTTCCCTTTATTAGATTTCTTTAAACTGATCTTTGCCAACGGAACATAAGGGGCATACCCAGTCCTCCGGCAGATCTTCCCACTTGGTGCCCGGTTCGATTCCGTTGTCGGGATCGCCTGCAGCCTCGTCATAAACGTAACCGCAAACCTCGCATTCATACTTTTTCATTTTTTTGTCCTCCTTTATTTTAAGAAATATGATATATTTCATCCATTTCCCAGAATATGATACCAGGGGCAAAAGAGCTTTTGCCCCTTACAACAAGGACTGGTAAATGGAATCTGCCATGGCAGAAATGGAAGCTTCCTGATCGTCTTTTAAGGAAGATTTAATGGTAACGCTTTCTTCCAGAATCCTGATATTTTTTAAAGAAGAAAGGGCTTCCTGCATATGCTTTCCAGATACCGGGGCCCATGTACCGTTTTCCATAAAAGCAACGGTACGGTTCTGAAGGTTGTGGGCCGCAAGCTGGTGTAGCAGGGTGTCCATATTGCAGAAAATTCCATTATTGTAGGTAATGGACGCAAACACCAGATTGGAGCAGCGGAAGGCATCAGCAATAATATAGGACGGATGGGTTTTCGAAACATCATAAACGGAAAGATTGGCAACTCCCTTGTCGGCAAGCTTTGCAGCCAGGATATCCACGGCACTTTCTGTGTGGCCATAAACGGAAGCGTAGGCCAGTACCACGGAATTTTCTTCGGGCTCGTAGGAACTCCACTTTGAATACTTGTCAAAGAGCCACGGAATATTTTTTCTCCATACAAGACTGTGAAGCGGACATATTATGGAAATATCCAGACCGGAGGCTTTCTTTAATAAAGCCTGTACCTGCATTCCGAATTTCCCGACAATATTGGTATAGTATCTCCTGGCTTCAGGAAGCCATACGCTTTCGTAATCAATTTCATCGGCGAAAAGGTTTCCGTCGATGGCCCCGAAAGAACCGAAGGCATCGGCAGAGAACAGAATCTTTTCTGTTTTTTCATAGGATACCATAACCTCAGGCCAGTGTACCATGGGAGCCATCACAAAGGTAAGCTCATGGGAACCGAGAGAAAGGGTATCTCCTTCCTTTACAGGAACCACATGCCTGTCCACGTCGAAATCAAAGAACTGCTTCATGATACCGGCAGCTTTGGCTGTGCAGACGATTTTGACATCGGGATAGCAGTTTACGATGTCAATAATGGAAGCGCAGTGATCCGGCTCCATGTGGTTTACAATCAGATAATCAAGGGGACGACTGTTTAAAACCCCACGAATATTCTCTAAAAAATGGTGGGTAAATGCAGCGTCGGCAGTGTCAAACAAGGCGCATTTCTCGTCTGTTAATAAATAGGAGTTGTAGGACACTCCCCTGGGAACCGGATATACATTTTCAAACAGGGAAATTTTTCTGTCATTGACGCCGACCCAGTATAAAGAATCAGTAATTTTTCTGGCACAATTCATTGTGTTCCTCCAATCTAAAATCAAACATCAACTACATTGTAAATTGTTGCTGGCAGGATTTCAAGCTATTTTTGGGAAAAAGGTTGACATTTCTCAAATGGGACCATATAATGCACCTGCAGTTGTGCCCACAGGGCACCTGTGAACCGTAATTTTTTGTAAAAATTCAGGGGATATCTTACCTGTTATAATTTTGAGGTGGCCGTATGGGAGTTGCAGATCTGATAATATTGCTTTTGCTGGCTGTTTTAATTTATTCCGTAATCAGATATATGCGAAGACTGAAACGGGAAGGAAAGAGCTGCAGCGGATGTGGCGGCTGTCCGGCGTGCTCAAAAGGAGCGGAATGTTTGAAAGCAAAACATAAAGATTAGTACTAGGTGTCTGAAAATTGCTTTCCGTCAGATGTGTTTCTTGACCTGCACACCCGAAAAAACATTCTCCGTGATTGGTTCAGGTATTTGTCGAACGATGTACTGGAAAATTTGCCGGACCTCTGTTTGTGAGATCCGGCTTTTAGCTAAAACTTTTTCCAGGTGGCTCTTGTAAAGAGGAGGAGGATGGGGAAGATTTCCAGACGTCCCGCCAGCATGTCAAAAATCAGCACCAGCTTTGAAAAATTTGAATAAAGGGCAAAATTTTGAGTTGGCCCCACCAGTTCAAGTCCCGGGCCAATGTTGTTCAGAGTGGCGGCCACAGCCGTAAAGTTTGTGGTCAGATCATAATTGTCTATACCGATTAACAGCGTGGAGCCGGCAAAAATCAGAACATAGGCAATCAGGAACATGTAAACAGAATGCAGGATTTCACGGTCGATTACACGTCCATCCAGATAGACTTTTCTCACAATCTGTGGATGAAGATACCGGGAAAGCTCACATTTTAAGGCACGAAATAAGAGAACAATACGGGATACCTTCATTCCGCCTCCGGTACTTCCGGCGCAGGCGCCAATAAACATGAGAAGTACCAGAATGGTTTTGGGTATGGTCGGCCACAGGTTAAAATCCACGGTAGCGAAGCCTGTGGTGGTGATGATGGAACCCACCTGAAACGCCGCATGGTGAAATGCCATGGCAATACTTGAAAAAGAACTCCTGACAAATCCGGTGATAATCAGGGTGGAGGCGGCAATGATAACCAGATACCATTTTGCTTCCTCGCAATGGAGGATTTCCTTCGGTTTTTTTAAATAGATAAGATAGTATACATTAAAATTGACTCCAAACAGAATCATGAAGACAGTAATGACAGCCTGAAGGTAGGTGGAATATCCGCCGATGCTGTCATTTTTTATGCCGAAGCCTCCGGTACCGGCAGTGCCGAAGGTGGTGCAGAGGGCATCGAAGACTGGCATTTTTCCTGCTATTAAGAGCGCCAGCTCCACAATAGAAAGAAAAAGATAGAGGCCATACAGGATTTTGGCTGTAGCCTGTACTTTGGGAGCCAGCTTGCTTACGGAGGGCCCCGGGCTCTCCGCCTTCATTAAATTCATATGATATCCGCCCCCTGTAAGAGGGAGAAGGCAGAGCAGGAAAACGAGAACCCCCATACCTCCGATCCAGTGAGTAAAGCTTCGCCAGAAAAGGATGCAGTAAGGCAGGCCTTCAATGGCTGTCAGAATACTGGCACCGGTGGTAGTGAAGCCGGACACGGTTTCGAACATGGCGTCCACAATATTGGGAATAGTGCCGGATAATACAAAAGGCAGGGCCCCCATGAGGCTCATGATAATCCAGCTTAAAGCAACGGTTACGGCTCCCTCCTTCGCATAAAAGACTTTATTGCGGGGAGAACGGTTCATCAAAAGTAAGCCCAAAACCAGACAGAGAACGATGACAGCCGCAAAGGCCAGACCGCTTTTTTCCTGATAGATGGCGGCCACAATGGCGGAAGGGATCATAAGAGCCGCTTCCACATTGAGAATCCAGCCGATGATGTAAAAAATCATGGAATAATTCATGGAAACGCTCCTTTAATTTTTCAAAATGTCGCGGATGTCTCTGAGGCCGCGGTTGGTAGTTACCACAATCACCGTATCGCCCACCTTGATCTTATTTTGGCCGCGGGGGGTCAGAATGGTTCCCTTGCGGTTGATGCAGCAGATCAGAAGATTATCCTTCAGGTTAAGATTCATCAGGGGAACATCGGTGACAGAGGATGCCTCATTAATGGAAAATTCCAGGGCTTCGGCGCGGCCGTCCAGAATTTTATATAAGGTTTCCACATTACTGCCGATGGAATTCTGGCGGGCGCGGACATACTGCAGGATATAATCGGCGGTCAGATACTTCGGATAAATGACGCTGCCGATATCGAAGCCGTCAATGACTTCATTAAATGAAATCCGGTTCACCTTGGCGATGAGTTTGGCACTGGAGTGTTTTTTTGCGAACAGGGACAAGAAAATATTTTCCTCATCCAGTCCCGTGAGGGCCACTAAGGAATCGGCGTAGGTAAGTCCCTCCTCCAGCAGCAGGCTTTCGTTACTGGCGTCGCCGTGGATGATATCGGCGCCTGGAAGCATTTCACTTAAATAGTCGCAGCGTTCTTTTTTCTGCTCAATGATCCGGACGCGGAAACCGATTTTCAGAAGGTCCAGGGCCAGATAGTGGGCGATGGTTCCGCCGCCGATGATAAGTGAGTTTTTTACTTTTTTAGAGCGGTAGCCGATTTTTTCAAAAAACTGCGCGGTGCTCTGTAAGGAACCAACAATGGAAAGAGTGTCGCTGTCCTGAAGGACGAAGCTTCCGTTGGGGATGATGACCTCCGAATCCCGCTCCACGGCGCAGATCAGTACGTCGGTTTTCAGATGGTTCATAATTTCCATAATGGTCTTTCCGCCAAAGCCTGCTTCCGGCCTTAAACGGAACCGCAGAAGTTCCACGCGTCCTTTGGCGAAAGTGTCAATTTTGATGGCGGAGGGGAATTTTAAAAGCTTTAAAATTTCTCTGGCAGCCGTAAGCTCCGGATTAATGATCATGGAAATTCCAAGCTGCTCCCGGATGAATTGGATTTCTTTGCTGTACAGAGGATTCCGCACACGGGCGATGGTCTGGCAGCGGCCGCTTTTTTTGGCCATCAGGCAGCAGAGGAGGTTTAACTCATCTTCTCCAGTGACCGCAATAAAGAGGTCGGCTTCCTCCACGCCTGCTTCCTGCTGTACATTGAAGCTGGCTCCGTTTCCCACAATTCCCATGGCGTCGAAACGGTTGGAGACCTCTTCTACTTTAACGGGAGAAAGGTCCACCATTACAAGATCATGGCCTTCTGCGCTTAAACGTTCTGCAAGGCTTGTCCCTACCTTTCCGCAGCCCACAATGATAATGTTCATATGTATTAAGTCCTTTGTCTGATATTTTTGCAATGCAGTTTCATTATACTATCGAAGAGAATATTCTACAATGCCTGTTAAGAAACTTTATGCAAGTTTCTGTTCCCTTGCTTGTAAGACTGATTTTATCCGGTTTTCCACATCGGGTGAACGCCCGATGCTTCTTGTCCGCGGTACGCGGGCAAGAAGATGCCCACTCCCGTGAATAGTAGCTAATTATCTGCTGCCCATCGGCCGGAAGCGCCGCAGGGCAGCACAAGACCGGAAGCGGTAACGGGAAGGCCGATTTCATCGGACCGTACCACACCGCCCAGCTTTTTCTGTACCGTCGTCCCAAGCATATAGGTGAGAACGGATGGCGCCAGACCGGTGGTATAGGAATTGATGAGGAAAAATAAAGGATCGGCGGAAAGAAGCTTTACGCACAGCTTTACAAACGGAAAGACGGCGTCCTCGATTTTCCAGATTTCCCCTTTGGGACCCCGGCCGTATGACGGCGGGTCCATAATTATGGCGTCATAGTGACTGCCCCGGCGGATTTCCCGCTCCACGAATTTTACACAGTCATCTATGATCCAGCGAATCGGAGCGCTCTCCAGGCCGCTGGATTTTGCGTTTTCCCTGGCCCAGCTTACCATACCTTTGGAGGCATCCACATGGGTCACAGAAGCGCCTGCCCTGGCAGCGGCAAGCGTTGCCCCTCCGGTATAAGCAAACAGGTTCAAAACCTTTATGGGGCGCCCCGCCTGACGGATTTTTTCCCCGAACCAGTCCCAGTTGACCGCCTGTTCCGGGAACAGTCCCGTATGCTTGAAGCTAAAGGGTTTAAGCTGGAAGGTCAGGTCTTTATAATGGATGCTCCATTGCTCCGGAAGGCTGAAAAATTCCCATTCTCCGCCGCCTTTCTGGCTTCTGTGGTAGTGGCCGTTCATTTTTTTCCATTGCGGGGCCTTTTTTTCTGTGTCCCAGATCACCTGCGGATCCGGACGTACCAGAATATATTTTCCCCAGCGTTCCAGCTTCTCTCCTTCTGAGCAGTCAATGACTTCATAGTCGTTCCATCCATCTGCTGTCCACATAGTTTGATACCGTCACTTTCTCTGTTAATTTAAGATTATATCCGCACAGCTGACACGAATACCGGGCGCTGTTTCCTTTAAGATTGGTATATTGTCCGGCAAATAACTGGGCCAAGTACGCGGAATGCTTTTTCGAGTGTGTATGTCAAAAAACGCAGGCGATTTTCAATGGATGCCCGGGTTTCTCATGTGGACATTATACGTGATATGGCAGAGACTGTCAAATAGAGCATGCGGGGTTATAAGGGAATCGTTCAGTGGACACGGTTAAGGGGGGATTTAAGAGAATTGAAAGATTATTTGTCTTGAATTATTTATAGTATACTGGTAAAATGAACCCAGATGCAGTATACTTGAAAGAAGTATGCAAAAATAGACGCAGTGGCGAGGAGATGGATGAATGAAGAGAAAGAACTGGAAAATACTGACTGCGGCTGCCGTGATGAGTCTGGGAATTTTAACGATAAATGCTTATGCTGCGGAAGGTTGGTCCATGTCCAACAATACCTGGATTTATCTGGATAATAACGGGAACCGAGTGACCGGAGAATGGAGAAAGGGAGCGGACAATCTCTGGCGTTATCTTAACAATAGCGGAGAGATGGCCATCAACTGCTGGGCAGACGGGGAATATTATGTGGATGCCAACGGCATTATGGTTACAAATAAATGGATCAAAACCCAGCCTCTTTATGATGATAACGGGGAACAGGAATGGTTTTACTTTGGAAACAGCGGAAAACTTGTGAAGGATGGCTGGAAGAAAATTGACGGAAAAAGTTATCTGTTTGATTCCGAGGGAGTTATGCAGACCGGATGGACGGACGATGGTATTTATTATCTGGGTTCTGACGGCGCCATGAAAACCGGTTGGAGATACCTGGAAGCGCCTGAGAGCGATCAGGATGACGATTACGGATACGGACCGGAAAGTGATGATGGAATGTACTGGTATTATTTCGCCGCCAGCGGAAAGAAATATTCCCCGGAGACGGGAGGCGGCGGGGATTACCGCGTCAGCAGAATCGACGGAAAGTATTATTGCTTTAATGAGAAAGGGCAGATGCAGACCGGGTGGGTCTATATGGAGGGAGATCCGGATAGCGCAAGCTCCGATTCCATTGAAGACTGGAGATATTTTGCGGAGGCGGGTATTAAAAATGCCGCTGTGGGTTCTGCAATCTCCGGGTGGCTGTCTTTAGAGCCGCCGGAACGGCTTCAGGACAACGTGGACGAGCCTGTGGTCTGGTACTATTTTAATAAGGAAGGGGTTCCGAAAATCGGGCCGAAGTACGGAGAGGCATCCACCAATGATTTTGTACGTGTGGACGGAAAAAACTATCTGTTCGACCAAAAGGGAAATCCTGTGAAGGGACTTCATAAGGTGGAGGTCGGCGATACAGGGGAGTATACGTCCTATTATTTTGACGAGTCTTCCAAAACCGCATTAAAGGGAAAACGGACAGTGGAAGAGGGAGACGGAAGCAAGAGCACCTTTTATTTCAATGAAGGAAGTTATGCGGGACGCGGTGTGACTGGCCTAAAGAATAATTATCTTTATTATATGGGAAAACGTCAGGAGGCAGACAGTGACAGCCGTTATACTCTTGTAAGTATCCCGGCTTCCAATGGAGGATATCATACCTATGTGGTCAATACCTCCGGCCGTGTTTCAAAGAACACAACCGTTAAGGACAGAGATGGAAACAAGTATAAAGTGAATGGTTCAGGTCTCCTTACCGAAATCAATGATGTGGCAGCCGGAAATGAAAAGCATGGAGATCCCGTTGAACCGGTTTTTGAAGAGATGGAATAAGGGCACGGACTTTGGCTCGTTGAGTGCGTAAGTCGCCACCACCCGTAAAACGGGTGGCTCGGGACGCGGGCTCTAAGCCCGC
>CAJUIP010000047.1 GCA_910586315.1 uncultured Lachnospiraceae bacterium | reverse complement strand
AACTGGCTAAAGCCGTAACTATGAGAAACACGCTTTGCGAGTTTCTCAAGTTATCGCGGCAGTCGCCAAGGTCTCGTGCAAGCACGGACTTTGGCTCGTTGATCGCGTAAATAAAAAACGCAGAAGCCGCTACACTTCTGCGTTTTTTTTCTGATACATGATAAATAACTGGGCGCCAAACAAGGTAACAATACAAAGCCATATGGACTTTTCCGCAAACAGCTTACAGACCACGGCTCCCACAGCCGCTCCGCCTGCAAAAACACCGTCAATCAAAAAGTAATGAAGTCCCGCCTTCCTCTTTTCCGTGTCATGCTCAAACTGACCGACGGAAAGAAGTTCCGTTCCGCTCCTTAAATTTCCCGTACACATGGTTGTGGCAAAGGCCATTCCGCGGATTTTCCGAAACGCCTCCACCTGCATGGCGCAGATAAAAGCGATCATGGCGTTCACCAATGCATTATGGCGCTGCGGAATCCACCCTGCAATGAAAATTAAAGCCATCTCCGCCCACAGAATTCCTTCCTTCCAGTGGACCTTCGGGTTGTCTCCCACCTGTTTCCTTATATATTCCGCCACATAAACCCCCAGTGCAAAGGAGACTACAGGAACCAAATAATAAAGGACACGTCCCCAGTTTCCTTCCGCCATATGGATTCCCATCAATACGATATTTCCTGTCTCTGCGTTGGCAAACGCGCCGCCCCGCACCAGATACGAATACGCATCCATGAACCCCCCGGTCAAAGCCAGAAGTATTCCCAGCCGCACCGATTCTGAAACTCGTTCACTTTTAATCATTTCTGTCACTCCTATGAAATAAAACAGGCGACATCTTCCTTTCCGCCGCAGTGCGATATGAAGCAAACAGCGCGGCCCTTTCAGACCGCGCTCCCATTTACTTTAATATCCCCAGAATCACAACCACCACAAACAGGATGCACATACAGCCGATAAAGATATCCATGGTGCGGACGGACACGTTGATTTTGTCGTACATCCGCTCTTTTATGGATTTATTTAACCGCTCGTTTTCCTCCTTAAGCTTCCGGTTTTCCTCCTCAAGCTCTTCCAGGGTCTTTTCCTCTGACATTCGCTTACTCCTATGCTTTGTCCATGCAGATCTGTAATCATTCTGATAACCTTTAAACGGTTACCCGAATCTTACTTCTTTGCAATGTACTTTCTGATATCAAGCGCAATGGCAACTACGATAACGATACCCTGTGCAATGTACTGATAGTTGGTATCAACGCCCAGATACTGCAGGCAGGTCTTTAAAATCTCGAATACCAGAACACCGATCAGCACGCCGGAAACACGTCCGATACCGCCGTTTACGGATACGCCGCCGATGGTACAGGCCGCGATCGCCTCAAGCTCCCAGCCCTGGCCCATGTTTACGGAAGAACCGCCGGACTTGGCGCCCACCAGGAATCCGCCCAGCGCGTAAAGAGCTGCGGCTGTCATATAAATGATGATTTTTGTTTTCTTCGTATTTACGCCGGAAACCTCAGCAGACTGCTCGTTGCCGCCGATGGCGTACATATATTTTCCATGGGGAGTCATGTTGTAGATGAACCACATCACAAGGCCCACAGCGATGGCGATTAAAAACAGATACGGAATCAGGCCAAATAATTTACCCTTTGCAATGGTGGTGTATGCATTGTGGTAGCCGCCGATGGGAGTGGCATTCGTATAAACCAGGCAGACACCGTAAACGATAAGCTGCATGCCAAGGGTTCCGATGAATGCCGGAACGTTTAAATAAGAAATCACAATACCGTTAATAAAACCAAATAAGCAACATACGGCAACACAGATAAGAAGAACCGCGATTACCCATAACCACCACATTCCGCCGAAATCCGGAAGTCCTTCATAAAACTTACCGCTGTAATCCGGCTTCTGCAGCAGAGTACCTGCCAGACAGGCCGCAAGACCTACCATACGTCCGGCGGAAAGGTCTGTACCTTTTGTAATCAGACAGCCGGAAACGCCGCAGGCGATAATGAAACGCGGAGCAACGTTTAATGCTACGTTAATCAGGTTTCCACGGGAAAAGAACGTGGGCTGCATGATACCTGTATAAATAGCCAGTAACACAAGAACAACGATGATTCCATTATTGATAAGGAAATCTTTTACATTAAAATTTTTCGCTTTCATGACTTAACCTCCTCATGTGGCTTCTTTACTTTGATGAACCGCTCAAATCAAACTTTGTGGCAAAGGCCATAATCTTCTCCTGAGTTGCATCTTCGCCTTCCACCTCACCGGTAATGCGGCCGTTACACATTACGATGATCCGGTTGGACATACCGATTAACTCCGGCATCTCAGAAGAAATCATAATGATGGATTTTCCCTGTTTTACCAGGTCGATCATAATCTGATAAATCTCATATTTGGCGCCCACGTCGATACCTCGTGTCGGCTCATCCATAATTAAGATATCAGGATTGTTGGCAAGCCATCTTGCGATAATTACCTTCTGCTGGTTACCACCGGACAGAGACTGAATCAGAGTCTTTCCGCTGGGGGTCTTGATTTTCAGTTTGGCAATGCTCTCATTTACTACTTTGTCAACTTCGCCCTTGTTGATTTTCCCCATATGGGTGTAATTCTTATAAGAAGCCATGGCGGTATTGTCTTCAATGCTTAAGCAGCCGAAAATACCGTTTCCACGTCTGTCCTCGGTAATCATACCGACGGAGCTTGTAATGGCATCCTGCGGTCTTTTAATGTTTGTTTTCTTTCCAAGAACCTCCACTTCACCGCCTGCCACATGACGCATACCGAAAATCGCTTCCATAAGCTCTGTTCTCTGTGCGCCCACCAGTCCGCCGAATCCAAGGATCTCGCCGCGCTTTAATTCGAAAGAACAGTCCTGGAAGGAATTGGAATGGATGCTGGACAGATGACTTACCTTCAGTACGGTTTCTTCTGTGCGGTAGTCATCCTTGGGCGGGTACACGTTGGTAAGCTCACGGCCTACCATCTGTTTTACGATCTCATCGTCGGAAATATCTTCTATCCGCCAGGTTCCCACATAGGTCCCGTCACGCATGATCGTGATGTCATCGGAAATCTGACGGATTTCAGCCATTTTATGGCTGATATATATCATAGAAACGCCTCTAGATTTTAAATCCCGGATAATGCGGAACAGCGCTTCTACTTCATTATCAGTCAGGGAGGAGGTCGGCTCGTCGAGAATAACCAGATTGGCGCTCTGGCTTACGGCCTTGGCAATTTCCACTGACTGCATCTGTCCAATGGATAGTGTTCCAAGCTGGGCCTTCGGGTCAAAGCTCATCTTAACATCCTTTAACCATTTTTCGGCTTCGCTGTTCATGGTTGCATGGTCCACAATCTTAATGGGACCGACTTTCTTTAACGGATATCTTCCCAGGTACATATTTTCCGCAATGGAACGGGCCGGAATCGGCTGAAGCTCCTGATGCACCATGGCAAGCCCTTTATGAAGGGCGTCGTCGGGATTTGCAATCTCCGTTTTCACGCCGTCGATGAAGACTTCGCCCTCATCCATTTTGTAGATACCAAACAGGCATTTCATCAATGTGGATTTACCGGCTCCGTTTTCCCCCATCAGTGCATGAACGGTGCCGGGGCGCACACGCAAATTTACGCCATCTAATGCCTTAACACCCGGGAAGGTCTTTTTAATCCCCTTCATTTCGAGTCTGTACTGCTCTGCCATCCCAAAACTCCTTTCAGCTGTATTCCCCCCAAAAATCTGGGCGGCTGATGCAATTATCATTAACAGTTCAGCCCTGGCTTGTTTTCATAAGCGGTTTTCACTCTGAAGCTTCATAAAGCGGACATTGCACGCTTCTTGTCCGCGGCACGCGGGCAAGAAACTACAGGGCTGAACGGTTTCATTTATAAAACCGGGTGTGTCAGTGGAACACACCCGGTTTCAATTAGTTACAGTTTAAAATTACTTTAACTGATCCAAAATCTGCTGAGCGTTCTCCTGTGTAACTTTGGAGTAGTCAACCATGTTTACAGCCTCAACAGACTCGCCTGCAAGGAATTTGGCAGCGATATCGCCTGCAGTCTGAGCCTGTGCAAAGTGATCATTGAACACAGTACCGGTCTGCTTGCCGTCGATAACGTTCTGTACAGCCTCTGTCAGAGCGTCAACGCCTACAAGGTAGATATCCTCGTTCACGGTACGGCCTGCTGCTTCGATAGACTGTAAAGCACCGAGAGCCATGGCATCATTGTTGCAGAAAATAACTTCGATCTTGTCACCATACTGGTTTAAAGCATCCTGAGCAATCTGCTGAGCCTTGGCCTGATCCCAGTCGCCGCGCTGTAACAGAAGCTCTTCCACTTCCATGCCGGCATCTGTAAGAGCCTTAACAGAGAACTCTGTTCTGTACTGAGCGTCTACGTTCTCCGGGTCACCCTGGATCATGATGTAGGAAACCTTTCCGTCTCCGTTGATGTCGCCCTTTGTGGATGTCTCAAGAATTTCTTCGCCCTGATAAGTACCGGACTGTCTTGCGTCACAGCCAACATAAGTGGCAGCGATGCCCTCGGAAGTCCATCTTGCTTCCTCGTCAGGATCCGGCTCACGGTTAATGTAAACAACCGGGATCCCTGCTTCCTTACACATGTCTGTGATTTCCGGAGCGGAAGAAGCCTGTACAAGGTTTAAGATAAGAACGTCATACTGCTGGGTAATGAAGTTCTGAATCTGGTTTGTCTGCTCTGCCTGATCGCCCTTACCATCCTGAACAACTACGTTCTCAGCCTTAAAGCCAAGATCTTCGGTTAAGTAACGAACCAGCTCTGTTCTGTACAGAGTCATGAAGTTATCATCAAACTTGTAGATGCTGATGCCGACCTTCTTATCCGCTACATCTGCAGAGCCTGCTGCGGCTGCGGCTGTGGTAGCGGCCTCTGCAGCTGCTGTTGTGGCGGCGGCTGTGGTAGCAGCCTCTGTTGCTGCTGCTGTAGTAGCGGCCTCTGTTGCTGCGGCAGATGTTTCTGCCGGCTTGCTGGAGCATCCTGCTAAAGACATAGCCATAACAGATGCCAGAGCGATTGCTGTTGCTTTCTTTGCTAATCTCATTGTTTTGAATCCTCCCATTCAAAAAAATAATTTTTTGCCATTTAGATACAATTACCTTAATGACGAATTTATTATACTTGCTTTTTGTGCACTTTTCCATAGTTTTTTTTATCCAGAATTATTAAAATTCTTCGATTGTTACTGTTCTCATGTATCCCGCGAACATAACTGCATATACCCATTTAAAATTATCTGCGGCAATGGGGCAATGCGAATATTAATTTTCCAGGAGTTCCCGTCCGTTTGTTAACGGCTTCTGGGAGCTCCAGTAATATTTGGGGGCATCCGTTTTCTCCCCCATAGAAAGTCCGGCCGCCAGGTCAAAAATCGCTCCGGCATACTGGATGCGGTCGGATTCCACGGTTCCGAAAAGCTTTCCGGCTTTTAAGGCCTCCTGTCCCACCGGAGTCCCGTCGATGCCCACCACTTTTATGGTCTGAATCAGATATCCGTTGCGCTCGATGGCGTCAATGGCGCCTAAGGCCATGTCGTCATTGTTGCAGATCACCAGCTCAATTTGTTCCCCGTACTCCTTAAGCCACTGGTCCATTAACGCGGACGCCTGGCTCCGCTCCCAGTTGGCTATGCCTCCTGTCAGCTTCTCCAGAGGAACTCCCCCGTCCTTTAATGTCTGGATGGACCACTCCGTGCGGATCAAAGAATCCTGATGGCTGCTTTCTCCCTCCAAAAGCACATACCTCACTGTTTTATCCCCGTTGCGGTCCAGACTTTCCGGGTTCTTCTTATAGGCGTCTACCAGAATCTGTCCCTGGAGCACAGCGGATTCCTTGGCGTCTGCTCCCACATAATACAGCTTTTCCCACCGGTTCATATCTTCTTCCACCGGCTCACGGTTAAAAAATACAATGGGGATATCCGCAGCCATGGCCTTATCAATCACCCCGGAAGCCGCAGACCGGTCCACCATGTTGACGCAGAGGGCGTCACACTCCAGGCCGATGAGCCGCTCCACCTGGTTATTCTGGGTATTCTGGCTCCCCTTGGCATCCATCACATCCAGAGTCACCTTGATTCCCGTCTCCTTCTCATACTCCTTTGCCCGCTCCTCCAGAGAAAGTCTCAAGGTTCCTATGAAGGTATCATCTCCCCGATACAAGAGCACTCCAATCCGCATGGAATTCTTCTTTTCCTCTTTTGCACTGCCGCTTCCGATTCCGGTAAAAAGCAGGACGGCCGCTGCCACAAAAACCAAAGCCGCCCCTCCCCCAAACCACTTTCCCTTCATTTTTTTGTTCCTCCCGTTTTTATTTCATACGAAAGCCCCTAATTCCTTTTTATTCCATGGGATACAGAAGCTTCTCATACCTTCGCTCCCTTAAGTCTTCCCCTGTAATATAATAGGACTCCATAAACATCTGTTCCCTGAGCCACATTCCCTGTATGGCTTCCACCGCCGTGCGGATACATAAATACCCCTCGTCATAATCATTGACCGCCATGATCCCCTTAATGAGACCCCGGTCCATTTTTCTTAAGATGGCCGTGTTGCATCCAATCCCGTAAAGTCCGGTCACATGCTCCGCATATACGGTGCTGCCGCCGATGATGTCAGAAGCCTCATCCAGGGATTTCGCATCCATGGCAATGATCGCCGCCTGTCTGGCATCCGGATACACGGTCTCCTCAATGGCCTGACGGTAGGTATCTTCATTTTTTCGCTCCACCAGCCGGTAAGAAAATCCCATCTCATCCAGAACGGAACGGACTCCATCATACAGATCCGTATTTCCCGTATAGGAAAGCCCCTCCGTAAAAATCCACACAGGATTGTCCAAGGATTCCTCCTTTACTGCCTGCTCGGCCAGCTCTCTTCCTGTTTCATATCCATTTACGGATATGGAAGCAGCCACGGAATCATTGACGCGGGTGGAACCTAAGAGAATGACCGGGCAATTGGGGGAAATTTCATCAATCCGCATAATGGAGCCGGATTCGTTCACAGGAGCCAGAACCACGGCCCTCGCCCCATCCTTGATTTCCCGCTGCATCATCTCCATCTGTTCCTCTTCGTTATCTGCCTGGTAAAGGGTAATAAAATTCACGTCGGCCTGGTATTTTTCCGCCGCCTTATCCATCCCCTTCTTAAAATTCGCATAATATTCGTCATTCGTATCCTCCACGATTACCGAAATCGGATATACCTCTCTTTTCTTCTCTTTTATAATCAAATCCGTGGAAGAAAGCAGGAACAAAAAGACAAGCAGGCCGGCCGCGGTGCACCATAACACTTTCTCTCTATTTGACATCGCGGATCCCCCCTTCCGAAATTCCTTCATACGGAACCGCACGCAGACGGGCCGTCACACGGGTTCCCACATCCAGCTCCGATTCGATGGTCAGTCCGTAATCCTTTCCAAAATAAAGTTTAATCCGCTCATTGACATTTCTAACGCCGATGCCGGAGCCGCGCCTGGACGGCACATGTTCTGCATTCGTAAGCATCTTCTGTACCTGCTCTTCGGTCATGCCAAGACCATTATCAGAAACGCTCATAAAAAGATTCCCGCCTTCTTTCCAGACGCGAATGCGGATTTCTCCGTCTCCGTCCATGAACTCCATCCCGTGGTAAATCGCGTTTTCCACCAGAGGCTGAAGAATTAATTTAAGGCTTGCAAGCTCCATCACGTCTTCCCCGGCTTCGATTTCATAGGAAAACCTGTTTTTAAACCGCATATGCTGAATCGTCAGATAATTTCTCACATGCTCTAACTCATCCCGCACCGTGATAATGCTCTTCCCCTTGCTGAGGCTGATACGGAAAAATCTGGCCAGGGCCGTCACCGCCTTTACGGCGTCGGCCTGCTTTTCATTTTCAATCATCCACACAATAATATCCAGCGTATTGTAAAGAAAGTGGGGATTGATCTGGGACTGTAAAATATCGAACTCGTTCTTTCTTTTCGTCTCGTGCTCCGCCACAACATCTTCCATTAACTTTTTTATGCGGCTGGCCATATTTTGAATGGACGTTCCCAGATGCCTGGTTTCATAGGAGCCTCCGGAATACACCTTTGCATCCAGATTTCCCGCCTCAATCTCATTGACGGATTTTTCCAGCTCCTTGATGGGGTCTGTGATTCTCGACGAGATAAAGGAATTAATAATGGAAAGGAGAAAGACCACAAACGCAATGATAAACACCACCAGAAGTCTTGTTTTCACAGCATTTAAGGTAATTCCCCCGTAGGGTGTCACGCCGATGAGCTTCCAACCCGTATACCCGACAGTTTTTACGGTAATCATCCGCTTTTCCCCAAGAAATTCTTCTTCATGGTTTCCGTCCCGGTACCCGGCCGCCGCTTTGTGATTTTCCCTGACCTGACCGGAATAAATGAGCTGTCCGTCCGGGTGATAAATTATTTCCCCGTCATTTCCGATCATATAAACATATCCGCCGTTTCCAAGGCTGATGCCGTTAAACAGCTGTTCCAGACTGTCATAGCGCACGTCAATCAGGAGGATCCCCTGGGCGGTATAGGGACCCTGGGTAATCTCCACCGCCCGGGACACGGAAACCACCCAGTTGTAGCGGTTTTCGCTGTTGTCGAAAATATACTGGACATGGGGCATGGAAAAATGCTGGTTTTCCGTTCTCTCCAGGGCTGTCATAAACCACGTTTCCCCGGTCACATCCACGTTTGGCTTAAGCATGGCGGCCGGAACCGCCTCCAAAAGCTCTCCATCTTTGGAAAACAGCGCGATCTTTTCAATATTATCTTTATTATTATCATACAAAAGCGTCATTTCCCTGCTGACCGATGTCTCCGACAAATCCGTATTTTTTATAACGCCATAGTACAAAGAATCCGACAGCTTCATGATACTTCGAAGATAGGAGTCTAAGGTCCGGTTCACCTGCTGAATCACGATCTGATTCTCCTCCTGAATGGAGGACGATATGATTCCGGACAATCTGGTATATAAGGACAGGCCGATGAAAATGCTGGCCGCAAAGGCAGTCACCGTAAAATAGATAAAAATACTGTACCGGATACTGGTGTTTTCCAGATACTCCTTCTGCTTTTTAAAAGGCATGGTTCCTCCCTGGCCCCCTTACTTGCTTCCTCTGAATTTCGTGGGGGAAACACCGAATTTTTTTTTAAACACATAGCTGAAATAATTCTGTTCCTGGTATCCCACCCTGGAGGCAATCACATAAGTTTTATCATCCGTTTTATTTAAAAGCTCCACAGCTTTATTAAGCCGCACATCCGTTAAGTATGCCACATACGTCTGTCCGGTGGCCTTTTTAAACATGGTGGAAAAATAGGCGGGACTCATGTGCAGATAGCGGCAGATCTGTTCCACCGAAAGGTTGGGATCCTGATAATTGTCCATGATATACTGTCTGGCCCGTTCCATGGTCTGCCTGGCCGCATGGTCCCTCTCCTCATCCATGGCCCGGTTGATTCGAATGGCCAGGGGCAGAAGCCACTGGGAAAAGTTCTCCTTTTTGAGAATCTGGGGGATCACGGCAAAGGGGT
Source organism: uncultured Lachnospiraceae bacterium (assembly GCA_910586315.1). Classification (GTDB taxonomy): domain Bacteria; phylum Bacillota; class Clostridia; order Lachnospirales; family Lachnospiraceae; genus CANRXD01. The sequence goes on along the minus strand of CAJUIP010000047.1, from coordinate 12,388 downwards.
CTCCTCCTCCGGAGCCTGCTTCAAAAATCTGTCCCATATCCAGGTCATACTGCTGAATTAACTGAATCACACAGTTGGAAACACTTAACATATAAGCCTGGTACTGTCTGAAATGGACCTTTGCCGCATTCATCCGTTCCATAATCTGCCCGACGGCTTCCCTGATTTTTTCATCGGGGCCGAATTTTATGGCCATAATCAGTTCCGATTCGTCCTTCCCTTCAAACAAAAGCTTTCCGCCGCTTACAGGCTCCACGTCATTGATGTAAATCGTACTCCCGCTTCCCACAATGGCCTTATATCCCAGGGCGTCCACTGCCGACTGGAAAGAAACAGATATATTCTTAAGCGTCAGGGAACTGTGGCCGATTCCCACAGTCACAGGCACCTGAAGAATCTTCCGTATCTCCTTGCAGATATCGCCCAGAATGTTAATAAGCCATGTCTGGGTATTAGACGCGTCAATGGCCACAATTCCGGCGATTTCCGTTCCTTCGCTTCTGGAAAAGGAAAACAGCACATGACGGTAATACTCCTTTAAATTTCCCTCCATGATCTGCATGACAGAAATAGGAATTAATCCCTTTTCCTCATGAAGCGGCAGCTTTCCGTCTTCCTGTACCTCTTCCCGCTCAATGTCCACGGCCAAAGCAATCCACTTCTTGGCGCCTTTCAGAGAGATCCCGTATTCTTCCAGACGGCTGTCCACTAAGTCTTCCTCCATCGGACGGCTTATGAGATCCATCAGAAACTGTTCCTTTAAAATCGGCAGGCTCTTTACATAGTTTTCCCGCAGGCGGTCCACGTTGCGCTTTAACTCAATTTCCTCATCCAGATTGGCCCGAATCCGCTTTAAGATCGCCGTCAGCTCCTCCACATTCACCGGTTTTAAGATATATTCGGCAACATTGAGCTTTATGGCTCTTTTCGCATACTCAAAGTCGTCATAGCCGGAGAAAATCACGATTTTTATAGACGGATATTTCTGCCGGAGTCTCTCAGCCAGAGTCAGTCCGTCCATATAAGGCATGCGGATATCCGTGAGCACCACATCCGGTTCCAGAACTTCAATTTTTTCCAGGGCATCCTCTCCGTTTTCGGCGTCCCCCGCCACAGAAAATCCCACTGCCTCCCAGTCGATTTTCCGAATAATGCTTTTTCTTACTTCTTCCTCATCATCCACCAGAATAATTCTGTATAAATTCATATCTCACGCCTCGTTTTTTTCAGAACACATGTTACCATAATTATCCTTCGCGTAACCGTTCCGGCACTGCCCCCGGAACCGTCCCTTTTTAGCATACATGATTCTCCAAATTTTAGCAACTATCTTCCCAAAAAGTAACTTTTGTGCTAAAATTGTGTTGCTGTTCACAGGTACCCTGTGAACGCAGCCTGAAATTTTTCATGTATCCGTCCAGACAGCTTTGCACGTTCCCTGTGTAAAGCACAGCGGCTGCACGCATATAGGAGTCTGGGGCCGTCTGAACGCTTGCAAAACAAAATGGACATGTCTGCCGTCAACAGGCATTGCCATGCAGGAAGGGGGGGAAATATGTATGGAAAATATGATTGAAAAAATGGCAGAAACCATAGGCGTAAGCCCGAAGGCTCTGATCATAGGAATCATTTTCTTCGTAATTGCCGTCATCGTTCTCTATATCAAAATTTCCATTGACGAGAAAAAGGGCGTTAACAGCAAGGAAAAAGAAGAGATCAGAAAACTAGTCAATAATCTGGTTCCTGACGGTTATGAGTATACCGCCGCCTATGCCCACAGCAAAGAAGTGTATGGCAGCCGCAGCTACCGCCGCGAAATTTATCACTACTATGCTGTCGGTTTCCACAAAGACAGGACCGACCATCTCTGGGTTATCCCTATCGGAGTGGAGAACGGGGAAATTGTCTACACACAGCCTATGTGTCTTACTGCGGAAAATGTTGCGTATATTGGCGGAAACAGTGCACGTCTGGAAATTCATTTTCCGAATTCCAAAGATCTCTGTATTCTGTCTGTGGAGGCAAGCAACACGAAAATGGGAAAAGAATGTCAGGTCAATATCCAGCAGCCGGAAGAGGCAAAGGAATTCATCCCGTTTGCAGAGGCTTTCCAGAACCGCGTAAACGATGCCCTCGGCGTTGACCGAAGAGGGCGAAAGATAAAATAACCAAATTACATAAAAGGGGGAAAAGCTTTGAATATCAAAAAACTTTTTAGCGGACTTGGACGTGATGTCCTGTTACTTTTTGTCATAGGCGGAGTCTTATTATACCAGACAGCCGGCACTGCCCTTGTCTCCATCAAGCCGGCCGTCAGCTTTGAGGATATGCTGGACGGGGCTGAAGTAAAACCCGGAACCCATGTGGCCGGAGATGTCGTCTATGCCTTTGACTATTTTGCATCGGAAACCAGCTACACGCAAAGATCAGACGGCTCCAGAAGCGGCGACAGGAAAAACGGCAATTATTATCTGATTCCCATTGCCAACGGATATATCGGGTTAAAGTGCCGCCAGGCCGATGTGGCCGCCTTAGACAAGCTGTCGGAGGAAACCTTTACATTTCTACAGACCGGAGCAGAACCGTCTACCACAATCTTCATGGAGGGGAATGTAGAAGTACTGGAAGGAGAGGTTGCAATCTACTACCAAGAGTATCTGGAGGAACTGGGATATACAAAAGCCGAGATCGAGGCCTTCGGTACTCCGCTCGTGATCCGCTATGTGAGCTTCAATGCCGTGCGCGTCATGTTCCTCATCGGCGTCGTGCTCGTTATTCTGGGACTCATTATTTTGATCCGCAGAGCCAATTATGAATCGGGGCTTCCAAAGGCCAGCGACCTTCCGAATTCACCGATCTGATCCTGCCTTTCTTAATCGTACGGGCAGAGGCATATCAAAACGGCCGCCAGAAATTTTTCATTTCTGACAGCCGTTTTTCATTTACGCGATCAACGAGCCAAAGTCCGTGCTTGCACGAGACCTTGGCGACTGCCGCGATAACTTGAGAAACTCGCAAAGCGTGTTTCTCATAGTTTATGCGGGCAGCAATCTAAACATGTCTGCTGGGGCCGTTACATTTTTTCTCCCGGAACCACAGGTACTGCGCCCTCGGGAACCGGACAGTAATATCCGCCGTAGCGTTTCATCTTCTTTTCGTACTCGTCTTTGGCTTCCTTTAACACTTCCGGCTTTTCTATCAGATCAATCGCCGCGGCCGCAAGGACCTTTCCGGCCGTCAGCACGCCCTTATGGGCAATGGAGGTGTGGCCGCAGGATACATTCTGCCAGGAATGTCCCGGGGCCTGCGCCGGATAGGTGGCCGTGTTGATCTGCGCCGTGGGGACGCACCAGCTCACATCGCCAACGTCCGTGGAACCCATTCTCTGTTTTTCAGAATAATGGTAGGGAACAAGGAACTCATTCATGGGAGTCGTTCCATGGCAGGACTTTTCATCCACAAAATCATAAATCTCCTGGCTTTCATCGACCGCATCCCCCGGAAGCTCTGTGCTCTTCATTTCCACAGAATCATAGATCGCCTTTGCATAGGCAAGCTCTTCTTTTGTGTAGGAGGGAAGCCCCACTTCGTTGAAATTCTTCCATAACAGGGATTCTAACGCCTTATTGGGAACGGTGTTGGAACAGCCGTCGATGAATTTCTTTTCCATTTTCGTATCCGTCATCATGGAAGCTGCCAGGGCAATCCGGTCCACTCTCTCCTGAAGCGCCAGGGCATCCTTTGCCCATACGGAACGAACCATGTAAAGGACCTGGGCTCTTGGCTGTACTACGTTGGGAGAATCTCCGCCCGCGTCTGTGATGGAATAATGGATTCTGGCACCGTCCGGCATATGCTCGCGCAAGAACTGTACGCCGATGTTCATAAGCTCCACGGCGTCCAGGGCAGAACGTCCCTTATCCGGAGCCCCCGCCGCATGGGAGGCGATGCCTGTAAACTTGTACTCGGTCTGGATACAGGTGTTGCAGGTGCCGGAGGTTACCTGATTCACATTGCCGGGGTGCCAGGTAAGGGCCGCGTCGCACTCCGCAAACACGCCGTCTCTCGCCATAAAGGCCTTTGTGGCAGCACCTTCTTCACCGGGGCAGCCGTAAAGGATGACTTTTCCGCTTCCCTCGCCCTTTTCCTCCAGATAATGCTTCACGGCAAAGGCGGCCGCCATAGAGCCCGCCCCCAAAAGATTATGGCCGCAGCCATGTCCGTTTCCATTGGGGACCAGCTCCTTTCTCTCTGTGGAGCCTGCCTCCTGGGAAAGGCCTGTGAGGGCATCGTACTCAGCCAGAATGCCGATCACCGGTTTGCCGCTTCCATAGGAAGCCCTGAATGCGGTCTCAATGCCGCAGAAGGGATGCTCAACCTCAAACCCCTCCTCCTTTAATACCTTCGCGTACAGATCCCCGGATTTATACTCTCTTAAAGACAGCTCCGCATACTCCCAGATCTTATCGGAGGTATCCGTAATCACATCCGCCTTTTCATCGATATAGCTCAGAATCTTTTTCTTTCCTTCTGTCATAGTCTGCCTCCCGTTAATATAATACTTTACTTAAAAATTCCTGTGTACGCGGATTCTCCGGATGGTTAAAGACCTCGTCGGGACTGCCTTTTTCGGCGATGATTCCGCCGTCCATGAAAAATACCCGGTCAGAAATCTCTTTTGCGAACCCCATCTCATGCGTCACGATCACGGTGGTCATTCCGGTCTTTACAAGCTCTTTGATAACATGGAGAACCTCTCCTACCATTTCCGGATCCAGGGCCGACGTGGGCTCGTCAAACAGCATCACATCCGGCTCCATGGCCAGGGCGCGCACGATGGCAAGGCGCTGCTTCTGTCCGCCGGACAGCTTTTTCGGAAACTGGTTAATCTTATCATAAAGGCCGACCCGGTCCAAAAGCTCCTTTGCCATCTCGTCCGCCTCCGCCTGGGTCTTCTTTCCAAGAAGCATCGGAGCCAAGGTAATATTTTTACCGACGGTCAGGTTGTTGAACACATTAAAATGCTGGAATACCATTCCCATTTTCTGGCGGTGCAGGTTAATGTCCACATTTTTATCGGTGATATCCACCCCTTCAAAATAAATATGACCGGAATCCGGCACCTCTAAAAGGTTTAAACAGCGCAGAAAGGTACTTTTTCCGCCGCCTGAGGGACCGATGATGGAAACCACCTCTCCTTTCGAGACATGCTCTGTCACGCCCTTTAACACCTGCAGGCTGCCGAATGATTTATGTAAGTCCTCCACATGGATGATTTCATGATTAGCGTTCACTTGCATTCATCCTCCTCTCCAGTAAAGCGATCAGCTTGGACAGAACAAATGTCACCAGGAAGTAAATAATGCCGACGATGGTAAGCGGTTCAAGAACGCGGAACGTAATGCCGTTGATGGTCTTAAACTGGGTCATCAGCTCGCCGATAAAGAAAGTGGAGGCCAGAGACGTCTCCTTGACAATGGCGATGAACTCGTTGCACAGGGCCGGAAGAATATTTTTTACGGCCTGCGGAATCACAATATGAAGCATGGCCTGCCGTCCGTTTAAGCCAAGGGAACGGGCGGCTTCCGTCTGACCGATGTCCACAGCCTGGATTCCCGCACGGACGATCTCGCACACATAGGCGGTGGAGTTGACACAGCAGGCAATCATAACGCAGGCAAATTCGCTTAAGTCCAGGAAGGGAAGCCACTGAGGCAGCATAAAATAGAAGAAATAAAGCTGCAAAAGAATCGGCGTGCCGCGGATGACTTCCACATAAACGGCGGCAGCGGTGCTTAAAGGCTTAAACTTTCCGATTCCCCAGTTACTGCGGCGCATCATTGCCATTAAAGAACCGGATACGGTGCTAATCATTACGGTCAGAGCGCCCATGTACAATGTCATGCCAAGACCATGCAAAAACAGGGTGCTGTACTCACTCCAGACCTTTCCCATTACCACAAAAAATTCCATCTGGGAGTTCTCCTTTATTAATTATTGCCGATGCCAAGCTTTTCAGCAAGGGCCTGCGCTTCATCGGTCCACTGGGCATAAATGCCGGACTCATTGACCTCTTCAATGATCTCGTTGACTGCCTCGATTAATTCTGTCTCTTCCTTCCCCATCAGAACAATGTTCCCGTCATCCTCATGGTCAAACTTAAACTCCGTCATTGCAATCTCCGGATAGGACTTCATTAACATTTCCCCGTTATCCCAGGATACCGCAAGAGCGTCCGCTTTTCCTGTAATTAACATCATAACCCCGTCTGTAACAGCTGTCACCGGCTGGAAGGCGATGTCTGACGGAAGCTGTGCGCTTACCAGATTCTGTTGTAAGGAAGCGTTCTGAGCCAGGATTTTCTTACCGGCGAAATCTTCCGCTGTCTTATATGCGGAGGCGTTTTCCTTAAGAACCAGACAGGTATGTCCTTTATCGTCGGGCTGCACGTTGTAAAGAACAGAGGTTCCATAGTTCTCGGCCCGTTCTTCTGTGTATGCAAATCCGGAAATGCCTGCGTCTATGGTACCGGAAGCAACGGCCTGCTGGATAGCGGAAAATTCCATTGCCTTGATTTCCAGCTCCACGCCCAGCTTATCGGCGATATATTTTGCAAGCTCGATATCGGAACCCACAAATTCAGTCTTTCCGGAACTTACATCCTTAAATTCCATAGGAGCAAAGTCCGGGGATGTGCCGATTACAAATTTTCCCGCTTTCAGAACCTTTGCAAGGCGGCAGTCGGGATCCAGTTCTTTCTGTTCCCCGGCGGCTCCTGCTCCGGCTGCTTCTGCTGTCGTTGTTCCTGCCGCTGCTGCTCCCGCCGCTGTTGTTCCTGACGCTTCTGCCGCCGCTGTTCCTGACGCTTTTGCCGCTGCTCCCGCCGCCGTTGTCTCTGCTGCCGCTGCCGTTGTCGCCGCTGCATCCTTACTGTTGGAACATCCTGTCATAGCCGCCATAGAAAGGGCCGCTGCCATTGCAATTAATACGCTTTTTTTCATAATTCTCTCCTCCGCTTCCTGTATTCACTGAATGTGTCAGTATTCTGTATTTCTTTGATGGTATGCATTATAATGCATAAATATTCTTTTGTAAAGTGTTTTTTTGATATTTTATAAGTTTTTATGCATTTTCACTTCTAAATATGCATATGTATACTGGCACTTATGCAAGTTTACTATTTCATCGCGGAGAATCTGAACCTTTATATTTCTGTTACTACGAAGAAGTCAAGCCTTTATATTCCTGTTACTGCAGAAAAGCCAGGCTTTTATATTCCTGCAATGTCGATAAGCGTTAATTCCTGTGCGCGGTTTTCCATACTGGTTACCAGCGCTCTGGCCGTATCAACGGCGGTGAGAACCGTAACGCCTGTTTCGATGGCGTTTCTGCGGATAATGAATCCGTCATGGCTTCTCTCGGCGCCCTGGGCCGGAATATCAATGACAAGATCAATTTCATGGCCTAAAATCAAATCCAGGACATTGGGGGATTCCTGCTCAATCTTACGGATGGGAATCGTCACCACGCCGTGCTCATACAAATACCTGGCCGTCCCGTTTGTACAGAACAGCCGGTAGCCCTGAGCCTTGAATCTTCTTGCGATGTCCACCATCTCCTCCTTATCGGAGTCGCGGACGGTAATAATCATGTTTTTATGTCTTGGGAGCTTGATTCCCGCACCCTGGAAGGCCTTGTAAAGGGCTTCGTTGAAGGTCTTCGCGATTCCCAGACACTCTCCTGTGGATTTCATCTCCGGGCCGAGGCTTATATCAGCGCCGCGGATTTTTTCAAAGGAGAACACAGGCATCTTGATTGCAAAGTAATCGGCCTCCTTCTGAAGGCCCGGGGTGTAGCCCAGCTCTCTTATGGTGTGACCGCAGATAATCTGAGTTGCCAGGGGGACAATGGGGATTCCTGTCACCTTGCTGATATAGGGAACCGTTCTGGAGGAACGGGGATTTACCTCGATAATATAAACGTCCTCTCCGTCCACAATAAACTGGATGTTAATCATTCCCTTCACATGAAGGGCCCGCGCCAGCTTTTCTGTATAGTCCACAATGGTCCGCTTGTTCCCCTCGGTAATACTCTGTGCGGGGTATACGGAAATACTGTCGCCGGAATGGATTCCCGTGCGCTCAATATGCTCCATAATACCGGGAATCAGGATATCGGCACCGTCGCAGATGGCGTCCACCTCGATTTCCTTTCCCATAATATATTTATCTACCAGAATCGGGTGTTCCTGGGCAATCTGGTTGATAATTCCGATAAACTCGTCAATATCCTCGTCGTTGATGGCGATCTGCATTCCCTGGCCGCCGAGCACATAGGACGGACGCACCAAAACCGGATAGCCAAGCTCCTTTGCCGCCTCCCTGGCTTCCCCGGCCGTAAAGACCGTGCGTCCCTTAGGTCTTGGAATCCCACACTGCTCCAGAATCTTATCAAATAATTCCCTGTCCTCAGCCGCATCCACATCCTCGGCGGCCGTTCCAAGAATCGGAACGCCCATCTTCATCAGGGCCTCGGTCAGCTTGATGGCTGTCTGGCCGCCGAACTGCACGACAGCTCCATCCGGCTTTTCGATATCCACAATGCTCTCCACATCTTCGGGAGTCAGGGGCTCAAAATACAGCTTGTCCGCAATATCAAAATCCGTACTAACAGTCTCCGGGTTGTTATTGACAATGATGGTCTCATAGCCCTCTTTTTCAAAGGCCCATGTGCTGTGGACGGAACAGAAGTCAAACTCGATTCCCTGGCCGATACGGATGGGGCCGGAGCCTAATACCAGTACCTTCTTTTTGTCTGTAGCTCCGTCCGCCTCGTTTTCACTGCCGAAGCAGGAATAATAATAAGGTGTCTCGGCGGCAAACTCGGCAGCGCAGGTATCCACCATCTTATATGCGGCGCGGATGCCGTTTTCGCGGCGCATGGCCTTAATCTCCGTCTCAGAAATTCCCGTAAGGCGGGCGATCACATGATCCGGAAATTCGATTCTCTTGGCCTCCTTTAAAAGCTCGGGCGTAAGGTCTGTTCCGGCGTCCTTTAAGGCCTGCTCCATTTCCACCAGAATGGCCAGCTTGTCGATAAACCAGTTGTCAATTTTTGTGATGGAGTGAATCAGCTCATAATCGAAGCCGCGGCGCAGGGCCTCGGCAATGACCCAGATTCTCCTGTCGTCCACCTTTTTTAATTCTTGTTTTAACCGGGCTGTGGTGAGTTTGCTGTAATCATAGGATAAAAGGCTGTCCACATGCTGCTCTAAAGAGCGGATGGCCTTCATAAGGCCGCCCTCGAAGCTGGTGCAGATACTCATAACCTCGCCGGTGGCTTTCATCTGGGTTCCCAGGCTCCTCTTGGCACTTATGAACTTATCGAAGGGCAGGCGGGGCATTTTCACCACCACATAATCAAGCATAGGCTCAAAGCTTGCGTATGTTTTCTTCGTAACGGCATTTTTTATTTCATCCAGAGTATAGCCTAAGGCAATCTTTGCGGCCACCTTGGCAATGGGATAGCCGGTAGCCTTGGACGCCAGTGCGGAGGAACGGCTTACACGGGGATTTACCTCGATGACGCAGTACTCAAAGCTTTCCGGGTGCAGGGCATACTGTACATTGCAGCCGCCTGTAATTCCAAGCTCGGTGATAATCTTTAAGGCGGAGGTACGGAGCATCTGGTATTCTTTATCGCCCAGCGTCTGCGACGGAGCCACTACAATGGAGTCTCCGGTATGGACGCCCACCGGGTCAATGTTTTCCATATTACAAACGGTAATCACGTTTCCCGCGCCGTCACGCATCACTTCATACTCAATTTCCTTCCATCCGGCAATGCAGCGCTCCACTAGAACCTGGCCCACACGGGAAAGCCGCAGGCCGTTTTCCAGAATTTCCGCGCACTGCTCCGGATTTTCTGCGATTCCGCCGCCGGAGCCGCCGAGGGTATAGGCCGGGCGGAGCACCACCGGATAGCCGATCTTCGCGGCCACAGCCAGACCGTCTTGGACGCTTTCCACAATCTCGGAGGGAGCCACCGGCTCGCCGATTTTTTCCATGGTCTCCTTAAACATTTCCCGGTCCTCAGCCTTTTTTATCGTAAGGGCTGTGGTTCCGATGAGACGCACATTATATTTTTTAAGGACTCCGGCCTCCTCTAATTCCATGGCCAGGTTAAGGCCTGCCTGGCCGCCCAGGGTGGGGAGGATGCTGTCGGGCTGTTCCTTTATCAGTAGCTGTTCCACCACCTCCGTGGTCAGAGGTTCAATATAAACCCGGTCTGCGATATCTTTATCTGTCATGATGGTGGCCGGATTGGAGTTTAAAAGCACCACCTCGATCCCCTCCTCCTTTAAGGAGCGGCATGCCTGGGTTCCTGCATAGTCAAATTCTGCGGCCTGTCCGATGATGATAGGACCTGACCCGATCACAAGTACTTTTTTGATATCTGGATTCTTTGGCATTAGTTTTTCTCCTCCATCATTCGAATAAAGCGGTCAAAGAGGTACCCGGAATCCTGAGGTCCCGGGCATGCCTCCGGGTGATACTGTACGGTGAAAATATTTTTTCCCACGTATTTCAGGCCTTCGTTTGTCCTGTCGTTGACATTGAAAAAGGCCGGAACTGCCACCTTCGGGTCCAGGCTCTCCTCGTCCACGGCATATCCATGGTTCTGGGATGTTATGTAAACTCTTCCTGTTTCCAGATCCTTTACCGGATGATTGCCGCCCCGGTGGCCGTATTTTAATTTATAGGTCTTTGCGCCCGTGGCAAGAGCCATCAGCTGATGCCCAAGGCAGATGGCAAAAATCGGCACGTCGGACGCATAAAGTTTTTTTACTTCCTGAATAATTTCCGTGTTCTCCGCCGGATCTCCCGGGCCGTTGGAAAGCATGATTCCATCAGGGTTCGTCTTTAGAATCTCCTCCGCCGGAGTATCTGCCGGATAAACGGTAACCTCACAGCCTCTCTGTGCCAGACTGCGGGCAATGTTGTTCTTTGCGCCGCAGTCCAAAAGGGCTACTTTCTTCCCTTCCCCCGGAATCACATACGGCTCCTTTACGGTTGTTTTTAATACCACGCCTGTCACTGTGTACTCCCGGATCCGCCTTTTCGCTTCCTCCAGATCATACTTACCGTTGGTGGTAATCATGCCGTTCATGGTTCCTTTTTCTCTTAATATTTTTGTGAGGGCTCTTGTATCGATACCACTGATACCTGGAATGTCTTGTTCTTCTAAGAAATGATTGATGGTGTCCCCGCTTCTGAAATTGCTGGGAGTTCTGGATAATTCTCTGACAATATAGCCGTCCGGCCATGCACGTTTGGACTCCATATCCTCACGGCAGATACCGTAATTTCCAATTAACGGATAAGTCATTACTACAGCCTGCCCTGCATAGGACGGATCGGTAAGGACTTCCAGATAACCGGTCATGGATGTATTAAACACAATTTCACTGATTACTTCTCTGGCGGAACCAATGCTCGTTCCCTCAAACACAGTCCCGTCTTCCAGTATTAAATATGCCTTCATGACGCCACCCTTTCTTCTTTCTCTGCGGATCCCTCAGATTCAGACCCAAATTTTTACTATTCTATCATGACTTTCATATTTTTTCAACTGGTATTTTAGGTTTTTACAGACTTGTATATTTCTAATGGTATTATACTATTGTAAGAGTGTTTCTATAATCATGAAAATTTATACTTTAATTAGTTATAGACACTTCGGACGAGTTGACCCGAAGTAAAATATGTTACAAAATACCAATATAACTCACCTTAAATACCGTTCTGTTTCGATGAGGATGCTTTTTCCCTTGTGCTATCATATGCTTAAGCAAGCCAAGGAACTGGACACCTTCTGACCATTGAAGCCAAACAAGACCGCGTCTCCCTTGCGGATATGTTCTTCTCTTCCCCACGATAAAGAGCCTTGATAAATACAGTGTTTCTTGAATGTGATAAAAGATTTTCTTCTTGAAAAAATAGGAGAAGCATGTTATATTAGACATATAAAAGGAACAACCGCCCACAAGGTGGGTTGGCCAAAAATGCGAAATAGAAAAATCCACCCCGTACTCGGTCAAAGTTTAGGGGTGGTTTTTCTATGTATGGTTACTTACAAAACGTAAAAACGAATGTAAGCAATGCCAAAAGGAAAAGACCAAAGGTCATTAAATCCTTAAAATCAAAATGATTTTTCATAGGCATCACCCCCATTCTGTAAAAATGAGAGGTCAGCTCACCCTGCAACACGGTTATCCTTGTGGAATATTCTAGCATAGAGTATGGGCAAAGACAATCATAAGTTGTGTATATGTCAGGGTTGTTTCATGAAGCTCCCAAACAACATCATTTATTACGAACCCACCGCT
>CAJUIP010000046.1 GCA_910586315.1 uncultured Lachnospiraceae bacterium | reverse complement strand
ACTTGATACTGATATATGTATTATAGCAGAATTCATCACAATAGTCAATCCGTCCGAAACGAAAGTGCCGGTTTTACTGCCTCTTATCCCTATAACAGTGCCGGTTTATCTGTAACAGGCACATAAATACCACACCAAACATACCGCCTATAAAAAGTCCAGCAAAAAAGCACAGAATATTCATCGCTATCTTTCCTCCTTCCTGAAAATATAAAAAAGCCGCCGTAAAGGCAGCACACCATAACAAAGTGAAAGGCAAAACAGCCCCTTTCGGTTTGTCTTGCCTTAACTAACTGTAAATTTTATAAATGTTCTTCTGAAACAAGTAAGAAACTGGAATATGTCTAAATCAATACTACTTATAATCAAATATTCTCATATAAATATCATATGCAGATGCACACTCTTCTTCTGATGCCCCCGTTTCATTCACGAGATAAGCTATGGCTTGTTGTTTATCTTCAAATCTTTGTAATAATAAAGATATTTCCGAAATTTTCCTTAAATAATCATGAAACTCGTCAAAACTTATCTCTTTTGAAGTGGTATCATATAATCTATGTTCCAACAAAATAAGAAGGTTTTCATCTGCAACGTTTTTATAATTTTCATCACAAACAAATTCACCTGCAAATAGTTCATTGATGGATATTTGCAGTATATCACAAAGTAATCTGTATAAACTTGCATCAGGCAGACAAACTCCATTTTCCCAGTTTGAAACAGAACGGTCTGTCACACACAATTTTTCAGCTAATTCCAATTGTGTCAGTTTTTTTCTTTTTCTGCACTCTGCAATAAATGCTCCAATTTTCTTTTGATTCATGTTTTGTCAACTCCTTTTCTAATCTTAATTATATAGGATAAAAGTTGATATAAACACGAAATAAAACTTGAATAAAGCACAGACATCTCCCAATTTGTTGTTTCATCATTTTATAAATTTCAATTTATACCAATCAGTTCCGCAATCTCTTCAACCGTATCCAAAAGCACATGAAATTCCAAACCTTCCGCATAACTGTTCTCCGCCGCATAATTCCGCCACAGGCTGTAAAGCGCAGTTTCCTCACGCATATCCCGCATGATATCCTTCCAATCTTTCAGCATATCCATTGACTCTCTTTTGACTGCGGTATGTTCAATCGCCATTTTTAAGATATCCGGCCTGACGCTGTCCTTACGCTCATGATAAAGGACATGCAGATCATAAAAATCCCTGGCTCTTGTATTTCCTATGTTCCTGTGAATAATGGTTTCATACTTCTCAGCCAGCACCGTCTCAAGCGTGTAGGCCATAATCGGAACTGTTTTGTCCTCAAATATAAGTGGGTAATCATACTGAATGGCCGCCGGAGTGATTTTATCCCCAGTCGTAACATCCACTTTCATAGGACTGTTTATCTTCCCATATTTCGCTGTTATATGAATACGGAAATTATTATAGGCGTCCTCTTCCCGGATCGGTTCAATGCGCTGATACTCAAAGGTTATCCCATCGCCGGTATCAATGGCAAGAATCTCCTTGAAGATTTTGACGATTTCCTCTTCCTCCAGCTGTATCCCTCTTACGGTCGTATCCATGTCCATTGTAGTTCTGGCTCCAACCCCAATCATTGAGGAAATCAGCAGTCCGCCTTTCAGAATAAAATTCTGTGCGTAAGGCGATACGGCAAGCCGCTCCAAAATGCGTTCAAACATAAACATATGCTGCACATCCAAAGCCCTTAGATGATTCTTTGCCGCAAAATTTCGGATTGCTCCTTTTAGCTGTTCCGGTGTTTTCATTACAATACCTCCATGTAAGTCCTTATTTTTTCTTCAATTCCGAAGGCTTTTCCGTACTTCAGCAATTTACGGACATCCGGCCGGCTTTTGAAATAATCCTTGATTGCCTGGACATACAGCTGCTTTTCAATTTGGTTCCTGTCTTTGATCAGATCGCAAAGGCAGCGCTCTTTGTCATACAGCCGGATAAACGCTCCCTGTGGAGACTGCGTTTCCGTTATGCCGAGATCGTAGAAACCCTTCATAACATAATGAGCCTTTATTTTTTGATTATCTCGAAGCAATCTTGAAATATTTTCTCCCTGTGGGACTGAGATATCGAAGGTATGTGGGATAATATCCGTCAATCCCCAGACATAAAGAGCTGTACCATATGAAAAAACAAGGCTGGAGCACTGTACCTGAAGCAATGCAAATTCGTCAATATCACTGTCCGCCGGAGCATATATACCTTTGCGGATCCGTTCAAGCAAGCCGCTGTCCACATATTTTTTAATGGCAGTACGACTAATCCCGGCAGCTTCGATTTGCGATGTTTTCACAAAACCGTTGTTTTCGGCTGCTATCGACTCAATCTTATTATAAATTTCATCCATAAACACCGCCTCCTCACATCGCTCTACATTCCTTCTTTATATTATACTCATTTAACGAGAGAATGTAAACACCTTTTTGGCTTTAGTGTACCCGAATTCACAAAAATAATACAAATCACTTCCTTGGAACGACAAAAGGGATGCCGCAAAAGCGACATCCCCTCGTTTGAAAAAACTGTGATAATCAAATATCTTTTGAAATTTTGCGGAACGCATCCACACCGGGAATGATACCAAGGCATCTTCCGTTGTCGAACTTACAATGAATTGTAGGAGCATCGTCAACACAATCTACGGTTCCTTTTGTCATAGCCGGAACCGGACGCGGATCGTTTCCCATTTCAACCAGCAGAACTCGCGTCCCTTCCGGATATGTATCCTTATAGAACCGCCTGTATGCCTCTCTACTGTATTCGACAAGCAATTCTTCATTGTGTATGGTTTCACAGCTAAACCCACATTTATTCCCAAACGGATAAAACACAGGTTTTCTGAATTTTCTTATGATGAGATGTCCGGGAATCAGGATATCGTCATCATTATAATAAATACGCTTTACCTTCATACTCATTTTCTCCTTCTTTTATTTTTTTGTACGCAGCTTCCAGAGGCCTCTGTCCATATGCTGGAAATGCTCCGGATGATACTGCAATGTCTGGCGGATTTTTTCTTTCCACCACTTGTTTGCCTGAGCCTTCTTGTGAGGTTCTATCTGCTCGTAAAGAAATGTGAGCGTTACTGGCTCCTTACATTGCTCCAGGACAGCCGCCACCACATCACGCCAGGTTGCCCCCGGAATATCGCGGATATCAATCTGCTTTTTCTCCGAAATAAGAACCGGGCAGATGAGTGCATTGTCTTTTCGGACAATCATCACATATTCGTGCAGAATCGGGATGAAAGAACCGCTGTACCTGGTCTTATCCGAAAAGCAATTGTGCTGAGCCTTGATAATAATATTTTCCAGTGTCCCTGGCTTTATAATCTCAGCCAGCATACTGTAGAACTGCCCTTTTTTCTTGATGTCACCCATCAAAACAGCCATACGTCCGCCTTTTTCCAGGGAAGTGTACTGCTTCATCATCGCATAGTTCATTGCCTCGACAAAGCGGTTCCAGTCCGGTATACGGGACAGGTCAAATTGCTTTGGATCATACCCATACTGGTTCTGGACTTCCGATGCGCTATACATGACATCTGAATAGGTCACGATATCCCAGTATGGCGGATGCCAGAAGATAAATTCCGGCCGCTCCGGTATCTCACAGTTCATAATATCAAATCCGCTGTGCAGATCGTACAGATGACTGCCAATGCCAAGCTTGTCCGCTGCAGCTTTCGTTGTCCCGCTCCCGCACATATAGTCGCAGATTTCCTGCGGGCGGAAGAATCCAATCAGATCCTCGACCAGCTTCGGGGAACAATTCCCGCGGTACCGATTATTACCGCCTTCGCCGCGTTCCGGATAGGAGACGATGCTGGTCAGCGGTCTTGATTCGTTTTTTTCAGGCATAATACCACCTCCTCATGTTTTTATTGTGACAGTTATACGCATTTCTCCTGCAGGCACGCAGAGCCGGATTCGTAAAGTTCCAGCGGAATCCATTGCCCATCCTGCAAGACACAGTCATTTGCCACACAGTAAATGAGCGGTTTTAGCTCTGGATCTTCCAGACATTCCGGTGTGATATATAGTCCCAGGTGCTTCCTATAGAAAGACCCCAGATCGGCAAGTACCTTCTCCCGAAGCGTCCCGGCAAGGGAATCAAATTCATTTATGTCCTGATGGGAAAAAGCTGCTTTGGAAAGCTGCTTTAAAATACCGCAGCTCTCAATCGTCCCATTGATGACATCGGCTGCCTCATCAAGATAATCCTCATGAATACGGATACCGCAAAGCACTATATGCTTCGCATAATTCGATGCAGAATGCCTGATTCTTTCGCATAACGTGTCATAGCCTTTTTTGTACCTTGTTTTCAGTATGTCAAGGGGAACATTCTCCCGGTTATGCTTCAGGGTTGTTAAGAGCTTTGAAAGTTCATCTCTGAGCAGGATGGTCTCCTGATCCTGAGTTTTATAACTCATACAATTATCCTCCTACCCCATGTCAGGCTGTAAATCTGTCCAAAGGCAGCACTTCCTGCATCTTTCTGTGCCATTTCCAACACAGAGAGGATAGGGATTCTCTGTCTCCGGCGTATAGCAGTCTGGTTTTTCTAAATACTCCTTTACCAATTCGTGTGCCACCTCAGAAACTGTCTCCCAGTAAGATTCCCAGTAATAGTCATTCTTTCCAAGTGCATTTTGAAGCCTTTCCGGAAAACGCGGATCATGAATCATCCTTTCGTATTGTTCATCCGTAAGCTGCGCGATTTCATCCCAGTCTGACACTTGAGAAGCAAAATCCTCAAGCTGACAGGTCGCTTTATGAATCTCAGAAAGCTCCCTTACAAACCTTTCAGATGCGCAGAGTTTCTGGGCCACAATGGAAATGGAATAATGATTTTCACAGTATTCTCCATCGAGATAGCATTCATAGGAATCCGGCGTAGAATCTGCAATAAATCCTTCACGGTAGTTCCAGTTCGGAATACAGCCATTGTCCATTTCCTCTCCCAATTTTTGAACCAGCAGCCTTTTGGCATCATTATAGTCTGTGTAGATGTCAGAAGAATTGCCGTGTTCACCGTCTACCGCCCAGTCTTCTGCCAGGATATACACCATCGGATGATGGCGGCATTCCTTTAAATCTTCAAGCAGGCAGATCATTTCCGGCGCCATGATAACCAAATCCAGAGCAATATCGTCAATGGTCTTCGGTTCCTGATACAACTCTGAAAATCTTTTTTCCAACTCTTTTGCCTCGCAGGGAAGTACCGGCGCTTCAAAGGAACAATAAATATCCGGTGTTTCATTTTCCGTTTCTTTATCTTCACCGTCACGGATTTCCGTAATGCTTCCATACAAACCCTCGTATTCACTTTCAGGCGTACCCACAATGGATGCGCCGATTACATAAGTAGCGCCTTCATACTCAAATTCAGCGCCAATTCGATTTATAATCATATTGATTCCTCCATTTTCTGTGTTCCCCCTGTACAAGACAGGGGGAAACGTCTTCATTTTACTTTAAAAGATCCATGTCATCGCCTTTGCGACCTGAAGTTCAACCCTTGTTCGGTCACATTTCCATACACGCATATGCGTTTGAATGAAATCTTCCACATCTTCTGCCAGAATCTGATTGAAGGTATCCGTCATAAGCTCTTCCAAAGATTCATCCTCCTCTATAGCCGTACCTTCCAACCGGTTATACACCCGATCCGTCCACATACACTTATTATTACAGTAAGACGTTTCTGCATGATGAAAATTCCAATCATAAAGCATATAACAGGCTATCCAACGCTGCCAAAGGATCTCCGAAATCGCATCCTCATGAATCCAAATTTCTCTCAAATTCATTCCCGTCGATGCACTTTCCGGTGAAGATTCCGTTATTTCGGAGTCCTTCTTCGGAGTTACCTGCAAAGAAAAGCTACAAATGCTTTCCGGTTTCTTTTCAACATTCGATTCATTTATAATCATTTTGATCCCTCCCTTAAATGTGATAGTCCACGCCTACGAGAACATCTTCATCCTCCAAGTCATCTATGTACCCGTCTATGCGTTCTGCCCAGTCAACAGGAACAGCACCGTTATTTGTCCAATTAAAATCATCTCTGCTGAACCAATCGTCTACATCTACGATATCGTGGACATATACCGGATATTTTCGATTATCAAGGATGTCATGCCGTTTCAGATAATCCTCAACCGTCTCACCCTTGAAGTACACCATTTCTCCGTAATAGGAAACGCCTTGAGGCGTTATGGCTCCTCTGAAATCTTCCTCCAACTGGCCGGTGGCAAACATCTTCTCCAATTTTGAAAAACGCTTCCTGGCTTTTTTCTCACGCCACTCACGCATTGCCTGCCACTCAATATCCTTTTTCTTAGCAGCGCATACCCAGATATATCCTTCGGGCGCAACGGATTTGTCATCCTCATTGCACCAGCTGCGTTCGCCAACAGAATATTCCGTACACGAATCTTTGACCAAAAACATTTCGGGCCATCTGCCGCCGATTTGATACCAATCCCACATAACATTAGGATTGCAAATATAGCCATAGCCTTTATGTTCCTCATCATATGAAAATCCGCGCTCGTTTTCCGCATAATCATTAAAGCTGGCATACAGCTTTTTTCTGGGATAATCCGGCAACGCCTTCATACGCTTAGCTTTTTTCGTTCGTTTTTCATGCTTCAATGGACCGGCCTCCCTCTGAAATACTTTGCTGTCCCGAATTACAAAACGTCCCCATAAGGGATATCTGTTCGCTTCAACAATCTTTCCTTGCGGAAGCCTGATACAATCTGCTGTTGCATCATACTCTTTGCGCAAATCCTCCGTGTAATCTTCAAAAGACAGATATTCCGGATTTACCGGATTTGCAGAATAATAATCCATAATCTCAGCAATTTCACGGTTCACCGCTCTTGCAAATGAAGAACGAAGATTGTTTAATTCCTCCATGTAAAAGCCAATCATGATAGTATCCTTTGCTGCGTCTTTTCTTGCTTTTAGTTCTGCAAGTGCAGCCGCAATCTCCAAATCCTTTGCTTTATCCTCCTCTATCGCAATAGGGGAATGTACCGTCGCCAATGTTCTGAAATGCATCTCCATTTTCCTTTCTTAAAGACAGAGATGGGCAACCGTACACTCAGCTGCCCATCTCTGTTATATAGTTTTGATGTTGTTATACCCGTATATGACGCTTGACCACATTGGTCAGCTTCGTGGGCAGTTGATTCAAGTCGGTGATGTCCAAAAAGGAATCCCCGTAAATCCGTTCGATATTTGCCTTATCGCTGCCGATGGCAGCTGCGACAAACAGAATACCTTTCCGCTGGTACTCCTGCTTGATACCCCGGAGATCTTCTTCCGCTGCAGAGCCGCCGTATCCGGAGTCTGCGGGCTGTCCATCCGAAACCAGTATCAGTATTTTCACTGCTTCCGGCCGTTTGGAAAGCTGTTCAGCCACAAAACGCAGGGCTGCGCCGTCCCGGTTACTTCCGCGTGCGCTGATATCCATCATCCGGTATTTATCGTCATGGTCGAAGCTCTCAAATTCCGCATAAGAATACAACTCCACCGTGTCATACCCTGTGGAATGGCCGTAAACCATTACCGGGATGTCAAGGCTCTGGCAAAAGTCATACAGAATAATTGCGGACGCCCTTGCATAAGTACAGCGGTCACAGGAACACATGGAACCCGATTCATCCAGCAGCAGTCCCACTGCCAGCTCTGGGATTTCATTTGGCAGGCTGTTCTTATAAAACACCTTGCCGTCGTTCCGGCACAGGGCGTGCGCATCCAGGCGCCTTCCCATAATCAAACCGGTCTGTTTTCCTCCCCGGCGGTTTTCCTTGAGCTGCTTGACCAGGCTTTTCTGCAGTTGGCGCGAGATATTGATGAGCGGCGCCGATATCATATCGTACTGCTCCGTCAATTCCTCATCCACACTGGAGATACGGTTGATCCGGATGCTGACGCCGGCGTGGATATTTCCATAGGAAATGTTCTGTGCTACATCATTCAGTTCCTGGATGCGCTCATTTTCCAGCTGCTCGCAGGCCGCCCTTTCCGCCATCTTATCCAGCATACGCTCAATATCGGCGGCGGCACGGTCATACTGCTCCCGTTCATAGGACTCATTCTTTTCGGTGGTCCCTCCGAGCGGTTCGGAAAGAGACTCCGTCTGCTGATAGGGGATTCTGCCGCCTTCATTTTCCGTTGTTTCCTGTTTCCCGGAATTTGTACCGGAGCCATTAAAGCTGCCTTCAGATTCCTCCGGAGTTTCAGGTTTCGTTTCTCCAGACTCAGATGGATTTTCTTCATTTTCCATCTCAGTCTGGGAAGAATCTCCATCCTCCTCTTTCGGTTCTTCCTCTTCGCTGCTTTCCTCAGCATCCTCCTGCGTTTTTGCCCGCGCACCTGCCGTTGCCGAAGCTTCAGAATCTCCAGAAGCCTCCGGTACCGGCGTGCTGCTTCCTTCGCCCATCTCAGACCCGCCTGCAATTGCCTTCAGCACTTCAGCGATTGTTTCACCAATGCCTGCCGAAGCGCCTGCCGCGGCGGCATCCTCCTGACGCTTTTTGCAGATTTCGCAGAATTCTTCAATGTATTCCCAGCAGCGTACCAGGGTCAGATTGACAACGCTTAACCTTTCTTTCCCTGATTTGTTCATCAGTGCGCCGTCAATGTCAGGAATCAGTCTGAATACCGTCTGGATCCGTTCATCGGTAAGAGGCTCATCGCCATACTTGATCTCACCGAATTTGGCATAGGACAGCAATACCTGCAGGATACTTTCAAAAATATGCCTGCTGCCGTCATCCTCCTGCTCAATCAGCTGCGTCACTGTGGGAATAGATGCAAAATGCTGTTTCCGCAGTTCTTCCAGGCCATATCCAATCGTCCCCGGAAAGTTCGTCAGGACACGGTTTTCAATGTACCCGTCTTCAATGACATTTGAGATCTGGTGTGCGATGAACTGCACTGCCTCCAGATTTTTAGGATCCATTTTGACATATTCCCAGAACGCCCTTTCGTTTCCCGCATCCGCAGATGTCTTCAGAGCCGGCGGATAGGGATACCATTTGTATCTTCCGAGATAATTGGTATGGGTCTGGGCGGCAAGAAAATCGGTATAGAGGACATGCCCCAATTCATGTGCGAACATGCCGCACACAATCTGGTAGCGGTTCTCCCGCCCCCTTACCTTTGTGACCATCGGGTTCCCCGAATTGATACGGATGTACATATTATCCGTTGCCGCCAGGAACGGATCCTTCGGCTTCCAGTAGAGATTAACGCGCACACGGCGGTTATAGTGGTACCGCCGCGTCTGCGCTGCCGCCAGATCCTCAAAATGCCCCGCTAAAATGCGGGACGAGAAGAACTGGCGGTCTGTAATTTTGCTGCGCTTCTCATTGAGGCGCTGCTTCACGAGTTTGTGATTCACCCTTGCCATAATATAGGGTAGCCTCCTTTCTTTTTGATTTATACGGCCGCTCTCTTTCTGGGCGGCGCAAATATCGGTTCCAGTACGGTGCTGATCAAGGCCTCGCGGTCCATTTCATCTGCAGTAGCTTTGCTGATAATCGTGTAAAGCGCAGAGTGATAGACATCGCCTGTAATTTCCGCACTGATAATCCAGTCAATCAAGCTCCGCATACCATAAGAACCGTCTGTAATGCTGTTCTTACGGCAATATTCCGCCATATCATTGACCACCTGCACCATCTGGGATACCTGATATTCGTCCGTTGCTCCGGTAACGGACATGGCACGCTGGACCATTACTTCCGGTTCCGGCAGTTCCACATCCCGCACCAGACTCATTCTATCGAGAACCGACTGGTTCATGCCGCGGCAGCCCTCATAGCTGGTATTCGTTGTAACTACAACTACTGCATCCGGATGGCGTTCAATCATCTCGCCTGTCGGCAGGGTAATCGTGCCGGACTGCTCCAGCAGGGAGTTTAATCCGACCAGCACACCGGGCTGCACAATCGTAGAAGGCTCCTGAATTTCAATGACATAGCCGTTTTTCAGCGCCTTGATGAAATCCGTCTCCACATAGCTGTAGGTCTGCCCGCTGCTTTTGGATGCCTCATCCCGTTTAGAAAGCGCACGCACCTTTTCCGTCACTTTATCCAGTACAATCCGCATACAGTCCTGCGAGGTTGCAGCCGGGTTTTCCGTCCCGGTCAATGCCTGGTAAACGCCTGACGGGTCATAGTCCATATCATCCAGATCCGGAAGCCCCATCAGCTTGGACACATTGGCGTAATTCACGCCGCCCATAATTTTTAGGATCTCCTTCTCCTTATCAAGCTGCGCATCACCGGTTGACGCCGAATCAGAATCCGGGAAAATCATCCCGACAAAATCAAAGATCTCCGTACCGGCGGAACAGGTGTATTTCATGTAAGGCAGATGAAGCCCGGAAGCAATCGCTTTGGCCCCCATTGTCTTACCGGTTCCTGCAGGCCCGCGTAACAGGAAATTACGCATCTGCATAGACTTGCCGGTAGTTGCCTGCGCATGTTTGCAGATGTCCACCACTTCCTGCGGTATGATATACCATTCAGGAAGCTTCGGGACAAGGCTCTCCTCCACTGCGTTTAATGCCCTTTTATGAAGCTCGTACTTACCAACGAAGTCCTCATGCTCCACAAGGGAAACCGCTTTCTTTATCGTGGCCGGCCCGGTCTTGGCAAATACGGTAAACTCACCTGCCGTTACGCTGGTTGGTGCAAAAGCGCCGGAATCCAGATGTGTCTGCGAAACACGCACCAGATTTCCCGATTTGTCCACACCCACTTTGAGATGGGCGCTGCAACCAGGATCCTTAATCCGGCGGTAAGCATTGTCGCACAGCATGGCCATGCACTCGGTTGCCTTCGCCATATCCGGATATCCGCTGTTAAACTGGTCATAATACTGCTCCATGTTCTCCTGGAACTCATCATCTGCCTGTAAAAACGGCATCAGGGCCATCATGACAGCCGCACCATCGCGTCCGGAGGAATTCATTGTATAATTTTCAAACACCTCCGTGTTCTTATCATAAACACTTGCCATCACAGCCCCTGAAGAACTGTCATAAACGACCAGATGATAGGCATCCGGTCCCATGGACGACTTATATTCTGCCACTGACCGGTGATCAATGACGCCGACTGCGCCTTCGCCGCTGCCATTCATACAGCGGCAGACGGCATGTACCGCTTTGATCACCGTAGCGCAAAGCGTTGAAGCTGTACCGTCTCCATATATGGATGAAACCTTGATTTTTTTGTTGGAAATCGTATCAAAAGGCTCCGGAAGGGGACGGCTGTAATTAAAAATATTGTTTATGGATACGCTCATAATTCATTTCCTTTCTGCATTTCATGCGTGAGATTGATTTTGATTCCTTCAGGCGCACATTGGACATCCTCCAGACCAGCCCTGCCAAGCTCATCGCAGATATCCTCCCAGCTCTCTTTCGCAGGAAGCTCATCCGCATAGATCAGCAGTTCCGTCAGGTTCTGTCCGATTGCTTCGTTACATCGTGTGTTCAGTTCAAATATGTGTGCCTCTGCCCATTCAAACGCGATAAGCTGATAGCTTTCTTTTTCGTTTTCTTCAGGCAGCTCTGCTCCCCCTGGTTCCGGCTCTTGATTGTCCGGATCGGAAGCTGTCTCATATTCGATGCCCAGAACCTGAAGGTTTTGGATATTGACCTTTGCCCGGCGGTACCCGCCCGCACGGTTCAGCAGCACGAACAAATCGGCGCCTGTTTCAAACAGCGCTTTCGCATTGGGCGCTTCCCAGACCCATCTTGCCTCCGGATACTCAGATGCAATCAGCTCCGTGACCCGTCTGAGTATGACAGAGTAGGCAAGCGTTTTCACATCTGTTTCGGTTGGGATTGGGACCGGCTTCGGCTGTGCCATCGGCAAAGGCTCTACTACTTCGACCTTTTGGGCCGATAAAAACACCATACGGATTGTCGCAATCAATACGCCCAGTATCACCAAAAGAAGAATTGGCCATAACCTGCAGATAAAGCATAGCAGCACCAATACTCCCATGATAATAAGCGCCTCATGGACAAACCGGGTCTGTTTTTCTTTGTTATTCATGGTTTGCGGTTCCTTTCTGGAATCTGTTTTCCGGAATGTAGATATACAGCATCCGGGCTGCATCCGCATCTGCACTATCACACAGCGTAACGGCTACCGCCTCGTCTATACGGAACAGTTGGCCCGGACAATCCGCTCTTCCAAGCAGCGCCTGGCCAAATATGGTGCGTCCGCTCCAGTTGTCAGCCAGAGTCAACAGGCTGGTAAATGCTTCGCTGTCCTGACAGATAATGATGCTGTATTGTTTATGCAGGGAAACAGATAAGAGGATATCCCTCATTTCTCCCTCCATAAGACAACCCTTGGTCTTTGCGTTCAGGACAGACCTGAATTTCGTCTGCTTCTTATCCTCTGTAAGAAGCCTGAATGTTTCATTTGTCATAAGACACCTCCTTCCAAAACGCAAAAAAGCGCATATGAAATTACAAATAAAATGTAACTCATGTGCGCTTTGATACGCCCGATTCAATTTTTCTCCTGTCAGTTCTCGCTAAAGAACGAGCCGCCGCCAAACGGTTCATAGCCTGTAAAGCCATTCGGCGTCTGACCTGCGGCAGACTGCGCTGCAGGCTGTGCCGGTGCTGCGGCTCCGGTATTGGGTGCCGTACCGTTCTGCTGCTTGTTTGATTCCTGGTTTTCCTTCGGCTTTCCGCCGGCATACTCAATGTCATCCAGGACAACGACCATTGCACTTTTGGACTCGCCTGTCTGCTGGTCTGTCCAAACATCCTCGTCAAGCCTGCCACGGAAATTGATAAATGAGCCGTCCTTCAGCTGCATCTTCTTGATCCTCTCACAGATGTCTCCAAAAGCCTTGACCGAGAGGTTGATCCAGCGGGTGTTGTTCTCGGCACGGGTGTCATAAACCTTCTTGCCGATACGGAATCTTACTGCGTCTCCTTTCTCAGAAAATCTGAGGGCTGCTGCACCGTCATAACCTCTGGAAACAACGGCGCTGGTTGCGATTACTTCTAACATAGAAATTCTCCTTTCTTGCAGGGGCTGCCTGCTGTAAAAATATATTTATTTCAACCTGTTTTCCAGGCAGAAACCAAAGAAAATAAAAAAAGTGCCAACCAGCACGCATGTGCTAATTGACACTGTGAAAACTCTGCTAACTTTGAATTTCCCTTTGGAAACCTTGAAACTGATATAGGTATTATAGCACAATCTGTTTCAATAGTCAATCCGCCCGAAATTTTTCTCAAACAATTATCTCGGAGCCGCCCCATCAATCGTCCTGGCAATTTCTGTTTTTGCGAAATCCAAAGCAATCAATGCCCGTACAGGGTCAAACCGGAATGTCCCGTCTTCCAGTTCATTCTCTTCTACCAAAGTCCTGATTTCATCCAGCAGAGTATATATTTTTTCACGTTCTGTTGTTCCCATATGCTACGCCTCTTTCCTGATCTCTAACGCATAATAGCTGCAAATCATATATCCGTTGTCCTGTTCGTATACAGGAGTCTTTTCAGATAAATATACAATGATAGTATCGCCCTTGTCCAAGTTCCTTATTCTCTGGCGGACAGGCAGTTTTAATATATACGGTTCCGTATCTATGTAAAGATTCCTAACCCGTTTTCGTATTCCCGTTGTCTCGATCTGCCTGCATACACCCCGCACGCTGATAAAATTGCCCTTGGTGCTATTATAAAACAGCAGGCCTCCATTTACAATCATCACGCCTCCGAATACCACACAGGGGAGTGAAAAATAAATATCTCCCATGCAAAACTGCACGATCAGAAATAGAATGAAAAAACCGGCGCCGATTGCAAGCCGAAGCACGACCTGTTTCTGTAATGCATCCGGAAGATGCTTGAATTTGTCTTTCAATCCCATCACCTCACAATATGAGAATTTTCTTTTTCTTTAGCAGGGAAAGCATATCCCGGAGAACACTGTCCCTGCATACTGCCGCTGCCATTTTGTTTTCCAGAATATTATCCCTTATAGTATCAGCCGTATAGATCAGCTCCACCAAAGCCTGCCGGTTATCCGAATGAAGAAGCTCCGGCTTTGCCTCCACCTTGTTTTCCAGCAAATAAACCAGTTCCGCCGTAGAAAGCCTGAGTCCTGCATTGACCAGCCAGAACAGTATTGTTTTCTCACCCTCCGACAAGCCAAAGCTTCTTTTCGCCGCCTTCGCAGGACAGCAAATACATCTGGACAGAATCCAATACTTTGCGTCTTCGTTTCCCTCTGCTTCCGCTTCTGCCAGACCCATCCGGATTAAGTGCTGCAATGCACGCTCCTCATCAGGGGTCTGAGAATATGCAAAAGAGAAGCGGCCTTTCAGCCATACGCCTGCTTCCATATCTGAAAGGCAAATACTCTGGCTGCCCCGGATCACCTGCACCAGCTCTGTAGTCGAAGCCTTCCCGGCAATCCCCTTGGATATATAAATCATCTCCGTCACCTCTCGTTCTTTTACTTACATTACACGATGAGCGGAAGACAATTACAACAAAAGAATTACAGCAGATACATCAGGGCAACACAGAGCCCTATAACAACTACAAGCCCGCTGATCAGTATGGCTATTTTTTTGACAATTGACCGGTCGATCCCTTCCCGCTGCCTTCCTGTATCCATAGGGAGGACATCATCATAATATCCATCATAATCTTCCTCCGCTATCGGTGTTTTCTCCGCCGGCGTTTCCGCCGCAGGATTAGAAACCTTTCTTTTACGCTTTTTAGGGCGCGTCTTTTTCTTAATTGGTCTGTGTTCTTTTTTCTCCGGCTGCACATCACCCTTCTTTTCATCCGGAAGGGCATTTCCACACTCCATACAAAAAGAAACAGCGCCATCCGGCAGATCCGCGCCGCAATAGGGACAATATTTCATGTTACATCACGCTCCTTAGATTAATTTGAATAAAAAAACAAGCGGATCCTTCTGAACCCACTTGTAGACGATATCAGTATAACAGATTTCTTTTCCCATGTCATCGGCAATGCTCTGCCATATCTGCGCCATTTCTCTGCCATACACCCCACTGTGGCGATTTCAGGATATTCAGGTAATTGTCCTAATGCTGTCACTTTCTGAAAAAACCTGCCATGCACATCTGTGCCATTAAAATATTTTCTTCCATGCTTTCCGCAAATAAATTTCCCAAAACTATCTAAATAAGATATTTTACATCCACTCTATCCAACATTATACCTTGTTCCCGTATAAAATCAATAGAACAGATAAAAAATATCTTATTGAGATAATCTAAAGAGGATCATTCATATGGGCAAAAGCATGTTTACAATAAAGGGAAATGTATGTTCAGAGCGGGTGCGATTAGGAAGGGCGCTGCAAAAGCCGCCGATCACACAGGAGGAACTGGCCAAAAAGCTTCAGTTTATGGGAATGGAGGATATGACTCCATTGATCATCTCCAGAATAGAGAAAAACCAGCGGCATGTCTGTGACGGGGAACTGCGTATGATCGCAAAAGCACTGGATGTTACGATGGAATGGTTAGTCGGGGACAGCGACGATATTAAGCTGAAATAAGAAAAAGCGATGCAACCGTATTTGGCTGCACCGCTTCTTTGTTTTTATACTTTAGAACATCGGATCCGAAGCATACTCCGGCTCATAGCTATTCTCCTGATACTGGGTGTCTACCTGCGACTGTTTCTGCACAGGTTTCCCGGACTGAACTTTTTGCATATACCATGCGGATAGCCACGCCTCAAAATGCGCTTTCGTAAGTAGCATCAACTCGCTGAAAGTCTCAAATGTCATACTGATCGCCACATGGTTTTCCGGTTTATTTCCGAACCTGGGGACAATCAGACCCTTAGCATCCGTCTGGCCGGGGCCGCTGTCCGCAACAAAAAGGAAATCCGATTTACTGCCGCATAAGAGTTGGGCTGTCCTTGACAGGCTCATACCGTCCTTGCGGCTGCGGCCTTGTTTTGCAAGCTTTTCAGCAGAAGTTCCGCCGAGGCACTGGTACAGTGGGGATTTGTCCCCAGTTTTCTTTTTGTTCTGCATCATATACCGCAGCTCCCCGCAGGTAATCTTACGGCAAAGCTCCAAAAATTCATCCACAGCAATATAGATATGGATGTTATTCGTCTGCCGCTGCCCGGCCGGTTTGCTGAGGTCATATGTAGCAAACGCCAGATGGATCCTTCCAATCTCAAAGGCGTCACTCAAACTCTCTACGAAACAGTTGCGGGCGTCCTTGCGGATAATCTGGTTTTGGTTACGGTTTTCTGCCATCTTATTTTCCGCCTTTCTTCTTATCTTTTTTTGTAGGCATCATGCGCATAACAGCAAGAACCTCTGCGGCATTTTCCTTGAACTGAGGCATGAACTCTTTACCCGTATCATAGTCAAGATATATTTTTACAAAGGTCAGGTTCCATGCGGCCATCATGCCCTCTTCACTTAAAACCTTCTCGCCTTTATGGAATATTGTTCCCAGCTCAGAGATCATCTGGTTCCATGCCAAAAAGAATTCATCTTCCAATGGAATCCCAAAATCGCCAAGCCATTCCCGGACCGTATGGGTCTCAGAATCATCCCCGCATCCGGGATCGGTAAAAATATACCGGATATCACCGGTGCTTATTTCTGCATTCCGATTGGATGCATCCATCTGTATGCACCTTCCTATCGGGAACATCGCGCAGACGGTCGGTTTCGCTTTATGAACAGAGCATTTGCGTTCCTTCATCAACGGGCACCTTTTAATGGAGCCGCGCGGCTTGATCCTGACAATAGGTATCCTGGAAGAATCCCCAATATAAGTTTCGCAATACTGCTTAAACATATCTGCAGGCTCCATCTGAAGCTCTTTCGCCATATTGTAGACATCCTTCGCATTCAGCAGGATATCCTCTCTGTTAATGCAGCATTTCCCGCACATATCACAATGGAATTTGAACGGTTCATCCACACCGATTGTCATTGCGTCAAGATGTTCCGCAATATACTGTAATCTCTCATCCATAATAAAAACCTCCTAAAAATTTGAGGCGCCGGATCCGGCGCCTCTTTTGTTGTGTCATATTGACATAGTAACTGTTCGTTGAAATTCAATCTCCCATCGCATCACTCGTGGTGTATTTCTGCACCAGACCTCTCAAAACCTCTAAAAGCTTCTGATTATTGCTCCTGAACTGTTCTGTAAAGGACTTGTCCAAATCAAAATCAGAATACTTATAGCGGAGAAAATGAAGGAGCGCCCCCTTTTTCTGTCCAAGGGGAAGCTGTCCCAAAAGCCTTGCGATTTCCTGAGCAGAACCGACGTCTGTTTCCCAGAAATCATAGTCCTGCTGTGAGCAGCGTTTCTGAACCCATTTTTTGACTGACTGCTGCGGCCCTTTAAAATGATGTGGCTGCTCCATACTGAGATACGCTTCATAACCTCCGGACTTTGCCGGCCCCACGGAAATGGGGTATGTACGGCATGCCCTGGGCTTTGCGGCATGGATGGTGCATCTATTATCTTTCAGAAAGACGCAGGCATCATCCGGCCCGACCGTGCTCAGCATAAAAACCATATACCCGGACTCATGCAGCAAAACTGGTATGGTATACTTCGCCAACACATCGTCCATACATTGAATGGGTTCTCCTCTGTCCCGTAGATACCTGGCAAGCCGGAACGCATCCAGGCTCTCCATCGGAACGCTCTCTTTTACATGCCGGCAGCACGCACCGCACCTCCTGCACTGAAAAGGGAACCGTTCTTTTGAACCGACCGGAACCATCTTCATGAGGAATTCTTTCATGAATATCATTCCTCCTTAATCCCAGATATCACGGCACGGCACAAACTCAATTTCGATATTTTCCGAAATCGGCATATCCGGCTCACCGTCAAACTCATTATTGTATTTAGTGTGGATATTCGGTTTCCAGCCTTCACGCGGATCAACATCCACATACAAATTTCCGTTTGCCTCATATACCGGCCTGCTCCAGCTGTCGCGTCCTTTATAGTTCAATATCAATTTACTCATCTTAAATCCCTTTCTGTATCTCACAGATACCTGTATTCTATGTGATGCTCTCTGCACCATGTTTCGATTGCCGTAAAATTCTCATCGCTGCAGCTCCCGTATTTCGTTTTGCGCAGACCATCTTCCGTATGCTCATAAAGCACAGAATCCGGAATGGCACAAAAACCAGTATGGGTAAGCAAAATCTTCGGGCGGTCCGGGAATTCTTTCTCCCTTTTGCGGTCTTCACCGAAGTTCCAATATGTTAGCTTATATCCTAACTGGCATTGGCTGTACCGGCAGCGTGTCAAAACAATCTTGGAGCACCAGAGAATCTGGGTACCCAGGCCGTCACAGACGGCAACCTGGAAATTACCGCAGTGTATGGTTTCTTCCCGCTGAAAATCATGATTTACAATTGGCAGCATGGCGTGAGCCTTTTCAAACTCTATCTCCGGGAATCCACACGGGCTATCACAGAAATAAAATCTGCTGTCATCCGATGAATGCGCCATTTCTACCACATCCGAAACAGACATTGACCGCCCTTTGTAGCCATCCGGAAACGCCGTATTGAAAATAACAAACGCATCGTCCGGGGAACTAATCTCCAGTTCGCCGCTGTAAACTGCCTCATAAATCTCAGCAGGTACTTTATGATCGTTGGCTGTTTTGATGAAGCTCAGCCCCCGGAACATCAGATGGTCGTTATCCAGTTCCGGAACAATCTGATATACTGTAATTTTCATGAAGACCACCCGCTTTCACTGTACAAGTCGTCGGTATCCAGCAGCTGCAGACGGTAAACCGGCATGCAGCGCTCCTCCTCCGGAAAGACATTGTTTTTATCAGGGATGATCACTCGCAGCACGGTTCTTCCGGTTTCCTCATACTCATTCAGCCGGATATCACAGTCCTCATAGATGCCGGAAACCAAATCTCCGTCATGGAACCGCTCGCCGGCCTGGACACGAAGCCCTAATGTATTAAGGATACGCCCGATTTCTTCCGGCGGCAGGAAAAGCACCATCTGGAAATCCATATGATGATATTTCTCCATGCCATGCGTATGCGCATTGCAGGTGTTTTTCAGAAATCCCGTTTCTACCTTATTACATCCATCGCATACCACACCGTTGGCGCAGCAATGAATAATCCAATCAATTTTTGTCATCTTCGGCCACCTCCTCGTTGTAAAGATAATCCCTCATAGCCTCCATTGCCTGCAGCAGATCGGTATGGAATAGATTCCAATCGTCTATGAAAATGTCCATGTCCGCATAGTCCCTGAACATCACTGCATCATCTACGCAAAACAGCTCATAGTCTACTTTATCCGCATCGTCATAAGGAAGACTCAAAATGCCCTCCTTCACTAGAACCAAAAAGGTTCCGAGGTGCTTTCCATCAGAGATCGGATAGCTCCAGCAAAGCTCGTTGCCGTACTTCTCGCGATACTCTTCACAGAAATCCATCAATGCGGAATGGGTAGGATCGTTCTCATTGAAGTAT
Source organism: uncultured Lachnospiraceae bacterium (assembly GCA_910586315.1). GTDB lineage: Bacteria > Bacillota > Clostridia > Lachnospirales > Lachnospiraceae > CANRXD01. The sequence goes on along the minus strand of CAJUIP010000046.1, from coordinate 2,513 downwards.
GCCATCAGTTCCTGGCGGCTCCTCAATTCCTCCATATCCAGCTCTGCGCCGTTTATTTTAATCGTCTTCATCTGAATCCCTTTCTGCCATATATGGCTTATAATAAGTTGTGTCATCTTTGTCAGACTGGTATGCTCCGATACAGACCTCGTGGCAGGGGCTGCGTTCCGGATTGTATTCTGCAAAGCAGATTGGTCCGTCAATGTCGTGCAAACCAGTATCCCAGTAGATATTGATCGCCGGGAAGCTGTCGCCTCCATAGGCTACCGCCCTGAGTCTGGAACCATCCGGCAAGGGCAATACAATCGTAGGAATCTCCGTCAGGGCAGCTGACTGCTTCTCTGACAGAGAAAACCGCTCCTTATACGACTGCGTATACCGTTTCTGTGCCTTATCCAGCGCATCCTTCAGTGTGGCAAAAATCTGTTGTACCTGTTCGCCTGTAAAGGCATACACTGCAGGGTTGGAGCAGTTTCCAAGCAGACGCACCATTTTGATAATTTTATTGACCCTTGCTTCTGCCACCCGGCGGAAACGGTCTGATTTTGATTCCTTTTTACCGTCATTCGCTTTGTTTTTTTCTGGAAGCGAATCCGTAGACAAGGAAAAACCACAGTGACAGTATCCGGTCAATTCGGATAAATAATCGCTTATTTCTTCCTCATCTGTCAATTCAACCGGAATATCAACCTCTTTCGGCAGTGACTCCAATTCCTCCTCATTATCAACATCCCAAAGAATGTCGGTAGCTTTCATGCAGGAACACCTCCGTTCTGCACACATTCAATCTGAAATGCGCATTTTGAAAAGAATTCCCGATTGTCATCCAGATATTTTTGCGCCGCTTTTTCTGTTTTGAATTTGCGGATGCGGGGATCTGTCGGTTTTTGATTTCGTGCGAACCAAATACGGCGGCTGCTCCGCTTTACGAAATAGCCCTGCAGGGCAGACAGCACATAGAATTCCGGCAATGCGCTGAAATCCGTTGGCTGCCCCTTGCGCCGCACAGGCGGATGGGTTACATGACGGTCATCCCAAAAGGAGACGGAAATACTACGGCCCTCCAGCTCCTTCAGCTTTTCCATCAGCTCCTCAGTCGTGTAAACCGAATACTTCTGCCAATAGGAATCGCTGTAATCAATCACAACTACCGTATTGCCGTATGCCTTGTATTCCTCCACCGTATGGGCAGATCTCATGCCGGCAAGAATCCAGCGGCCAAACTCACCCTCTTCAAAAGAACGGTTCCGGCTTTTCCTGGTTCCTCCACGGTTATTCATACTGGCAGCTTCATAGACTTCTGCAATATGCTGCATCTCTTCTGCAGTGAAGATCTGGCTGTCACGGCGGGTATAGTTCAGGACAGACCAGTGTTTTTCCGGAATCTCCCGTCCACGGCTGTCAAAATCAAAGCAGTTAGACGATCCATGGTTGACAACCGGGATATACCTGTTGTCCACACGGATAAATGCTTTATCGTAAAAAATCTCACTGCTCATACCGCACTCACCTCCATCCCTGAAGACATGCGCAGCAAATACCTCGTATTCTGCGTTTCAAAACGAATCTCAGACTGGGACATTTTCTCCATACTCAGTACCGTGCTTGTCCTGCGGATACCTTCTCCTTCATGAATAAATGCCGATTCACCAACCGTAATCGGATAAATCAGGCGTCCCGTAATCTCCAGCATCTTTTTTGTATGTTCCATACCATTACCTCCTTTATCTGAATCTGATTTCCAATGCGACAATTTCGCCATTTTGTTCCTGCGCGTATACGCCATAGCAGCCGTCTCCATACCCGGATGAACTGTAAAATCCATCTTCGGTAAGCCACGCATCGCCATGACAGATCCTGTCGCAGAAAGCGCTCCAGGCATCATCGTCGTAATCGGGTTTGTTATGAAAGAATCCGGCCAGACCGGCATCCACGCCGATACTGCCGATTTCCTTCATTGCTTTCTGGACGGGTATCCTGCCGTCAAGGTAAATGCCAATGATTCCGACAACCTTATAGGCATAAGGCTTCCCGTTATCAGTTCCTTTGTCGGTGTGATACCAGACAAGGCAGGTATATTCCCCTTCCTTAATCTTCACATCGTTCATCCGGCACCAGACATTCCTGTTATAGCAGGGGTCCGTAATATCCACGCTGCCGTGGAAATCCTTAATACCGATTTTCTTTCTTCTCATAAGAAACCTCCATAAATGAAAAGGCGGAGCAGTTTCCCACTCCGCCACTGTTATTCCGGCATCCCTATGCCAGCATTTCTTCAAATTCCTCTTCCGTCAAAGTCCGGATGCCGAGCTGCTGCGCTTTGACAAGCTTGCTGCCGGCCTTTTCCCCGACGATCAGATAATCCGTTTTCTTTGTCACCGAGCTGGCCGGCTTTGCGCCAAGCTCCAGCAGCTTCGCCTGGATCCCGTCACGGGTATAATTCTCCAGCTTCCCGGTTGCAACAACAGTTTTTCCATAGAACGGTGTATTATAATTTGTATTCATAGTTGAAC
>CAJUIP010000045.1 GCA_910586315.1 uncultured Lachnospiraceae bacterium | reverse complement strand
TCGGTTGGGCCTGTTTTTTGGACCCAAGTTTTTCATAGATTACTTGACACTACCAAAATAAGATGGAGTCCACTTTGGTGAACTTTTTCTGCGAAATAAAAAAAGTCCCAAGCATATATATTCTATGCTTGAGACGAATTATCTATCCGCGGTGCCACTCAAATTGACCTTTCGGTCCTCTTTTTCGTATACCAACATATACGCCGCCAAATAACGGCCGCGGAAGCCGTCAGTCCATACTCGAATTCTTTCAGGACTGCCCTCGAAAGTCCATTCCATTTTCAACGCTATACCGCAATCCCACCGCCTGCGGTTCTCTGTGATACCGTTTATGAAAATGTACTCCTCTTTCTCTCTGGTTTTCTTGTTTTGTTTTACGATATAGTAATACGTGAAAACAATTTTGTCAAGAGAATTTATAAAATAAATATAATGTTTCCGAAACTTCCATAAACTTCCTTGACGATGTATACGTAACGTGCTAGGATAAAGAAAACAATAGGGTGACAAGGTGTCACCTTACAAAAAGACAGGATATTTTCCGGAAATGCAGGAAAACTAAACGGAAAAAGACCTTGATATGAGGTGAGAAAATATGGAAAGCAGAGCGAAAGACGACAAAATGGCCAATGCCCCTTTAGGCAGGCTTTTAATTGAGCTGGCAGTTCCCACGGTATTTGCACAGTTGGTAAATCTCCTCTATAATATGGTGGACCGGATCTATGTGGGAAGGATTCCGGAGGTGGGACATCTGGCATTGGCAGGGCTGGGCGTTACTTTTCCGATTATTATTTTGATTTCTGCCTTTGCGGCCCTGATCGGTGCAGGCGGTGCGCCCAGGGCGGCCATCTACATGGGAAGAAAAGAGTATGATACGGCAGAAAAGATTCTTGGGACCTGTATCACTTCATTATGCATTATGGCTGTGTGCTTAAGCGTTTTTTTCTATTTTGTGAAGGAGCCGCTTCTCATGCTGTTCGGGGCCAGCGAACAAACCATCGGATACGCTAACAGCTATCTGGGCATTTACCTTCTGGGAACTATTTCCGTTCAAATTTCTCTCGGGCTTAATATGTTCATCACCAGCCAGGGCTTTGCCAAAACAGGAATGGTGACAGTTTTAATCGGAGCGGTTTTAAATATCATTCTGGATCCGGTTTTTATCTTTTTTCTGGGAATGGGAGTACAGGGGGCAGCTCTAGCGACTATCATCAGTCAGACGGTTTCTGCTTTGTGGGTTCTTTCGTTCCTGTGCGGGAAAAAGACTGTTCTGAAAGTAAAAAAGGAAAATCTTAAAATTGACAGGGAGCTTCTGCTTTCTGTTATGGCGCTTGGGACCTCTCCATTTATCATGCAGTCCACAGAGTGTCTGGTGCAGCTCACCTACAATTCCGGGATGCAGCGGTACGGAAATGACTATTATGTGGGGGCCATGACGATTTTGTTTTCCATCATGCAGATGCTGTTTCTGCCCTTAAGCGGCCTGACTCAGGGAGCCCAGCCGATCCTCAGTTATAATTTCGGAGCAGGAAACAAGGAACGGGTAAAAAAGGCGTTTAAGCTTTTATTTGTTCTTTCCCTGGGCTTTTCCCTCATTGCAACGGGCGTTGTGCTCCTGTTTCCGGAGCTGTTCATCCGCATGTTCTCTGATAACGAGGAGATTATCCATATTGGCGTTTATGCAGTCCGCATCTATATGTTTGGTTTCCTGGTTATGGGGGCCCAGATTGCATGCCAGCAGACCTTTCTGGCCCTGGGTCAGGCGAAGATTTCCGTATTTCTGGCATTGTTAAGAAAAGTTATCCTGCTGATCCCTCTGGCCATTCTTCTTCCAACGCTTGGCATGGGGACTGACGGTCTGTTTTACGCGGAACCGATATCGGATATTCTGGCAGTGCTCACGACAGTGATTCTGTTCTCGCTGAATTTTAATAAAATGCTAAATATGATACCAGGGTCAAAAGGTCATGTATGACATGCTTGCATGTCGATACATGATATTGTGACCCGAAAAACACCGAGAAGGAGCCATTTTTCGCAGAAAAATGAGCGGATTTGAGGTGTTTTAGGATTGCGGGAGCACAAAGTGCGGAGCAATCCGTGGTATCATAGGGGTCAAAAGGTTATACGTGACATGCTTGCATGTCGATACATGACATTGTGACCCGAAAAACACCGAGAAGGAGCCATTTTTAATATAAAACAAAAGAAAGACAGAGGAAATGTATATGGGAGTAAACAACGGAGGGAAATCCCCACAGCCCAACAATTATGCCAAAGGACTTATTTATTACGCGGTAGTTGTTTTTTTAATTACCATGCTGCTGAATGCGCTGGTTTTTCCAGCGGTGGTGGGACAGAAGGTGATGGAAGTTAATTATAATGAATTCCTCACTATGGTGGATGCGGGACAGGTGATCCAGGTACAGAAGGACACAGACCAGCTTGTGTTCCTGGCTCAGGATGCTCACGGCAATAAACAGGTGTACAAAACGGGACTCTGGGAAGATGATTCCCTGACAGATCACCTTTACAGGGCTGGAGTGACTTTTGGAAAAGTGATTCCCCAGAGGGAGTCGGCCATCATGTCAATTCTTACCAACTGGATTATCCCCATTGGGATCATGGTGCTTTTCGGACAGATGTTAAGCCGTATGATGGCGAAACGGATGGGTGGAAATGCCATGACTTTTGGAAAGTCAAACGCGAAGATTTATGCGGAAAATGAAACTGGAAAGACATTCGCTGATGTGGCCGGACAGGAGGAGGCCAAGGAGGCCTTAAAGGAGATTGTAGATTTTCTCCATGACCCGAAAAAGTATTCAGATATCGGGGCTACGCTCCCCAAAGGAGCTTTGCTTGTGGGCCCTCCGGGAACAGGTAAAACCCTGCTTGCAAAAGCTGTGGCCGGTGAGGCTCATGTGCCGTTTTTCTCTATTTCTGGTTCGGAATTTGTGGAAATGTTTGTGGGTATGGGCGCGGCCAAGGTTCGCGATCTGTTTAAGCAGGCGAACGAAAAGGCTCCGTGTATCGTGTTTATTGATGAAATTGATACCATCGGCAAAAAGCGGGATGGCAGCGGTATGGGAGGAAATGATGAGAGAGAGCAGACCTTAAACCAGCTCCTGACGGAAATGGATGGTTTTGACGGTAAGAAAGGCGTTGTGATTCTGGCAGCCACGAACCGTCCGGAATCCCTGGATCAGGCCCTTTTAAGGCCAGGGCGCTTTGACCGGAGAATTCCGGTGGAACTTCCGGACCTTAAGGGAAGGGAGGCCATCCTCAAGGTACATGCAAAAAACGTCAAAATGGATGATACGGCAGATTTCAATGCCATCGGCCGCGCCACTTCCGGAGCCAGCGGGGCAGAGCTTGCCAATATTGTCAATGAGGCGGCGCTCAGGGCGGTCCGCATGGGAAGAAAGGTGGTCTGCCAGGAGGATTTGGAGGAAAGCGTGGAGACTGTCATTGCCGGATACCAGAGAAAGGACGCTGTGATCTCCGAAAATGAGAGACGGATTGTGGCTTATCATGAAATCGGTCACGCCCTGGTGGCGGCCTGTCAGAGCCAGTCGGCTCCGGTTCACAAAATCACCATTGTTCCCAGAACTTCCGGAGCTTTGGGATACACTATGCAGGTGGAGACGAAAGAACGGTTTCTTATGAGTAAGGAAGAGGCGCTGAATAAGATCGCCACTCTGACCGGAGGCCGGGCTGCCGAAGAATTTATGTTCAAATCCATAACCACGGGTGCCTCCAACGACATCGAGCAGGCAACGAAGCTTGCCAGGGCCATGGTGACCCGGTACGGCATGAGCGACCAGTTCGGTATGGTGGCCCTGGAAACTGTAAATAACCAGTACCTGGGAGGAGATACTTCTTTAGCCTGCTCCCCGGAGACGGCCAAAGCCATCGACGATGAGGTGGTCCGGACTGTAAAAACCCAGTACGAAAAAGCTCTTGATATTCTGAAAGACCATGCCGCCAAGCTAAATGAGCTTTCCGAATACCTTTTGGAACGGGAAACCATAACAGGGGAAGAATTTATGGAAATATTAAACCGGTAATAACAATATTTCTGTTATATCCGGCGTCATCTCATAAAGAGGGTGTCGCAAAATCATCAGAATTAGATGATTGAGCGATACCCTCGTTCTATGTATGAAAAAATCCGGAAAGAATCCTTTTGCCTTAGTACCCCCTACGGAATGTTACCTCTAAAAGAAAGACCTGCATTTGTGAACCTGATAAAGAATGAAATAGAAGAGCAGCAATTATGATTGCAGGGATTCTTATATAGTTTCGAGCTTTTCCGGAAAAATGAATCTCTTTCGGTAACAGAATAAGGTAATGATAAAGCAAGAAAATCTATATCCCCCAACAAAATTCTTTGCCTGGAGGGGAGGATATGCTATAATGTTGTCAGACATTATAGCAGTGCCGATTCGCGTCCGCCCGAAGGGAGGACAATCACTTTAGCGAATCGTGTGCATCCTGCGGAGCATAGCATGTTCTTCCATAGATACGAAAAGAGGTTTCCCATATGAAAAAGAAAATATGTCCCTGCTGCGACCAGGTGTTGAAAAATGGAATATACTGTGAAGGCTGCAGGCGTGTTGTCCTGAAGCCGGTGGTCTGGGATGTGGATTACTACTTAAATGAGCGTCATCCGGCTTCAGAAACAAACTGTCAGTACCATGGTGATCTGCATACCGGAAAAATGACAGCTTCAAAATCGACGGCTTCGAAGTCCACCGTCTCAAAATCCGCGAATCCCGGATCTGCGCGCTCAAAAACTGTTGCACAGCGTACGCAGCCCTCAAAAGCGAAGCATACCCCTAAAAAAGGCATGCTGGCCAGACTGGGCCCTGTCGGAACCATTTTTCTGTGTATCGTTATGATTAGCAGTGGCATCGGTCTGTTTAGTTACCTGGCAGAAACATCCGGGGAGATTGGCAAATGGCTGGGCTCCGTGGAAGAAGCAAAGGCGGAACCGGCTTCCGACAAAGCCTGGGAAGAAGAGGTTCCGGAGGACAATTTGGGGGAAGACGAACTGTACGACTGGGAGCGCAGCGATGAAGAGGTAAAAGAAGCCGGGGTTCCCTGCAATGGATACGGCCACTTAAGCATTGGAGAATCTGAAGCGCTTCCGCTGTTTGAAGCTCTGCTGTCAGAGACCTCTTTCCAGGCTGGCTGCGCCGAATACAGCTATAACCAGTTCATAGACGAAACTACCTGGTATAATACTGTTTATGAGTACGATTTATCCCGCCAGGAGGATGACTGCGGTTATGTTAATCTGTACTTTGATACCGTGGATGGCCGCATGCATGGTATAGACCTGGTTTTCTGGAATCGGGAGGACTTGCATGAAATGGCTGATTTGTCCATAAATATGCTGACGGAACTTGGTATTCTGAATAATCCTCCGACCGGCCGCAGCCTGTTCGACGAAGTTCTGGAAAAAGACCCGGAAGGAGCGGAACGGTTTTTACTAGAAGAGACGCTGGAAATCGCCTGTGCGGAAATAGACGGGGATTATTATATGATGTATATTGGCGCCCGGCTGCCCCAAGATAATGAAGTGCTTCCATAATTTGCAGGCATTGAAAAACCTATATTTTTCAATGCCTGCATCACTATTTATGGCTTTGTAATTGCCTTATGCAAAGTAACAGTTCAGCCCTGCATCTTCTTGCCCGCGTACCGCAGGCAAGAAGCGCACGGCGTCCGCCTTATGAAGATTGCAAGTGAAAACCGCTTATGAAAGCAAGTGTTCAACGCGTTTTTCCCATGGAATCTTCGCACGGCTGAACTGTTATATGCAAAGTAACAGTTCAGCCCTTCATCTTCTTGCCCGCATACTGCGGACAAGAAGCGCGTGGCGTCTGCCTTATGAAGATTCCAAGTGAAAACCGCTTATGAAAGCAAGCATTCAACGCATTTTTCCCATGGAATCTTCGCAAGGCTGAACTGTTACCGTCAAGTTGTAATTTATGGAAAAACGGCTTGACAGCTTGAAAGAGCTATGATAGTATGAAAAGTGCACTATTATGGTATCATGTGCATATGGTATCAGTATGCCCAAAATTAGAAGTTGAGATTGATAAAGAAAACAGGGGTGAAACGTCAATGGAGAAAAGCAGAATACGTCCGGTGCCGGCCGGTAAGAGCGTAAGGATGAGCTACTCAAGACAGAAAGAAGTTCTTGGGATGCCGAACCTGATCGAAATCCAAAAAGATTCCTACCAGTGGTTCCTCGACGAAGGCTTAAAAGAGGTTTTCGATGATATCTCTCCGATCGCAGATTTTGCCGGTCACCTGAGCCTGGAGTTCGTGGACTTCACGCTCTGTAAGGATGACATCAAATATACGATTGAAGAGTGCAAGGAACGAGATGCTACCTACGCGGCGCCTTTGAAGGTAAAGGTGAGACTCTGCAACAAAGATAAAGATGAAATCAATGAACACGAGATTTTCATGGGTGATCTGCCGTTAATGACAGATACAGGTTCCTTTGTGATCAATGGCGCGGAACGGGTTATTGTAAGCCAGCTGGTACGTTCCCCTGGAATATATTATGGAATCGATCATGACAAGATCGGTAAGGAGTTATATTCCTGTACCGTAATCCCCAACCGCGGCGCATGGCTGGAGTATGAGACAGATTCCAATGATGTTTTTTATGTGCGTGTGGACCGTACAAGAAAGGTTCCGGTAACCGTGCTGGTTCGTGCTCTTGGATTCGGCACAAACGCAGAAATTACCGAATTGTTCGGCGAGGAGCCGAAGATTCTTGCAAGCTTTGGAAAGGATACTTCCGACAATTATCAGGATGGCCTTCTGGAATTGTATAAGAAGATCCGTCCTGGTGAGCCGCTTTCCGTTGACAGTGCGGAAAGCCTGTTAAACAGCATGTTCTTTGACCCGAGAAGATATGATCTGGCCAAAGTTGGAAGATATAAATTTAATAAGAAGCTTCACTTCAAAAACCGCATTACAGGACAGATTCCGGCCGAGGATGTGGTAGATACCACCACCGGTGAAATTCTGGCAGAGGCCGGAAAGCCACTCTCCAAGGAGCAGGCGACCGCCATCCAGAATGCCGCTGTTCCCTATGTCTGGATTCAGACGGAAGAAAGAACTGTGAAAGTTCTTTCTAACATGATGGTAGATCTGGCTTCTTATGTGAACTTTAAACCGGAAGAGGCCGGCGTGACAGAGTTAGTATTCTACCCGGTGCTGGCTGATATTCTGGCAAAATCAGGGGATATGGACGAGGAGCAGTTAAAGGCTGTCATCCGCCGCAACGTTCATGACCTGATTCCGAAGCACATTACGAAGGAAGATATTATTGCTTCCATTAATTATAATATGCATCTGGAGTACGGAATCGGTACAAAAGATGATATTGATCATCTGGGCAACCGCCGCATCCGTGCGGTTGGGGAATTATTACAAAACCAGTACCGTATTGGCCTTTCCAGAATGGAGCGTGTGGTAAGAGAGAGAATGACCACGCAGGATATGGAGGGAATTACTCCCCAGTCCTTAATCAATATCAAGCCTGTGACGGCTGCTGTAAAGGAATTTTTCGGAAGTTCCCAGCTGTCTCAGTTTATGGACCAGAACAACCCGCTTTCTGAGCTGACTCACAAGAGACGTCTTTCCGCACTGGGCCCCGGAGGCCTTTCCAGAGAGCGTGCCGGATTTGAGGTGCGGGATGTGCACTATACCCATTATGGACGTATGTGCCCGATCGAGACTCCTGAAGGTCCAAATATCGGTCTGATCAATTCCCTTGCGACGTATGCCAGGGTGAATCCCTACGGCTTTGTCGAGGCTCCCTACCGCGTGGTTGATAAATCCGATCCGGCGAACCCGCAGGTAACCGACGAGGTGGTTTATCTGACAGCCGACGAAGAAGATAACTATATTGTGGCGCAGGCCAACGAACCTCTGGACGAAAATGGTCATTTTGTTCATAACAATATTTCCGGACGTTTCCGCGAAGAAACTTCTTCCTTCCAGAAACGATCCATCGACCTGATGGACGTATCTCCGAAGATGGTGTTTTCTGTGGCAACCTCTATGATTCCGTTCCTGGAGAATGACGACGCCAACCGTGCTCTGATGGGTTCTAATATGCAGCGTCAGGCTGTACCGCTTCTTTCCACAGAGGCTCCCGTTGTCGGAACCGGTATTGAAGGAAAGGCCGCCGTTGACTCCGGCGTATGCGTGGTGGCCAGAAACGCGGGCGTCGTTGAGCGCTCCGCATCCAATGAGATCATTATTAAGAGAGATGCCGATGGAAACAGAGATGTTTACCATCTGACTAAATTTAAGAGGAGCAATCAGAGTAACTGCTACAATCAGAAACCCATTGTATTTAAGGGAAATCATGTGGAAAAGGGCGAGGTAATTGCAGACGGTCCGTCCACGAAAGACGGTGAAATTGCCCTTGGAAAGAACCCGCTGATTGGTTTTATGACATGGGAGGGCTACAATTACGAGGACGCCGTTCTGCTGAGTGAAAAACTGGTTCAGAATGATGTTTATACTTCCGTCCATATTGAGGAGTATGAGGCGGAGGCCCGTGATACCAAGCTGGGGCCGGAAGAGATCACGAGAGATGTTCCGGGCGTGGGCGAGGACGCTCTGAAAGATCTGGATGAGCGAGGAATTATCCGTATCGGTGCAGAAGTACGTGCCGGTGATATTTTGGTGGGCAAGGTGACTCCAAAGGGAGAAACCGAGCTGACTGCCGAGGAGAGACTGCTGCGCGCCATTTTTGGTGAGAAGGCAAGAGAGGTTCGCGATACTTCCTTAAAGGTACCTCACGGTGCATACGGGATTATCGTAGATGCCAAGGTATTCACGAGAGAGAACGGCGATGAGCTGGCTCCCGGCGTGAATCAGTCCGTAAGAATTTATATTGCTCAGAAACGTAAGATTTCCGTTGGCGATAAGATGGCCGGACGTCATGGCAACAAGGGTGTTGTGTCCCGTGTGCTTCCGGTCGAGGATATGCCGTTTTTACCGAACGGCCGTCCGCTTGATATCGTGTTAAATCCCCTGGGCGTGCCGTCGCGTATGAATATCGGACAGGTGCTTGAGATTCACTTAAGCCTTGCTGCAAAAGCCCTTGGCTTTAATGTATCGACCCCGGTTTTCGACGGCGCGAATGAAGACGATATTCAGGATACGCTGGAACTTGCCAATGATTACGTTAATATGGAATGGAGCGCATTCCAGGAGAAATATGGCGATTTGCTCAGGCCCGAGGTAATGGAATATCTTGGAGAACATCTGGAGCATCGGGGGCTCTGGAAGGGAGTTCCGATTCAGAGAGATGGTAAGGTACTGCTCCGTGACGGCCGGACCGGCGAATACTTCGACAGCCCCACTACTATAGGCCACATGCATTATCTGAAGCTCCACCATCTTGTGGATGATAAGATTCACGCCCGTTCCACCGGACCATACGCTCTGGTTACCCAGCAGCCTCTGGGAGGGAAAGCCCAGTTCGGCGGACAACGTTTCGGTGAGATGGAGGTTTGGGCTCTGGAGGCTTATGGTGCTTCCTATACCTTGCAGGAGATCATGACGGTGAAATCCGACGATGTGGTTGGACGTGTGAAGACTTACGAGGCGATTATTAAGGGTGAGAATATTCCGGAACCGGGTATCCCGGAGTCCTTCAAGGTACTCTTAAAGGAGCTCCAGTCACTCGGACTGGATGTGCGGGTGCTGCGTGACAATGGAGAAGAGGTGGAGATGTCCGAGAACATTGATTATGCGGACAGCGACCTTGATTTACGTTCCATTATTGAAGGCGACAGACGCTACGAGGAAAAAGAAGAGTCCTTCGGCAGCTTTGGATTCCAGAAACAGGAATTTAAGGACGGCGAGCTGGTGGATTCTGAAGAGGATGATTATATCGACGAGCCGGAGGAAGATGACAGTTACATCGACGACGACTATTCTGATAATGACAAATAAATAGAAGGGAGTACCGTTCATGCCTGAGACAAATGAAACTTATCAGCCGATGACATTTGACGCAATCCGTATCGGACTTGCTTCTCCGGAAAAAATCCTGGAATGGTCCCACGGTGAGGTGAAAAAGCCCGAAACTATCAACTACCGTACATTGAAGCCGGAGAAAGACGGCCTGTACTGTGAAAGAATTTTCGGGCCGAGCAAGGACTGGGAGTGTCACTGCGGTAAATATAAAAAAATCAGATATAAGGGCGTTATCTGTGACCGCTGTGGCGTTGAGGTAACGAAGGCAAGCGTGCGCCGTGAGCGTATCGGCCATATTGCTCTGGCGGCCCCGGTTTCCCACATCTGGTATTTTAAGGGTATCCCGAGCCGTATGGGACTGATTCTGGACATTTCTCCGAGAGTCCTGGAAAAGGTTTTGTATTTTGCTTCCTATATTGTACTGGATCCCGGAACGACAGGGCTCCAGTTAAAGCAGGTGCTCTCTGAAAAGGAGTACCGCGATGCGGTTGAAAAATATGGTTATGGCGCTTTCCGTGTCGGAATGGGCGCCGAGGCTATTCAGGAGCTTTTAAAGGATATTGATCTGGAAAAGGACTCCGAGGAGCTCAGAAGAGCTTTAAAGGATTCCTCCGGACAGAAGAGAGCAAGAATTATCAAACGTCTGGAAGTGGTTGAGGCATTCCTTCATTCCGGCAATAAACCGGAGTGGATGATTATGACCGTGATTCCGGTAATTCCGCCGGATATCCGCCCCATGGTACAGCTTGATGGCGGCCGTTTTGCCACCTCGGACTTAAATGATTTATACAGAAGAATCATCAACCGCAATAACCGTCTTGCGAGACTTCTGGAACTGGGCGCACCGGACATCATCGTCCGCAACGAGAAACGTATGCTTCAGGAAGCCGTCGATGCTTTAATCGACAACGGAAGACGCGGAAGACCTGTGACAGGTCCCGGAAACCGTGCGTTAAAGTCCCTTTCCGATATGTTAAAGGGAAAACAGGGACGTTTCCGCCAGAACCTTCTGGGAAAACGTGTGGACTATTCCGGACGTTCCGTTATTGTTGTCGGGCCGGAGCTTAAGATTTACCAGTGCGGCCTTCCCAAGGAGATGGCTATTGAGCTGTTCAAGCCTTTCGTTATGAAGGAGCTTGTGGCCAATGGAACCGCTCATAACATTAAAAATGCAAAAAAGATGGTAGAGCGTCTTCAGACGGAGGTCTGGGATGTGCTGGAGGATGTAATTAAAGAGCATCCCGTTATGTTAAACCGTGCTCCTACCCTGCACAGGCTTGGCATCCAGGCATTCGAGCCGATTCTGGTAGAGGGTAAGGCGATTAAGCTTCATCCCCTTGTTTGTACTGCCTTCAACGCCGACTTTGACGGTGACCAGATGGCCGTACACGTTCCGCTTTCCATGGAGGCGCAGGCGGAGTGCAGATTCCTTCTGCTTTCTCCCAACAACTTACTGAAGCCCTCTGATGGAGGTCCGGTGGCCGTTCCCTCTCAGGATATGGTACTTGGTATTTATTATCTGACACAGGAAAGACCTGGCGCAAAGGGTGAGGGAAAATTCTTCAAGAACCCGAACGAAGCAATTCTGGCATATGAGAACGGAGCCGTTACGCTCCATGCGAGAATTAAGGTAAGAATCACAAAGACCATCAATGGTACAGAGAAGAGCGGCATCGTGGAAACCACGGTGGGCCGTATCCTGTTTAATGAAATTATTCCGCAGGACCTCGGCTTTGTGGACAGAAGTATTCCCGAAAATGAGTTAAAGCCGGAGATTGATTTCTTAGTTAAGAAGAAACAGCTCAAGCAGATTCTTGAAAAAGTTATCAATACCCACGGGGCAATGCAGACAGCGATTACCCTTGACGACATTAAGGCCATTGGCTATAAATATTCCACCAGAGCGGCCATGACGGTATCCATTCACGACATGACGGTTCCGGAATCGAAAAAGGTGCTTCTTGCCAATGCGGAAGCGACGGTTGACAAGATTGCCAAGAACTTCCGCCGTGGTTTAATCACAGAGGAAGAGCGCTATAAGGAAGTGATTGATACCTGGAAAGAGACGGATGACCAGCTGACCCATGACCTGCTCACAGGACTGGATAAGTATAATAATATCTTTATGATGGCTGACTCCGGAGCCCGTGGTTCCGATAAGCAGATTAAGCAGCTTGCAGGCATGCGCGGCCTGATGGCGGATACGACCGGTCATACCATCGAGCTTCCGATTAAGTCTAATTTCCGTGAAGGACTCGACGTACTGGAGTATTTCATTTCTGCCCATGGCGCCCGTAAAGGTCTGTCCGATACGGCCCTCCGTACTGCCGACTCCGGTTACCTGACAAGGCGTCTGGTTGACGTTTCCCAGGATCTGATTATCCGTGAGATTGACTGCTGTGAGGGCAAAGAGATTCCGTTTATGGAAATATCCGGGTTCTCTGACGGGAAAGAGACGATTGAGAGTCTGGAAGAGCGTCTGACAGGAAGATATATTGCGGAAACGATCACGGATCCGGATACGGGAGAAGTGGTTGTGAAGGCCAATCATATGTGTACGCCGAAGCGTGCGGCAGCAGTGGTCAAGGTGCTGGAGAAGCAGGGAAGAAATACCGTAAAGATTCGTAATGTACTGACCTGTAAGTGCCACATCGGCGTATGTGCAAAGTGCTACGGGGCCAACATGGCTACCGGACAGCCGGTTCAGGTCGGCGAGGCTGTCGGCATCATTGCGGCACAGTCCATCGGTGAGCCCGGTACACAGCTTACGATGCGTACGTTCCATACAGGCGGCGTTGCCGGCGGCGATATTACACAGGGTCTTCCCCGTGTAGAGGAGCTTTTCGAGGCAAGGCGGCCCAAGGGACTTGCCATTATTGCAGAGTTCGGCGGGGTTGCTACAATTAAAGACACAAAGAAAAAACGTGAAATTATCGTTACGGACCAGGAGACCGGAAATTCCAAGACGTATCTGATTCCTTACGGTTCCAGAATCAAGGCACTGGACGGTCAGGTTCTTGAGGCTGGAGACGTTCTGACAGAGGGAAGCATCAATCCCCATGATCTTTTAAAGGTCAAAGGCGTTCGTGCTGTCCAGAATTACATGCTCCGTGAGGTACAGCGTGTGTACCGGTTACAGGGCGTGGAGATCAACGATAAGCACATTGAGATGATTGTTCATCAGATGCTTAAGAAAATCCGCGTGGAGGAGAGCGGGGATTCTGAGGTCCTTCCGGGAACTTCCATGGATGTTCTGGACTTCAACGAGATGAATGAGGCTCTGCTTGCAGAGGGAAAGAAGCCTGCGGAGGGGAAACAGGTACTGCTTGGTATCACAAAAGCGTCCCTTGCTACGGATTCCTTCTTATCCGCGGCATCCTTCCAGGAGACCACAAAGGTCCTGACGGAAGCAGCCATTAACGGTAAAGTGGACCATCTGATCGGCCTTAAGGAGAATGTTATCATTGGTAAGCCGATTCCGGCAGGTACGGGTATGAAGCGTTATCGTGATATCCGCCTCGGCACAGATGAGATAGAAGAACAAGAAGAGGAAGTAGAGGAAATTCCGGTATTGCAGCCGGAGGAGGACGCTCCCATCGGCGAGGCTGAAGAAATCATTCTCAACGAGGATGATACACAGGAATAGATGCGGGGCTAAACGGTTACGAATAGATGTTTTACGGCTGGGGTCAAAATGTTTTTTGACCCCAGTCTCATCATATTATAAGGAGTCAGAAAAGGTAACTGGTTATGATTACAGTGTTATCCAGATTATTTATGAAAGACAGGGAAAAATATGAAGATCAAAACGTTCGGCGTTCTTACGGAATGCTGTGCAGCATTGTGGGAATTAGTCTGAATATTCTGCTTTTTCTTGGAAAATATATAGCGGGTGTCATAAGTGGCTCCATTGCAATCACCGCGGATGCATTCAATAACCTTTCGGATGCAGGTTCCTCTTTGATTACTCTGGTGGGGTTCAAATTTTCCGGAATGAAAGCCGATGCAGGCCATCCCTTTGGACATGGACGTATTGAATACCTGTCTGGCTTTGGGGTTTCCATGGTGATTATTCTCATGGGATTTGAACTTTTAAAGACATCCATTGAAAAAATCCGCACACCGGAGCCTGTGGAGACAGAGCTTGTTTCAGTGGCAATTCTGGTGGCGTCCGTCTGTGTGAAAATGTATATGTGTTATTATAACCGCTCTGTGGGAAAGAAAATTGATTCCGAAGCCATGAAGGCCACGGCCATGGACAGTCTCAGCGATTCCGTTGCGACTACAGCCGTTTTGATTTCCATGGCGGTCACTCATGTGACATCTGTGAATATTGATGGATGGTGCGGCTGCCTGGTGGCCGGGTTTGTACTGTTTGCAGGGTACAGCGCGGCGAAGGATACCTTAAATCCGCTTTTGGGTGAGCCGCCTTCCCATGAGTTTGTGGAGGAAATTAAGGGAACCGTCATGGCGCATCCGGAAATCATAGGGATTCATGATCTGGTTGTCCATGATTATGGCCCGGGAAGACGGATGATTTCTCTTCACGGGGAGGTTCCGGGAAACAGTGATATTTTTGAAATACACGATGTAATAGACAGGATTGAAAAGGAATTAAACCATAAGCTGGGGTGCGAGGCCGTCATACATATGGATCCCATTGAAGTGGACAATGCGAAAGTTACAGAGATGAAACGGGCTGTGGCAGATAAGATTGCGGAAAAGTTTCCCGGCGTTTCCATTCATGATTTCCGCATGGTACAGGGACCGACCCACACCAATCTCATCTTCGACGCAGTAGTGCCGTATGGGTTTGAAACATCCAATGAGAGCGTGAAAATGGGAATTGAATCACTGGTAGAGGAAAAGTGGGAAAACTATTTTGCTGTGGTACAGGTGGAGCAATCTTATGTCTGATGTTTTTGAAACCGGAAGCCGGAGACGGGAATGGCTTTTCACGCTAAAATGTTTTGAGAAAAAACTTGTTTGCTGTCTGAATATTTGATATAATCAGAAAAGTAGGTTGGAAACTTTTTTTAAGAGGAGGTTTTTTGTATGAGAATGTGGAAGAAAGTATTGTTGACAGCGATTCCGGCTGCTTTGATGCTGTCTTTTACTTCATTGGCCGGTGAATGGCATCTGGATATGAACGGCTGGTGGTATGAGACAGAAGACGGCTCCTATTACAAGGATGGATGGCAGTGGGTAGACGGTAATAACGACGGTTCGGCAGAGTGCTACTATTTCAACAGTAAAGGCTATGCGATTACCAACACTCCCCAGGCAGACGGATACGAAATCGACGAGAACGGCGCCTGGGCAGTGAATGGTGTGGTTCAGAAGAAAGAAGTCGCAATCAGGACCAATAATGACAGCAGGGCTCTGGCTGTGTATGAGGAAGCTCAGAAAAAGAACAACAGCCTTGACAGTATGGATGTGGATGCGGATTATAAGATTTCTATGAATGCAGATGGCACGTCCATGGATATGGGAATGAATCTGAATCTGAAGCTTCGCGGCGCCAGGACCGGAAACCTGGAGTTTACAGCAGAGGGAAGCATGAATATGCTGGGAAGCGATATGCCTCTCAATATGTTCTATACGAACGGATACTATTATGCAGACATGATGGGAATGAAGATAAAGCAGGCGATGCCCATGGAGGAAGCCCTGAAAGAAGCCAGCAGCAATATAGATGTAATGGAAGTGGATACTTCTTTCATTAATAATCTCCGGATGAGGGAAGAAGGAAATAAAACTATCCTGACCTTTGATAATAACGCCGGCGCCCTGAACCGTTATCTGGAGGAGCTGATGGGCGGAACGAGTTTTTCTGATCTTGGAATGGATATGTCTTATGTCATTAACGCTTCCAACGGGGAGGCTGTCATTGATGAAAACGGCTATTATACAAGCCAGAAGATGTACATGGATATGGATATCATTGTGACGGATACAGAGAGCAAAGAGAGCGAGACCATAAAATACGTGATGGATATTTCCATGAAAGTAAACAATCCCGGACAGGAAGTGAGCTTTACTATCCCGTCTACAGAAGGTTATGTGGATATAGACAGTGAGACCGAATAGGCTGGAGGTGTCGCACCGGCAGCAGCAATAAATCAGAATCGTTTCAAAGAGTGGGTACAACAAATCTATGTACCCATTCTTTTTTCATGGGAAAGACCTTGTTACGTTAATGCATAAAAGTGAGATGAAAGAAGGTCTTTCCCATGAAAAAAGCACTTCGTGCTTCGTATCGCACTGCGGCGGAGAGGAAAGTCCCGGCTGGCAGCCGTGAATGAGTGATACCTGCTTTTCACTTATTGTGAATACCCTGGCTGGCAGCTGGAACCGACAGAACTGCTCTTTGATGCAACAAAAGAGGCCGTCCATGACATAATATTAATTATGTCATGAGAAAAGCCTCCTGTTTCTTCTACATACAAATTTATCTTAGCATCTTTGCCCGTGTTTTTCAATGGATTTCCCGAAAAATCCCAAAAATAGACAGAAAATTGTGGTTGTTATATGAAAATGATGCAGTCGTTCATGACATAATTAATATTATGTCATGGACGATTTTGCATTATGAAGAGAGAAATGTCAGGGAAGCAGTTTGGAATGCTGACGGTGCTCCGGGAAGTGAAGCGGGAGAGCAGTCCGAAACACTACTGGCTCTGCAGGTGCCAGTGCGGAAAAGAAACGGTTGTGGAGGAATCACACCTGAAAAATGGACATACAAAGAGCTGCGGCTGTTACCGCAGAACAGCACAGAAAAAGCGGGCCCGGGATTTGACCGGCTTACGTTTCGGTCGGCTCCTGGTTCTGGAAGCAGTTTTCGATGTGGATGGATTCCTGACAGGCTGGAAATGCCAGTGCGACTGTGGGAGGCAGTGTGTCTGCAAGTCAGCCAGTCTTATATCGGGAGTTACAAAAAGCTGTGGATGTCTTCAGGAGGAACAGCGGAAGGAAAATATGAATAAGGCCATCCATTTTGTTGACGGAACCTGCGTGGAGCGGATTGCCAGCCGGAAAACGTTTGTAAATAATACGACCGGCCACAAGGGCGTTTACCGGAGAGAAAACAACCGCTGGCGGGCCTGTATTGGGTTCAGGGGAAAAGTGTATTATCTTGGCTCCTTTGAGAACTATGAGGATGCCGTGAAGGCGAGACTTATGGCAGAGGAGAAGCTGTATGACGCATTTTTGAAACAATATGAGGAGAAAAAGGAAAATCCGCCTTCCGGCTGTGGCGGTGCTTTGCACGACGGCAGTTGTTCCGGGTAATGCCGTTTATCCCCTGTCTCTGATCCTATATGATTGAGAAAAGGAGATAGTCCTGTGGAAATTCAAGGCTTTGAAAAGCGTGAATTCCACAGCGCTGTCTCCTTTTTAATATTTCGCTCTTTAGCCCTTACAGGCACGGCAGCGGACTTTCATAGTACCCCCCATATCTGCCATCAGGCACCACCATGAATGAAAGTGTGTCCTATGAGCCTCCGGCGGATGTGCAGAAAACGGGAGTGGAAGATGCCGCTTCGCGGCCCCGTTTTCGCCCGTTCAGCGCCGGAGCGCTGAACTTTCATAGTACCCCCATGCCTGCAGAATGTTATGGAAAAAGGACTACATTACATTCTGAGGTTCTCCCTTGACCCACTTGGCAATGTTGTCAAAAACAATTACGGCACGCTTTTCCAAAGCTTCTTTCGTTGCAAAGGCCACATGGGGAGTGGCAATCACGTTCTTTGCGGTGAGGAGCGGATGGGATTCCGGTACAGGCGGCTCCATTTCAAATACATCGACCCCGGCTCCTGCAATTTTTCCGCCGTTTAAAGCCCCGGCTAAGGCTTCGCTGTCCACCACAGGACCGCGGGAGGTATTGATGAGAAGCGCAGAGGGCTTCATAAGGGCAAGCTGGTCTTTTCCGATTAGCCCTCTGGTTTGAGGATTTAGCGGTGTATGCAGGGAAACGATGTCACAGGTGGAAAGAAGCGTGTCCATGTCCACGTATGTGATACCGGGGATTTCCTTTTTGGTTCTGCTATATGCGAAAACCTCACAGCCGAAAGCCAGGGCGATGGCAGCAACCCGAAGTCCGATGGCTCCGGTTCCGATGACGCCGAATTTCTTTCCTTCCAGCTCAAAGCCTACCAGACCATCTTTTGTACCGCTTTTTCTAACTACCTGGTTACAGGGAATTATGTTCCGATAGAGGGCGATTACCATGCCGAATACAAGATCAGCTACAGCAACTGTGGAGTAGCCGGCGCAGTTGCTGACAAGAACGCTGTTTGCCCTGCAGGCATCCATGGCGATGTGGTCTACTCCGGTGAAGGCGACAGACAGCATTTTTAAGTTTTTGCATCCGTTAATTACGTCGGCGTTTATCGGGAGATTGGAAACTGCGATAATGTCGGCGTCTTTTCCACGTTCGATCAGAGCCTCTGTGTCGGTGGCGCGAGTGTTGTAATAAACAATTTCAATGTCAGACGGCAGCATATCCTTGGCCATGGCAAGGAGCTTATCGTCATTGACACCGAGAGGTTCGATAATAACAAGCTTCATGGGTATTCCTCCTGTTTGTGAGATTACTTCTATTGTAAGGCTTTTTGGAGAAACAATCAACTGGTTTACTAACGAAAATGTGCTGCCGATAATGTGCAGTGGAAACCATATGTCCGCGACCACAGCGTTTTGTACGGTATTGACTTATGACGAATCTCTGCTGCCGCCGTCCGGAAGGGGTACCTGACAGAATGGATGGACATATATTAAATATGAAGATATAAAAGCAGGAGCGTTTTATGGCGTCTGTCAGTCTCTGCATGATTGTAAAGGACGAAGAGAAAGTGCTGGCGCGCTGCCTGGAAAGCGTGGCTGGATTTACCGATGAAATAATAATTGTGGATACAGGTTCCACAGACAGGACGAAAGAGATTGCCGCAAGATTTACAGAACATGTTTTTTCCTTTCCATGGCAGGAGGATTTTGCCGCGGCGAGGAATTTTGCATTTTCCAAAGGAAAGGGAGATTATTTATTCTGGCTGGATGCAGACGACGTGATTCCAGAGGAGGAGATGGAGAAGCTTCAGGCGCTTAAAAAGAGACTGGACAGGGGAAAACCGGATGTTGTGATGTTTTTATATGCAGCTGGTTTTGATGAAAACGGGAGACCAGCCATTCGTTTTTTCAGGGAAAGACTCATTAAAAGATGCCCGCAAGCCGTATGGAAGGGACGCATTCATGAGGTGGTGACGCCCTTTGGAAAGGTTTGGAAGGAAGAAATCACAATTGAGCACCATAAGGCGAAAAAAACAGATTCAGAAAGAAACTTGCGGATTTTTGAGAAAATGAAAGAAAATGGAGAACCGTTTGAGGCGCGGGAGCAATATTATTATGGGAAGGAACTTTATTACCACAAGAAATTCCATGAGGCAGCAAAGGAGTTTAAAGCATTTTTGAGCCGGACGGATGGGTGGGTTGAGGATAAGTTAGATGCCTGCCGGTGTCTGGCGGACTGTTATTGTGGGCTTTCAAACGATGAGAAAGCTGTGGAGGCACTGTTTCTGGGACTGAAATATGGGACGCCCAGACCGGAACTTTGCTGTGATATCGGAAAATGGTTTTTTGACGGGGGACGCTTTACAGAAGCGGCATACTGGTACAGGCAGGCACTGAGAAATGGAAAGGAGACGGGTACGGATGGGTTCATGCAGGATGAACTTAGGGGATATGTTCCCTGTATCCAGCTATGTGTATGTTATGACAGGATGGGGCAGTGGAAAAAAGCGGAGAGATTTAATGAGATGGCAGAGCGCGTAAAGCCGGGGACATTGGCCTGTGCACTGAACCGGGAATATTTTCAGAAAAGAAAGGGAGAAAATGGGACAAAGCCGGAATGAAAACGGGACAAAACCGGCTGTCCGGCATATCATAAGATAAAAGAAAATATGGGAGTATATAAATGTATTATCCATCTGGAGATTTTTATACGGAAAGAGACAATTTCTTCTGCAATGGGGAAGAAGCATTTTTCAGGAATGGACAAGAGAACTTTTGCGGGGAAAAGAGTTCTTGCAGGTTCGGATGCTGTCAGAATTGCTGTCAGAATTGCTGTCAGGGCTGCTGCCAGGGATGGAATCCTGATTGCCCATGCCAGGGCCCGCGAGGAGCCACGGGAGCAACAGGAGCAACGGGAGCCGCGGGAGCCACGGGAGCGACAGGAGCGACGGGAGCCGCGGGAGCAGCCGGAGCAACAGGAGCTACAGGAGCAGCCGGAGCCGCGGGAGCCACGGGAGCAACAGGAGCTACAGGAGCAGCCGGAGCAACAGGAGCTACAGGAGCAGCCGGAGCTACAGGAGCGACGGGAGCCACGGGAGCTACAGGAGCAGCCGGAGCTACAGGAGCTACGGGAGTCACCGGAGCCACGGGAGCGACAGGAGCTACAGGAGCGACAGGAGCCACGGGAGCGACAGGAGCCACCGGAACCTGCAGCTGCCCTTGTCAATCTAAGGGAGAACTGGTAACGAATGGAGGGATGGAATCCTTTAGTGACAGCGTTCCTTCCGGTTGGACCGCCAACAACAAAAATCTTGTATCTAAAGTGACGCTTCAGGGCAGAGTTCATTCGGGAAATTCCGCTGCGAATCTTAAGGATAATGCTGTCCTTTATCAGGACATTGCACTTGGCGGCGGATGTTTTTATGAATTGTCCTTTTTTGCGAGGGGAGAAGGAAGCCAGGTGGGGCTGACGGCTAAGGCGATCTACTTTAATGCCCAGAACCAGCCGACAGATGCCCTCGTGATTACCGTAAGGCAGCAAGACATGACAAACAGCAACCGGGATTTCGCTTACTACCGTGGGATTACCTCGGCGGCTCCGGCAGGAACCGTGAAGGCCCGGGTTGAGTTTACCGTGACCGCCAATGGGGGCCAGAGCATGGATTTGGATGACGTTTCCTTTTCCGCAGCATAATGCAGAAAAGTTCCACGGCTCTGGTATGATGCTTCTCATGGGTAACAGCTCAGAGTGCGTTTGAGCTGTTACCCGCAGAGCAATGCATGTGCGTATCCTTTGCATTTTCTGTTTGTATCCGGTGCATACTTGTGATATGATGGATTCTGAATACAGAATAGTTTTGAAAATAAAATCCGGCAAACAGCCGTCATCGGAGGCAGAAATACATGAGCGAAAAGAAGTTTACAGGTCTGGATCCCCAGGAATATCTGGCAAATAATCCTTTTATGCAGCACAATCACATGGAAATTACAAAAGTATCCCCGGAATGTAGTGAAATCCGTATGAAAGTACATCCGGAGGGGCTGAACATCATGGGAATGGTTCACGGGGGCCTGATTTATTCACTGGCTGATGTAGTAACCGGAATCACCGCCAGGGCTGACGGCCGCAGATATGTGACCCAAAGCGCTCATATAAATTTTATAAAAAATATATCAGAAGGAACTGTAATTGCCAAAGGTATCCTTGTGCGCCGGGGAAGGTCCATTACCATTGTACGGGGAGAGGTGACAGATGCAGAGGGGAAACTTCTGGCTGATGTAACTGTGGATATGTTTTGCCTGGGAGAATAGAGGGGCAAAAGGCACAAAATAATTTCAATAAACATGAGACAACCTATTCGGGCGTATCATTGATGAAAAACCTAGCTTTTTTGAAGAAAATTTAAGTTTTTTCCTTGACAGCCGGAAAAAGACTGTATATAATAATGGGGCGTGCATGGGAACGTCCCATTTTTGATGCGCGAAAATAAGCTGATTAAGCAGCAACCACAGTCAATATCGCAGGAGGTGAAAAGAATGCCAACATTTAACCAGTTAGTAAGAAAAGGAAGAGAGACCACAGAAAAGAAATCCACAGCTCCGGCTCTTCAGAGAGGATACAATTCTCTTCACAAGAAGGCTACCGAAATTTCTGCTCCGCAGAAGAGAGGCGTTTGCACAGCTGTTAAAACTGCAACACCAAAGAAACCTAACTCTGCTTTGAGAAAAATCGCCAGAGTTCGTCTTTCCAACGGCATCGAAGTTACAAGCTACATTCCGGGTGAGGGACATAATCTTCAGGAGCACTCTGTTGTTCTTATCCGCGGCGGCCGTGTAAAAGATCTTCCGGGTACCAGATATCATATCATCAGAGGTACTCTTGATACGGCGGGCGTAGCCAACAGAAAGCAGGCTCGTTCCAAATACGGTGCAAAGAGACCGAAAGATAAAAAATAATCAAAACTAATTGGGCCACTAACAGCAGTAAAGTGGGTGCAGAAAATTCTGCATCGTTGTGCCGGTGATATTGAACCTGTGGGTTGCAGGATATAGATACAAAACCGAGCACGAACACATTTTATGGAAACATGTGAGTACCTATGAATTAATCCAGGTAACAGTTTGGCAGGCTGCGCGTCAGCTGTCCGGAACAGTTACTAATCTGACAATGATTAAGGAGGGAAGTAACGTGCCACGTAAAGGACATACTCAGAAAAGAGACGT